>NZ_JBSFSI010000005.1:0-538543 GCF_053589675.1 Streptomyces sp. NPDC003284
TGCGTTTCCGACTCTATCAGATCTTTTTCCGATCCGATTTCCTCGGTGCTTTCCAGGTTCCCGCTTCCGCGTTTCCCTTTCCGGCGGTTCCGACTTTATCAGAAGTTTGGAGCCGGTCTGACCGGGCTTCGTTTTCCGATTCATCGGGGCTTCTCGGGAATCTGAATGACTCCGGAAGCGGATAGATGTTCACCGTTGCCCGCCTGCCGGACCAGTAGGTCAGCTCCAGGCAACTGTTCGAATCTACCTCCCCACCCGCTCCGTGTCAACGGCTCCGGTGGGGCGAAGAGGACACTAGCAGCTCAGCGGACGGAAACGCACATCAGGCGGCCGTCGGCACGGTGGCGCTTCGCTCGGCTGCCGCCAGGTCTCCCGTACCGCCGGCGCGTACGGCTCGGCCGCCGAGGACGTACACGTAGGTCAGGAACGCCGCCTCGGCGACGACGCCGATGCCGATGCGGGCCCAGGTGGGCAGGCCGGACGGGGTGACGAAGCCTTCGATGGCGCCGGAGACGAACAGGACCAGGGCGAGTCCGATGGCCATGCCCACGGCGGCCCGTCCTTCTTCGGCGAGCGCGGCGCGACGCGTGCGCGGGCCCGGGTCGATGAGCGTCCAGCCGAGGCGCAGTCCCGTACCGGCGGCCACGAAGACCGCGGTCAGTTCCAGCAGGCCGTGCGGGAGGACCAGGCCGAGGAAGGTGTCCAGGCGTCCGGCCGAGGACATCAGGCCGATGCCGACGCCCAGGTTGAGCATGTTCTCGAAGAGGACCCACAGGACCGGCAGTCCCAGGAACACACCGAGGACCAGGCACATCGCGGCGGCCTGGGCGTTGTTCGTCCACACCTGCGCGGCGAAGGCGGTCGCGGGATGGTCCGAGTAGTAGGTCTCGTACTCACCGCCGGGGCGCGTGAGCTGCCGTAGCTCACTGGGAGCCGCGATGGTGGCCTGCACCGCCGGGTGGGTGCCGATCCACCAGCCCAGGAGTACGGCGACGACGGTGGACAGGAGTGCCGTGGGAACCCACCAGTGGCGTGCCCGGTAGACCGCCGCGGGGAAGCCCTCCAACAGGAACCGGGTGACGTCGCGCCACGAGGCCCGCCGGGTCCCGGTCACCGCCCCGCGCGCGCGGGCGACGAGCTGGCTGAGCCGGGCGGCCAGCAGCGGGTCGGGGGCGCTGGAGCGGATGAGCGACAGATGGGTGGCGGCACGCTGGTAGAGGACGATCAGCTCGTCGGCCTCCGCACCGGTGAGGCGGCGTCGGCGGGCGAGCAGCGCTTCGAGGCGGTCCCACTCGGCTCGGTGGGCGGAGACGAAGACGTCCAGGTCCATCGTGTCTGCCTGCTCCTCGGCTGGTTGGTCGGCGGTCCGTCGGATGTGTCTGCTTGTCCTACTGCGACGCGACGGCCCTCAGCTTGGCAGACTGGCGGTTCTCGGGGCAGGCCAGGGAAGGGCGGCAGAGCGTGAGTGAGCTGGTGACGGGCGAGGCGGTGGCGCTGGAGCTGCGCCCCGCGAGACTGCCCAGCAGGGCGCTGGCCGTCCTGCTCGACCTCGCTGTGACCGTGGCCGCCTACATCCTGGTGAGCGTGGGGCTGCTGGTCGCCACGGCCTCGCTGGACGAGGCGGCGCAGGTCGCGCTGTCGATCGCGGCCTTCCTGCTGGTGCTGGTGGGCGGTCCGATCGCGGTGGAGACGCTCAGCCACGGGCGGTCCCTCGGGAAGCTGGCGTGCGGGCTGCGGGTCGTCCGGGACGACGGCGGGCCGATCAGGTTCCGGCACGCGCTGGTGCGCGGGGCGATCGGTGTGGTGGAGATCCTGATGACCTTCGGGGTCGTCGCCTGTATCGCCTCGCTGGTCTCGGCGCGGGGCCGGCGGCTGGGCGATGTGTTCGCGGGGACCCTGGTGGTGCGCGAGCGGACGGCGGCCGGCCGGATGTCCGCCGTGCCACCGCCGCCGCCCTGGCTGGCCGGGCGGTTCTCGGCCCTCGATCTGTCGGCGGTGCCCGACGGGCTGTGGCTGGCCGTGCGGCAGTACCTGACGCGGATGCAGCAGCTGGACCCGCGGGCCGGCTGGGACCTCGCGCAGCGGCTCGCCACCGATCTCTCCGCGCTCACCGGTGTTCCCGTACCGCCCGGGGTGCCGCCGGCGATGTACCTGGCCGCGGTGTTGCAGGAGCGGCAGGTACGGGAGGCCCGGCGGGCGTTCGGTCACTCTCCCGCCGGGGGCGGGCCCGAGGCGGCTCGTGCCTTCGTCGCGCCGCAGACGCCGCCCGCACCCTCCCCGGCTCCGTCTCTTTCTTCTCCTTCTCCCTCTTCCCCGTTTTCTCCGTTCTCCCCGCCTGCTTCTCCGCAGTCCCCGCCTTCCCCGGCTTCCCCGGCTTCCCCGCCTGCTTCTCCTGCCCTCTCGCCGTCTCCGGCGCCTTCCGACGCGGCGGACATGGCGGACGTGGCGGCGCGGCGGCCCGCGACCGGGTTCGTGCCGCCCGCGTAGGGCCGGTCCGTGCGGCTCTCAGGCGTCGAAGGCGGACGGCGGTGACCTGAGGTCCTCCAGTTCGATGCCGGGGGCCGCCAGGACGACGTCGCCGGAGAGGTGAACGGTGTGCCGTTCCCCGGTGTCCAGGGCTGTGACCTGGTACTCGTCCACGGTCAGGGGGCCGTTGTCAGTGGCGTGTGCTTCTCTCTTCACCAGGGCCCAGGACTGGTCCACGGTGCGGGGGGCGAGGACCGGATCCGTGAAGGTGACGAGGCGTACGCGGGTGGCGGAGGCCGAGGGGGTGAGGCGCAGGAGACGAGCGGTGGCGACGAGGAACGCGGGGGACGTGCCGGTGAAGGCGTGGGCGCGCACATTGCCTTCGGTGGCGTGGGTCCCGGTGGGGTCGGTGCGGACCCAGGTGACGCCGTCGAGGGCGGCGCCCCGCACCTGCCAGCCGCCCGCGTGGAGTTCGAGGCGGATGGGGCGGCCGAGTTCGTCGAGGGCGAGGTCGACGGAGCCGCGGTGCTCGCCCGAAGGGGCGGTGACCTGGGAGACATAGCGCCAGCCCGAGGGGCCTGGTGCGCACTGGAAGTGTTCTTCGGCGAAGGGGGTGTGATCGTGCGGATCGTGGAGCGAATAGGTGCCGCGGGGCATGGGGTTCCTGGGGCTTGACGGGCCGGTCCGGTCAACGGGGCAGGCCCCCGGCACGGGGGTGCGGGGGCCTGTCCCGGAGGACCGGGGAACCGGAGCGCCGGGCGGGGCCGCGGGTGCGGCTCGCCCGGCGCCCGGGATCGGTCAGTGGTGCCTGCGGTCGGTCAGTAGCGGTAGTGGTCCGCCTTGTACGGGCCGTCCACGTCCACACCGATGTACGCGGCCTGCTCGGGGCGGAGCCGGGTCAGCTTCACGCCGAGCGCGTCCAGGTGGAGGCGGGCGACCTTCTCGTCGAGGTGCTTGGGCAGCACGTAGACGCCGGTCGGGTACTCGTCGGGCTTGGTGAACAGCTCGATCTGGGCCAGGGTCTGGTCCGCGAAGGAGTTGGACATCACGAACGACGGGTGGCCGGTGGCGTTGCCCAGGTTCAGCAGGCGGCCCTCGGACAGCACGATGATGACCTTGCCGTCCGGGAAGGTCCAGGTGTGGACCTGCGGCTTGACCTCGTCCTTGACGATGCCGGGGATCTTCGCGAGGCCGGCCATGTCGATCTCGTTGTCGAAGTGGCCGATGTTGCCGACGATGGCCTGGTGCTTCATCTTCGCCATGTCCGAGGCGAGGATGATGTCCTTGTTGCCGGTGGTGGTGACGAAGATGTCGGCGGTCTCGACGACGTCGTCCAGGGTGGTGACCTGGTAGCCGTCCATCGCGGCCTGGAGGGCGCAGATCGGGTCGACCTCGGTGACGATCACCCGGGCGCCCTGGCCGCGCAGGGACTCCGCGCAGCCCTTGCCCACGTCGCCGTAGCCGCAGACGACGGCGGTCTTGCCGCCGATCAGGACGTCGGTGGCGCGGTTGATGCCGTCGACCAGGGAGTGCCGGCAGCCGTACTTGTTGTCGAACTTCGACTTCGTCACCGCGTCGTTGACGTTGATCGCGGGGAAGAGGAGGGTGCCGTCGCGCTGCATCTCGTACAGCCGGTGCACGCCGGTGGTGGTCTCCTCCGTGACACCGCGGATCTCGGAGGCCAGCTGGGTCCACTTCTGGGGGTTCTCGCCCAGGGTGCGGGTCAGCAGCTGGAGGATGACGCGGTGCTCGTCGGACTCGGCGGTGTCGACCGAGGGGACCTTGCCGTCCTTCTCGTACTCGACGCCCTGGTGGACGAGGAGGGTGGCGTCGCCGCCGTCGTCCAGGATCATGTTCGGGCCGCCGGTGGGGGTGTCCGGCCAGGTCAGCGCCTGCTCGGTGCACCACCAGTACTCTTCGAGGCTCTCGCCCTTCCAGGCGAAGACCGGGATGCCCTGGGGGTTCTCGGGGGTGCCGTTCGGGCCGACCGCGATGGCGGCGGCGGCGTGGTCCTGGGTGGAGAAGATGTTGCAGGACGCCCAGCGGACGCGGGCGCCGAGGGCGACCAGGGTCTCGATGAGGACGGCGGTCTGGACGGTCATGTGCAGGGAGCCGGTGACGCGGGCGCCCGCGAGCGGCTGCTGCTCCGCGTACTCCTTGCGGATCGCCATCAGGCCCGGCATCTCGTGCTCGGCGAGGGTGATCTCCTTGCGGCCGAACTCGGCCAGGGACAGGTCGGCGACCTTGAAGTCCTGCCGGTTGTCGACAGTCGTCATTACGGGCTGCTCCTCGGGATCGGGTCGAGGTGGGTACGGCTGACCTGCGCGGCGGCGGGCACGAAGGCGCCCCTCAGGACACAGGCATGCCTGCCCGCGTGCGCGCAGCGCAGTCCGTCGGAGGCCCTCTCTCCCTCGGTCGGCCCGCTCCGGGGCCGCCCGACCGCCATCAGCAGCGACGTCTGGCTCTGACCCAAGCTACACCGCGGTACCCGGCGGCCCCCAGTCCGCCTCCGGCCGGATCCGGCCGTCCGGCGCGTCAGTGACCGGTGGCGTGCGGGTTCGGTCCGCCCGGGGTGGCCTCCGGATCGGCGCCCCTGGCGGCCTCGGCCGCGCTGTAGACGTCAGGTTCGAGGTAGATGACGCGGGCGATGGGGACGGCGGCGCGGATGCGGGACTCGGCGGCGTCGATGGCGGCGGCGACCTCGGTGGCCGTGTCGTCGTGCTGGACCGCGATCTTGGCGGCGACGAGCAGTTCCTCGGGGCCGAGGTGGAGGGTGCGCATGTGGATGATGCCTGTGACGGTGTCGCCGTCGACCGTGGCGTCCTTGATCTGCTCGATCACGTCGGTCCCGGCGGCCTCGCCGAGCAGCAGCGACTTGGTCTCGGCGGCCAGCACGAGGGCGATCAGGACGAGCAGCACACCGATGCAGACGGTGCCGACGCCGTCCCAGACGCCGTTGCCGGTGAGCAGCGCGAGGCCGACGCCGCCGAGGGCGAGGACGAGTCCGATCAGGGCGCCGAAGTCCTCCAGCAGGACCACGGGCAGCTCGGGTGCCTTGGCGCGGCGGATGAACTGCGGCCAGGAGAGCTTGCCGCGCAGCTCGTTGGACTCCTTGATGGCGGTGCGGAAGGAGTAGCCCTCGGCGCAGATCGCGAAGGCGAGGACGGCCACCGGCCAGTACCAGTTCTCCAGTTCGTGCGGGTGGCTGATCTTCTCGTAGCCCTCGTAGATCGCGAACATGCCGCCGATGGAGAACAGCACGATGGAGACCAGGAAGGCGTAGATGTAGCGCTCGCGGCCGTAGCCGAACGGGTGCTGCTCGGTCGCCTCGCGCTGGGCCTTCTTGCCGCCGACCAGCAGCAGGAACTGGTTGCCGGAGTCGGCCACCGAGTGCACGCCCTCGGCGAGCATCGACGAGGAGCCGCTGAAGGCGAACGCCACGAACTTCGCTACCGCGATCGCGAGGTTGGCGCCGAGTGCCGCCACGATCGCCCTGGTGCCGCCTGACGCGCTCATCTGTCCGCGTTGTCCCTTCGCCTTCGTGCTGCCGGTGGGTCATTGTTGCAGCCCCGTCCGGCGGCGGTGCGCCGGATCCGTACGGCGGGCAGGTACCGCGGACCACGGCAGGCGGGTACGGCGAACCGGTACGGCGGACGGGCCGCCGCGGACGGGACGGTCCGCGGCGGCCCGGTGGCCGGTCGGGGCGCGGGTGTCAGACGACGACCGTGGCGCGGAAGAGCGTGCCGGTGCCGGACACCTCGGCCTTCTCGCCCGCCGGGACGAACACCGACTGCCCCGGCGTCAGTTCCTCCTCGCCCGCCCGTACCGAACCGGCCGTGCAGAGCAGGATCTGCGGGGTGGCCAGGGTGAGATCGTGGGCCGGGGCGCCCTCGGGGAGGACGTAGCGGGAGAGGCGGAACTCGTCGATGGGCGTCTCGTAGACCTCCTCGCCGTCCGGGGCGGCCTCGGGGCGCAGCACACCGGGGTCGGCCGCCTCGAAGCGGACGATGCGCAGGAGTTCGGGGACGTCGACGTGCTTGGGGGTCAGGCCGCAGCGCAGGACGTTGTCGGAGTTGGCCATGATCTCCACGCCCAGGCCGTTCAGATAGGCGTGCGGGATGCCCGCGCCGAGGAACAGGGCCTCACCGGGCTGGAGCCGGACGTGGTTGAGGAGCATGGCGGCCAGGACGCCGGGGTCGCCCGGGTAGTGGTGGGCGATGCCGGCGTACGGGGCGTGGTCGCCGCCGAGGCGGGCGCAGGCGGTGGCGGCCTCGCCGACCGTGCGGGCCGTCTCCGCGGGGTCGGCGGTGAGGATCGCGGTGAGCACCTCGCGCAGGGCCGCCTCCTCGGGGCGGGCGCGCAGCAGGTCGACGTAGGGCTTGAGGGAGTCCACGTCGAGGGCGGCGAGCAGCGCGGCGGCCTCGGCGGGCGCGCGGAAGCCGCACAGGCCGTCGAACTCGGTGAGCGCGCAGATCAGTTCGGGCTTGTGGTTGGCGTCCTTGTAGTTGCGCTGCGGGGCGTCGGCCGGGACACCGCGGCGCTCCTCGTCGGCGTAACCCTCCCGGGCCTGGTCCAGATCGGGGTGGACCTGGAGGGAGAGGGGGGCTCCGGCGGCGAGGAGTTTGAGCAGGAAGGGCAGGCGCGGGCCGAACCTGGCGACCGCCTCGGCGCCCAGTTCCCGCTCCGGGTCGGCGTCGATGACCGCGGCGAGGGTGCCGCGTCCGGTGCGCGAGGGGGCGCCGGGGTGGGCGCCCATCCACATCTCCGCCTGCGGTTCGCCGCTCGGTTCCACGCCCAGGAGGTGCGGGATGGCGGTGGTGGAACCCCAGGCGTAGGGGCGGACGGTGTTGTCGAGGCGGTCCATGTGTTTCTCTGTGTTTCTCTCTGCGATGCGGCACCCGGCGGGCCGGCCGGGTGCCGGATGTCCGGTGTCCGGGTGTCCGGTGTACGGGTGTCCGGTGTGCGGGCGGCGGTTCAGGACCGGGAGACGAGCGCCAGGTAGACGGCGGCGAAGTCCGTGACGGCGATGAGTTCCGCGAGGGTCTCGATCTCGCCGCCGGGCTCCGGTTCCAGCTCGCTGATCGGCGTGTCGTGGCTGAGGGCCAGGTCACGGGCGGCGGGCGCGGCCGTGAGGCCGCCGAGCGGGCGGTCGCGCAGCAGCACCACGCGCGCGTGCAGCGCGGGCGGTTCGTCGACGCGGTCGCGGAAGAAGTCGTCCGGGTCGGCGCTGGCGGCCAGCGGACCGGCGAGCAGGGCGCTGTGTTCGGCGAGTGCCTCGGGCAGTTCGGCGACAACGGCGGGGACGCCGGACAGTTCGGCGAGCCCGGCGGCGAACCGGCGGCCGGCGGGACCGGCCGCGACGCCCTCGGTCCAGATCACCGGGAGGGCGTCGGCCAGTTCGGCGGCGAGGGTCTTGGCCGGGTTGCTGTAGGTGGCGATGGCGGGCCCGCAGCGTTCGGCGATCTGGTCGAGCCGGTCGGCGGCGGCCTCCAGGGCGTCGGGCGGCGCGGTGAGCAGGCCGACGCGGTCCAGCAGCGCGAGCAGCGGGGTGAGCAGCGCCCACAGCACGCCGGGCGCGGATCCGGCGAGGGGTTCGTCGTGGTCGTAGGGGGCGGTCGCCATGGGGATGAACAGGCCGTGGGCGCCTGCCACGGACTCGGCGAGCGGGGTGCCCGCCGGGGCGACGGCGACGACCGTGCAGCCCCGCCGGTACGCCTGTTCGGCGAGGGTGGACAGGCTCGGCTCGGTGCCGTCGGGGGTGGCGATCAGCAGGAGGTCGACGGAGCCGGCCCAGCCGGGCAGTTCCCAGCGCAGGGCGCCGGAGGCACTGGCGACGCCGGTGGGGGCCAGCCGGGTGACGGGGCTGCCGGCGCCGGCGAGGGTGCCGAGCAGGTCGGCGGCGTGGGTGGCGGCGGCGCCCGGTCCGGCGATCAGGACGGCGCGGGGGCGGCCGTCCGGTCGGAGGTCGGCCACGCCGGCCTCCGCGGCGTGCCGGGCGGCGGTGCGGACGCGGGCTCCGGCCTCGGCCGCGCCGCGGAGCAGTCCGCGGTGGTCGGCGTCGGCGAGCGCCTCGGGGGCGTCGAGCAGCGTTTCGTCGATCATGTGCGGCAGCCTCCGATCGGTGCCGATCGCCGGGCACCGGGGCGTCTGGACGGCGGGGGGTCGGGACGGCGGATCGTCGCGGCGGCGGGGCGGGCGGCGCGGGGGCGGCGTGACCTGAGGACGGCTGGGCGGCGGACGGTGCGTCGCCGTCGTCCCGTGTCCGGGCCGCGTTCCCGTCCGGGTGGGCCGGGCTTGCGTCCGGGGGGGCCGGGGTCCCGGTTTGCGTCCGGGTGGGCCGGGCCTCCGGCCCTGCGGACCGTCCGTCCGGGATCGCTGGACCCGTGCGGGGGCCGTACGACCGGGTGGTGGACGCCTGCCGGTTCCGTCGGTCCCGGGCCGGTCGGCCCTCGGGTCCGCCTCGGCCCTCGGTCCGCCGCCCCGGTGCTCGGTCCGCCCCTGTCCTCGGCTCCGCCGGTTCCGGGACCGGTTCGGTCCCGGGGCGCCGGACTCCTCGGGGTGTCCGGTCGCGGCTGCCCGGCGCCGTGGCGGCGGTCAGGCCGGGCGGCGGGCCTCGTCCACCAGCAGGACGGGGATGCCGTCGCGGACCGGGTAGGCCAGACCGCAGTCCTCACCGGTGCAGATCAGCTCGGTGTCCTGCTCCTTGAGGGGGGCGTGGCAGGCCGGGCAGGCCAGGATCTCCAGGAGGCCGGCTTCGAGCGGCATGGGTGTTCCCTTCGGGACGCGGGGTGCGTATGGGGTTGTACGGACGTGCCTGGTCAGCGTACCGCCGGTCGGGGCACCGGTGGCGGGGTCCGGCGGGGTGGCCGCTCAGCCCCTGATGATCTCCAGGACCTCGTCGCGGACCTTGGCCATCGTGGCCTCGTCGCGTGCCTCCGCGTTCAGCCGCAGCAGCGGTTCGGTGTTGGAGGGGCGGACGTTGAACCACCAGTCGGCGGCGCTGACCGTGAGGCCGTCGAGTTCGTCGAGGGTGACGTCGTCGCGGCCCGCGTAGGCGGACCGGAGCGCGGCGAGGCGGGCGGCCTGGTCGGCGACGGTGGAGTTGATCTCTCCGGAGCCCTCGTAGCGGTCGTAGCGGGCGACCAGGGCGGACAGCGGCTTGTCCTGGCCGCCGAGCGCCGCGAGGACGTGCAGGGCCGCCAGCATGCCCGTGTCGGCGTTCCAGAAGTCCTTGAAGTAGTAGTGCGCGGAGTGCTCGCCGCCGAAGATCGCACCGGTACGGGCCATCTCGGCCTTGATGAAGGAGTGGCCGACGCGGGTGCGGACGGGGGTGCCGCCGTTCTCCTTCACCACTTCGGGGACCGAACGGGAGGTGATCAGGTTGTGGATGATCGCGCCCCGGCCGCCGTTGCGGGCCAGTTCGCGGGCGGCGACCAGCGCGGTGACGGCCGAGGGCGGGACCGGGTCGCCGTGTTCGTCGACCACGAAGCAGCGGTCGGCGTCGCCGTCGAAGGCGAGGCCGAGGTCGGCGCCCTCGGCGCGGACCCGCCGCTGGAGGTCGACGAGGTTCGCCGGGTCGAGCGGGTTGGCCTCGTGGTGCGGGAAGGTGCCGTCCAGTTCGAAGTACATCGGGACGAGGTCGACGGGCAGACCGGTCAGGACGGTGGGGACGGTGTGGCCGCCCATGCCGTTGCCCGCGTCGACGACGACCTTCAGCGGGCGGATGGAGCTGACGTCGACGAGGGAGCGCAGATGGGCGGCGTAGTCCTCCAGCGTGTCCCGCCGGGTGACCGCTCCGGGGCGGTCGGCCGGCTGCGGGGCGCCCGACTCGCTCCAGCGCTCGGCGAGTTCGCGGATCTCGGCGAGGCCGGTGTCCTGGCCCACGGGGGCCGCGCCCGCGCGGCACATCTTGATGCCGTTGTACCGGGCCGGGTTGTGCGAGGCCGTGAACATCGCGCCCGGCAGGTCCAACGCGCCCGAGGCGTAGTACAGCTGGTCCGTCGAGCAGAGCCCGATCTCGGTGACGTCGACGCCGCAGCGCACCGCGCCGCGGGCGAAGGCGCGGGCCAGGCCGGGCGAGGAGGGCCGCATGTCGTGGCCGGTGACCAGGGCGCTCGCCCCGGTCACCCGGGCGAAGGCCGCTCCGAACAGCTCGGCCAGCGGCTCGTCCCACTGGTCCGGGACCACCCCGCGCACGTCGTACGCCTTGACGATCTGCGACAGATCAGCAGCCACGGCCAACCCTTCTGAAGTCCCTGTCGGTCCCCACAAACTACCCGTCCCGGGCAGTGCGGCCCGCGCATGAACCGGGTGCGGCACGAGTGCCGCCGGACACACCGACCGCACGGGACGCGGCGCGCGGGACGTGGGGAAGGGAGAGGGCGGGCGGTGCGCGGATCCCCGACTCGGGCCGTGGTGAACGGTTTTGTCAGTTGTCCGGTGAGCGGAGGACCCGCAGATGGCCGCGGCGCGCGACCTCCATCGGGTCGGCTCCGCGGGCGCCGCCGCCGGCTTCGGCCGCGCGCTCCTGCGGGCGGGCCGCCTCGCGCACGGCGTTGGCGAGCGCCTCCAGGTCGTCGCCGCTGGGCCGGGCCGGAGCCGAACCGTCGAGGAGCCGGACGACCTCCCAGCCGCGCGGGGCGGTGAGGCGCTCGGAGTGCTCGGCGCACAGGTCGTAGCAGTGCGGCTCGGCGTAGGTGGCGAGCGGGCCGAGGACGGCGGTCGAGTCGGCGTAGACGTACGTCAGCGTCGCTACGGCGGGACGGCCGCAAGCGGTGCGCGAACAGCGACGTACAGGGCTCACGACGTTGGACGGTACCGCACTCTTGAGCGGGCCGCGACGACTCTCCACCAGGTCACTCCACCGTGTCGTGCTGTGAAACACCCCACATGCTCCTTCAACACCACCTTACTGACCAGCGTTGACGGCATATGACGGGATCCCGAACACCCCTTGTTCCGGTCACGAGTAGGTACAAACACCGTCAATTGCCTTGAGATCGGCGGCCTCGGAGAGATACGCAATCGAGTCCGAGCTTGGCCGGATCCGGTGCCGGGTGACCGGTTGCCGTACGGATCGCGCGGGCGGACGGCCGGGCCCCGCGGCGGTGGGCGCGGCCGGACGGCACGGTGCCGGGACGGTGTCCGCAACGAGGCGGGCGGGGGTCGCGAGGACTACCCTTCACCAGTGATGGACAACCGTGTACCGCCCCGTGCCGCAGGCCCCGGGCCCCGCCGACGTGATCGCCACGGCCGGGGCATGCGCGGCCCGATCGCACCGCCCCAGGTGCCGCTCGCCGCGAGCCGCGCCGAGGTGTTCGCGGACCTGGTGCAGGACTCCGTGGAGCGTCTGGAGCGGCGGTGGCCGCAACTGGCCGACATCGACTTCCTCGTGCTGGACGTGCCGCGTCCGGCCGGGCCCGGACAGTCCTGGAGCGACGAACCGGTGCCGCTCGGGGACGCCTTCCCGGCGGAGGCCGGGAAGACGGCGCGGGTGGTGGTCTACCGGCGTCCGGTGGAGATCCGCAGCAAGGGCCGCGACGAGCGGGCCGCCCTGGTGCACGAGATCGTGGTCGAGCAGGTGGCCGAACTGCTGGGCCTGACACCGGAGACGGTCGACCCGCGCTACGGCGAGGACTGACCGCACGGCACCGGCCGCACGGCATCGGCTGCACGGCATCGGCTGCACGGCACCGGCCGCGCCGCGCCGCACTGGATGTCAGCCGTGCGTGCGCGGCCGGTCGCGGAGCGCTGTCAGCCGTGCGGTGCCGCCGGTCCTGGAGCGCGGTGCCGTCATTTCTGGAGCACCGACACGTCCTCGTCGGCCTGCGGCACCGACACCGTGCCCCGGTCGTCCGGCAGGGTCTGGACGGTGAAGCCGGGGACGCCCTCCTCCGTCGCCATGAGGGTGCGGGCCCCGTACAC
Organism: Streptomyces sp. NPDC003284; assembly: GCF_053589675.1. NCBI lineage: Bacteria > Bacillati > Actinomycetota > Actinomycetes > Kitasatosporales > Streptomycetaceae > Streptomyces > Streptomyces sp. NPDC003284. The sequence continues at coordinate 12,391 of NZ_JBSFSI010000005.1, forward strand.
CGGGCCGCCGGACAGCCGCTCCACCGTCAGCGCGTAGCTCCCCTTCAGACCGGACGGCCGGGGCGGGTCGATGTCCTGGGTGGTGCCCGCCTTGATCGTGTACGTCTTCGACTGGGCCGTACCGCCCTCGCTGCCCGCCGACGCGGTGACTCTGACCTGGGCGGTGGCGGTGGGCGCGGTCAGCGACAGCGTCGAGCCCTTCGCGCTGTTGTCGGCCGAGGTGGCCCGGGTCCCGATCGGTCCGGACGCCGGGATGAACGCCGTCTCCTGCTTGCCGCCCTTGCCACGGGTCACGCGCACCGCGGCGACGACCGGAACGGCCGCCTGCCCCTGGCTGAGCACCAGCGAGCCCGCCTCGCCGCGGGTGAGGTCGCCCAGGTCGACGCCGGTCGTCATACCGCCCTTCAGGTGCACGGTCTCGTGTCCCGCGGGAGTGATCAGACCGGTCGGCGAGGCCAGTTGGACCTTCAGGTCGGTGTCGGCGTCGGCCGCGGTGAAGGCGATCAGCCGCACGGAGGTGGCGTCCTTGGGGATGCCGGGCAGCACCAGGGAGGACGCCGGGTCCGCGGCGGCGGCCAGCCAGTCCCCGCCGATCTTCTCGTCGAGGGCCTGCACCGCGGCGCCGACCCGGCCGCTGCGCACGGTCACATGGACCGTGACGTCCTCCTGCCGGGTGTCGCCGAGCGTGGACAGCAGGACCGGCTCGCTGGAGCGCGGGCCGACGGTGATGCCCTCCCCCACCTCCGACTTCACCGCGCCGTCCTTGCCGTACAGCTGGATGTCGACGACGGCGGCGGAGTCGTCGGGGTTGGTCAGGTGGACGTAGTCCGAGCGTCCCGCGGCGGTGCTCGCGCCGGGGAACCAGAACTCGGTGTCCGGGGCGGTGCAGTCCATGCCCAGCAGCCCGCGCCCGGCGCCCGCCGCGACCTCGGTGGTCTGCTGCATGGTCCAGCCGGGCGCGAACTTGCCCTCGGCGGTGCCGATCAGCGCGGGCGCGTCACCGCCGGAGGTGTCCCCGGTGACCGGCTTGCCCGGCTCCTTGGGCTGGAGGGCGGGCTTGTCGGCCTTCTTCTTGTCCTTGTCCTTGTCTTTTCCCTTGCTCTTGCCCTTGCTTGCCGAGTTGTCGGCGCCGCCGTCCGACTGCTGGGTGGCGGAGCTGAGTTCGGCCTTGCCGTCGGCTCCGGTGCCGTTCGTCACGGGAGTGAAGGACGTGTAGGAGGTGTCGGCTATGTCCGAGTCGCTCGGTGCCGGGCAGACCAGCGTGGTGCGCTCCACCGGCAGTTGGGCGGCGGCCCGCGCGGGAGCGGTGCCCGCCTCGGCGGGCCCTTCCAGCGCGGCGAACCCGGTGACGGCGGCGAGCGCGGCCGCACCGGCGATCAGGGACAGGGTCGTGCGGTTCACTGCTGGCTCCCGTCGGGGCGCTCACTGCCGTTGCCGTGCGGGTGGTGCTGGTGCTGCTGTGCCGGGTCGTACGGCTGCTCGCCGTACGGCTGCTCCTCGTAGGGCTGGTGGTACGTCTGGTCGTAGCCGCCGGGAGCCGGTCGGCCGCCGTAGGCGTACGGGTCGTACTGGCCGCTCTGGTACGGATCGGCCTGGCCGCCCTGGTACGTCTGGTCGTACCCGCCCGTCGTGTACTGCTGGGGCGGGGCCGCGGCCTGGTACTGCTGGTCGCCGTAGGCGCCGTAGTCGGTGGCCGCCGGGGCACCGGCGTAGGCGGTGGTGTCCCACTCGCCGTAGGACTGCTGCTGCGGTACGGCGGCCGGGGCGCCCTCCTCGTGCGCGGGCTCGGCGGCCGGGTCCTGCCCGGTCTCCTGGGCGCTCTCCTCGGCCTCCGCCTGGGCACGCAGCCGGCGGGCCCTGCGGCCCTCGCCGGTGACGGGCTGCGCGGGGACGGGCTGCTCCTCCTCGGGCAGGTCGTCGTCGACGTCGCGGCGGCGGCCGGGCAGGGCGAGCACCACCAGCACGACGGCGAGCAGGCCCTGCGCCCACAGCCAGGCGGTACGGGTGAACGGGGCGTCGAAGGTGACGTCGAGCTTTCCGCCCGAGGCGGGGAGCTCGAAGCCCTGGGCCCAGCCGTCGACGGTGGTGCGGGTGAGCGGCTTGCCGTCCAGGGTGGCGCTCCAGCCCGCGGCGGCGGAGTCGGCCAGGCGCAGCACCCGGCCCTCGGCACCGGCCGGGACGGTGGTGTGGATCTCCACGGGACCGGCGGCGACGGGCTGGGCCGCGGCCGTGCCCGAGCCGGTGCCGCCGCCCGGGGCCGCGGCGGGCACGATGGCGGCGCGCGAGACCTCCTGGTTCACCCGCCACAGTGCGCTGCCGTCCTGCTGGCTGAGCCGGGACAGGCCGGGCGTGGCGTCCAGGACCCGGGTGATCTCGCGGGGGGCGCCCTTGTGCACGAGGACGTAGCGCACGGCGAAGCCGCCGAGCTGTCCGGCCTGGTCGGCGCCGGAGCCCGCGACCAGGTTGGCGACGACCTTGTCGAGCCTGCTGTTGCCGCTGCCTGCCGCGGCCAGTTCGGCGTCGCCCATGCGGACGCCGGAGCCGCGCACCAGCATGTAGCCGACGTGCGCCGGGGAGTCGCTGTCGAGGACCAGGGTCCGGGCCTGGTCGCGGGTGCTGCTCTCCTCGGCGACGAACGCGGGCACCTGCACCGGGTCGCGCCGCTCCAGCGGGCCGTCGGCGCCGCGGATCATCCAGCCCGCGACGACGAGCAGCGGACCGGCCGCGGCGGCGAAGGCGATCAGCGCGGCGACCGGCTGGCGCCAGCCGAAGCTCTGCTCGGCCACGCGCGCGCGTGCCCCGTCGGCGCCGAGCAGGGCGGCGGCCAGGAGGGCGAGGCCGTAGACGAGGGTCGCGGGTCCGGCCCAGGTGGAGTCGTTGGACAGGACGGCGAAGACGAGCGACACCAGGGCGACCGTCCAGGCGGCCCAGACGGCGGCCTGGCGCTGCGTGCGCAGCAGGGCGGCCAGCGCGGCCAGGACGATGCCGATGAGCATCAGTCCGTGCACCGTGCCGGGTCCACCGGGGGCGGCGCCCAGCAGGTCCAGGGCGGAGGCGGCCGAGGAGCCGTACTCCAGGCCGGCCTCCTGGAAGAAGCCGGACGGCAGCAGCGTCAGCGACCAGGGGGCGAGCAGCAGCAGCGGGGTGAGGATCTGGGCCAGGAAGCGCAGCAGGCGCGCCACGAGGTCGCCGCGGCGCACGGCCAGCGGCACCAGGCCGAGGACCAGCGCGAGGGGCCAGACGATGGGGGTGAAGGCGGTGGTGATCGTCAGCAGGAGGGCGTACGCCCAGGTGGCGCGCCAGCTGCCGCGCGTGCCCGCCGGGGCGGTGAGCCCGGTGGCGGCGACGCCCGCGCGGGCGATGAGCGGCAGCAGGACGGCGAGCACCGCGGTGCCGACGCGGCCGCCTGCCAGGGCGCCGGTGGTGGCGGGCAGCACGGCGTAGACGACGGCCGCCCAGGCGCGCAGCAGCCGGGACGGGATCAGGGGGCGGGAGGCGAAGTACGCGGTGAATCCGGCCAGCGGCACGGCGCCGACCAGCAGCACGGTGACGGCGAGTCCCGTGGAGCCGAGCAGCAGGGACGCGAGCAGCGCCACGATCGCCAGGTAGGGCGGCGCGGAGGAGGTGCCTCCGGCGCCGACCGGGTGCCAGGAGTCGAGGTAGCGCGCCCACAGGTCGCCGGAGCCGGGCGGGGCGGGCAGCAGGGCGCCGCCCGCGAGCGCGCCGCCGCCGAGCAGGCCGCGGCAGGCGATCAGGGAGACGAGCAGCAGGACCAGGAAGAGCACCGGGCCGGGTTTGCGGGCGATGCGCTTGAGCCGGGCGAACTGCTCGATCTCCAGGAAGTCGGCGTCCTCGCCGCCGGGTCCCGACTCGATCGCGCCGCCGTGCCGGCCCGCGGAGGAGACCTCGGGGTCGGAGCCGCCGACGAGGTTGCCCGCGACCTGTTCGACGGTGGCGCGGACGGTGGCGCCGGGCGGCGGGAACAGGGGGCGCAGTTCCCCCTTGTCGATCTGCGGTGCGCCGCGCGCGCGTCGGCCCGCGATGATCCGCTCGGGGCGCAGCAGGGTGCCGGCCAGGCCGCGGATCTCGTCGAGGGCCTGTCCGGGGACCTTGCCGACGAGGTAGGCGAGGGTGCGCAGCAGGGTGCCGACGACGATCCGCACCAGGACCCAGGGCAGCGCGGCGGTGCGGGTGTTGACGAGCAGGGTGTAGACGGCGCCCGCCTTGTCGACCTTGTGCGGGGAGGCCGCGGTGCGGCCCACGCAGTCGACGGTGCGGCGCTCGCGGGAGGCCGCCTCGGCGTGGCGTACGACGGCGTCGGGGGCGACGAGGACGCGGTGTCCGGCCATGTGGGCGCGCCAGCACAGGTCGACGTCGTCGCGCATCAGGGGCAGCCGGCGGTCGAATCCGCCGAGCTGTTCGAAGATGTCACGCCGGACCAGCATGCCGGCGGTGGACACCGACAGGACGGGCTGCACGTGGTCGTGCTGGCCCTGGTCCTGTTCGCGGCGGTCCAGACCGGTCCAGCGGCGGCCGGAGTTGGCGATGCTGACGCCGACTTCGAGGAGTTGGCGGCGGTCGTACCAGCCGCGCAGCTTGGGGCCGACGACGGCGACGTCCTCGCGGCCGAGTTCGTACTCGTTGTCGACGACGCGCAACAGGTGGGCGAGGGCGTCCGGTTCGGGGGCGCAGTCGTCGTGCAGGAGCCACAGCCACTGCACAGGTTCGCCGTGCGGGAGGTCGGGCAGGTCGTAGGCGTCGTCGCGCCAGGTGCGCGTGACGGGGTCCCAGCCGCTGGGGCGCTTGAGGTAGGGCAGTTCGTCCGGGGTGAGGCGGGGGGCGGTGCGGACGGCCTCCTCGACGGCCTGGCCGAAGCCGGTGCGGCGGGCGAGGTGGAGCACCCGGTCGTCGCCGAGGGCCTCGCCGAGGACCTGGGCGGACGCGTCGGCGCTGCCGGTGTCGGCCGCGACCGCGTACTGGACGGGGCGTTCCTGGCCGAGCAGTCCGGCGAGCGCGTCGGGCAGCCAGCGGGCGCCGTCGTGGGAGACGAGCACGGCGGTCACGATGTGCCGCGGGTACTCGGGCGGGCGGTCGGGGTCGGACTGCGCCGGGGCGTATCGCGTGGCGCGCGGGGGGTCCGACGGCGCTGCGCCGTCGTGGTGGGCTGCCGTACGGCTGTGCACGGACATCGAGATACACGGCCCCGGTTCGATGGACTGCGGTGGACGCCCGTGCCTGCTGAGGGCGGCGGGCGTCTCGGACGAGCGACCACACTACTGGCTGGGCAAGACGGCGGCCCGCCGCCTGTGGATAACCCACCTGCGACGGGCCGTTCGTGAGGATTCTGCGGGGATCTGCGCGGTGTCGGTCCGGCCGGGCGGCGCGGCCGGACAGGGGCCGGAGCCCTGCCGGGCGGCGGCCGGAGCCGGGTTCAGACGGCGGCCTTCTTCAGGCGGCGGCGTTCACGCTCGGACAGACCGCCCCAGATGCCGAAGCGTTCGTCGTTGGCGAGGGCGTACTCGAGGCATTCGGAGCGGACCTCGCAGGCGAGGCAGACCTTCTTGGCCTCGCGGGTGGAGCCGCCCTTCTCGGGGAAGAAGGACTCGGGGTCGGTCTGGGCGCACAGCGCGCGCTCCTGCCAGCCGAGTTCCTCGTCCGCGTCGTCGACCAGCAGTTGCTGCACCAGCTCGGTCATGTGCGCCCCTCGTCTGTCTTTCGCGTCCCCGTGATGTAGCCGTTACCGATACCGGCTGAACGACACGAGTGAAATTACAAGTGTGCTGCTCCGGGCGAGTCAAGCCGAGATCTGCTATTGAGCCCCTTATTCACTCTGCGGAACCAAGGCCATGCGGAAAGTGTTCAAATCGGCATAAACCTTGACACCCAGCAGGGGCACCGAAGGCCGCCCGCCCCGCGCGGACCCCCGTCGGTGCCCGCACCAGGAAGGACGACCTGGCGTTCGATCCCGTTCCGGCCCGCGCGCCGAAGCGAACCGGATCACAGTCGGATCACGGGATCGCAACGGCGCTTGCGCGCCCGGCTTGTGCGCCATGTGTCCCGGTCTCCCGCTGAGCAAACCTTTCACCTGCGAGATGAACCGGATGAGGTGAAACATGTCCCACATTCCGGGCAGTGAGTTGACAGCGCTGGTGTGAACCGATGTGCTTGTGGGCATGCTCGCGCACTCGGCACTCACCTCGACCCGCACCGCCGGGTCCCACGGTGCTGCCCGCGCCCGCTGTAGCTGTCGCTGCTGCGGCTGTTGAGCCCCGCGCGTCCACGCGCCCGCTCCGGCCGCCGCCCGGGTCCCGCCCACGGAACCCGGTGCGCCCCCTTCAGCACCACGCCTGAGAACCACGCCGATCGCCGCGGATCCCCGGATCCCGCAGATCTCCGAGTCTCCCGAGGAACCACCGCACCTCATGAACAGCGACAGCGACCTCCAGATCGCCGGCGACCTCCTGGAGGTCCCGCACCTCCTCCAGGCTCCGCGCGAGCACCCGGTCACCGTGGCCGAGTTCGCCGGCCTGGCCAGGGCCGTCGCCGCCGACCGCGCCCAGTGGGAGCACCTCGTCCGCTACGACGCGACGACGCGCTGGTACCACCGGCTGCGCACCGGCCCCGGCTACGAGGTGTGGCTGCTGTCCTGGGTGCCCGGACAGGGCAGCGGGCCGCACGACCACGGCCGCTCCTCCGGGGTGCTGACCGTCCTGGAGGGCACCCTGACCGAGCGCACCCGGCGGGGCACGCGCGCGCTCGCGGCGGGTGAACAGCGCGTGTTCGCACCGGGATACGTGCACGAGGTCACCAACGACGCGCTGCGTCCGGCCGTCAGCCTGCACGTCTACTTCCCGGGCCTGACCGAGATGGCGATGCACGACTCCCCCGCCGCGCGGACCGCCGCCCGGTGCGCCGCCGCGAGCGGCGGCCGGGAAGCGGCGGACGCCGTCAACGCGTGACCCGTCCGGGGCCGACTCCGGCGACCGCGTGCCCTGTTGTCGTACCCGCCTGCCAGACTTGCCCCATGCGCATTGTGGTTCTGGCAGGCGGCATCGGCGGTGCCCGGTTCCTGCGCGGTCTGAAGCGGGCCGTGCCGGACGCGGACATCACCGTCATCGGCAACACCGGCGACGACATCCACCTCTTCGGGCTGAAGGTCTGCCCCGATCTGGACACGGTGATGTACACGCTCGGCGGCGGCATCAACGAGGAGCAGGGCTGGGGCCGGGCGGAGGAGACCTTCCACCTCAAGGAGGAGCTCGCGGCCTACGGCGTGGGACCGGACTGGTTCGGGCTCGGCGACCGGGACTTCGCCACGCACATCGTGCGCTCCCAGATGCTGGGCGCGGGCTATCCGCTCAGCGCGGTCACCGAGGCGCTGTGCGACCGGTGGAAGCCCGGGGTGCGGCTGATCCCGATGTCCGACGACCGGGTCGAGACGCATGTGGCCGTGGAGATCGACGGCGAGCGCAAGGCGGTCCACTTCCAGGAGTACTGGGTGCGGCTGCGCGCGTCGGTCCCGGCGCAGGCGGTCGTGCCGGTCGGCGCGGAGCAGGCGAAGCCCGCGCCGGGCGTCCTGGAGGCCATCGCCGCGGCGGACGTGATCCTCTTCCCGCCGTCCAACCCGGTCGTCTCGGTCGGCACCATCCTCGCCGTGCCCGGCATCCGCGAGGCCATCGCCGACGCCGGGGTGCCGGTGGTGGGCCTGTCCCCCATCGTCGGCGACGCGCCCGTGCGCGGGATGGCGGACAAGGTCCTCGCCGCGGTCGGCGTGGAGTCCACCGCCGCGGCCGTCGCCGAGCACTACGGCTCGGGGCTGCTGGACGGCTGGCTCGTCGACACCGTCGACGCGGGCGCGGTGGAGCGGGTCGAGACGGCCGGGATCCGCTGCCGCGCGGTGCCGCTGATGATGAGCGACCTCGACGCCACCGCGCAGATGGCGCGGGAGGCGCTGGCACTGGCCGAGGAGGTGCGCACGGCATGAGCGGCACACCCGCCGACGGCACGGGCGACACGGCCGACACGGGCGACAGCGGCGGCACCGCCGGGTCCGCCGGTCCCGCCGCCCCCTCCGGTCCCGGTACGGCGCCCGCGTTCCGGGTGTGGGCCGTGCCCGGCATCCCCGAGGTGGCCCCGGGCGACGACCTGGCCAAGCTGATCGCCGCCGCCGAGCCGGGCCTCGCCGACGGTGACGTGCTCCTGGTCACCTCGAAGATCGTCTCCAAGGCGGAGGGCCGGGTCGTCGAGGCCGCCGACCGGGAGGCCGCGATCGACGCCGAGACCGTGCGGGTCGTGGCCCGGCGCGGACCGCTGCGCATCGTGGAGAACCGGCAGGGCCTGGTCATGGCCGCGGCCGGGGTGGACGCCTCCAACACGCCCGCGGGCACGGTGCTGCTGCTGCCCGGGGACCCGGACGCCTCGGCGCGCGCGATCCGCGAGGGCCTGCGCACGGTGCTCGGCGTCGACGTCGCGGTCCTCGTCACCGACACCTTCGGCCGCCCCTGGCGGGCCGGGCTCACCGACGTCGCCATCGGCGCCGCCGGACTGCGCGTCCTGGACGACCTGCGCGGCGGCACCGACGCCCACGGCAACCCGCTCGGCGCCACCGTCGTCGCCACCGCCGACGAACTGGCCGCGGCGGGCGACCTGGTCAAGGGCAAGGCAGCCGGGCTGCCCGTCGCCGTGGTGCGCGGCCTGGGGCACACGGTCACGGACGACGACGGGCCGGGCGCGCGGGCGCTGGTGCGCGAGGCACGCGACGACATGTTCCGGCTGGGCACCTCCGAGGCCGTACGGGAGGCGGTGACCCAGCGGCGTACGGTGCGGTCCTTCACCGACGAGCCCGTGGACCCCGGTGCGGTGCGGCGCGCGGTCGCGGCGGCGGTGACGGCTCCGGCGCCGCACCACACCACACCGTGGCGGTTCGTGCTGCTGGAGTCGCCCGGGGCGCGGACCCGGCTGCTGGACGCGATGCGCGACGCCTGGATCGCCGACCTGCGGCGGGACGGCAAGAGCGAGGAGTCGATCGCCAGGCGGGTGCGCCGCGGGGACGTTCTGCGCCACGCCCCGTACCTGGTGGTGCCGTGCCTGGTCATGGACGGCTCGCACACCTACGGCGACCCGCGGCGCGACGGTGCCGAGCGGGAGATGTTCGTGGTCGCCGCCGGAGCGGGCGTGCAGAACTTCCTGGTCGCGCTGGCCGGGGAGCGGCTCGGCTCGGCCTGGGTGTCCTCGACGATGTTCTGCCGGGACGTGGTGCGCGAGGTGCTGGAACTGCCCGCCGACTGGGACCCGATGGGCGCGGTGGCGGTCGGACACCCGGACGGCCCGCCCAGACCCCGGGACGAGCGGGACCCGCAGACGTTCGTCGAGGTGCGCTGAGGCGGCCTCGCCGGGACGGGGTGACCGGCCAGAGACCTGCCCTAGGCTCGTAGCGACCGCCTTCGACCCCGGGAACTGATCGTGGCAGGACGTTTCGCCCCGCGCCCCCGGCCCCCGCACTCGACCGTGTCCGGGGGCCGGGCCGCCGTACCCGCTGCCGCGGGCACGCCTCAGGTGCCGCCGGGCGGACCCGAGCGGGTGCGGGCCTGGGCGCCGGACGAGCCGCTGGACCTGGGCCTGGTCCTCGGGCCGCTGCGGCGCGGGCCGGGCGATCCGACGTTCCGGGCGATGCCGGACGGGTCCGTGTGGCGGGCCAGCCGCACCCCGCTCGGGCCGGGCACGCTGCGGGTCTTCGTCCGTGGCGGACAGGTGTGCGGGCAGGCATGGGGGCCGGGCGCCGAGTGGCTGCTCGACCAGCTGCCCGAGCTGCTGGGCGCGGCCGACGAACCGGCGGCGTTCGCGCCCCGGCACCGGCTGCTCGCCCTGGCCCGGCACCGGCGACCCGGGCTGCGGCTGACCCGCACCGGACTGGTGCTGGAGTCGCTGATCCCCTCGGTCCTTGAGCAGAAGGTCACCACGCTGGAGGCGTACGCGGCCTGGCGGACGCTGGTGTGCGCGTACGGGGAACCGGCGCCCGGACCCGTCCCCGTGCCGATGCATGTGATGCCGGCGCCGCGCGCCTGGGCGCTGATCCCGTCGTGGGACTGGCACCGGGCCGGGGTCGACGACAAGCGGGCGTCGACGGTGCTGCGCGCGGTGCGGGTGGCCGCGCGGCTGGAGGAGGCGACGGCGATGCCTCCGGCGGCGGCCCGGCGGCGGCTGGAGGTGGTGCCCGGGATCGGGCCGTGGACCTCGGCGGAGACCGTGCAGCGCAGCCACGGCGCGGCCGACGAGGTGACGGTCGGGGACCTGCACCTGCCCGGCATCGTGGGGTTCGCGCTGGCCGGGAACCGGGACGCCGACGACGCCGAGATGCTGCGGCTGCTGGAGCCGTACGCCGGTCAGCGGCACCGGGCGGCCCGGCTGATCCTGCTCAGCGGCCGGATCCCGCCGCGCCGGGCACCGCGGATGCCGCTGCGCGACATGGGACGGCTGTGAGCCGCGCACCGGCCCGCCGGACCAGGCCGGGACCGGCGCCAAGGACGGAGGCGGCGGCCTGACCGCGGCGGAACCACCGTCCGGCCGCCGTCCGCTCCCTGTCCCGGCGCTCCCGGGCCCGGGAGCGGCCGCCTACTGGTCCGAGGAGAAGCGCACCGCGCCCGCCGGGATGCGCGCGTCGCACCAGATCCGCATGCCGTCACGCAGCTCGTTGTCGGCGCCGACCACCGCGCCGTCGCCGATCACCGTGCCGGTGAGGACGGAGCGGCGGCCGATGCGGGCGCGGGTGCCGATGAGGGAGTCGGTGATGACGGCGCCGGGCTCGATGACGGCGCCGGGCAGGATCGTACTGCCGGACACCCGCGCGCCCTCGGCGACGCGGGCGCCCTCGCCGACCACGGTGCCGCCGGTCAGCTTGGCGTCGGGGGCGACGACGGCGGTGGGCAGGACGAGGCGGTCACCGCAGCGGCCGGGCACCGCCGGGGAGGGGGCGCGGCCGAGGACCAGGTCGGCCGAGCCGCGGACGAAGGCGGCCGGGGTGCCGAGGTCCAGCCAGTAGGTGGAGTCCACCATGCCCTGGAGGTGTGCGCCGGCCGCGAGCAGACCGGGGAAGGTCTCGCGCTCCACCGACACCGGGCGGCCCTGCGGGATCCCGTCGATGACCGAGCGGCGGAAGACGTACGCCCCCGCGTTGATCTGGTCGGTGACGATCTCCTCGGGGGTCTGCGGTTTCTCCAGGAAGGCGAGGACCCTGCCGGAGGCGTCGGTCGGGACCAGGCCGTAGGCGCGCGGGTCGGTCACCTTCGTCAGGTGCAGGGAGACGTCCGCGCCGCTCTCCTCGTGGGTGCGCGCCAGAGAACGGATGTCCAGGCCGGTCAGGATGTCGCCGTTGAGGACGAGCACCGGTTCGTGCGGCCCGGAGCGCAGGCGCGCGGCGACGTTGCGCAGGGCGCCGCCGGTGCCCAGGGGCTCCTCCTCGGTGACGTACTCCAGATGGAGCCCGAGGGCGGAACCGTCGCCGAAGTACGGTTCGAAGACCTCGGCCAGATAGGAGGTGGCGAGCACGATGTGCTCGACGCCCGCCGCTGCGGCCCGTGCCAGCTGATGGGTGAGGAAGGGCACGCCGGCCGCCCGCACCATGGGTTTGGGGGTGTGCACCGTGAGCGGGCGCAGCCGGGTCCCCTTGCCGCCGACCAGGAGGATCGCTTCTTTCACCTGTCGTCTCCGCTTCCTGCCGGGACCGGCCGCTTCGTCCTTCGGCCGGACAGTGTAGGCAGACCGCTCTCAGCGGCCCTGGTAGCGCGCCGCGGTCGAGCGGATCGTGCCGAGCTTGGCGTAGAGCTTGCGTCCGGGGCAGTCGGTGGCGAAGCCGTCCCGGTGACCGGAGATCACGTTCAGATGGACGTTCTTCCCCTTCTTGTAGCGGTTTCCACCGCCGGACTTCAGATAGGTCTTGCCGCGCGGGTCCATCCCGTAGAGGCCGAGCTTCCACGCGGTCAGCCGGGCGACGGCCTTGAGGGCGGCGGAGGACGGCTTGGTCTTGCTGTAGGTGCCGATGACGGCGATGCCCACGCTGTCGCTGTTGAAGCCCATGGTGTGGGCGCCCAGGACGGGCTTGGCCACGCCCCCGGCGCGGCCCTCGTAGACGGTGCCGCACTTGTCGACGAGGAAGTTGTAGCCGATGTCGCGCCAGCCCATGCTCCTGACGTGGTAGCGGTAGATGCTGCGGATCACCGAGGGGGCCTGCGAGCAGCGGTAGTTGTTGCCGGTCGCGGTGTGGTGGACGAACGCGGCCTTCACCTTCTTCGTGTAGCCGAACCCGCGCGAGCGCAGTGACTCGTCGGCGCCCCAGCCGTGCCGGGTGACGATGCGCGGGCGCGCTCCGATGTACGGCTTGGCGCGCTGGGCGGCCGTGAGTTCGTCGCCGCGCAGGGCGAGCAGTTCGCGTGCGGTGGCCGCCTGGTCCAGGGCGGGGATCTCGGTGGCGCCGAGCGGGGCGAGGCCGGAGTTGGCGGCGGAGGCGGCGGTCGCGGCCTCGGTCAGTTCGCCGGTGCGCGCCTGGTCGGCCTGGGGGCCCGCCGGGGGTGTGTCGCCGGGGTCGACGAGTTCCAGGCGCAGCCCGGAGGGCAGCGGGGCCGGCTGCCGGGCGCCGTCGCCGTCCGTCCGGTCCCCGGTGTCGGCGCGGACCCGCAGGTCGACGCCGTCGGAGTCGCCGACCCACAGCGGTGCGGTGGCGCCGCGGATGTGACCGGCGGCGCGCTCGGCGGCGCCCGGATCGGCGCCGTGGTCGGCGTTGTGGGTGTCGACGTCCTGCCAGTCGGACCAGGTGCCGGTGGCCGCGGAGCGGGTGCGGACCTGGACGGTGCCGTGCAGTTCGGTGTCCGGGTCGTCCCAGACGACGCCGACCAGGGAGAAGTGCCGTACGTCCGTGCGGTACAGGCCCTGTTCGAGGCGGGCGGCGGTGACGGACCGGCCGCGGGCGTGGCCCGCGGCGCGCACGGCCAGGGGCAGGGACTGGGTGCTGCCGGGGACGGCGGGCGCCGTCGCGGCCGGGGCCGCTCCCGGCGCCGTGGCCGGTGCGGCGGCTGCGGCAACACCCGCGGGGACGCCCGGCACGAGGGCGAGTCCGGCCGCACAGGTGACACCGATCGAGGACGCAAGGAATCCGTATCGACGCATGCCCCCGATCTTGGACATAGTCACACATATATGTCCATCTACGAACTGACGGTGCGTCGGGTGATGTTCCCTCGAACTGATGCCCGAACGGCGAGATCCGGGCCGCCGTCCCTCGCCGCGGGCGGCCCGCGCCGCGTACGCTGACGCGGGTGAACGCCACCGAACGCACCCCTGCCGACCTGCTGCGTTCCGCGCTCGCCGCGGACCCGGGACGCCCCCTGGTGACCTTCTACGACGACGCCACGGGCGAACGCGTCGAACTGTCCGTCGCCACCTTCGCCAATTGGGTGGCCAAGACGGCGAACCTCCTCCAGGGAGACCTGGCCGCGGGCCCCGGTGACCGGGTCGCGCTGCTGCTGCCGGTGCACTGGCAGACGGCGGTGTGGCTGCTGGCGTGCGCGTCGGTGGGCGCGGTCGCGGACGTCGGCGGGAACCCGGGGGCCGCCGACGTCGTGGTCAGCGGGCCGGACACGCTGGAGGCGGCGCGGGCCTGCTCGGGCGAGCGGATCGCGCTGGCGCTGCGCCCGCTGGGCGGCCGGTTCCCGCAGCCGCCCGCGGGCTTCGCCGACTACGCCGTCGAGGTGCCGGGCCAGGGCGACCGGTTCGCGCCGTTCGCGCCGGTGGACCCGGAGGAGCCCGCGCTGATCGTGGCCGGTGCGGAGCACACCGCGGCCGACGTCGTGGAGCGGGCCCGCGCCGACGCGTCCCGGCTGGGCCTGACGGGGCCCGGTTCCCGGCTGCTGTCCGGGCTGGCGTACGACACCTGGGAGGGACTGAGCGCGGGGCTGTACGCGCCGCTCGCCTCGGGCGGGTCCGTCGTCCTGTGCCGCCATCTGGACCGCCTGGACGAGACCGCCCTGGCCCAGCGCATCGAGACGGAACGGGTCACCGCCACGGCGAGGTGACCGCCGCCCCGGTCCCGCTCCCCCCTCGTCCCGGCGTTTTCCCCCGTTCGGCCCAGCACCACCCCGCCTCCCCTCCCCCGAGGGGCCATCGTCTTACGGACGGGACGTCGGGACGTCGGGACATCGGGAAGACGGTCGGGAAGAGGCCGGGAAGAGGGTGGTCGCGGTCGTGGGCCGCAGGGCGGAGGGGCAGGACGAGGGACCCGGGGCAGGGGTACGGGTCCCGGGGGCCGTGGGGCCCGGACAGGGCGCGTCGGCCACCGGCGCCGGGGCGGCGGCGCGGCGCCTGCGCAGACTCCAGGCCGCCGCGTTCGCCGCGGCCGTCCTCGTCGGCGGTTCCGCCGTGACCGGCTGGGCCCTCTACGCCCGGCTCAGCGGCAACATCACCGCCGACGAGGCCGCGGCGGCCGAACTGCGGCGCTACGAGAAGGAACGGCCCACCGCCCTGGTCAAGGGGGCGCAGAACATCCTGCTGATCGGGTCGGACACCCGGACCGGCGACGGCAACACGGGATACGGGCGCGACGCGGGGACCGAACGGTCCGACACCGTGATCCTGCTGCATCTGGCCGCCGACCGGCGCAGCGCCACCGCCGTGTCCCTGCCCCGCGACCTGATGGTGCACGTGCCCGGCTGCCGCCGCCGGGACGGCAGCCGCAGCGCGCCGGTGTTCACGATGCTCAACCACGCCTACGAGGTGGGCGGTTCGGCCTGCACGATCCGGACCGCGGAGAAGCTGACCGGCATCCGGGTCGACCACCACATGGTCGTCGACTTCGGCGGGTTCAAGGACCTGGTCGACGCGGTCGGCGGCGTGCGGGTGTGCCTCAAGAAGCCGGTGACCGACAAGGACGCCGGTCTGCGGCTGCCCGCGGGCCGGGTGACGCTCGACGGCGAGCAGGCCCTCGGCTACGTCCGGGCCCGCAAGACGCTCGGCGACGGCAGTGACACCGACCGGATGGCACGGCAGCAGCACTTCCTCGGCGCCCTCGTCGGCAAGGTGCGCGGCGACGGGGTCCTGCTGAACCCGGTGAAGCTGTACCCCGTCCTGGACGCGGCCACCTCCTCGCTGACCACCGACCCGGCGCTGGCGAATCTGCGCGGTCTCCACCAACTCGTGCGCGGACTGCGCGGCATCCCCACGGAACGCGTGCGGTTCCTGACGGTTCCGCGGAAGTCGTACGCCTACGACGCCGACCGCGATCAGCTCGTGGAGCCGGAGGCCGAAAAGCTGTTCGCCCGGCTGCGCACCGACCGGCCGGTGGAGGTGGCCCCGGAGGATTCACGGGATTCCGGCGCAAACAACGGCAATTCCGGGCCGCGGGATTCCGTGCGGGGACCCGATTCCACGTCCGGCGAGGAATCGCCTGCGCAGCCGGACGACTACGTTCAGTACGTTTATCCGGGCGTCCCGGCGGCCGCCGGGACCAGCCGGGTCCTCGCGGCCCCACCTTCGCCGACGCCCACCTTCACCGGCAATACCGCCGCACAGGCCCCCTGCGGGTAAAGCCGCCGCCAAGGGCGAACTTTTGTCCGGGGAGAATGGGCGGATTGCCCAGTTGTAGGGGCGTGGAATTCGTCACCGGCGTCGCTCAATGCTCAACAGGCCGGATAGTGTGAGCGATCCGGTGCTACCGGCCACGAGGTCATCCTGGGGTCGCGCACTGTGTGAACCAGACCTGAGCGCCTCAGGGGGAAGGCGCCGCGTGGCCCCGACGGAGGGTTCGGACAACCGTGGACGCGCAAGGCCGTGGGCGGGCGGACAACATTGATCCCGCAGACCAGTGGGTGCTCAATCCGGCCACCGGTGAATACGAACTGCGACTGGACCCTTCCCCTCCGCAGTCGGCGGTGCCGGGGCAGCGCCGGGGCGCCGCCCCCGGGCCCGGTGGCGGCGACTCCCGGCGGCGCGGCACTCCGTCCGACGCGGAGCAGGCCCACGAGACGGCCCCGGCGCCCACCGTGCCCGGCCCGCGCCGCCGTCGCGGCGCGCCCGGCGAGGAGGAGCCGCCGCCCGGCCGGCGCAGCCGCCGCCCGGAGAAGAAGAAGCGGTCGCGGACCAAGAAGGTCCTGATGTGGACCGGCGGCACCATGGCGTTCGTCCTGGTCGGCGCCGGTACGGCGGGCTATCTGATCCTCAAGCACCTCGAAGGCAACGTCACCACCACCGACGTGGGCAGCGCGGCCAAGGACAGCTTCAGCAAGGACGAGGCCTTCAACATCCTCATCATCGGCACCGACAAGCGGACCGGTAAGGGCAACGAGGGCTACGGCGACAAGGGCAGCGTGGGCCACGCGGACACCAACATCCTGCTGCATGTCGCCAAGGACCGGACGAACGCCACCGCGCTGAGCATCCCCCGGGACCTGATCGTCGACGTCCCCGACTGCCCGACCAAGCAGCCCGACGGCAGCACCAAGGTCGTCCCGGGCTCGCACAAGGTCCGGTTCAACGAGAGCCTGGGCCAGGACGGCCGCGACCCGGGCTGCGCGATGCGCACGGTCAAGGAGATCACGGGCATCTCCCCGGACCACTTCATGATGGCCGACTTCAACGCCGTGAAGACCCTGACCTCGGCGGTGGGCGGCGTCGAGGTGTGCCTCAAGCACGCCGTCAACGACAAGGACTCGCACCTGAACCTGCCCGCCGGTTCGTCCAAGATCGAGGGCGAGGAGGCGCTGGCCTTCGTCCGCACCCGGCACAGCTTCGGCAACCACGGCGACCTGGACCGGATCAAGGTGCAGCAGCAGTTCCTCAGTTCGCTGATGCGCAAGATGGCCTCCGGCGACACCCTCACCAACCCGGTCAAGCTGTACGACCTGGCGGACGCGGCCACCAAGTCGCTGACCGTCGACACCGGCATCGGCAAGGCGAGCACGCTCAAGGACGTGGCGCTGGAGCTGAAGAAGGTGCCGACGAAGAACATCACCTTCCTGACCGTGCCCGTGCGGGACAACCCGGACGACGGCCCGGTCCACAAGACGGTCATCCTCGATCAGGTCCAGGCCCCCCAGGTGTTCGACAGCATCAGCAGCGACGTCTCCTTCACCGAGGTGAAGAAGAAGCAGCAGCAGGCGAAGGACGCGCAGGCGGCCCGGCTCAAGGGCACCCGGTCGGCGGCCTCCGAGGTGCGGGTGCGCGTCCTCAACGGCGGGGCCAAGGACGGCGCGGCGCAGGAGACCCTCACCTGGCTCCAGAACCAGCAGGGCGTGCTCAAGTCGGAGAACGGCAGCAACGCGCCGGAGAAGCTCGCCAACACCACGCTGGAGTACGCGCCCGACCAGGCGGACCAGGCCCGTGAACTCGCCTCGCTCATGGGGCTGCCGGGCTCCGCGCTGAAGCCGGGCAAGAGCGTGACCAACTCCCAGGGCCTGCCCGCGATGACGCTGACCCTGGGCAAGGACTACAAGGGCGCGGGAGTGTCACTCACCGCTCCCAAGAAGGCACCCAAGGTGGAGGGGCAGCACACGGCTGACACGGTTCAGTGCGCCAGTTGAGCGCACCGTGTGACCTGACGGGCCTGTCGTACGTCTAACACGGCGTACGACAGGCCTGTTCGATGACTTGAGGGCGGGGAGGATGGGGAGTTGACGCAGAGCGGTCTGCGCGGGGAGGGGCCCGCGGTCGAGGACACGATGCCTCTGGCGCAGCACGAGAAGAGCACGGGAGGCGGCGGCCACGGCCGGCGCGGCGGGGGCGGGCGCGGCGGCCGGGGCACCGGCGGCAGACCACCCAAACGCCGGGTGCTGCGCTGGTCGGCCACGGTACTCGCGGTGGTCATACTCGGGACGGCCGGCGCCGGTTACCTCTACTACGAGCATCTGAACGGCAACATCCAGAAGGGCGAGCGCAGCAGCGGTGACTCCAAAGCGGCCAAGTCGAAGGCGAACGCCGACGGCCAGACGCCCCTGAACATCCTGCTGATCGGCTCCGACAGCCGCGACTCCGACGCCAACATCGCGCTCGGCGGCGGCCGGGACAACCGCGGCAACCCGCCGCTCGGCGACGTACAGATGCTGATCCACCTGGCAGCCGACCGCAAGAGCGCCTCCGTGGTGAGCATCCCGCGCGACACCCGCGTGGACATCCCCAAGTGCAGGGATCCGAAGACCGGAAAGAGCTTTCCGCCGGTCAACACGATCATCAACGAGTCCCTGGCCCGCGGCGGCGCCGGCTGCACCCTCGCCACCTGGCAGAACCTCACCGGTGTGTACATCGACCACTGGATGACCATCGACTTCGCGGGCGTGGTGCGGATGGCGGACGCCATCGGCGGCGTCGACGTCTGCGTGAACCAGAACGTGTGGGACCGCTCGACGGCCCTCGCGCACGGCGGCTCCGGCCTGAAGCTGACGGCCGGCACCCACAAGGTCAAGGGCGAGCAGGCCCTCCAGTGGCTGCGGACCCGGCACGCCTGGGGCAGCGACCTGTTGCGGGCCAGGGCCCAGCACATGTACCTGAACTCGATGATCCGCACGCTCAAGGACCAGAGCATCTTCACCGACACGGGCCGGCTGATGGACCTGGCGGAGGCGGCCACCAAGTCGCTGCACGTCTCCGAGGAGATCGGCACCGGCAAGAAGCTCTACGACCTGGGCATGCAGCTCAAGGCGGTTCCGACGAACCGCATCACCATGACGACGATGCCGAACGTCCAGGACCCGCAGAACCGCGACCACGTCGTGCCGGACGGCAACAACGCGCAGAAGATGTGGAAGCTGCTGCGCGACGACGTCTCCTTCGACGCCAACGGCAAGCCCACCGACGCGAAGCAGGGCGCGGACGGCGCCAAGAAGACGACGCAGCCCAGCTCGCCGCCCGCGCACGCGGACGGCCAGATCGGTGTCACGGTGCAGAACGGCACCCGCACCGCCGAGCTGGCCCCGGTCGGCCACCGGGCGACCGCCATCAGCGACGAGCTGGTGCAGAAAGGCTTCACCAGGGCGACGCCGGACGGCTCGACCGCCCCGGCCGCGTCCGACACGGTCGTGCGCTACCCGAGCGCCGAACTGAAGGGCGACGCCGAGCGGGTCGCCACCGCGCTGGGCATCCCGGTCGGTTCGGTGGAGCGGTCGACCGACGTCTCCGGCGTCACGCTCGTCGTCGGCGCGGACTGGCGCGAGGGCAGCACGTACCCGAAGCAGAAGGCGCCCAAGGCCGGGGACATCCCGGACAACTCCGACGCCATCAACGGCGCGGACACCAAGCAGTGCATGGACGTGTACCAGCCCTACCGCTGGTAGCGGCGCGCTCATCCGGAAGGGCCCCTCCCGCCGTGCGGTGAGGGGCCCTTCGGGTGTCCGGGCGGGTGGGCCGGTCAGGCGGAGGAGGTGACGACCGCCGGGCGCCGGGAGGCTATGACCCGCTTGGCCAGGGAGCGGGGGCTGGTGAGGAAGCCCCAGCCCCAGGACATGTGCATGGTGGCCAGGGCCACCGGGATGCGCAGCCGGGCGCGCAGCGGCAGGCCCTTGCCCGCGGGCAGCGAACCGGCGGCGATGGCCGCGAGATAGCCGCCCGGGACCACCAGGGCCCAGGGGGTCACGGCGGCGCCCGCCACGATCCCGGCCGCGATGGCGCACACGGCGGTCGGCGGGGCGAGATAGCGCAGGTTGATGGAGCCCTCGTGGTAGCGGGCGACGACGTGCCGCCAACGGCCGTAGTCCTTGTACTGCTTGGCGAGCGCCTTCATGTTCGGCCGGGGGCGGTAGGAGACCCGCAGCTCGGGCGAGAACCAGATCAGGCCGCCCGCCTCGCGGATGCGGAAGTTCAGCTCCCAGTCCTGGGCGCGGATGAACTCCTCGTTGTAGCCGCCCTGTTGCTCCAGCGCCTCGCGGCGGAAGACGCCCAGGTAGACCGTCTCGGCGGGGGCGGCCTGGCCGCCGGTGTGGAAGGCCGCGTTGCCGACGCCGATCTTCGAGGTCATCGCGGCGGCGACCGCGTGCTCCCACGCGTTCTCGCCCTCGGCGTGCATGATGCCGCCCACGTTCTGCGCGCCGGTCTCCTCCAGGAGCCGTACCGCCGTGGCGATGTAGTTCGGCGAGAGCATGCCGTGGCCGTCGACGCGGACGACGATCGGATGGCGGGAGGCCTTGATCGCGGCGTTGAGGGCGGCGGGGGTGCGGCCGGTGGGGTTCGGGACCGTGTGCACGCGGGGGTCGTCGCGGACGAGCTGGGCGGCGATCTCGTCCGTGCGGTCCGTGGACGGACCCAGGGCGATCACGACCTCCATCTCGCCGTCGTACTCCTGCGCGAGGATCGCTTCGACGGCCCCGCGCAGATGCCGCTCCTCATCGAGGACGGGCATGATCACAGAAACGGCGGGGAACCGCACGTCGGAGTTGGCGTTCATCGGTGCTCACGTTACCGCGAACGGGGGACACCGGTGCGCGCCGCGGGGGCCGCTGCACCGGTCAGCAGATCGTATGGGCCTACGGTGCTCACGGTGTCCACCCACGCCATCCGCGGAGGTGCCCCCCATGTCCACCACGTCGCCCCGGCCGCCCAGGCCGCCCGCGCCACCGCGACGCGGGCCGCGGCAGGCCGCCGCACCCGTACGGGCGGCCCGCATGCCGTACGCGCCGCCGCCGCGCCGCAGACCGCGCTGGGCCATGCGGGCGGCGACCACGCTCTCCGTGGTGGTGCTCGCCTCCGCCGGGATCGGGCACGCGGTGGTCTCCAGCCTGGACGCCGACATCACCCGGATCGATCCCTTCCGGGACATGAAGAACCGGCCGCCGACGGGCCACGGCATGAACGTGCTGCTGGTCGGCACCGACGGCCGGGACCGGATCAGCGAGCAGGAGCGGCAGCGCTACCGGCTGGGCGGCCAGCCCTGCCACTGCACCGACACCATGATGATCGTGCATCTGTCCCAGGACCGGGAGCGGGCCAGCGTCGTCAGCCTGCCCCGCGACTCCTACGTCGATCTGCCCGCCCACCTCGACCGCAACACCGGCAGACAGCACCCGCCGCACCCGGTCAAGCTGAACGCGGCCTACGCCGAGGGCGGTCCGGCCCTGACCGTGAGCACGGTCGAGAGCATGACCCGGCTGAAGATCGACCACTATCTGGAGGTCGACTTCACCGCCTTCATGCGGACCGTGGACGTCCTCGGCGGCGTCCAGATCTGCACGGCCGTCCCGATGAAGGACACCTACACCGGGCTGGACCTGGCCGCCGGCGTGCACACCCTCACCGGCGGGCAGGCCCTCCAGTACGTCCGCTCCCGGCATGTCGACGGGGCCAGCGACTTCGGGCGGATGAAGCGGCAGCAGCTCTTCCTGGCCGCCCTGATCGAGCGGGCGACCTCCTCGCGGGTGCTGCTGAACCCCATGAAGTTCCGGGACGTCACCCGGGCCGTGCTCGGCTCGGTCCGCGCCGACCAGGGCTTCCACACCGACGAGCTGCTCGACCTGGGCCGGGCGATGCGGAGCTTCTCGCCCTCGTCCTCGGAGTTCACCACCGTGCCGGTCGCCCAGGCGTCCTTCCCCGTCAAGGGGCTCGGCTCGACCGTGAAGTGGGACCCGGCGCAGGCGGACCGGCTGTTCCGCACCCTGCGCGACGACCGGCCGCTGGCCGCGCGCAGGCCGGCCCGCAGGCCCGATGCGGCCACGGCCGTGGAGATCCCGCCGCAGCGGATCCGGGTCCAGGTGGAGAACGGCACCGACACGGCGGGACTGGCCCGCCGGGTGGACACCGCGCTGGCCGCCGCCGGGTTCGCCACCACCAAGGCACCCGTGGACGCCAGACAGCGCGGGGTGACGCGGACGCTCGTGTTCTACGACCCCCGCTGGGACCGCTCGGCCCGGTCGCTGGCCGCCGCGCTGCCCGGCAGCGAGCTGCGGGCCGTGCCGGGACAGGGCGCCACGCTGCGGGTCGTCGCCGGGAGCGGCTTCCGGCAGGTGCGCCAGGTGCGGGTGCGGACGGTGGCGCAGGACAGCACCGAAGTGGTGCGCGGCGACCAGGTGGCGTGCGACTGAGATCACACCCGGCGCGGGCGGCCGGGGCGCGGACTCAGTCCTGGTACCCCTGCGCGGCCCGCTGCTCGCGCAGCTCCATGATGGCGCGGCGGCGGGCCAGGCGGTGGGTGCGCCGGATCTGCGCCTCCTGGTAGCGGCGCTTGTCCCGCTCGGTCTCGGGGAGCACCGGCGGCACCGCGCGGGGCTTGCCGTCGGCGTCCACGGCGGCGAAGACCAGATAGGCGGAGCCGACCTGGGTGGCCGGGGCGGACTCGTTCCAGCGCTCGGCGAGCACCCGGACGCCGACCTCCATGGAGGTCCGGCCGGTCCAGTTGACCTGGGCTTTCACATGGACGAGGTCACCGACGCGGACCGGTTCGAGGAACGCCATCTCGTCCATGGAGGCGGTGACGGCGGGCCCGCCGCTGTGCCGTCCGGCCACCGCGCCCGCGGCGTCGTCGACCAGCTTCATGATCACCCCGCCGTGCACCGTACCCAGCAGGTTGGTGTCGCTGTGGGTCATGATGTGGCTGAGGGTGGTCCGGGACGCCGAGGTCGGCTTGCCCGGTATCTCCGGATGTCCGGATTCCGCGGCGGGGGCCTGATCTGTCATGGGCCCCACCTTATGCCGCACCTTGTGCCGCGCCGGGATCCGGCGAATTTGTGTCAGCTTGGCAACAGCCCTGACCTTATTTTCCGACGGCCCTTGTGGGGCACACCCCGGGGCCCGGCACACTGGGCCACATGAATGATTGGCCCGAGGGGTTCTCCGGCGGCGACGACCGCGGATCCCGGTACGGACGCGGCAGCGCCGGAGCGCAGCCGGAGGGCGCGCGCGTGATGCGCCAGGTGCGGCGCGGCGGCCCCGCGGGCCCGCCCGGACAGCGCGGCCCCGGCCCCGCGGCGCCGCCCTACGGCGTGCCGCAGCAGCCGTCGTACGTCGACGGCGGTCAGGGCCCGGCCTACGACGACGGCCAGGGCTACGACAGCGGCTACAACACCGGACAGGTCTACGGTTCGCCGGGCGGGCCCGGCGGCCCGGCCGGGCCGGGCGACGGCCGCACCCGCGGTCCGCGGCCCGCGCCGAACTGGCGGCGCCGCATCAAGTGGACCGCGATCACCCTGGTCACGCTGGTGGTGGTCACGTCGGTGGCCACGTACTTCTGGGCCGACTCCAAGCTCCACCGCGATGTCGACCTGTCCAAGGTCATCGACCGGCCGGAGGGCGGCAAGGGCACCAACTACCTGATCGTCGGCTCGGACAGCCGCGACGGGCTGTCCGACGCGGACAAGAAGAAGCTGCACACCGGCTCCGCCGAGGGCAAGCGCACCGACTCGATGATGATCCTGCACGTCGGGGACAACGGCGACACGCTGATCTCCCTGCCGCGCGACTCCAACGTCGAGATCCCGACCTTCAAGGGCTCGGACTCCGGCAAGATGTACCCGGCCTCGGGCGCGACCAAGCTGAACGCGGCCTACGCCAAGGACGGCCCGACGCTGCTGGTGCGCACCATCGAGTACAACACCGGCCTGCGCATCGACCACTACGTGGAGATAGGCTTCGCCGGCTTCGCGAACATCGTGGACTCGGTCGGCGGGGTCGAGATGACCATCGACAAGCCGTTCAAGGACAAGTGGTCCGGCGCCGACTTCCAGGCGGGCAAGCAGAAGCTGGACGGGCAGCAGGCGCTGGCCTTCGTCCGCACCCGGCACGCCTTCGCCGCCTCCGACCTCCAGCGCACCAAGAACCAGCAGAAGTTCCTGTCCGCGCTGGCCCACGAGGTCGCCACCCCGACGACGGTCCTCAACCCGTTCACGTTCTACCCGACGATGAGCGCCGGTCTCGACTCCCTCATCGTCGACAAGGACATGAGCCTGTGGGACCTGGCGTCCATGTTCTGGGCGATGAAGGGTGTCAGCGGCGGCGACGGCACCTCCATGAACATGCCGATCTCCGGTTCCGTCGGCGGCAACCTCGTCTGGGACAAGGCGAAGGTCAAGACGCTGGTGGAGCAGCTGAAGAACGACGAGAAGGTGACCGCCACCGGCGACTGACCGGACGGCACCCGGCAGCGGGACCCCGCGGCACCGGGCCGCGGGGTCCCGCTGTTCCCGTCGGACGGATCACATCCGGGTGCTCATGGCGCGACACGTCTCCGCGCAGCGGCGACACGCCTCGGCGCAGCGCATCATCATCTGGTCGTCCGGCATGGTCATGCACGCCTCGGCGCACATGTCGCAGGCCTTGGCGCACATCTCGCACATCTCGCCCGCCATGGGCGAACGGCGCATCATCATGTCCGCGCACATCCGGGTCGTCTCGGAGCAGTCCATGAGCGCGCGCATGACCTGCATCTGCGCCTGGCCGCCCTGCTGCATGCAGGAGCTCATGGCCTCCTCGCAGGCGGTGTGGCAGCTCATGCAGGCGTTGACGCAGTCCTGCATCTCCTTGCTCATGGCGGTCATCGTGCCGGGCTGGGTGTGGGTCATGGCTCCTCCTGGAGACCGAAGGGGCCCCGGGGCGGGCCCCGTGCCCTTCCGTCGTACGCCCGGCCGCCGCCGTCCGCCATCCGGCGCAGTCGCGGGCGCGCTACGCCCGTCCGGATGACGGCCGGGGCCGGGCGGCGGGCCGTCCCCTCACGGCTTGCTCAGGGCTTGCGGCCCACGCCCGCGAAGTGGGTGACCTCGGCGGCCTCCCCGTCCCCGGCCCCGGGCCGCCAGCGGGAGCAGGAGACGATGCCGGGCTCCAGCAGCTCGACGCCCTCGAAGAGCCGCTCCAGGTCGGCCCGGCCGCGCAGGGTCATGGGGGCCGAGCCCTGGCCGTTCCAGTACTCCACCGCCCGGGTCATCGCCTCGCCGTCCACCTCGGTGGTGGGGTGCGAGACGACCAGGTGGCTGCCGGAGGGCAGGGCCGCCAGCAGCCGCCGCACGACGGAGACGGCCTCGTCGGTGTCCAGGACGAAGTTCAGGATGCCGAGCATGGTGACGGCGACCGGCCGGCCGAGGTCCAGGGTCGCGGCGGCCTTGCGCAGGATGGCCTCCGGGTCGTGCACGTCCGCGTCGACGTAGTCGGTGGCGCCCTCGCGGGTGCTGGTGAGCAGGGCGCTCGCGTGGGCCAGGACGAGCGGGTCGTTGTCGACGTAGACGATCCGCGCCTCGGGGGCGGCCCGCTGGGCGACCTCGTGGGTGTTGTCGGCGGTCGGCAGCCCGGTGCCGATGTCCAGGAACTGCCGGATGCCCACGTCTTCGGCGAGGTGGCGCACCGCGCGGGCCAGGAAGCGCCGGTCCGCGACCGCCGAGCGGGGCAGCTGGGGCACGAACGAGAGGATCCGCTCGCCGACCTCCTGGTCCACCGGGTAGTTGTCCCGGCCGCCCAGCCAGTAGTTCCAGATCCGGGCCGAGTGCGACACGTCGCTCCGCAGCCGGGCCGTGCGCGCGACTGTCTCGTCGTGCGTCGCGGAAAGGTCGGACATGGTGCCGGGCCCCCTTCGGGCGGAACGGTTCAGCCGGGCCCAACGTAGTGCCAAGTCCCCTCCGGGACAGGCCGCTCGGCCAACTTCCTTGCCCCGGAAAGCCGTCGCCCCCCGTCCGGGCGGACGGGGGGCGACGGCAGCGGTGTGCGTACGGGCGGTTACGGCAGGTTACGGGCCATCACGATCCGCTGGACCTGGTTCGTGCCCTCATAAATCTGGGTGATCTTGGCGTCGCGCATCATGCGCTCCACCGGGTAGTCACGGGTGTAGCCGTAGCCGCCGAGGAGCTGGACGGCGTCGGTGGTGACCTCCATGGCGATGTCGGAGGCGAAGCACTTGGCGGCGGCGCCCTGGTAGGTCAGGTCGGTGTCGACCCGCTCGGAGGCGGCGGCGGCCTGGTAGGTCAGGGCGCGGGCCGCAGAGACCTTCATGGCCATGTCGGCGAGCATGAACTGGATGCCCTGGAAGTCGGCGATCGGCTTGCCGAACTGCTTGCGCTCCTTGACGTAGCCCTTGGCGTAGTCGAGGGCGCCCTGGGCGATGCCGAGGGCCTGGGCGGCGATGGTGATGCGGGTGTGGTCGAGGGTCTTCATCGCGGTGGCGAAGCCGGTGCCCTCGGCGCCGATCATGCGGTCGGCGGGGATGCGCACGTTGTCGAGGTAGACCTCGCGGGTCGGGGAGCCCTTGATGCCGAGCTTCTTCTCCGGGGCGCCGAAGGAGACGCCCTCGTCGGACTTCTCGACGACGAAGGCGGAGATGCCCTTGGAGCGCTTCTCCGGGTCGGTCACGGCCATCACCGTGTAGAAGTCGGAGACGCCCGCGTTGGTGATCCAGCGCTTGACGCCGTTGAGCACGTAGTGGTCGCCGTCGCGGACCGCCTTCGTCCTCATGCCGGCCGCGTCCGAGCCCGCGTCCGGCTCGGAGAGGCAGTACGAGAACATCGCGTCGCCCTTGGCGAGCGGGCCCAGGTACTTCTTCTTCAGCTCCTCGGAGCCGGAGAGGATCACCGGGAGCGAGCCCAGCTTGTTCACGGCGGGGATCAGGGAGGAGGACGCGCAGACGCGGGCCACCTCCTCGATCACGATGACGGTGGCGAGGGCGTCCGCGCCCGCGCCGCCGTAGCTCTCCGGGACGTGCACGGCGTGCAGGTCGTTCGCGACCAGGGCGTCGAGGGCCTCCTGCGGGAAGCGGGCCTCCTCGTCCACCGCGGCGGCGTACGGCGCGATCTTCGCCTCGGCCAGCGAGCGGACGGCGTCGCGGAGCATGTCGTGCTCCTCGGACGGGCGGTACAGGTCGAAGTCAGCCGATCCGGCCAAGGTCTCTCACGCTCCAAAGACGACCAGTGATGAACAGGTGATGACGAGCGGCGATGCTAATTACCGTTAAGTAACTCGAATTTTAGGGGCCTGCTCACGTGAGCGGTACGTGAGCTTGGCGACAACGGGTGACTGTGGGGACATTGCCCCGCGCGGGCCGCTCGCACGCCCCCGATATGCTCGGGCAGCGCTTCCCCGTCGTCCCTCCTGGAGCATCCATGAGCCTGAAGATCACCGTGATCGGCACCGGCTATCTCGGCGCCACCCACGCCGCGGCCATGGCCGAGATGGGCTTCGAGGTGCTGGGTCTGGACGTGGTTCCCGAGAAGATCGAGATGCTGCGCCGGGGCGAGGTCCCCCTGTACGAACCCGGTCTGGGGGACCTGCTGCGCCGCCATGTGGCCGGTATCGAGGGTTCCACCGGACGGCTGCGCTTCACCCAGGACTGGGCCGAGGCGGGGGCGTTCGGCGATGTCCACTTCATCTGCGTGAACACCCCGCAGAAGCACGGCGAGTACGCCTGCGACATGTCCTACGTCGACTCCGCGGTCGGCTCGCTCGCCCCCCATCTGACCGGGCCCGCGCTCGTCGTCGGCAAGTCCACGGTGCCGGTGGGCTCGGCCGACCGGCTGGCCCGAACGCTCGCCGCGCTCGCGCCCGCGGGCGAGGACGCCGAGCTGGCCTGGAACCCCGAGTTCCTGCGGGAGGGCTTCGCCGTCCGGGACACCCTGCACCCGGACCGGATCGTGGTGGGCGTGCGCAGCGAGCGGGCCGAGAAGCTGCTGCGCGAGGTGTACGCCACGCCGATAGCCGAGGGCTCCCCCTTCGTGGTCACCGACTTCCCCACCGCCGAGCTGGTGAAGACCTCCGCGAACTCCTTCCTGGCCACCAAGATCTCCTTCATCAACGCCATGGCCGAGGTGTGCGAGGCCGCCGACGGCGATGTCGCCAAGCTCGCCGAGGCCATCGGGTACGACGACCGGATCGGCCGGAAGTTCCTGCGCGCCGGGATCGGCTTCGGCGGCGGCTGCCTGCCCAAGGACATCCGCGCCTTCATGGCGCGCGCCGGTGAGCTGGGCGCCGACCAGGCGCTGACCTTCCTGCGCGAGATCGACTCGATCAACATGCGCCAGCGCGGGCGGATGGTCGAGCTGACCCGGCAGGCGCTGGGCGGCGGGCCGTTCCTCGGCAAGCGGATCGCGGTGCTGGGCGCCACCTTCAAGCCCGACTCGGACGACGTACGGGACTCCCCCGCGCTCAATGTCGCCGGCCAGATCCACCTCCAGGGCGGCCAGGTGACCGTCTACGACCCCAAGGGCATGGACAACGCGCGCCGCCTCTTCCCGACGCTCGGCTACGCCGGCTCGGCGCTGGAGGCGGTGCGCGGCGCCGACGCCGTGCTGCACCTGACCGAGTGGCAGGAGTTCCGCGAGCTGGACCCGGCCGAGCTGGGCGAGGCCGCCGCCGTCCGGCTCGTCCTGGACGGCCGCAACGCGCTCGACGCGGAGCTGTGGCGGCGGGCGGGGTGGACGTACCGGGCGATGGGCCGCCCGACGGCCTGAACCGCGGTCCGCGGCGCTCCCGGAAGCGCGCCCGGGGGCACAGGCACGCGCGGGCGGCGCCGGTTCGGCCGAGGCTCAGTCGGCCGAACCGGCGCCTTCCGGCATTCTCGCACCACCGGACGGGTGTTCAGGCTTCCCTGGCGCGGTACCGGCGCATCTTCGCGCGCGCCCCGCACACCTGCATCGAGCACCAGCGGCGGCGGCCGGCCGGGCTGCGGTCGTAGTACGCCCAGTGGCAGGTGCCGGCCTCGCACGCCTTCAGCCGGGTCCAGGTGCCCGCGACCAGCGCCTCGGCCACGGCGGCGGCGACCCGGGAGAGCAGCGGTCCGCCGTCGGCGGGCGTCAGGGCGGCGGCGCCGTCCCGCGCGTCGACGGCCACCACCAGCGGGGCCCGCGCCAGCAGCTCGCCGAGCGGGGTCACCCGGCCGTGCGGGGCATGGCCGGCGTGCGCGAGCAGGGCGGCGCGCAGCGACTCGCGCAGCTCGCGTGCCCGGGGCAGGTCCGCCTCGGTGATCCCGAAGCGCTCCAGGTTGTCCGCCGTGCCGAGCGAGTCCGCTGTCGTCTCGATGTCCAGGGTGTTGACCAGGGACTCGATCAGCGCCAGGCCGCCGGGCGCGGACGATCTGTCACTCATGGCAGTGACGGTACCGCGTAAAGAGGTTGCGCCGTTACCGGAGATCGGCAAGCATGCAGTAACGGTTACTGGTTACCCGCTCTTACAGGTAACTACCACCTTCACCAGGAGGAAGTCATGGCTCTCGCCAAGCTGGGTGTCGTCGTACTGGACTGTCCCGACCCGCGCGCGCTCGCCGGTTTCTACGCCGAGGTGCTCCGCGGGACCGTCGAGGGCGAGGGCGAGTGGGTGGACCTGAAGGTGCCGGGCGGGGTGGCGCTCGCCTTCCAGCGGGCGCCCGGCTGGGTCCCGCCGAAGTGGCCCGCGGCGGACGCCTCGCAGCAGTTCCATCTGGACCTGGAGGTCGAGGATCTGGACACGGCCGAGCAGGGCGTCCTCGCCCTGGGCGCGAAGCCGCTGGCCCACCCGGACGGCAGGGGCTTCCGGGTCTACGCCGACCCGGCCGGGCACCCGTTCTGCCTCTGCGCCTGCTGAGGCCGGGGCGGCGGGCGGAGGCACCTGGGACCCGGGTGTTCCGGTGCGCCGCCGCGCCGGTGGCGGGCGGGAGGGCGGCCGCACCGCCGTCCCGCCCGCCACCGGTGTCTCAGCCGTCCAGCTCCCCGATGGTCGCGTTCGACGGGGTGCGACTGGCCCGCAGGTCGCGGGCGACGTCCTCGGCGGCGCCCAGGACGCGTACCGCGTTCTGCCAGGTCAGCTTGGCCAGGTCGGTCCGCGACCAGCCGCGCTCCAGCAGTTCGGCGATGAGGCGGGGATAGCCGGAGACGTCGTCCAGGCCGTCCGGGGTGAAGGCCGTGCCGTCGTAGTCGCCGCCGATGCCGAGGTGGTCGATGCCGGCCGCCTCGCGCATGTGGTCGAGGTGGTCGGCGACGGTGGCCGCGGTGGCGACCGGGCGCGGGTGGGACGCCTCGAAGGCCCGGTGGACCTTCATGCCCTCCTCGGTGGTGTCGAGGTGGTGCAGGCCGTGCGCGCGCATGTTCTCGTCCGCGGCGGCCGTCCAGTCGACGGCGGCCTGGAGGACGAACTTCGGCACGAAGGTGACCATGGCCATGCCGCCATTGGCGGGCAGGCGTTCGAGCACGTCGTCCGGGACGTTGCGCGGATGGTCGCAGACGGCCCGCGCCGAGGAGTGGGAGAAGATCACCGGGGCCGCGGAGGTGTCCAGCGCGTCCCGCATGGTCGTCGCGGCCACATGGGACAGGTCGACCAGCATGCCCAGGCGGTTCATCTCCCGGACCACCTCACGGCCGAAGGCCGACAGGCCGCCCACGCCCGGCTCGTCCGTCGCCGAGTCCGCCCACGCCACGTTGTCGTTGTGGGTGAGGGTCATGTAGCGCACCCCGAGGGCGTACAGACCGCGCAGCGTGCCCAGCGAGTTCGCGATGGAGTGGCCGCCCTCGGCGCCCATCAGGGAGGCGATCCGGCCCTCCGCGCGGGCCGCCTCCATGTCGGCGGCGGTCAGGGCCGGTGCCAGGTGCGCGGGGTAGCGCTCCAGCAACTGCCGTACGCCGTCGATCTGTTCGAGGGTCGCCGGGACCGGGTCGGGCAGGTCCGAGCGGACATACACCGACCAGTACTGCGCGCCGACCCCGCCCGCGCGCAGCCGCGGGATGTCGGTGTGCAGATGGGCGGCCTGGTCCACGGCGATGTCCCGGGCGCCGAGGTCGTAGCGGACCTGCTCGCGCAGGGCCCAGGGCAGGTCGTTGTGGCCGTCGACGACCGGGAACTCGCGCAGCAGTTCGCGGGCCTGCTCCAGCGCGCTCACGGCGGTCACTTCCCCGTGCCGAAGCCGAAACCGGCCGCGCCCTCGACCTTGGCGCGCAGCCGCTTGCCCTTCTCGGTGGCCTGGTCGTTCAGGTCCTGCTGGAACTCCCGCATCCGGGCCTGGAGGTCCTCGTCGTGCGTGGCGAGGATGCGCGCGGCGAGCAGGCCCGCGTTGCGCGCGCCGCCGACCGAGACCGTCGCGACCGGCACCCCGGCCGGCATCTGCACGATGGACAGCAGCGAGTCCATGCCGTCCAGGTACTTCAGCGGCACCGGGACACCGATCACCGGCAGCGGCGTGACCGAGGCGAGCATGCCGGGCAGATGGGCGGCGCCGCCCGCGCCCGCGATGACCGCCTTCAGCCCGCGCTCGGCCGCCTGCTCGCCGTAGGTGATCATCTCGCGGGGCATGCGGTGCGCGGAGACGACGTCGACCTCGTAGGAGATCTCGAACTCGTCGAGCGCCTTCGCGGCGGCCTCCATGACGGGCCAGTCGGAGTCCGAGCCCATGACGATGCCCACCAGAGGGAAGGGGCGCGCGTCAGCGCTCGTCGAGGGGCGGTGGTCGGGCGACGGGTGGGCTGGGCTCATTCGGTGATCGTGCCTCTCAGGTAGCCGGCTGCGTGACGGGCGCGCTCCAGCACGTCGTCCAGGTCGTCGCCGTAGGTGTTGACGTGTCCGACCTTGCGGCCGGGCTTCACGTCCTTGCCGTACATGTGGATCTTCAGCTGGGGGTCGCGGGCCATGCAGTGCAGGTACGCGGAGTACATGTCCGGGTAGTCGCCGCCGAGGACGTTCGCCATGACCGTCCACCTCGCGCGCGGGCGCGGGTCGCCCAGCGGCAGGTCCAGCACGGCGCGGACGTGGTTGGCGAACTGCGAGGTGATCGCGCCGTCCATCGACCAGTGGCCCGAGTTGTGCGGGCGCATCGCCAGCTCGTTGACGAGGACGCGGCCGTCGCGGGTCTGGAACAGCTCGACGGCGAGGTGGCCGACGACGTCCAGTTCCTTGGCGATGCGCAGGGCCATCTCCTCGGCCCGGAGCGCGAGGGACTCCGCCAGGTCCGGGGCCGGTGCGATCACCGTGTCGCACACGCCGTTCACCTGCCGGGACTCGACCACCGGGTAGGCCACGGCCTGGCCGTGCGGGGAGCGCACCACGTTGGCCGCCAGCTCCCGGACGAAGTCGACCTTCTCCTCGGCGAGCACGGGCACGCCCGCGCGGAACGGCTCGGCGGCCTCCGCGGCGGAGTCCACCACCCACACGCCCTTGCCGTCGTACCCGCCGCGCACGGTCTTCAGGACGACCGGGAAGCCGTCGCCCTCGGCCGCGAAGGCCGCCACGTCGGCCGGGTCGCTCACGATGCGGTGCCGCGGGCAGGGCACGCCGAGCGCGTCGAGCCGAGCGCGCATCACCCCCTTGTCCTGGGCGTGCACCAGCGCCTCGGGGCCGGGACGGACGGGGATGCCGTCCGCCTCCAGGGCCCGCAGATGCTCGGTGGGCACATGTTCGTGATCGAAGGTGATCACGTCGCAGCCCCGCGCGAAGGCACGCAGCGTCTCCAGATCGCGGTAGTCGCCGATGACGACATCGCTCACGACCTGTGCCGCGGAGTCCTGGGGGGTGTCACTGAGAAGCTTGAACCTGATGCCGAGCGGGATGCCCGCCTCGTGTGTCATACGAGCGAGCTGTCCACCGCCGACCATGCCGACTACCGGGAACGTCACGCCCCCAGGGTATCCGCCGCGCCACGGCGGCCGGATTCCGCGCCCGGTGTCCGGATCCCGGGGGTCCCGGGCCGGGCGGCGCGAACCGGCCGCGCTCCCGCCCGGCGCGCGGGCGCCGCCCCGCCGCGCTGGATAGCATGGGCGGGTTGACGACACCGAACCGGGCGGAGGCCTGCACGACCATGGACCGTGGTTCCTCGGGGCACCGACCGGCGCCCGCGGCTCCCCCGGCGGCCCGGGGCGCGCTGCTGCGGCGCGTCCGGCGCGCTTGGCGGGAGGTCGCCAAGTTCGGCGCGGTGGGCGGAGCGGGGCTGCTGGTCAACCTGCTCGTGTTCAACCTCGTCCGGCACACCACCGGTCTCCAGGTGGTGCGGGCGAGCGTGATCGCCACCATCGTGTCGATCGTCTTCAACTACATCGGCTTCCGGTACTTCACCTACCGGGACCGGGACAAGAGCGGCCGCACCAAGGAACTCACCCTGTTCCTGCTGTTCAGCGCGATCGGCCTGGTCATCGAGAACGGCGTGCTCTACCTGGCGACGTACGGCTTCGGCTGGGACAGCCCGATCCAGAGCAACGTCTTCAAGTTCCTCGGCATCGGCATCGCCACGCTGTTCCGCTTCTGGTCCTACCGCAGCTGGGTCTTCCGCGCCCTGCCCGCGCACGACACCGCGGCCGGTGCCGGACCGCTGCCGGGCGGGGCGGCGGGCCGGGACGCGGCGGCGGCGCAGGCCCGCAGCGACGCCTACCGCTGATCCCGGGCGCCTGCCGCCGAGTCGTACGCCCGATCCCGTACGCCCCGTACGCCGCGCCCGCCCGGACGGTGCCGCGGCGCCGCTCAGCGCACCGTCGTCTCGTCCTCCGCGGACCGCTGCAACGGGGGTGTGCGGGACAGGAACAGGCCGAAGACCGGGGGCAGGGCCTGGAGGAGTTCCAGCCGGCCGCCGTCCGCCTCGGCCAGGTCGCGGGCGACGGCGAGGCCGATGCCCGTGGAGTTGCGGCCGCTGATGGTGCGCTCGAAGATCCGGGCGCCCAGGTCGGCGGGGACCCCGGGGCCCTCGTCGGTGACCTCCACGACCGCCTGGTTGCCGGTGACACGGGTGCGCAGGGCCACCGTGCCGCCGCCGTGCATGAGCGAGTTCTCGATCAGCGCCGCCAGCACCTGCGCGACCGCGCCCGGTGTCCCCACGGCCCGCAGATGCCGCTTGCCCGAGCTGACGATCGCCCGGCCCGCGCTGCGGTAGGCGGGACGCCACTCGGCGATCTGCTGCTGGATGACCTCGTCCAGGTCGAAGGTGACGGCCGAGCCGGTGCGCGGGTCGCGGGAGTTGGTCAGCAGGCGCTCCACCACGTCGGTCAGCCGCTCGACCTGGGTGAGCGCGACGTTCGCCTCCTCCTTGACCGTGTCCGGGTCGTCGGTGAGGGTGATCTCCTCCAGCCGCATGGACAGCGCGGTCAGCGGGGTGCGCAACTGGTGGGAGGCGTCGGCGGCCAGGCGTCGTTCCGCGGTCAGCATCCGGGCGATGCGCTCGGCGGAACCGTCCAGCACATCGGCCACCCGGTCCAGCTCGGGCACGCCGTAGCGCTTGTGGCGGGGCCGGGGGTCGCCGGAGCCCAGCCGCTCGGCGGTCTCGGCGAGGTCGGTCAGCGGGGAGGCGAGCCGGTTGGCCTGGCGGATCGCCAGCAGTACGGCGGCGACCACCGCGAGCAGCGCCACCAGCCCGATGATCAGCAGGGTGCGGCCGACCTCGCGGGTGACCGAGGAGCGGGGCTCCTCCATCCGCACGCTCTCGCCCTGCTCGCCCCGGGCGGTGGAGTGGATGACGTCACCGGAGGGCTTGGTGCCCACCTCGATGGGCGGATGCCCGGGAATGCCGATCACCGCGTACTGGCCCGCGGCCACCTGGTCGCCGAGGATCTCCGCGTTGACGGTCTCCGCGCCCAGCAGTCTGCTGTCGACGATGCTGGCCAGCCGCAGCGCCTCGGAGTCGACGCGCTCCTGCGCGCTGTTGCTGATCGTGCGGGTCTCCACGATCACCAGGGAGACGCCGAAGACGGCGATCACCACGAGCACCACGGCGAGCGTGGACTGGATCAGTCGGCGGCGCATGTCCTCTTACCTGACGGTGCCGGATCGCCCGGCGGTGCCGGACCCTGCCGGGTCCGTACCGCGGGCCGGACTCAGCTCTTCTCGAACCGGAAACCCACCCCGCGCACGGTCGCGATGTACCGGGGGTTGGCCGCGTCGTCGCCGAGCTTCTTGCGCAGCCAGGAGATGTGCATGTCGAGCGTCTTGGTCGACGACCACCAGGTGGTGTCCCAGACCTCGCGCATCAACTGGTCGCGGGTGACGACCCGGCCCGCGTCCCGCACCAGCACCCGCAGCAGGTCGAACTCCTTGGCGGTGAGCTGGAGTTCCTCGTCGCCCATCCAGGCGCGGTGCGACTCGACGTCGATGCGCACGCCGTGCGTGGCCGGGGGCTGCTGGGGCTCGGCGGCGCCGCGCCGCAGCAGGGCCCGTACCCGGGCCAGCAGTTCGGCCAGCCGGAAGGGCTTGGTGACGTAGTCGTCGGCGCCCGCGTCCAGGCCGACGACGGTGTCCACCTCGTCGGCGCGCGCGGTCAGGATCAGGATGGGCACGGTGTGGCCCTCGGCACGCAGCCGGCGGGCGACCTCCAGGCCGTCCATACCGGGCAGACCGAGGTCCAGCACGACCAGGTCGACACCGCCCTGCATTCCGGCGTCGAGCGCGGTGGGTCCGTCCTCACGCACCTCGACCTCGTAGCCTTCCCGGCGCAGTGCGCGGGCCAGCGGCTCCGAGATGGACGCGTCGTCCTCGGCGAGCAGTACACGGGTCATGGGGTGATGGTAGTCCGCCCGCGCCGCCCGCCGGGGTGACCTGCGGTGTGATCGGCCTCCGGTGCTCTTACTTTGCGGCGCTATGGTCGCGGCCTTTCCGGCGTCATGGTCACAAACCCTTCACCGCGTCCGCGCCAAGCCGCTGACCTGGGGTGCGAACCTTGAATAAACCTTCGAAAAGGCGTGTGCGGTTCCCTCATTCCCTGTGATCCCTGTCTCAAGTCCTTCCATATCCGGCACTGTCCTGCCGTATGGTGAGTTGAACGCCTGTAGCACGCAGCGGACCTTTGGCGCTCTTTAGACGCTGAGGGTCCCTTTTGTGTGCGGGCCGGTTCTTTCCGGCCTCGAAAAGGAATGACCTAGGGCCGGGCCTCACCGGACGCATCGTCGCGTCGCGAGGCGTGGATCCCGGTGGCCGCCGTCCGAAGCTCCGTGACCCGGGGCACAGTCCCCTGGGCGTGGGGTGGACGACGGCCCTGCCGGTGCCGGCCAGCCCCCCACCGGGCGCGTACCGGCTCGCCGCGGCGCGTCCCGACCAGCAAGGAACGACCATGGCGTCCAGCCTGACGAAGGACTCGGTCCATCCGGGCACCCCCGGTTCCGAGAAGACCTTCTTCGGCCACCCCCGCGGCCTGGCCACCCTCTTCATGACCGAGATGTGGGAGCGCTTCTCCTACTACGGCATGAGGGCCCTGCTCCCGCTGTACCTGGTGGCCCCGGGCGGCCTGCACCTGAGTGCGGCCAGCGCGACCGCGATCTACTCGGTCTACCTGTCCCTCGTGTACCTGCTCGCCATGCCGGGCGGCTGGTTCGCGGACCGGGTCCTCGGCCCCCGCCGGACGGTCGCCGTCGCCGGTACGGTCATCATGCTGGGCCATCTGACGCTGGCCCTGCCCTGGTCCGGCAGCTTCTTCGCCGGCCTCGGCCTCGTCGCCATCGGCTCCGGCCTGCTGAAGGCCAACATCTCCACCATGGTCGGCCACCTCTACAAGGGCGCCGACGACCCGCGCCGCGACGGCGGCTTCACGATCTTCTACATCGGGATCAACCTCGGCGCCTTCGCCGCCCCGCTGATCATCGGCACCATCGGCGAGAACGTGAACTGGCACATCGGCTTCGCGCTCGCCGCGCTCGGCATGGCCCTGGGCCTGGCCCAGTTCCTGCTCGGCGCCCGCCATCTGAACCCGCGCTCCGACGTCGTACCGACGCCGCTGTCCGCGCAGGAGAAGTCGTCGCTGCTGCGCAAGTCGGCCCTGTGGGCGGCCGTCGCGGTCGTCTTCTACGCGATCGTCGGCTTCTCCGGCCTCTACACCCTGAACTGGCTGCTGGTGCCGATCACCGTCGCCGGTCTGCTGATCCCGGTCGCGGTCATCGCCCGGATCAAGCGGGACAAGGACCTGGACCGCACCGAGCAGTCGAAGATGACCGCGTACATCTGGTTCTTCGTCGCCGCCGCGGTCTTCTGGATGATCTACGACCAGGGCGGCTCGACCCTGTCGCTGTTCGCCGAGAAGTCCGCCGAGAACAGCGTCCTCGGCTGGCACTTCCCGGTCTCCTGGTACCAGTCGGTCAACCCGGTCCTGATCATGGCGTGCGCGCCGGTCTTCGCCTGGCTGTGGCTGGCGCTGGCCCGGCGCGGCAAGGAGCCGAGCACCGCGGTCAAGTTCACGATGGGCCTGGTGCTGGTCGGCGCCTCCTTCTTCCTCTTCCTCGCCCCGCTGGCCATCGCCGACGGCGGGCACAAGGCGGCGGCGCTGTGGCTGGTGGCGATCTACTTCGTCCAGACCGTCGGTGAGCTGACCCTCTCCCCGGTCGGCCTGTCGGTCACCACGAAGATGGCGCCCGCGAAGTACGCCTCACAGATGATGGGCGTCTGGTTCCTGGCCGTCACCGCGGGCGACGCCACGACCGGTCTGCTCTCCATCGCCGGGGTCGACCTCAACAAGACCGGCATCGTCGCGCTGGAGGCCACGCTCGCGGTGCTCGCCGGTGTCGCGGTGTGGATGTACCGCAAGAAGGTCAAGGAACTCATGGGCGACGTACGCTGACGCCCGCCCGCCGGACCCTCCAGGGCCGCCGCGTCCCCATCGGGGTGCGGCGGCCCTGTGGGTTTCCGGGGCGGGGAGGCGGGGCGCGCGGGGGCGACCGCGGAGCGGGGACGGGTGAGGGCCGTACTGCCCGGCGGGCCGGGCGCGGCGGCCCGCGCGCAAGGCGGGCTCCGGCAGGCACAGATGGACGGAGCGCGCGGACGCAAGCGCGGGGGCGTCTGGACGCGACCGGCGCGGGGGCGGGGGCATCTGGACGCGACTGGGCACGAGGGCGGGGCAGGCGTGCGTGGACACGGCCCGGCGCCGGAATCGGGGCGCGGCGGGCGCGAGGCCGACGGGCGGGCGCGCGGGCGGGCGTGATCGGCGTACGCGGCTGCTGCGGGCGTACGCGGGGGACGCCGCGGGGCGGCGGGCGCCCAGGCGCCCGCCGTGCGCGTCCTACGCGGGTGCGCCCAGTTCCGCCCACACCTTCTTGCCGGCGACGCCCGGGACCCGGACCACGCCCCAGTCCAGGCACAGGCGCTGGACGATGAACATGCCGTGACCGCCGGGGCGGCCCGCGCGGTGCGGGGTGCGCGGTGCGGGCTGGCCGGCGCCGAGGTCGGAGACCTCGATGTGGATCACCTTGTTGTCACAGGTGATCTCCAGCCGGTCCGGGCCCTCGGCGTGCAGGCAGGCGTTGGTGACCAGTTCGGAGACGACGAGGAGGACGTCCTCGGCGGCGGCCCGCTGGTCGGCCGACGCGGCGGGCAGCCAGCCCCACGCGTACAGCGCCTGACGGGCGAAGTCGCGGGCGAGCGGCACGACGCCGCTCGTGCCGTCGAAGCTCAGTCTGCGGACCTGGCGGCCTGCCGACGGGGTCGCCGGCACGGCCGTCACACCCCCTGCGGAGGCGTCGTCGGCCGGCGCATCCCCCTCGGACGCCCCGGAAGCGCCGCTGGGCTCCGGGCCACGGTCGCCCGGCGAACAGGGCCGGGTGGTGCTCATCAGCGCTTCACCTCACCGATTCACCAGTTCACGATTCAAAAGTCACCACGCTCGTACAGGGCCGGTACGCCACCGGTCGATCCGCTTCCGCATGTCTCCTGCCCGACCGATCCCGCGGAACACCCCCTGTTTCGTGCCACACGGGAAAGAAAGGAGGGGAAGGGGTCTGCGGAAGGGGACAGGGTGACGGCACCGCCGTCGGTTCAGCCGGTCCCACCGGCCTCCCCGGCCCGTCCGGCCGCGCCGGATCCGCCCCGCTCACCGGCCAGCGCGTCGTCGAGCGTGGCGTGCACGGTGAACACCGCGTCCGCCCCCGTGATCTCGAACACGCGCGCCACCACCGGCAGCATCCCCGCGAGATGCACACCTCCCCCGGCCGCCTCCGCCTTCAGCCGCGCCCCCAGCAGCACGTTCAGCCCCGTGGAATCGCAGAACTCCAGGCGCGAGCAGTCCACCACCAGACGCGAGCGCCCCTTGTCGAGGCACTCCTCCAGCGGCTCGCGCAGAAGGTCGGCCGTGTGGTGGTCCAGTTCACCCGCCGGTGTCACGACGGCACTGGAGCCCTCTTGCCGCACCTCCACCAGAAGCCGGCCCGACTGTGCGCTGCCGACCGTCCCGCGGTCCATGCCGTCTCTCTCCCAGGAGTCGTGGCTGCTGACTGACGCCCTCGAACACTACGCCTTCCCCGACCGCCCCAACACCCGAACAACCGCACACAAACGGACATATGCCGACAGAACGCACTTGCGATCGCCTCGGGAAAGCGGGTAGGGCTAGTAGGGACACGTAACCGACACGGCCGGCTTTGGAGGCGCCGCACACCGCAGTGCACGAATTGGCTTCGGCAGCCATATGCCGAGAACGATGGAGGACATCATGTCACCCCGGCTCGACGCCTCGCATACCCAGACGGCGACGTCGACACCCGCTCCGGAGTACCTGGACCCCCTCGCCGCGCTGGCCGGCCTCCCGGACATCCCGCCGTACGACGAAGTGGCCCCGGACGACGCCAGGGCCCTGTCCAAGACCCTCTTCGAGCGACTGGAGTGCCTTGAGGAAGGCACCCACGAGTACGCGTACGTACGCAACACGCTCGTCGAACTCAACCTGGCGCTGGTCAAGTTCGCCGCCTCCCGCTTCCGCTCCCGCAGCGAGCCGATGGAGGACATCATCCAGGTCGGCACCATCGGCCTGATCAAGGCGATCGACCGCTTCGAACTGTCCCGCGGCGTCGAGTTCCCGACTTTCGCGATGCCTACCATCATCGGCGAGATCAAGCGCTTCTTCCGGGACACCTCGTGGTCCGTGCGCGTGCCGCGGAGGCTCCAGGAGCTGCGGCTCGACCTGGCCAAGGCCGGCGACGAGCTGGCCCAGCGCCTGGACCGCGCGCCCACGGTGGGCGAGCTGGCCCGCCACCTCGGGCTGACCGAGGACGAGGTGGTGGAGGGCATGGCGGCCTCCAACGCGTACACCGCCTCGTCGCTGGACGCCCAGCCCGAGGACGACGACTCCGAGGGCGCCCTCGCGGACCGCATCGGCTACGAGGACCACGGCCTCGAAGGCATCGAGTACGTCGAGTCGCTGAAGCCGCTGATCGCCGAACTGTCCGCCCGGGACCGGAAGATCCTCTCGCTGCGGTTCGTGGCCAACATGACCCAGTCGGAGATCGGCGAGGAGCTGGGCATCTCCCAGATGCACGTCTCACGGCTGCTGTCGCGCACGCTGGTGCGGCTGCGCAAGGCGCTGACGGTCGAGGAGTGAGCCCCGGGCGGGAGGGCCCGGCCGGCATCCTGCGGCCCGGGGCCTTCCCGCCTGTCTCTCGCCTGACGCCCCGGTGTCTCAGACCTCGCGCACGCCCCGGCGCCACACCTGGTCCACCAGCGGCACGCCCGGCCGGTAGGCCAGGTGGACATGGCTCGGGGCGTCCAGGACGACCAGGTCGGCGCGGGCGCCGGGGGTGAGCCGGCCCACGTCGGTGCGGCGCAGCGCCGCCGCCCCGCCCGCCGTCGCCGACCAGACGGCCTCGTCGGGCGTCATGCCCATGTCCCGCACGGCCAGGGCGACGCAGAACGGCACCGAGGACGTGTACGAGGACCCCGGATTGCAGTCGGTGGACAGGGCCACCGTGGCGCCCGCGTCCAGCAGGCGGCGGGCGTCCGGCCACGCGGCCCGGGTGGAGAACTCGGCGCCGGGCAGCAGCGTGGCGACCGTGTCGCTGTGCGCCAGCGCGTCGACGTCCGCGTCCGTCAGATGCGTGCAGTGGTCCGCGCTGGCCGCGTCCAGCTCCACGGCGAGCTGCACCCCGGGGCCGTAGGAGAGCTGGTTGGCGTGGATGCGCGGGTGCAGGCCCCTGGCCCGGCCCGCGGTGAGGATCGCGCGCGCCTGGTCGCCGTCGAAGGCGCCCTGTTCGCAGAAGACGTCGATCCAGCGGGCGTGCGGGGCGCAGGCGTCCAGCATCTCGCCGGTGACCAGGGCCACATAGGCCGCCGGGTCGTCGGCGTAGTCCGGGGAGACGATGTGGGCGCCGAGGTAGGTGACCTCGTCGGTGTGCGCGGCGGCGACGCGCAGGGCGCGGGCCTCGTCCTCGACGGTCAGGCCGTAGCCGGACTTCGTCTCGAACGTGGTGGTGCCCTGCCGCAGGGCCTCGGCGAGGTGGCGGGTGAGGTTGGCCTCCAGTTCCGCGTCGGTGGCGGCGCGGGTGGCGGCGACGGTGGTGCGGATGCCGCCCGCGCTGTAGGCCCGGCCGGACATCCGGGCGTTGAACTCCTCGGTGCGGTCGCCCGCGAAGACCAGGTGGGAGTGGGAGTCGACGAAGCCCGGGAGCACCGCGCGGCCACCGGCGTCGAGGCGGTTGTCAGTGGCGGGTGCTTTGCTTGATTCACCGGTCCACGCGACGCGGTCGCCGTCGATGACGAGCGCCGCGTCCCGGATCAGTCCGAGAGGGGAGTTGTCGCCGAGGGAGGGGTCGTTGGTGACCAGCGTGGCGATGTGGGTGATGACGGTGCTGGTGCTCATGGTGTCCTCGTGGGAGGCGATGGGGGTCAGCGCAGGGCTTCGACGGCGGCGGCCAGCGCCCGCGGCACGTCCGGCACGAGCGTGTGCGCGCCGTCGCGTACGACCTGCCGGCCGCCCACGACCGTATGCCGTACGTCGGCCGCGCCCGCCGCGAATACGGCCGTCTCGGCGCCCAGCCGGGGCTCGGGTCCCGCTGTCCTGACGGAGTCCAGCGCGACGGTGGTCAGATCGGCGGGCGCGCCGGGTTCGATCCGGCCGGCCTCCGCCCAGCCGAGGGCCGCGTGGCCGTCGGCGGTGGCGGCGCGCAGCAGGGCGGCGGCCGTCCAGTGGCCGCGGGTGCGGGTCCGCAGCCGTTCGTCCAGCTCCATCGCGCGGGCCTCTTCGAGCAGGTCGATGACGGCGTGGCTGTCGGAGCCCAGGGAGAGCGGGGAACCGGCCCGCTGGAGGGCCGCGGCCGGTCCGATGCCGTCCGCGAGGTCCCGTTCGGTGGTCGGGCACATGCAGGTGCCGGTGCCCGTGGAGCCGAGCAGCGCGATGTCGTCGTCGGTCAGGTGCGTGTTGTGCACGCCGGTGGTGCGCGGGCCGAGCACGCCGTGGTCGGCCAGCAGCCGGGTCGGGGTGCACCCGTGGGCGGCGAGGCAGGCGTCGTTCTCGGCGGTCTGCTCCGAGAGGTGCACGTGCAGCGGGGCCCGCCGCTCCTCGGCCCACCGCGCCACGGTCGCCAACTGCCCGGCGGGCACCGCCCGTACGGAGTGGACGGCGGCGCCGATCCGCGCGTGATCCCGTTCCTTGAGAACTGCACAGCGTTCGGCCCAGGCTTCGGCGCTGGTGTCGGAGAAGCGGAGCTGGTGGGCGTTGGGCGGCTCCCCGAAGCCCGCGGCGAGATAGCAGGTGTCCAGGAGGGTGATCCGGATGCCCGCCTCGGCGGCGGCCGCGATCAGTGCCTCGCCCATGGCGTTGGGGTCGGTGTAGCGGGCGCCGCCGGGGGCGTGGTGCAGGTAGTGGAACTCACCGACGCAGGTGATCCCGGCGAGGGCCATCTCGGCGTACACCGCGCGGGCGAGCGCGTGGTAGGTGTCCGGGGTCAGCCGGTCGGCCACGGAGTACATGACCTCGCGCCAGGTCCAGAAGGTGCCGGAGCCGACCTGGACGGTGCCGCGCAGCGCCCGGTGGAAGGCGTGGCTGTGCGCGTTGGCCAGGCCCGGCAGGGTGAGCCCGCGCAGCACCTCGGCGCCGGGCGGCGGGGCGGCGGTGCCGGTGCGCACGGCGGTGATCCGTCCGTCCGCCGTCTCGACCGCCACGCCCGGTTCGACGCGGGTGCCGAGCCAGGCGTGCTCCAGCCAGTAGGTCGCCTCGGTCACGCGCACGCCAGTCCTTCCAGTACGTCGGCCAGTGCGCGCACCCCGGCCGCGCAGTCGTCCTCGGCGGCGGACTCGGCCGGGGAGTGCGAGACACCGGTGGGGTTGCGCACGAACAGCATGGCGGTCGGGACGCTTCCCGAGAGGATCCCGGCGTCGTGTCCGGCGCCGGTGCCGAGCACGGGCACCCGCAGTCCGGTGTCCCGGCCCAGGATGCGCCCGAGTTCGTCGCGCAGGGCGTGGTCGAACTCCACGACGGGCGTGAAGGACTCCCGGACGACGGCGAGGTCGATGCCGTGGGCGTCCGCGTAGGCACGGGCCGCCTTCTCGACGCCGCCGACCACCGTGTCCAGGGTCTCCTGGTCGGCGGCGCGGGAGTCGAGCCAGCCGCGCACCAGGGACGGGATCGCGTTGACCCCGTTCGGTTCCACGGCGATCTTGCCGAAGGTGGCGACGGCACCGGCGAGTTCGGCCTCGCGGCGGGCGGCGAGCACCGTCTCGGCGTAGGACAGCATCGGATCGCGGCGGTCGGCCAGGCGGGTGGTGCCCGCGTGGTTGGCCTCGCCGCGGAAGTCGAACCGCCATCGCCCGTGCGGCCAGATCGCGCTGGCCACGCCGACGGCGTCGCCGGTGAGATCGAGGGCGCGGCCCTGCTCCACATGGAGTTCGACGAACGCCCCGATGCGGGCGAGGCGCTCCGGGTCGGGGCCGATGGCGTCCGGGTCGTACCCGGCGGCCTCCATGGCCTGCGGCAGGGTGGTCCCGTCGCCGTCGGTGAGCCGGTGCGCCTGTTCGACGGTGAGCTGCCCGGCAGTCAGCCGCGATCCGACGCAGGCGAGTCCGAACCGGGCGCCCTCCTCGTCGCCGAAGTTGACGACGGCGAGCGGTCTGGTGAACCGCGCTCCCCGGCGGCGCAGTTCGTCCAGTGCCGCGAACGACGAGACCACGCCGAGGGGTCCGTCGAAGGCGCCGCCGTCCGGTACGGAGTCCAGGTGCGAGCCGGTGACGACGGCGTCCCCGGCGGCCGGGTCGCCGAGCCAGGCCCACTGGTTGCCGTTGCGGTCGGTCTCGTGGGCCAGGCCGCGGTCCTCGGCCTGCTGCCGGAACCAGGCCCGGCAGTCGGCGTCGGCACCGGTCCAGGCGTAGCGGCGGTAGCCGCCGGAGGCGGAGCTGCGGCCGACCGGCAGCAGCTCCGCCCACATGCTGTGGAAGCTCACGCCTGGTCACCCTCGCGCATCGGGATCCGCACGCCCCGCTCGCCGGCCACCGACTCGGCGATGTCGTACCCGGCGTCCACATGCCGGATGACGCCCATCCCGGGGTCGTTGGTGAGCACCCGGCGGATCTTCTCGCCCGCCAGCGCGGTGCCGTCGGCGACGGTCACCTGCCCGGCGTGGAGGGAGCGGCCCATGCCGACGCCGCCGCCGTGGTGCAGGGAGACCCAGGAGGCGCCGGAGGCGACGTTCACCATGGCGTTCAGCAGCGGCCAGTCGGCGATGGCGTCGGAGCCGTCGAGCATGGCCTCGGTCTCGCGGTACGGGGAGGCGACGGAGCCGCAGTCGAGGTGGTCGCGGCCGATGACGACCGGCGCCTGGAGCTCACCGCTCGCGACCATGTCGTTGAACCGCTCGCCGGCCTTGTCGCGCTCGCCGTAGCCGAGCCAGCAGATACGGGCGGGCAGCCCCTGGAAGTGGACGCGCTCACCGGCCAGCTTGATCCAGCGGGCCAGCGACTCGTTCTCCGGGAAGAGGTCGAGGATCGCCTTGTCGGTCTTGGCGATGTCGGACGCCTCGCCGGACAGCGCGGCCCAGCGGAAGGGGCCCTTGCCCTCGCAGAACAGCGGCCGGATGTAGGCGGGGACGAAGCCGGGGAAGGCGAAGGCGCGCTCGTACCCGGCCAGTCGGGCCTCGCCGCGGATGGAGTTGCCGTAGTCGAAGACCTCGGCCCCGGCGTCCTGGAAGCCGACCATCGCCTCGACGTGCTTGGCCATGG
The DNA here is from genome assembly GCF_053589675.1 of Streptomyces sp. NPDC003284. Classification (NCBI taxonomy): domain Bacteria; kingdom Bacillati; phylum Actinomycetota; class Actinomycetes; order Kitasatosporales; family Streptomycetaceae; genus Streptomyces; species Streptomyces sp. NPDC003284. Next base: position 57,148 of record NZ_JBSFSI010000005.1, read on the forward strand.
ACTCGCGGGCGCGGGTGGTGAAACCGGCCGGGTCCTTGGCGGCGGCGTCCGCCATGTCCTCGAAGTCGACGCCGAGCGGCAGATAGGCCAGCGGGTCGTGGGCGCTGGTCTGGTCGGTGACGATGTCGATGGGCGCGCCCATGGCGAGGAGCTGCGGGACCAGTTCGGCGGCGTTGCCGAGGACGCCGATGGACAGCGGCCTGCGCTGGTCGCGGGCCTCGGTGGCGAGCTGGAGGGCGTGGTCGAGGGAGTCGGCGCGTACGTCGAGGTAGCGGTGCTCGATACGGCGTTCGATGGCGCGCGGGTCGCAGTCGATGCAGAGGGCGACGCCGTCGTTCATGGTGACGGCCAGCGGCTGGGCGCCGCCCATGCCGCCGAGGCCGGCGGTGAGGGTGATGGTCCCGGCGAGGGTGCCGTCGAACTTCTTCGCGGCGACGGCGGCGAAGGTCTCGTAGGTGCCCTGGAGGATGCCCTGGGTGCCGATGTAGATCCAGGAGCCCGCGGTCATCTGCCCGTACATGGTCAGGCCGAGGGCCTCCAGGCGGCGGAACTCCTCCCAGTTGGCCCAGTCGCCGACGAGGTTGGAGTTGGCGAGCAGGACGCGCGGCGCCCACTCGTGGGTCTGCATGACGCCGACCGGCCGGCCGGACTGGACGAGCATGGTCTCGTCGGCCTTGAGGGTGCGCAGCGTGCGGACCATGGCGTCGAAGGAGCGCCAGTCGCGGGCGGCCTTGCCGGTGCCGCCGTAGACGACGAGCTTGTCGGGGTGCTCGGCGACCTCGGGGTCCAGGTTGTTCTGGAGCATCCGCAGGGCGGCCTCCTGCTGCCATCCCAGGGCGCTCAGTTCCGTACCGCGCGGTGCTCGAACAGGGCGGGGTCCTGACATGGGCTGCCTCCTGGCGGTTGCTCCCGAGGGATGTGTTACGGCTTCTATTCACATCCTGGACCGCTGAATAGAGCTAGTCAATACGCCGCGGTGACGCGGCGGCGGAGGCGGGCGGCGGAGCGCACCCCGGGGCCCGGCGCGGGGGCGGGCGGGGGCTCAGCCGACCCACATTAGTTCCCGGGACGCATGTTCCACCGGAAAATGCCAGAACCCTCCATCGCCCCCGCACACCCTGCGTAGCGTCCCCATCACTCAGCCGAAACCGCAGGCGGGAGGGGAACGAGCGTGCCCGGAATCGACGAGTGCCTGTTGGAAGCCATGCGGCTGCCCGGTGCGCGGGGTGCCGCGCTGGTCGACTGGACGAGCGGACTCGCCCTGGGCGCGGTCGGGGAGCCGCCGGGCGGCGACCACGAGACCACGGCGGCCGAGGCGGCGGAACTGGCGCGGCTGGCCGCCGAACACGGCGCGTTCGCCGCCACCGCCACCGCCACCGCCACCGGCACCGGCACCGGCACCGGCACCGCGGACGACGGACGCCCGCCCGTCGAGGACCTGATCGTCAGCAACCGGGACAGCTACCACCTGCTGCGGTTCGTGGACACCGGCTTCGACAGCACCGTGTTCCTGCACCTGTGGCTGACCCGCGCCGAGGGCAACCTCGCGCTGGCCCGCATACGCCTGGGCGAGATGGCCGAGCGGCTGGTGCTGGGATGACCGCGGTCGACACCCCCGCCCCGCCGCCGCCCCCGCCCCCGCTGCCGGTGCGGGACCGGACCCGCGGCGAGCACGCCCCGGCCGGCCTCTCCCCGATGCTGACCCGGCTGGCCGCCGAACGGGCCACCGGCGTCCTCGTCCGCGAACGCGGCACGCTCCACCTCGACGAGGGCCGCGTGGCGTACGCCGAGAGCCCGCTCGCCCCCGGCCTCGGCGTCCTGCTCACCACGCACGGCACACTGCGGCCCGAGATCTGGCAGGACGCCGTCTCCCGGGCCGACGGCCAGGGCGGCGCCGCGCGGATCCTGCTGGCCGACGGCCGCCTCGCCGAGGGCGCCCTGCATCTGTGCCACCTGAGCGCGCTCTACGACGCCGCCTACTTCGTCCTCGCCCCGAGCAGCACCCCCGGCCGGTTCCGCTACGGCACCGGCCACCGGTCCGGCCCCTTCCCCCCGGTCCCGGTCGACGCCCTGGAGCGGGAGACCCTGCGCCGCCGGGCGCTGCTGGACCGCATCTGGCCCGACGCCCGGCCGGACAGCGCCCCGCTGCTGCGCACACCCACCGCCGCCGCGCCGCGCCCCACCCCCCGCCGACAGTCCCTGCTGGACCGGGCCGACGGCGTCCGCACCGCCGCCGACCTGGCCCGGGACCTGGGGCGGCAGACGTTCCACACCCTGGTGGACGTGCGGCGCCTGGCCGCCGCGGGCCTCCTCGCCCCGCGCCCGCGACCGGAACCGCCGCCCGCGCGGGACCCCGCACCGCCCCCTCCCGCGCCGTACCACCGCGAAGACCGGGCAGGGCAGGGAGCCGGTCCCGCACGCGCGGACCCCTGGCCCCCCGCGCCGGACCAGGGCACCGAAGACCCCCACATCACGCTGCTGAAGAGGCTCAGGGATGCGCTGGAGGCCCTTTGAGAGGAGACACCGGATGGCGGCCGAGCCCGAGATCCTGGAGGAGCTGCGGCGGTTGCGGTTCCGCGTGCCGCAGCTCACCGGCGCCCTGGCCGCGAGCGTCGACGGCCTCGTCCTGGCCCACGACACCCCGGGCGTGGAGCCGGAGGGCCTGGCGGCGCTCACCGCGACCGCGCTCGGCGTGGCCGTGCGCATGGCGGACGTGACCGGCCGGGGCGAGCTGCGCGAGGTACTGCTGCGCGGCGTCCACGGTTACGTCGCCACCTACGCGGCGGGCCGCGGCGCCGTGCTGACCCTGCTCGCCGAGGACCGCGTCAACGTCGGCCGCCTCCATCTGGAGGGCCGCCGGGCGGGCGCCCGCATCGGCGAACTCACCGACGTCCCACGCGCCACCGGCGGCGGGCACCCGGCCGCCGGACCTGACCACCGGCACCCGAGAAAAAGCCAGAGAAGCTGAAAACCAGAGAAGCCGAAGGAGACCGACCGGCCATGGCCAACACCGAGACCTGTCTGAAGGAAGCGCTCGCCTCCATCGAGGGCGCCACCGGAGTCGCGCTCGTCGACTACACCAGCGGTATGGCGCTGGGCACGATGGGCGGCAGCAAGACCTTCGACCTGAACGTCGCCGCGGCGGGCAACACCGACGTCGTACGGGCGAAGCTGCGCACCATGGAACACCTGGGCCTCAAGGGGGAGATCGAGGACATCCTGATCACCCTGAGCGACCAGTACCACGTGATCCGCCTGCTCGGCGGCCGCAGCGGGAACGGGCTCTTCCTCTATCTGGTCCTGGACGCGAAGCGGGCCAACCTCGCGATGGCCCGCCATCAGCTGAAGCGGATCGAACAGGACCTGGAGGTCTGAACCGCGTCCGCCCCGGCGGGCGGTGACGGCGAATCAGACGAGCGCGGCGGTGCGGCGGCGGGACCCTCCGGGGGCCGCGTCGCCCGCCGCGATGCCGGTGCTGCGGTACGCCTTGACCGCCTTGCCCGCCGGACACCCGCCGCGTCGGCCGAGCCAGTCGACCCGCACCCACAGCAGCACGTCCCCGGACCGCTCCAGCCGCCCGAGCCAGGCGGCCTTGAGCCGCAGCCCCGCCCCGGCGCCCGCCAGGAGCATGCCGCCCGCCGCCGGCAGGGCGAAGGAGGAGCCGAGCGCCGCCGCGAACGCCGCCAGCAGCCACCAGCGGTGCCCGCGGCGCCAGGCGCGGGCGCTGACCGCCCGGTCCTGGAGCACGTCGTGCCGTCCGGCGCGGGCGGCCGAGCGGGCGAGGCCCGTGTAGCGGCGGCGCCGGACACCGGCGACGACGGGCGCGGCCACCAGGAACAGCGCGGCGCCCGCGAGGACGCCGATCCGCCGCCCGGTCAGCCCCGGCACCAGCACCCCCGCGCCCGCCGCGACCACCCCGAGCCACCACATCGGCGCCGCCCCGGCCCGTACGACGACGGCCACCCGGGCCAGTCCCCTGCCTCCGCGGTCGCCTCCCCGGTCGCCCCCGCGGTTGCCTCCACCGTCCTCGCGCGTTCCGCGTGCCACGTGCTGCCTCCTCCGCTTCCCGGCACACCCCTGTCCGTCCGGCGGGAGGCTAGCGAGCGTTCGTGAGACGAGTCTGAGAGCGCGTCCGGGCCGTCCGAGCGCCCGTTCAGTCCTCGAAGAGGCCGCGGGTCAGTCCTCTCAGTCCTCGAAGAGGCCGCGCGCCGCCGCCTTCGCGTCGAACTCCTCCAGGCGCGCCTGCGCATCGGGCAGGTCGTCGCACATGGCCTCCAGGAGCACCCGGCCCAGCAGCATCGGCGCGCAGGCGGTGTCGAAGGCGAGCCCGGTGCCGACGGCGGCGGGCAGCAGCAGGTCGCTGTGGCGGGCGACCGGGGCGAACGCCGAGTCGGCGACGGTGACGACGGCCAGCCCGGCCTCCTTGGCGTGGGCGAGGGTGTCCACCACCTCCCGCGGATGGCGCGGCAGCGCGAAGCACAGCAGCGCCGACGCCCCGGCCCGTACGGCGCCGTCGATACGGTCCTCGATCATCGAGCCGCCCTCGTGGAGCAGCCGTACGTCCGGGTGCACCTTGGCCGCGAAGTACGCGAAGCCGTACGCCTGGGAGGCCGCGGCGCGCAGGCCGAGGACGGGCAGCGGGCGCGAGGCCGCGAGCAGGCGCCCGGCCTCGCGCACCGGGCCCGGATCGGCCAGCGCCTCGGCCAGGTGCCGCAGGTTCTCGATCTCCGCCTCGACGGCCTGCTGGTACTCGTTGGCCGACTCCGCGCGCGCCACCGGCTCGGCGGGCGCGACCTCGCGCAGATGGCGGCGCAGCGCCGGGTAGCCGTCGAAGCCGAGGGCGACCGCGAAGCGGGTGACCGACGGCTGGCTGACCCCGGCCAGTTCGGCCAGCTCGACGCTGGACAGGAACGGCACGTCGGCGGCGCGCCGCACCATGCTGTGGGCGATGCGGCGCTGGGTCGGTGTCAGCCGGTGCCCTTCGAAGAGCGCCTGCAACCGCGCGGCAGGACTCTCGGTCACGCTCATGACGTGCTCCCCCTCCAGAAGTCGTCGACGCCCCGGGAGAGTACTCCCCGACCAGTTCCTATTCAGACACCAAGAACTCTGCATGACCCCATACAGACGAGGCAAGGGAACCGCCAAGTGTCGCCCTATCGGCACGGAACGCGACCGTTCGCGTGCTAATCGTGACCGTACGCGGTGCACGCGACCCCTGTGCCCGCGCTCCGGCCCCCACCCGGGGCCGAGGTGACGGCCGCCGCCGTCGGTGCGCCCGCCGCAGCCGCAGTCCGGGTGGCACCGGCGGCGGACGGCCCCCGGGCGGGGCGGGGGGCTAGCACCAGTGCGGGCGCGCGGGCGGCTCTCTAGCCTGGTGCGCATGAGCGGAATGGACGCGCGGGACACCGACCTCAAGAAGGAACTCGACGCCACCTTGCAGGCCCGCAGGGAGCTGGGTACGGAGTACGAGTCGGAGCTGGTCGACTCGTTCCTGGAGAAGGTCGACCAGCGCATCGACGGCGCTGTCGAGCGGCGGATGCGGCGCCATGTGGCCGAGCAGCAGATGGCGGCGACCCGCGACGCCCGCTCGCCGCGGTCCACGGACTCCTTCGGCGAGCGGTTCGGCTTCGGGATCGTCTCGCTGGTGCTGGCCGTGCCGCTCTCCGCGATCGGCGGCGCGCTCGCCCATCTGCCCGGCCTGATCGCCGCCTGGGCCGGGATCGTCGGCGTCAACGCCGTGCAGGCGGCCCGGACCAACCCGGACCTGTTCCGGCGGCGGAGGCCCTCCTCGGACGACTGGAGCGACTGACCGGCCGACCGGCCGGGCCCCTCGCCAAGCAGAGCCCTCGGCTCCCGGCAAGGGGCGCAAGGGACGTAAGGGACGTACGAAGCGGGACGTACGGCGAAGGAGGGGTGCGCGGGGACCGCCGCACCCCCAGCACTGGGGGGCGGGACGACGGCGGTCCCCGCGAGGGACGCGGGCCGGGTCAGGCCGGGCCCTGCGTCCTGGGCGTCCATGGAGGTCCGGGAGCCGCTCCGGTTGTCCTTGACGCCGCTCGGGCGCCGGCCAGGAGGAGAGGTCCGGGGCGTGAATCCCGGGGGGCTCCGCCTCCCTGCCGACGACCACCACTGTGGCGGACGCGTGTTAAGCGGGTGCTGCGGGCACGTGACGCGCGCGTACCACTTGTACGACAGGTGCTCGGCCGCAGGTCACCGCGTGTTCCCGCGGCGCCCGGCGGACACCGGGCGGCGGCCGGGCGCTACTGCTTGCCGCCCTTGGCCAGGAAGGCGAGCAGGTCCTGGCGGCTGACCACGCCGGTCGGCTTGCCCTCCACCAGGACGATGGCCGCGTCGGCGGTGCCGAGCACGGTCATGAGGTCGGCCACCGGCTCACCGGAGCCGACCTGCGGCAGCGGGGCGCACAGGTGCTTCTCCAGCGGGTCCTCCAGCGAGGCCCGCTTGGTGAACAGCGCGTCCAGCAGCTCCCGTTCGACCACGGAGCCGACCACCTCGGCGGCCATGACGTCGGGGTGGCCCGCGCCCGGCTTCACGACGGGCATCTGCGAGACGCCGTACTCGCGCAGCACCTCGATGGCCTCGCCGACGGTCTCGTCCGGGTGCATGTGGACGAGCGAGGGGATGGAGCCGCCCGCCTTGTCCTCCAGCACGTCGCCGACGCGGGCGCTGGGGCCCTCGTCCTCCAGGAAGCCGTAGTCGGCCATCCACTCGTCGTTGAAGATCTTCGAGAGGTACCCGCGCCCGCTGTCCGGCAGCAGCACCACGACGACGTCGTCCGGGCCGAGCCGCTCGGCCACCTCCAGGGCCGCGACGACCGCCATGCCGCAGGAGCCGCCGACGAGCAGGCCCTCCTCCTTGGCGAGGCGGCGGGTCATCTGAAAGGAGTCCTTGTCGGAGACGGCGACGATCTCGTCGGCGACGTCCCGGTCGTAGGCGGTGGGCCAGAAGTCCTCACCGACGCCCTCGACCAGGTACGGCCGCCCGGAGCCGCCGGAGTAGACGGAGCCCTCGGGGTCGGCGCCGACGACCTTGACCCGGCCGTCGCTGGCGTCCTTCAGATAGCGGCCGGTGCCGGAGATGGTGCCGCCGGTGCCGACGCCCGCCACGAAGTGGGTGATCCGGCCCTCGGTCTGCTCCCACAGCTCGGGGCCGGTGGAGTGATAGTGCGAGAGCGGGTTGTTCGGGTTGGAGTACTGGTCGGGCTTCCAGGCGCCGGGGGTCTCACGGACGAGGCGGTCGGAGACGTTGTAGTAGGAGTCCGGGTGCTCCGGTGCCACGGCGGTGGGGCACACCACCACCTCCGCCCCGTACGCGCGCAGCACGTTGATCTTGTCGGTGGAGACCTTGTCCGGGCAGACGAAGATGCACTTGTAGCCCTTCTGCTGGGCCACGATCGCGAGGCCCACCCCGGTGTTCCCGCTGGTCGGCTCGACGATGGTGCCACCGGGCCGCAGCTCTCCGCTGCGCTCGGCGGCCTCGATCATGCGCAGCGCGATGCGGTCCTTCACCGAGCCGCCCGGGTTGAAGTACTCGACCTTGGCCAGGACGGTCGCCTTGATGCCCTTGGTGACGCTGTTGAGCCGTACCAGCGGGGTGTTGCCGACGAGGCTGATCATCGAGTCGTGGAATTGCACCGTTGTCTCCGGTCGCTGCACAGATGGGTCGGGGTGTGCCGCCAGCCTAAGGCCCGGGGACCGCCCGCGACGGGCGTTCACTCCCCGTCGCGATTGGGCGACGGTCGGTACGGGGCAAGGACTGGGTGGACGGCTATGCGGGAGGTGGCGGCGGCATGACGAGCATGTCGAGGGCGCGGGTGGCCCGGCGGATCGCGGCCGGCGCGGCGTACGGCGGCGGGGGGCTCGGACTGGCCGGCGCCGCCGCGCTCGGGCTGCTGGTGGCCGAGGCGCAGCTGGCCAGGCGCCAGGTGGCCAATGGCACGGACCATCACGTACCGGCCGCGGCCGGGCTGTACGGCCGGGAGTACGAGGCGCCCGGCCAGGAGCCGCTGCTGCTGGTCATGGCCGGGGACTCCACGGCGGCGGGGCAGGGCGTGCACCGGGCGGGCCAGACGCCGGGCGCGCTGCTGGCGTCCGGGCTCGCCGCGGTCGCCGAGCGTCCGGTACGGCTGCGCAACGTGGCGGCGCCCGGCGCCCGCTCGGACGATCTGGACCGGCAGGCGGCGCTGGTCCTGGCCGGGCCGGACCAGGTCCCCGACGTCTGCGTGATCATGATCGGCGCCAACGACGTGACCCACCGGATGCCGCCGACGCGCTCGGTGCGCCATCTGTCGGCGGCGGTGCGGCTGCTGCGGACGGCCGGTGCCGAGGTGGTGGTGGGCACCTGCCCCGACCTGGGCACGATCGAGCCGGTGCAGCAGCCGCTGCGGTGGCTGGCCCGGCGCGCCTCCCGGCAGCTCGCGGCGGCGCAGACGATCGGGGTGGTGGAGCAGGGGGGCCGCACGGTGTCCCTGGGCGATCTGCTGGGGCCGGAGTTCGCGGCCAACCCGCGCGAGCTGTTCGGTCCCGACAACTACCACCCGTCCGCCGAGGGGTACGCGACGGCGGCGATGGCGGTGCTGCCGACGGTGTGCGCGGCGCTGGGCCTGTGGCCGGCGGAGGAGGAGCGGCCGGACGTGTCGCGGCGCGAGGGCTTCCTGCCGGTGGCGCGGGCGGCGGCGCAGGCGGCGTCCGAGGCCGGTACGGAGGTCACGGCGGCGATGCCGACCGGGCCGCGCGGCCCGTGGGTGCTGCTCAAGCGGCGCCGCAGGCGGCGGGTGCCGGAGCCGCAGCCGCACCAGATCACCCCGTCGCCCTGACACCGCCCGGCGGCGGCCCGGGGCGGCGCCCGGCGGCGGCCCGGTGGCGGCCCGTCCCGGCAGGCCAAGCAAGCGCTTAGAAAACTGCGGCCAGGGTCACACCGCGATCCCCGTGACCCGGACCATACGGACCGGTAACTTCCCATCCAGCCCTGCCCGCCCTCCCCCTCGTGGAGCCGTGATGCCCGAAGCCGTCATCGTCTCGACCGCCCGCTCCCCCATCGGCCGCGCCGGCAAGGGGTCCCTCAAGGACCTGCGCCCCGACGACCTGACCGCGACGATCGTCCGGGCGGCACTGGCCAAGATCCCCGAGCTGGACCCGCGGGACATCGACGACCTGATGCTCGGCTGCGGGCTCCCGGGCGGCGAGCAGGGCCACAACCTCGGCCGGATCGTCGCCGTGCAGATGGGCATGGACCACCTGCCGGGCTGCACGATCACCCGCTACTGCTCCTCCTCGCTCCAGACCTCCCGGATGGCACTGCACGCCATCAAGGCGGGCGAGGGCGACGTCTTCGTCTCGGCCGGTGTCGAGATGGTCTCCCGCTTCGGCAAGGGCAGCTCCGACGGCCTGCCGGACACGCACAACCCGCTCTTCGCCGAGGCCGAGGCCCGTACCGCCGCCGTGGCGGAGTCCGAGGGCTCCACCTGGCACGACCCGCGCGAGGACGGCCTGCTCCCGGACGCCTACATCGCGATGGGCCAGACCGCCGAGAACCTGGCCCGCGCCAAGGGCGTCACCCGCCAGGACATGGACGAGTTCGGCGTGCGCTCGCAGAACCTCGCCGAGGAGGCCCTCAAGAACGGCTTCTGGGAGCGGGAGATCACGCCGGTGACGCTGCCCGACGGCACCGTCGTCGGCAAGGACGACGGCCCGCGCGCCGGGGTCACCATGGAGGGCGTGTCCGGCCTCAAGCCGGTCTTCCGCCCCGACGGCCTGGTCACCGCGGGCAACTGCTGCCCGCTCAACGACGGCGCCGCCGCGCTGGTCATCATGTCCGACACCAAGGCCCGCGAGCTGGGCCTGACCCCGCTCGCCCGGATCGTCTCCACCGGGGTGTCCGCCCTGTCCCCGGAGATCATGGGCCTGGGTCCGGTGGAGGCGAGCAAGCAGGCGCTGAGCCGGGCCGGTCTCACCGTCGGCGACATCGACCTGGTGGAGATCAACGAGGCGTTCGCCGCCCAGGTGATCCCCTCCTACCGCGACCTCGGCATCGACCTGGACCGGCTGAACGTCAACGGCGGCGCCATCGCGGTCGGCCACCCCTTCGGCATGACCGGCGCGCGCATCACCGGCACGCTGATCAACTCGCTCCAGTTCCACGACAAGCAGTTCGGCCTGGAGACGATGTGCGTGGGCGGCGGCCAGGGCATGGCGATGGTCGTCGAACGCCTCAGCTGACCCTCGCGCCCCGTGCGCACCACCAGTTGAGACACCGTCAGTGCCCGGCGTGGCACCCAGCGTGAACGAGCGGCCCGGAATCCGGAAAACCCCTGGATTCCGGGCCGTTCTGTGATCCAATCTCCCCCAGAGTGTGACCTATCTCCCTCGGGGAGGAGATCTCCGCAGGTCAGCGATAGCTCCACAGGGGGCACAAGCACCTCTCACGCCACATTCCTGTCCGTTTCGTGACGTTACGCACTGACAGCTTGATAGTCCACCCTTCAAGCTGATGTAGGAAGTCGGGGGTCGACCTTGAACCCGGGAGTACGTCAGTGAGCGCCATGCCCATCGCCCTGCTGCTCACCACGGCCGCCACCGGCGCCGTGGGCGTCGCCGTCCTGCGCACCCTCTTCACCCTGCGCCGCCAGGTCACGGCTCTGGAGCGGCAGCTCGCCGAGAACCACGCCGCCACCGCGCGCGCCCTGCTGCCCGCCGCCCGCGGCCACGCGGACGCCGAGCAGATACGCACCGCCGTCGTGCAGGCACTCGCCGAGGAGCGGGAGCGCGAACTGGCCGAGGCGCGCGCCTTCTGGGCCGCCCAGGAGGCCCGGGACGCGGCCGACACGCCCTCCCTGCTCGGACTGCCCGACAGCGAGCTGTTCCTGCCGCGCCAGGCCGATCTGGCCGGTCTCGAACACCTGGAGCCGGTGACCGAGTCCGGCGCCGAGGCCGACGAGTTCTCCGGTCTGCCCGGCAAGGACACCGCGGGCGGCACCGCCGCAGACTCCCCCGAACTGGCCGCGGCCCGCCGCCGCCACCCCTCGCACCCGGACTTCACCCCGCACCCGTCCCCGGTCGTGGGCGACCACGAGCGCACCGTCGCCACGCTGGAGGAACTGGCCGACGCCCGGGTGGCGCTGGCCGATGTGCGGCCCGGCCCGCTGGGCACCCTCGACGTCTACGTCTTCTCCGACGGCACGACCCTGTGCATGACCCCCGGCCACCGCGAGACCGCCGAACGGCTGGCCGCGGCCCTGCACGCGGGCGAGACCCCGGTGCTGCTGGGCGGTTCGGGCGTGTCCGGCGCCTACACCCTGACCTTCGCCTGCGGCGAGGAGAACGTGTACATCCTGGCGGACCGCGTCATCGCCTCGCTCTGACCCTCCGGTCCGGGCACACGCCCCGGCTCTCCGGTCCGGGCCCGCTCAGGCCCGTCGACCGGCCCGGCCCGGCGTACGGACCGTTTCCCGCGCGCGGGCGCTCACACGCCCGCGCGTTTCTGCGCCTCCTCCACCAGCCGTACCGCCTCGGCGACCTCGGCGTCGGTGGTGAGGACCAGCGCCAGGTCGTGTCCGGCGACGGTGATCTGGTCCGCGGCGGCGAACATCCCGGCGTCGGGCATCTCGCGCGGTTCCGCCGCGGGATCCTCCAGCAACTGCGCCCGCCGGGACAGCTCCCGGGCCAGCCCCAGCGCCTCGGTGGCGCCCGCCCGTTGCAGCCGGCTCTGCGGCGCCGCCCTCAGACGGTCGGCGAAGTGATCCACTGCCCGGGTCAGAGATGTCGTGTCAACCACGCCGCGAGACTACGCGTCGTCCCCGGACTGTTGCCAACGCGCCGACGCTCAGGCACGGTGACGTGAAGGACCGGCTTCACAGCGTCCGGAGGCGCCGATGTCCCAAGTCTTCTCCGAAGAGACCCACCGCAACCTGCTCGCCCGCATCCCCCAGTGCACCGGCCGTGAGCTCGCCGACTGGCTGCGCACCGTCGACGAAGGCCCCGCGCTCTGCTTCGAGGAGCGGCTCAGCTGGCTCCGGCAGGAACACAACCTCGCGTACGGGCACGCGAAGGCGATCATCCACGAGTACGACCTGCGCCGGGCCGCGCGCAGGCTGCTCTAGCCGCCGCACCGGCCGCACCGGCCCCGAGGTGCCGCCGCACACGCAAGGGCCCCGGCCGGAGCCGGGGCCCTTGCGTGTGCGGGCGTATCGCGGAGCGGTGCGGTGACCGCCGACCGTCGCCGCTACCGCTAGTCGTTGCTGTTGAGGATCGCGATGAGCCGCAGGAACTCCAGGTAGATCCACACCAGCGTCAGCGTGAGGCCGAAGGCGGCGAGCCAGGCCTCCTCGCGCGGGGCGCCGTAGGCGACACCGTCCTCGACCTGCTTGAAGTCCAGGGCGAGGAAGCAGGCGCCGAGCAGCACGCCGATGATGCCGAAGACGATGCCCAGGCCGCCGCTGCGGAAGCCGAGGCCGTCACCGCCGCCGAACACGGCGAACAGCGTGTTCACCACCATCAGCAGCACGAAGCCGAGCGCGGCGGCCATCACGAAGCCGTAGAAGCGCCGGTTGACGCGGATCCAGCCCGCCTTGTAGGCGACCAGGACGGCGACGAAGACCGCCATCGTGCCGAGCACGGCCTGCATGGCCGCGCCGCTGGCGATGCGGTTGTCGACGACGCTGGAGAACATCCCGAGGAAGACGCCCTCGAAGGCGGCGTAGCTCAGGATCAGCGCGGGCGAGGCCGTGCGCTTGAAGGACTGGACGAAGCCGAGCACCATCGCGATCAGCGCGGCGCCGATCCCGATGCCGTAGGAACGGCTGAGGTGCGCGTCGTCGACCGGCAGCAGCGCCCAGGCGAGGGCGGCCGTGACGACCAGCACACCGAGCGTGGTCGCGGTGCGCGCGACGACGTCGTCCATCGTCATCCGGCCGGGGGCGGCCGGGGCCTGAGGCGGCGTGCCGGTCTGCACGTCCTGCTGGCCGTAGGGGTTCTGAGCGTAAGGGTTCTGCGCGTAGGGGTTGCCGCTCGGCTGGGCGTACGGATTGCCCTGCGCGTACGGGTTGCCCTGCGTGCCGACTGCGGGACCCCCGGCCTGCGGCGCGGTGTTGAAGCCCGCGTAGCCGTTGTCGCGGCTGAACCCCCGTCGCGAGAAGACCGGGTTTCTGCTCCTCATCTCACTCCTCCATGGCCGCACGTCGCGGCCTTGGCTCAAGAGTAATGGAAAGGCAAAGGATCGACCCTACTACCTGGGAAGGATCTTTCCCTCCTTCTGCTGACGAACACGCTACGCGGACAGGTGATTCCCGGCCATGGCCGGGGCCTTTCCTGACCGAGCCGCGACCTGCCCGGAACCGGCCGGAGATCATCGGGTGCTCAGGCGGCCGGGACGCCCGCGCGTGTCAGCCGACCGGGAAGCCCGTGTACGCCTCGGCGAGGTCCGCCCCGGCGGACCGGCAGGTGGCGATCCGGTCGAGCCGGGCCAGGTGCAGCCGCTCCTCGAAGCCGTCGGCCTCCGGCGAGCGGTGCAGCATCGTCGTCATGTCGTAGCTGAAGCGCTCGGCCTGCCAGACGCGCCGCAGACAGGTGGCCGAGTAGGCGTCCAGCAGTTCGTCGGAGCCGGTGTCGCGCCGGTGGACCAGCGCCCGTGCGAGGGTGACGACGTCGCCGACGGCGAGGTTGAGCCCCTTGGCGCCGGTGGGCGGGACGATGTGGGCGGCGTCACCGGCCAGGAAGAGGCGGCCGTGGCGCATCGGCTCGTGGACGTAGGACCGCATCGGGGTCACCGACTTCTGCGTGATCGGCCCGCGCTCCAGGCGCCGCCCGCCGGGGGTCTCCAGCCGGCGGTCCAGCTCGTCCCAGATCCGCTCGTCCGGCCAGGCGGCCGGGTCGGTGTCCGCGGGCACCTGGAGGTAGAGGCGGGAGACGGCGGGCGAGCGCATGGACAGCAGGGCGAAGCCGCGCTCGTGGCGGGCGTAGACCAGCTCGTCGTGCGAGGGGGCGACGTCGGCGAGGACACCGAGCCAGGCGAAGGGGTACGTCCGTTCGAACACCTGGGAGAGCGCGGCGGGCACGGCCCGGCGCGCCACCCCCCAGAAGCCGTCGCAGCCGACGACGTGGTCGCACTCCAGGACGGACTCGCGGCCCTCGTGCCGGAACCGTACGGAGGGACGGTCGCCCTCGGCCCCCTCCACGGCCAGCGCCTCCGCCTCGAACAGCAGCGGGCCGCCGTCCTTCAGCCGGAGCGCGACGAGATCCTTGCAGACCTCCGTCTGCGCGTACACGAGCACGGACTTCCCGCCGGTCAGCGCCGGGAGGTCGACGCGGTGGCGGCGTCCGGCGAACCGCAGCTCGATGCCGTCGTGCCGCAGCCCCTCGCGGTCCATCCGCTCCCCGGCCCCGGCGGCGCGCAGCACGTCGGCGGTGCCCTGCTCCAGGATCCCGGCGCGCTGGCGCTGCTCGACGTAGGCGCGGTCGCGGCTCTCCAGGACGACCGAGTCGATCCCGGCGTTGTGGAGCAGCCGGGCCAGGAGGAGACCGGCCGGACCGGCTCCGATGATGCCGACGGTGGTGCGCATCGGTCGTCCTCTCGGGTGAGCGTCGTTGCCGCGGGGCGGGTCCTCGTGCCCCCGACGGGCGCGTGTGTTCGCCTGGTGAAGTTTTCTTCACCGATGCGGGACCGAGTTTCCGCCCGCCCCGAGGCGATGTCAATGGCCCCGGGGCGGGCGCGGACGGCTCTCCCGGTGAGCGTCGCCGTCACCGGACGGCGCTCACCGGGCGACGATCACGTGCCGGCCGGACACGTCCACGGCGGGGCCGGGCAGCGGGACGCGCACCGGCACGGCGGTGCCGCCCGGGGCGTTCGGGGCGAGCGCCAGGCCGGAGCCCCAGCCCCACAGCCCGCCCTCGGTGTCGATGGCGTACCCGGTGAACTGGTACGCGGCGATCCGGCTGATCCGGGGCAGGCCGGCCACCCGGACCGGCCGCGCGGAGACGTGGTCGGAGGTGTCGCCGTCGCCCAGTGAGCCGCTCGCGCCCCGGCCCCACGCCCACACCGCGCCGTCGCGGTCCAGGGCGTACGCCACGTTCTCCCCGCCCGCCACCTGCACCGCCCCGCGCACGACCGGCACCCGCACCGGCCGCCCGCTCTGGCCGCCGCGCGGCTCGACGCCCAGCAGGCCGTGCGCGTTGTTCCCCCAGGCGCAGACCCGGCCGTCCGCCTTCACCGCGACCACGGCCTCGCCCGCCGAGGCGACGCCGACGGCGCCGGAGACACCGCGCACGGCCGTGAGGCGGGTGCCGTCCGTGTCACCGAGCACGTCGGTCAGGTTGACGCCCCAGCCCAGGACCCGGCCGTCGCCGCGCAGGGCGAAGGAGTTGAGCAGCCCCGGGCCCATCGCGACCACCCCCTTCACACCGGGGACCGGCTGCGGGACGCTCACCCCGTCGTGGCCGCGCCGCCGCCCGGCCTCCACCAGGAACCGGTCGGCACCCCAGCCCAGGACCCGGCCGTCGCGCTGGACGGCGTAGAACGTCGAGCCGCTGTTGTAGACGGCCCGCGCCGGGCCGATCCCGGTGACCTGCCGGGGCGTCGCCTCGTACACGCGTTCGCGCGTGCCGTGCCCCAGGGAGCCCTCGACGTTGACGCCGTAGGACCAGACGGTCCCGTCCGCCCGGACGGCCACGGTGGTGTATCCGCTGTCCGCGACCGAGACGACGTCGCTCCAGCCGGGCACCGCCCGGCGGGCGGGGGTGCCCTCGGGTGCCTGGAAGTGCGGCGCCCAGGTCCACACGGTCCCGGCCCGCGCCGGTGCCGGTGCCGGGCGCGCGGCCGGTCCTTCCGGGCAGCCCGGCGCGCCGAGCACCGCGCGGTCCGCCTTGCTGCACCCGGCCAGCGCGAGGACGGCGGCACCGGCGACGAGCACACGCAGCCAGGACGTGGCAGCCATGGGACGCTCCTGTCTGGTTCCTGGCCCGCACGGCGCATGGCGTGCGGGCCGGGGGCGACCGCTCGCCCCTGTGCCCACGGTGCCGCCCCCGGCCTGCCGGGCGGCAGCCGTACGCCCGCTCATCCGCACCGGCCCGGTGCCCAGGCGGGGCTGAGCAGGTGCGCGGGGGTGCGCCGGGGCCGGTCTGAGTACGGCGACTCAGAAGCCGGGGCGGGAGCCCGTCAGCAGCCCGTCAGTGTCCGCCGCCGGAACGCTCCCGCCCCGCGCCGGTACGGGGGCGTTCCGGCCCGGGGCGGGTGCGGCCGAAGCGGGCCCCGAGAGCGGCCCCGATCTCTTCCGGCGTACGGTCCTTGAGTGCGCAGCACAGTGCGAGCCAAGGCATTCCGTACGCGGACCGGACGGAAACAGCCGTCACCCGGACGCGCTGCGGCCCGGCGGACGACGCGGGGGCGGGCGCGGGCCGGGTTCCGGCTCTTTCTGGTATATGTGATGGGCATATGCACACACCGCCGGGCACACCGAAGGCGGTCCCGGAGGGACCGGTGACACGTGTGAGGGGCAGCGCCGAACGGCTGTTCCACCGTGTCGACGCCGCTGCTGCGGTGGTGCCCGGAACCGGACTTGAACCGGTACGCCCGCGAGGGGCAGCGAGGTTTAAGCTCGCCGTGTCTGCATTCCACCATCCGGGCAGGCCATGGGCACCGCGCTGAGGTTCCGAGCCTATCGGGGAGCACCCTTCGGGCATCGGGCAGGCGGACCGATGTTGTCTTATTTTATTGGCGTCTGAGGGTGCATCAGCACACGGAAGACGCCATCGGCACTTGCCAACAGCGTTACGGCCGACAAGCGCCGGTGCATGCGGAATGACGGAATTTCACCGTCCGAACAAGGACGCTCCACCTGTTCCTGACCTCCCCCTTCCGGGCGAAGCGTCCGGATCGCTCTCGGGGGCCGGCGTCATCCCCAGGTATGACGCGGGCGACCGCGGTGCGACCCGAGTCGCCCCCCGGAACCGGAACAGCGGCTGACTTCACGGACCGGATCGGCGGGAACCATGGAAGACATCCCCGGGAACGGGGAAACCGAGAACCCACAGCCGAGTATCTCCGTCCCGACAGGAGCAGCCCCCGTGACCACCTCTTCCATCGCCGGACGCGCCACCGCAGTGGCCGCGCGCGCCACGGATCTGTCGAAGATCTACGGACAGGGCGAGACCCAGGTGGTCGCCCTCGACCGGGTCTCCGTCGACTTCGCGCAGGCCGAGTTCACCGCGATCATGGGCCCCTCCGGGTCCGGCAAGTCCACGCTGATGCACTGCGTCGCGGGCCTGGACACCTTCTCCTCCGGTTCGGTGCGCATCGGCGACACCGAGCTGGGGTCCCTGAAGGACAAGCAGCTCACCAAGTTGCGCCGGGACAAGATCGGGTTCATCTTCCAGGCGTTCAACCTGCTGCCGACGCTGACGGCGCTGGAGAACATCACGCTGCCCATGGACATCGCGGGCCGCAAGCCGGACAAGCAGTGGCTGGACACCGTCATCAACATGATCGGGCTGTCCGGGCGCCTGAGCCACCGCCCCTCGCAGCTCTCCGGCGGCCAGCAGCAGCGTGTCGCCGTGGCCCGCGCCCTGGCCTCCAAGCCGGACATCATCTTCGGTGACGAGCCGACCGGGAACCTCGACTCGCGCTCGGGCGCCGAGGTCCTCGGCTTTCTGCGCAACTCCGTGCGCGAGCTGGGCCAGACCGTGGTGATGGTCACCCACGACCCGGTGGCGGCGGCGTACGCGGACCGCGTGGTGTTCTTGGCCGACGGCCGGATCGTCGACGAGGTGTACGGGCCGACGGCGGACTCCGTGCTGGACCGCATGAAGCAGTTCGACGCCAAGGGCCGCACCAGCTGACGCGCCCCGCCCCCGGCCGGACCGGCCCGGACGCCCGGGGCCGCACCCCCGCCGGCCCGCCGCACCCCCACCTCGTACACCTGGACTGGACAACCATGTTCCGCACCGCCTTGCGCAACGTACTCGCGCACAAGGCCCGGCTCCTCATGACCGTGCTCGCCGTGATGCTCGGCGTCGCGTTCGTGTCGGGGACCCTGGTCTTCACCAACACCATCTCCGACGCCTACCAGAACAGCTCCGCCAAGGGCTTCGGCCATGTCGACGTGGCCGTCGAGCCGAAGCACCAGGACAGCGAGGGCGACCGGGTCGGCACGACGCCGGACCTGACGCAGGCGCTGCTCAACCGGAGCGCCCGGGTGCCGGGCGCGGACTCGGCGCTCGGCGTCGTGCACGGCTTCACCGCGATCGCCGACAAGGACGGCAAGCTGATCGGCGGCGGCTACCAGTCCCAGGGCGGCAACTACTGGGGCACGAAGGACCCGCGCTACCCGCTGGTCTCCGGCACCGTCCCGCACGGCAAGGACCAGGTGCTGATCGACTCCGACACCGCACGCCGGGCCGGCTACAAGGTCGGCGACACCGTGCGCGTCTCCGTCGACGGCCCCGTCCTCACGCCCACCGTCAGCGGCATCTTCACCACCGACGACGGCAACGTCGCCGCCGGCGGCAGCCTCGCCCTGTTCGACACGGCCACCGCGCAGCAACTGTTCGGCAAGCCGGGCACGTACGACGAGATCGACGTGAAGGCGAAGGCCGGTGTCAGCCAGAGCACGCTGAAGGCGCAGCTGGACGCGGTGCTGCCGAAGGGCACGACCGAGACCACCACGGCCGAGAAGCTCGCCGACGACCAGGCGAAGGCGATCTCCTCGGCGATGAGCAGCATGAAGCAGGGCCTGCTGGTCTTCGCCGGGATCGCGCTCTTCGTCGGCACCTTCATCATCGCCAACACCTTCACCATGCTGGTCGCCCAGCGCACCAAGGAGCTGGCGCTGCTGCGCGCCGTCGGCGCCTCGCGCCGCCAGGTCACCCGCTCGGTGCTGATCGAGGCGTTCGTGGTGGGCGCGGTGGCCGCCGTGACCGGTCTGCTGGCCGGTATCGGCATCGGTGCGGGCCTGAAGGGCCTGATGGGCACGTTCGGCGCCACCGTGCCCGACGGGCCGCTGGTCATCACGCCCGGCACGGTCGTCGCCGCGATCGCCGTCGGCGTCCTCGTGACCATGCTGGCCGCGTGGCTGCCCGGCCGCCGGGCCGCGAAGATCCCGCCGGTGGCGGCGATGAGCAGCCTGCACGCCCAGGCCACCACCAAGTCGCTGGTGCTGCGCAACACGATCGGCGCGCTGTTCGCCGCGGCCGGTGTCACGGTGGTGATCGCGGCCACCACGATGGACGCCGACGCCGCCCAGGCCCCCATGGGACTCGGCGCGGTACTGCTGATCATCGGCGTGTTCGTCCTGACCCCGCTGCTGTCCCGGCCGCTGATCGCCGCCGCGGCCCCGGTGCTGCGCCTGTTCGGGGTCTCGGGCAAGCTGGCCCGGCAGAACTCGGTGCGCAACCCGCGCCGCACGGCGGCGACCGCGTCCGCGCTGATGATCGGGCTGACCCTGATCACCGGGATGACGGTGATGGCCGGCAGCCTCCAGCACGCGATCGACAAGCTGGCCGCCTCCGCGATCCGCGCCGACTACGTGGTGTCGATGGCCAACGGCAACGGCCTCTCCCCGGACGTCGACAAGAAGCTGAGCCGCGCCGAGGGCGTCACCGCCACCAGCCCGCTGCGCAACGCGCCCTCCCGGATCGGCGGGCAGACCGAGTACCTGACCGGCGTCAACGGCTCCGTCATCGGCAAGCTGACCGACCTGGACGTCGAGGAGGGCGCGTTCACCGTCGGCGGCGACCGGGTCGTGGTGGACGACAGCACCGCCGAGGACCACCGCTGGAGCGCGGGCTCCGCCTTCACCGTCTCCTACGAGGACGGCAGGAAGCAGCAGCTCACCGTCGCCGGGGTCTACAAGGGCAACGCTATGATCCGCGGGATCATGCTCGACAACGCCACCCTCGCCCCGCATCTGCGGGCCGACGCCACCGACATGCAGGTCATGGTCAAGACCGCCGACGGCACCTCCGCCGCTGCCAAGGACAAGCTGGTCAAGGCGCTCGGCTCCAACCCGGCCATCAAGATCCAGGACAAGAAGGACATCTCCGGCGATATCGCCCAGATGTTCACGCTGATGCTGAACATGCTCTACGGCCTGCTCGCCATGGCGGTGATCGTGGCGGTCCTCGGGGTGATCAACACCCTGGCGATGTCGGTCTTCGAGCGCTCGCAGGAGATCGGGATGCTCCGCGCGATCGGCCTGGACCGCAAGGGCGTCAAGCGGATGGTCCGCCTGGAGTCCCTGGTGATCGCCCTGTTCGGCGGTGTCCTCGGCATCGGGCTCGGCGTGTTCTTCGGCTGGGCGACCGGTCAGCTGGTCGGCTCCAAGATGGCGACGTACGAGCTGATCCTGCCGTGGGGCCGGATGGCGCTCTTCCTGCTGCTGGCGGCGCTGGTCGGTGTGCTGGCCGCCCTGTGGCCCGCCCGCCGCGCGGCCCGGCTCAACATGCTCCAGGCCATCAAGGCGCAGTGATCCGCCCCGCGGACGCACGCGGGAGGGGCCCGTTCCGGCACGGAACGGGCCCCTCCCGCGTGTCCTGGCCGGACCTAGGCGTCCGGCGCACCCCAGGTGCGGGCGCGCAGCGGCATCCCCGAGGCACCGGAGTCGGGGGTCTTCACCGCGAGCACCTGGTTGACGCCGATGCGGTTGCGTTCGAAGGCGAGCGCGGAGGCCGCCATGTACAGCTGCCAGACACGGGCGCGGCCGGGGCTGGTGAGCCGTACGGCACGGTCCCAGTGCTGCTCCAGGTTGGCGACCCAGCGGCGCAGGGTGAGCGCGTAGTGCTCGCGGATCGACTCCACGTCGCGCACCTCGAACCCGGCGCGCTCCAGCTGCGTGACGGTGGTGCCGACGGGCGCGAGCTCGCCGTCCGGGAAGACGTAGGCGTCGATGAACTCGTCCACCCGGTACGCCGACTCGTCGCGCTGCGGACGGCGGGCGATCTGGTGGTTGAGCAGCCGCCCGCCGGGCTTGAGCAGGGCATGCAGATCGGCGGCGTACTCCAGATAGCGTTCGGCGCCGACGTGTTCGGCCATGCCGATGGAGGAGATGGCGTCGTACGGTCCGTCGCTCACGTCCCGGTAGTCCTGGACGCGGATCTCCACCCGGTCGGTCAGCCCCTCGTCGGCGACGCGCTTCCTGGCGTAGGCCGCCTGCTCCTGGGAGAGGGTGACGCCGACGACGCTCACGCCGTGCTCGCGGGCCGCGTGGACGGCCATGGAGCCCCAGCCGCAGCCGACGTCGAGCAGGCGCCGGCCGGGCTTCAGGTCCAGCTTGCGGGAGATGAGTTCGAGCTTGTCGTGCTGCGCCTGTTCGAGGGTGGCGCCGGGCTCGGGGGCCGGCCAGTAGGCGCAGGAGTACACCATGGAGGGGCCGAGGACGAGCTCGTAGAAGTCGTTGCCGACGTCGTAGTGGTGACTGATGGCGCGCTTGTCGGTGCGTTTGGTGTGCAGGTGGCCGGGGCGGCGGACCTCCTCGGCGGGCGGGGCGGGCGGCAGCGGCGGGCCCGCCATCTTCACCAGGCCCGCGACCGCGGAGCGCACCGACGGGTCGCGCAGGGCGGCGGCCAGGCCGCGGCTGTCCTCGCCGCGGTCCCAGATCAGCCCGGAGAGCAGGCCGAGGGCGGTGTAGAGGTCGCCGTCCACGGTGAGGTCACCGGCGACCCAGGCGCGGGCCAGGCCCAGTTCGCCGGGTTTGAACAGCAGGCGGCGCAGGGCGCGGCGGTTGCGGACGACGAGCACGGGGGCGCCGGGCGGGCCCGCCTCCGTGCCGTCCCAGGCGCGGATGCGCACCGGGAGCGGTGCTCCCAGCAGCTGTTCGAGGAGTCTTGTGAGCCGCAGCGCGGCGTCGGGCATGGTGCACACCTCCGTGACGGCGAACGCCGGATGTCATCCACCACGTAAACACCGCGAGGGCCCTGGCGCAGTCCCGCAAGCGGGTCATGAACGGGCAAAGTAGTTGCAGCGACCACGTATTGGGGGCGGCGCCGGGCGGGCCGGGGCCGGACACGCCGAAGGGGCCGCCCGCACCACGGATGGCGGGCGGCCCCTTCGGCAGAGGGTGTTCGGGCCGGGCGTCAGGACGCCTTGGCCTTCTCCTCGGTCTTCTGCGCGGGGACCGGGGCGGGCTTGGCGGCCTCGTAGAACTCCTCGCGGGGGTTCTCCATGGCGCCCAGCGAGACGACCTCGCGCTTGAGGAACATGCCGAGGGTCCAGTCCGCGAAGATGCGGATCTTCCGGTTCCAGGTCGGCATGGCCAGACCGTGGTAGCCGCGGTGCATGTACCAGGCGAGACGGCCCTTGAGCTTGATCTTCATCTTGCCCATGACGATCATCGCGACGCCCTTGTGCAGGCCGAGGCCCGCGACCGCGCCCTTGTTGGCGTGGCTGTAGTCCTTCTGCCGGAAGCCCCGCATACCGGAGATCACGTTGTCGCCGAGGACCTTGGCCTGGCGCAGCGCGTGCTGGGCGTTCGGCGGGCACCAGGCGTTCTCGTTGCCCGCCTTGCGGCCGACCAGGTCCGGCACCTGGGCGTTGTCGCCCGCGGCCCAGATGTAGTCGGTGCCCTGCACCTGGAGCGTCGGCGCGCAGTCGACGTGACCGCGCGGGCCGAGCGGCAGACCGAAGCGGGACAGCACCGGGTTGGGCTTGACGCCGGCCGTCCACACGATGGTGTTGGAGTCGACCTCCAGGCCGTTCTTCAGCACCACGTGGCCGTCGACGCAGGAGTCCATGGAGGTGGAGAGGTAGATCTCCACACCGCGGCTCTCCAGGTGCTCCTTGCCGTACTGGCCGAGCTTGGGGCCGACCTCGGGGAGGATCTTGTCGGCGGCGTCGACCAGGATGAAGCGCATGTCCTCGCGGGACACGTTGGTGTAGTACTTGGCCGCGTCCCGGGCCATGTCCTCGACCTCGCCGATGGTCTCCGCGCCGGCGAAGCCGCCGCCGACGAAGACGAAGGTGAGCGCCTTGCGGCGGATCTCCTCGTCGGTGGTCGAGGCGGCCTTGTCGAGCTGTTCGAGGACGTGGTTGCGCAGGCCGATGGACTCCTCGATGCCCTTCATGCCGATGCCCTGCTCGGCGAGGCCGGGGATCGGGAAGGTGCGGGAGACCGCGCCCATGGCGATGACCAGGTAGTCGAACGGCAGCTCGTACGCCTCGCCCACCAGCGGGGCGATCGTGGCGACCTTGCGGTCCTGGTCGATGGTGGTGACCCGGCCGGTGAGGACCTCCGCCTTGGGGAGCACGCGCCGCAAGGGGACGACGACGTGCCGCGGGGAGATGCTGCCGGCGGCGGCTTCGGGGAGGAAGGGCTGGTAGGTCATGTACGACCGGGGGTCGACGACCGTGACGGTCGCCTCTCCGTAGCGCATCTTCTTGAGAATGCGCCGAGCTGCGTACAGGCCTACGTACCCACCGCCTACTACGAGGATCCTGGGACGCTCCGTGGTGCTCATGGCATCGAGTATCCACCTGTTCCCGGGGGGTGCCTCGTGCGCCCCTTCACAAGCTTCGGGAGGCCCTGTGTTAAACTCCGCGCCCCTCGTGACGCAGATCATGATCGTGGAAGCGAACCGATGGGCGACTTGGGACGTTGTCAAGGGCGCGTGAGCTGCCGCTCCGATCCCCGGAAGGCTCCGGAGGACCGCCGCAGGACCCTCTCACGGGACCCCGTCCGGACACTCCCCCGAACACCTTCCGCGCCCCGCAAACCCCCTCCGCGGGGCCGCCGGAGGGCCCGGATCGCCCTGCCGGACCGAATTCCTTGTGAAGAACTTCACGAAGTTTTCCGACGGCGCGTCATCCGTCCGCCCGGAACCCCCGCCCCGGCCCGCTCATGCGTTGTCGCGCCTGCTCAGCAGAGGTTACCCATGGGTAGGAACGGGGGTGCGCCGGGCCGGCCGGGCTACGCCACGGACCAGGCGATCCCGTCGAGGATGTCGTGCTCGCTCACCACGACCTCCGTGGCACCGACACGCTCCATCACGGCCAGCAGGACCAGGGCGCCCGCGCCGATCACGTCGACGCGGCCCGGGTGCAGCGAGGGGATGGCGGCGCGCTCGGCGTGGGTGGCGCGGAGCAGCGCACTTGTGATCTCGCGGACCCGGTCCAGGGAGACGCGGGAGTGGTGGATGCGGGCCGAGTCGTAGGCGGGCAGTTCCTGCGCGACGGCCGACACCGTGGTCACCGAACCGGCCAGGCCCACCAGGGTGCGCGCCTCGCGCAGCGGCACCGACCGCTCGGCCAGGTCCAGGGCCGCCTCGATGTCGGCCCGTACGGCGGCGATCTGCTCCTCGGTGGGCGGATCGGTCACCACCCCGTCGCGGACCAGGTGACGCTCGGTCATCCGCACACAGCCCACGTCCACCGAGCGGGCGGCGCGCACCCGGTCGTCGCCCACGACGAACTCCGTGGAGCCGCCGCCGATGTCCACCACCAGGAACGGGGTGGCCAGATCCGTACGCCCCGTCAGCTCCTTCGTCGCACCCGTGAACGAGAACTCCGCCTCCTGGTCGCCGGAGATCACCTCGGGCTCCACACCCAGGATGTCCACCACGCCGCGCACGAACTCGTCCCGGTTCTCCGCGTCCCGGGAGGCGGAGGTGGCCACGAACCGCAGCCGCTCGGCGCCGTACTCCTTGATGACCTGCGCGTACTCCCGGCAGGCCGCGAAGGTGCGCGCCAGCGCCTCGGGGGCGAGCCGGCCGGTGCGGTCGACGCCCTGGCCGAGCCGCACGATCGTCATACGCCGGTCGAGGTCGACCAGTTCGCCGGTTTCCGGATTCGCGTCCGCGACGAGCAGACGGATGGAGTTCGTCCCGCAGTCGACGGCGGCCACCCTGGTCATGCGTCCCCCTCCGTGCGGTCCGTGCGGTCCGTGCGGTCCGCGTGATCCGTGTGGTTCGCGTGATCCGTGTGGTCCTCGGGCACGGTCACGCACGGGCCCTTGCGCCACCACTCGGGCAGCATCGCGATGGCCTCGTCGCCCAGCGGGTTCACGCCGGGTCCGGCGGCCAGCGAGTGGGCGACCAGGACATGCAGGCACTTGACCCGGTCGGGCATGCCGCCCGCGCTCGGAAAGCCCGTCAGCTCCTCGATCTCGTCCCGGCGCCGGATGTAGTCCTCGTGCGCCGCCCGGTAGGCCGCCGCCAGCTCCGGATCGCTCGCCAGCCGCTCGGTCATCTCCTTCATGACGCCGTCGGCCTCCAGCGTGCCGATCGCCGAGGCGGCCCGCGGGCACGTCAGGTAGTACAGCGTCGGAAAGGGCGTGCCGTCGGGCAGCCGGGGGGCCGTCTCCACGACGTCCGGCTGACCGCACGGGCAGCGGTGCGCGATGGCGCGCAGTCCGCGCGGCGGCCGGCCGAGCTGCTGCCGGAAGGCCGCGACGTCCGCGTCGGTGGGTTCGGTGCGCTCGGTGGGCGGCGGGGGCGTTTCCATGCCTGTGGGGAAGTCTCTCTGTCGGTTCACTGGCGGGCGGCGTCGGACTTGTCGACCCCGTACCAGACGTTGGTGTACCAGGGGCGGCGGGCCGACCCCTGCTCGGCGCGGGACTGCTTGGCCGGGCCCGGGTCGACCACGGTGAAACCGGTCTCGCCGGGCAGTACGTAGTGCAGCCGCTGCCGGATCTGCTGCTGGGCGTAGGCGTCGTCCTGCCAGCGCGCCTTCTGGTCGCGCAACTGCTCGACCCGCTCGCGGGCCTGCTGCTTCTGCCGCCTCAGATCGGCGATGTCGGCGCGCTGGGCGACGTACTGGCGCATCGGGTACGCCAGGGCGACCACCAGCGAGCAGACGACGAGCGCGAGCAGCGCGGCGCGCCCGGTGAGCCGGGAGCGGCGGGCCTGCCGCCGGGTCTGGGAGCGATAGACCCGGGCCGCGGTCTGCTCACCGAGCAGCCTGAGCCTGGTCGCGGTGGAGAACCGGTCCCGGTCCTTCACGGCCATCGTCGCGCCTCCCGTTCCTGCCCCGCGCATGCCGTCCATGCCCGCTCACACGTGCGTACGTCCCCGGACACGGTACGGGACCGGGTGCGGGGACGTACGGACGACTGGCTTCGGCCTCACCTTTTTACGGGCTCGGCCGGCGCGCGGCTCAGCCCTTGAAACGCGGGAACGCGCTGCGGCCGGCGTACACCGCGG
Source organism: Streptomyces sp. NPDC003284 (assembly GCF_053589675.1). Classification (NCBI taxonomy): domain Bacteria; kingdom Bacillati; phylum Actinomycetota; class Actinomycetes; order Kitasatosporales; family Streptomycetaceae; genus Streptomyces; species Streptomyces sp. NPDC003284. The sequence continues at coordinate 83,280 of NZ_JBSFSI010000005.1, forward strand.
CGTCGTCGAGGATCTCCTCGATGCGCAGCAGCTGGTTGTACTTGGCGACGCGCTCGGAGCGGGCCGGGGCGCCGGTCTTGATCTGGCCGCAGTTGGTGGCGACGGCGAGGTCGGCGATGGTGACGTCCTCGGTCTCGCCGGAGCGGTGCGACATCATGCACTTGAAGCCGTTGCGCTGGGCCAGCTCGACGGCGTCCAGGGTCTCGGTGAGCGAACCGATCTGGTTCACCTTCACCAGCAGGGCGTTGGCGCTGCCCTCCTCGATACCGCGGGCCAGGCGCTCGGGGTTGGTGACGAACAGGTCGTCACCGACGATCTGGACCTTCTCGCCGAGACGGTCGGTGAGGACCTTCCAGCCGGCCCAGTCGTCCTCGAACAGCGGGTCCTCCAGGGAGACCAGCGGGTAGGCCGCGACCAGCTCCTCGTAGTACTCCGTCATCTCGGCGGCGGAACGCTCCTTGCCCTCGAAGAGGTACTTGCCGTCCTTGTAGAACTCGGAGGCGGCGACGTCGAGCGCGAGGGCGATCTGCTCGCCGGGGGTGTAACCGGCTTCCTTGATCGCTTCCAGGATCAGGTCCAGGGCCTCGCGGTTGGAGCCCAGGTTCGGGGCGAAGCCGCCCTCGTCGCCCAGACCGGTGGCCAGACCCTTGTTCTTCAGGACCTTCTTGAGGGTGTGGTAGACCTCGGCACCCCAGCGCAGGGCCTCGGAGAAGGACTCCGCGCCGATCGGGGCGATCATGAACTCCTGGATGTCCACGTTGGAGTCGGCGTGCGAGCCGCCGTTCAGGATGTTCATCATCGGCACCGGGAGCAGGTGCGCGTTGGGGCCGCCCAGGTAGCGGAAGAGCGGGAGGTCGGACGCCTCGGAGGCGGCGTGCGCGACGGCGAGGGAGACGCCGAGGATGGCGTTGGCGCCGAGCGAGCCCTTGTTGTCGGTCGCGTCCAGGTCGAACATGGCCTGGTCGATCAGGCGCTGCTCGGTGGCGTCGTAGCCGACGAGCTCCGGGCCGATCTGCTCGATGACGGCGAGGACGGCCTTCTCGACGCCCTTGCCCTGGTAACGGTTGGGGTCACCGTCACGCAGCTCGATGGCCTCGAAGGCGCCCGTGGAGGCGCCGGAGGGGACGGCGGCACGACCCGTGCTGCCGTCGTCGAGGCCGACCTCGACCTCGACCGTGGGGTTGCCTCGGGAGTCCAGGATTTCCCGGGCTACGACGACGTCGATGGACGGCACGAGCATCTCCTTCGTGGATGTGACGCTGAAAGTGCGGGGCTTGTGAGCCGAGCGACTAGAGCCTAACCGTCCCGGGCCGCCGACCGGCCGACCGACCGTCCCGTGGACAGAGTGACCGTACACATTGTTTCAGCACGGAACAAAGAAGACGGGAACGGGGGTCCGAACGGAAGGTGAAATGCCCCCGCCCCGGCGCGTACGGGGGAGAACGCGCCGGGGCGGGGAGCCCGTGGGGACGGGGGGGGTGGGGCGGTGGCCGCCGCGCCTTACTTCAGGTGCAGCTGCTGGCCCGGGTAGATGAGGTCGGCGTCGTCGACGATGTCCTTGTTCAGCTGGAAGAGCTTCTCCCAGCCGCCCTGGACGTGGTGGGCGGCGGCGATGGAGCTGAGCGAGTCGCCGGCGGTCACCTTGTACTCGCCGTCGCCCTTCTTCACCTTCTTGCCGGTGGGGGTGGTGACGGTCTTCTTCGGCGCCGGGCGGTCGGCGGAGCGGCCCGCGGCCTGCTGCTCGGTGGAGCGGGTCGTGGTGCTGCTCTTCTTCGACGAGGACGACGAAGAGGAGGACGACGAAGAGGAGGAGGAAGAAGACGACGAGGACGACGAGGAAGAGGAGGACGACGAGGAGCTGCCGCCCGAGTACGCGGCGCCGGACAGGCCCTTGCCGCACACCGGCCAGGCGCCCTTGCCCTGGCCCGCGAGGACCTTCTCGGCAATGGCGATCTGCTGGGACTTGCTGGCCAGGTCGGCGCGCGGGGCGTAGGCGGTGCCACCGAAGGCGGCCCAGGTGGAGTTGGTGAACTGGACGCCGCCGTAGAAGCCGTTGCCGGTGTTGATCGACCAGTTGCCGCCGGACTCGCACTGGGCGACCGCGTCCCACTCGGAGGCGGTGGCGGCGGAGGCGTTGCCGGCCGCCATCAGCGGACCGGCGACGGCGACGCCGGTGACACCGGCGAGTGCGATGGCGCGAGTGGCCTTGGACGGACGACGGTGCTTGCCCTTGCCGGAAAACAGCATGGAAGGATCCCCTCACCGACGCCTGCGAGGTGAGCTGTCGGGTTCGGGCCGGTTGAGTTGCCCGGCCGTGCCTTCCGAGAGGCACGGCTTCACCCCCAGCCGCTCCGGTCAACTGCCCGGCGCGGCACTTACCTTGGGTCCCCCGCTCCTGCCTGCGGCGCTTGACGCGACGACTGTTCCCGTACGGCCGCTGGCAGGATTCGGCGTTGCGGCAGCCGGGGCTCGCGGTGGCGAGCGGTCATGACCGTAGACAGGTGATCCGCCGGATTTCAAAGACGATCAGGGCTTCTGAGACTCATCCCACACTTTCACCGAATAGGACATACAAGGCGAAGTGTGACGTGAACTCCCGCTACTTTTGGGCGTTTTCGGTGGGGACATCCAGGCTCTGACCGGCGACGATGTGGTCCGGGTCGGCCCCGATGGCGCCCTTGTTGGCGTCATAGAGCGTGTGCCACCCGCCGTGCAGGCCGAAGGAGTCGGCGATGGACGTGAGCGAGTCGCCGGTGCGCACGGTGTAGGAGTCGGCGGACGAGGCGTGCGCGCCGCCGCCCCCGGAGGCGTGCCGCCCGCCCGTGGCGTCCGCGGCGCCGCCTGTCGCGCCCTCGTCGGCGCTGCCGCCGCGGTGGCGGCCGCCGGAGCCGAGCGCGCCGGTGTCGACGAGCGCCGAAGAGCCGATGTCCTGGACGTAGTTGTCCGCATCGCCGGAGTTGTCACGATCCTGGTCCCCGGTGCCCGTGGACGAGGTGGCGTCGGGCGTGCCGGTGCCGTGAGAGGTGCCGGACCCGGCCGGACCGCCCGTCTTCGCGGGCGAGGAAGGGCCGTCGGACGGTCCGGTGGTGGCGCCGTGCGACGCGTCGGTCCCGTGCGAGGATCCGGGCGTTTGGGTGGTGTCCGGCGAAGAGCCGGACGAACCGGATGAGTTGTCGGCGTCCTGGGGCGAGTCGGACAGACCGCCCTCGCCGGTACGAGGCTTCCCGGACGCGTCGGAGCCGCCGGAGCCGCCGGAGTCACCGCCCTTGCCCGTGGAGCCGGAGGTTCCGGACGAGGTGGACCCCTTGTCGTCCTTGTCCCCCTTGCCTTCCTTATCTCCCTTGTCGCCCTTGCCGTCCTTGTCCGACGAGGTGGATCCGTCGCCGGACGTCGAGGAGTCGCCGCCCACGCCCGTGTCGACGTCGGCCGTACCGGAACTCTTGGTGAGCCCGGCCAGCAGCCCGCAGGTGTGCCAGGTGCCGGGCCCCTTGTCGGCGAGGATCTTCTCGGCCACGGCTATCTGCTGGGAGCGGCTGGCCTGGTCGGCGCTGGCCGCGTAGGAGAGGCCGCCGTACGCCTCCCAGTCGTCCTGGGTGAGCATCAGGCCGCCGTAGTAGCCGTGGCCGTTGTCGGCGCTCCAGGAGCCGCCGGTCTCGCACTGCGCCACCTTGTCCCAGGTGGTGCCGTCGGCGGCGCTGGCGCCGGACGCGGCGACCAGCGGGATGGCGATGGCCGAGCCGGTCACTCCGGCGGCGACGAGGAGGGCCGGAGCCTGGCGGGGGCGACGGTGACGACCGTTCCCGGAGAGCATCTGGAGACCTTTCGCACGACGGCAGTGACGGCGCGGCGGCGGGACGGGAGGGCCCCGGCGTCACGCTGATGGGTGAAAGTATCGGGTGACGATCACTTGTCACAAGTTCATGCCGCGCAGATCACATGAACATCACATAGTTGAACACGCGTCATGTTCACCGCCGTCAGCGCCCGGGAACGGGGCCGTTCCCGGTGGTCGTCCCGGGGGCGGGGGCCGGGGCGGCGGCGGGGGCAGGGGCGGGAACCGGGACGGGGGTGAAGCCGACCGGGAGAGTCCGCAGTCCGCGCATGATGAGCCCGCCGCGCCAGCGCAGTTCGGCCGGTTCCGCGTCGAGACGCAGGTCCGGCAGCCGGGTCAGCAGGGTGGCCAGCGCGGTCTGCCCCTCCAGGCGGGCGAGCGGGGCGCCCAGGCAGTAGTGGATGCCGTGCCCGTACCCCAGGTGCTGGTTGTCGCCGCGGGCGAGGTCGAGCGTGTCGGGGTGGGAGAACCGCTCCGGGTCGCGGTCGGCGGCGGCCAGCACCACCAGCACCGGATCGCCCGCGGCGATGTCCTGTCCGCCGAGCGTGAGCGCCCGGGTGGCGAACCGCCAGGTGGCCAGCTCCACCGGCCCGTCGTAGCGCAGCAGCTCCTCGACGCCGGTCTCCAGCAGTCCGCTCTCCCCCGCGGCCAGCGACTCCTGGAGCCGCGCCCGCTGACCGGGGTGGGTGAGCAGGGCGTACATGCCGTTGCCGATGAGGTTGACGGTCGTCTCGAAACCGGCGAAGAGAAGGATGAACGCCATCGCGGCGGCCTCGTTCTCCGTGAGGTGCTCGCCGTGGTCGGAGGCGCGGATGAGCCCGGAGATGAGGTCCTCGCCCGGCTCCGGTTCGGCGGGCAGGGCGGCCCGCTTGCGGTGGATCAGCTCGGCCAGATAGCCGCGCATCTTCTTCACCGACCGGGCCACTCCGCCCCGGGGGCCCTTGCCGTGACGGATCATCATGCCCGCCCAGTCCCGGAAGTCGTCCTGGTCCTCGCGCGGGACGCCGAGCAGGTCGCAGATGGCGTAGATGGGCAGCGGGAACGCGAACTCGTGGATGAGGTCTGCGGTGCCGCGCCCGGCGAAGGACGCGATGAGGCCGTCCGCCAGCTCCTGCACGCGCGGCGCGAACTCGGCGACCCTGCGGGGGGTGAACGCCTTGCTGACCAGACGTCGCAGCCGGGTGTGGTCCGGCGGGTCGATGTTGAGCAGATGCGTCATCAGCTCGGCCTTGCGCTCGCCGGGGATGCCGGTCTTGCCCTTGGCGTGCGCGGGCTCGTCGTGGTGGGCCGGGTTCTTGGAGAGCCGGGGGTCGGCCAGGGCCTGCCGGGCGTCGGCGTACCGGGTGACCAGCCATGCCTCCACTCCGCTGGGCAGCCGGGTGCGGTGCACGGGGGCGTGCTCCCGCAGCCAGGCGTACGCCGGGTACGGATCGCTCGCGAACTCCCAGGTGAACAGGGGCGGCGGGAGATCGGACGGAGTGGAGGAGGCGGCGGGCGGCTGGTCGTGCATGGGCCGACAGTAGCCGCCGGGGGCGGGTGGGGTGGAGACGCGTGAGGTGGAGACGGGTGAGGTGGAGACGGGTGAGGTGGAGACGGGGAGGCCCGGGGCCCGGAAGCCGGTGGCCGGGGAGCGGTCGGCGGCGGGCGGCTGCCGGGGCCGGGCCGGGGGCTCAGGCGGTCTCCTTCTGCCTGATGGCGTCCCGGTACGCTCGGGCCGCCGCTCTCAGGGCCGCCTCCGGGTCGACGCCCTCCGCCTCGGCGCGGGCGGCCAGGGCCAGCAGCTCGTAGCCGATGCCCTCGCCCCGGGGCAGCGGCACGTCCAGACCCGCGGTGCGCACCCGGGACGCCAGCTTCGCCGCGAGGGCCAGGCCCGGCTGGTGGAGGGGGACGCCCTCCGTGACGGAGGTGCGCTGCTTCTCCTCGGCCTTGGTGCGCAGCCAGTGCTCCTTGACCTCCTCCGGGGTCGCGGCCGTCTCCTCGCCGAAGACATGCGGATGGCGGTGGATCAGCTTGGCGACGATCCCGCCCGCCACATCGTCGACGGAGAACGGCTCCTCCGGGTCCTCCTCGGCGATCCGGGCGTGGAAGACGACCTGGAGCAGGACGTCGCCCAGCTCCTCGCGCAGCTCGTCCCGGTCGCCGTCCTCGATCGCCTCCACCAGCTCGTACGCCTCCTCGATGGCGTACTTGGCCAGGCCCCGGTGGGTCCGCTGCGCCGACCAGGGGCACTCCACACGGATGCGGTCCATGACCTGGACGAGGTCGAGCAGCCGGGCGCCGGGCAGGTCGTAGGAGGCGGGCAGCAGCTCCAGCTCCGGCATGGAGACGCGACCGGATCCGGCGAGCCGGGCGAGCCCGTCGGTGAGCGCGGGCTCACCCTCACCGGTGGCGACGACCACCGCCGTACGGCCGCCCGCGCAGGCCGCCACCAGCTCCTCGGCGGTCGGGGACGCCTCGGCCACGGTGATGCCCGCCTCGCGCAGATACGGCAGCTGCGGGTGCGCCGCGTCCGCGCACAGCACCCGGTCGGCCGTGCGCAGCGCCTGCCAGGCGGGCCAGGACAGCAGTCCGGGGGCGACCCGGTGGCTGGTGGTCAGCAGGACGATGCGGCCGGGTGCGGCGGCGCCCGGCTCGGCGGCGGGGGCAGAGGTCGTGTTCACGCTTCGAACGTAACGCACCCCGCCGACGGCCCCGGAAGTTGTCCACAGGCGCTTGTCCACAGGTCCGGGGGCGCACCGGCGCCCGTGTCGCGGCCAGGGCGCCGGTGCGGTCCCGGGATCAGGCCGGCTGCTGGGCGGCGGGCGCCGAGACGTCCCGCAGCCACGGGGTCTTCGCGGCGACGCCGCCCTTCCGCACGTCCCAGGCCCCGTAGCGCGGATTCAGGTCGACGCCCAGTTTCCCGGAGGTGGCGGACAGCGCGTTCCAGAACTCGGGGCGGCTGGGGTCCGTGTGCAGCTTCGCCGCCACCTTCTGCGCCTCCACCTGGAGGCGGAGGTTGTCGTCCAGGCGCTGCGGCGGCACCCCGTACTGCTGGAGCCAGGCCGTCTCCAGCGCCTTGGCGCCGCCCGCCTGCTGTTCGAGTCCGGAACGCAGCTGCTGCACCTCGCGCGGGGTGACGGTGACGCCCTCGTCCCGCGCCGTGCGGTCCAGGACCCGGTCGAGCACCATCTGGTGCAGGGTGTCCCGGTTCAGCGTGCCGGTGCGGGCGACGGCCTGCTGGTACTGCGTCTCGTCGGCCACCGCCGCCCGCTGCGCCCGGCGCACCTCGTCCACCCGGCTCTGGAGCTGTGCGACGGTGATCCGCTGCCCGCCCACCACGGCCGCGGCGCCGGGATGCGCCTCGCTGCCGCAGGCGGTGAGGACGGGGGCCGCCGCGACGATCGCGGCGGACAGGGCGAGCGCGGTGCGACGGCGGCGGTGCAAGGGGGCCTCCCTGGGTGGGGATTGTGCGACGGTGCACAAAGTCTTGCGGTGATCGATAGTAGGCAGCGGCCGTGCTCCGGCCAAGCCATTGGACCAACGATTCACCGCCACTTCGGGCACCGTCGCGCCGCTCTCCCCCGGCCGGCGGATCAGCCGGTGATCGCCACCGGGGCGTCCCACGCGTCGCGGTCGACGGTGAGGGTGTAGCCGCGCCGGGTCTCCTTGCTGTTCACCAGGTACTGGTGGGCGCGGCTGTGATCGGTGAACTGCGTCCTGCCCCAGGGCCAGTCCGCGGTGGTGGTCTCCTTCTTGTCCCACAGCGCGTACCAGAGGTTGCCGGGCAGATCGGTCTTGTCGCTCGCGGTGGCGATCGCCTTGGCGCTGGAGCTGCTGAAGCCGTAGAAGCCCGAGCGGTACGTCTGGGCGCGCAACTGCTTGCCGAAGGCGCGGACGTAGGCCAGCACCGCGTCGTTGCACGCCTTGTCCGTGACGGCGTACGGCTCCATGTCGAGGTAGACCGGGCTGCCGGCCTTCATCCCGAGGGCCTTCGCCTTGGCCACGGCGTCCTTGGCGTCGGCGGTGCCCAGCGTCCTGGCGTTGGCGGCGGTGAGCTTCTCCGGGTTGGCGCTCTTCTGGCAGGGCGGCTGGGCGCCGACGTAGAGCGGGATGAGCTTCCAGCCCGCGGAGCTGACCGACTTCACCCAGGAGGCGGTGAGGTTGGGCTGGGCGCAGCCGCGGTTCTTGCCGCCGATGTAGACGGCGGCGGCGCCGTAGTAGCCGTCGGCGCGCCACGCCTTCATGGCGTTCAGCGAGGGCGCGGTGCAGGTGTCGAAGGCGCGGCCGGTGTACGTCTTCTGCGCGGGCCAGCTCGTCGCGGCCATCGAGGTCTGCGCCGCGATCCCGCCGCCCGCGACGACGGCGGCCCCCGCCACCGTCCATGTGATGTATCTGCGCTTCCTGGACTGCCGGTGTCCGGCCATCCCCCACCCCTGTTCTGCGCGCGGGCGCGTAGGTGCCCGGACCGCGCGTGTGTGTCCTGCGGAGCAGAGTACGGGTGCCGTTCCGTGGCTTAATCTTGCCCCCTGCTTCGTGGCCGCCCGATCGCGGCGGATGGGTGGGGGGTTGGGATGGAAAAGCGTCTGGAGGCGGGCTGGCTCCAGCGGATCGCCTGGTCGGTGCTGGTCTGGGGTTCGCTGGGCCTGCTGGTGTGGGTGCCGTTCCTGTATGTGGCGATCCGGCGGCGGCGCGGGTCGGACTGGGCCGCGTTCGCCGCGTTCGCCCTGTACGAGGGGGTGACGGTGACCTGGATGAGCGTCCTGCCCGACCAGGACGACGGCGACGCGGTGCTCGGCATCGTCATCATCCTGTGCCTGCTGGCGGCGACGCTGATGCTGCTCCTCGCGATGTTCGACCGGCGGGCCGCGGGCGCGGCTCCGGCACCGCAGGCGCACGGGGCGGGGGCCGGGGTCTACGGGGCGGTGCCGGGGGGTGCCGCGGCCCCGGGCCCGTACGGGAATCCCTACCGCGGTCCGTACGGGCCCTGAGTCCGCGTCATGCGCGCCCCGGCTCCCGGGTCCGGGGCGCGGGCGCTCACGCGGCCGGGCTCAGCCGCCGCACTGCTTCAGCATCATCTGCTTGTCGGCGGTCGTCACCGGCAGCTTGTACTTCAGGGAGACCTGCGCGAACCGCACGCTGTACGAGCACCGGACGTCCTTGCTCGGCGGCAGCCAGGTCGCCGGGCCGGAGTCGCTCTTGGAGGAGTTGGCCGGGCCGTCGGCCGGGATGAGGTTGAGCGGGTCGTTGGCGATCTGCTCGCGCTTGTCCTTCGTCCAGTGCGCGGCGCCCATCTGCCAGTCGTAGGACAGCGGCATCACATGGTCAATCTGGACGGTGGTGGCGTGCGCCTTGGTCCACTGGATGGTCTTGCCCGTGTACGGGTCGTGCAGGGTCATGGAGACGACCACGCAGTTGGAGCCCTTGCGGTAGCTGAGGTTCTGGCCGTCGCGCTTGAGCAGGTCGTTGCGCGTGTCGCAGCCGTTGTGCGACCAGGGGACGCCGGGGGCCGTGTCCATCCAGGCGTACCCGAACTTGTCGCGGGAGTAGCCGGTCTTCGGGCCGCGGCCCTTCGTCGTCACGGTCTGGATGAGCTTGCGGGCCGCGGCCCGGTCGCTGTCGCTGGTCAGCGGCGCCAGGCCCGGCTTGGTCCCGTCCGGGTTGGCCAGCGGGCTGACGGAGTGTCCGTCCGACGACGGGGCCGGGGCCGCCGGTGCGCCGCTGCGCGTGGCGGGCCCGGCGCTGTGCGCGTCGTCGCTCTTGCAGCCGGCGACGAAGGTGAGGGCCGCGACGGCGCACACCGCCGCGCCACCGCGCACGAGCGGACGGGATATCACCCGGCCCGCTCCCCTCCGACCGGCTTCCCGACACACCTCTACGCCCATGGGCCCTCCCCTTGCCTTGTCCTGCGCGGCCCGCCCCTGGTACGTGCGGGCCTGACTTGTCTGTGCCCAACGTAACCAGGAAGATGTGCGCCCCACTTGGGGCGCACAGAGGCAAAAGGAGCAGATGGGGCGTATCGAGTGTTACGACCCGAGCACGGAGGTCAGGAACTCGCCCACCCAGGCCAGCAGTTCCCGGCCGACCAGCGGCTTGCCGCCGACCTTCGCGGTCTTCGGGCGCGGGACCAGCACCTGGTGGGCGGCCGGTTTGAGCAGCGCGCCCGGGTAGAGCCGCTTCAGCCGCAGCTCCTGGGACTCGCGCAGCTCCACCGGCGCGAAGCGGATGTTGGCGCCCTGGAGCACGATCTCACCGACCCCGCAGGCGCGGGCGAACATCCGCAGCCCGGCCACCAGCAGCAGGTTCTCCACCGGCTCGGGCAGCTTGCCGTAACGGTCGGTCAGCTCCTCGCGGACGGCCTTGATGTCCTCCTCCGTATTGGCCGAGGCGATGGCCCGGTACGCCTGGAGGCGCAGCCGCTCGCCGGGCGCGTAGTCGTGCGGGACGTGCGCGTCGACCGGGAGCTCGATCTTGACCTCCAGCGGCGCCTCCTCCTCGACCTCACCGGTCTCCAGCTGCCGCCGGTAGTCCGCCACCGCCTCCCCGACCATCCGCACGTACAGGTCGAAGCCGACGCCCGCGATATGGCCGGACTGCTCGCCGCCCAGCAGGTTTCCGGCGCCGCGGATCTCCAGGTCCTTCATCGCCACATACATGCCCGCGCCCATCTCGGTGTGCTGGGCGATGGTGGCCAGCCGCTCGTGCGCGGTCTCCGTGAGCGGCTTCTCCGGCGGGTAGAGGAAGTAGGCGTAGCCGCGCTCGCGGCCGCGGCCCACCCGGCCGCGCAGCTGGTGCAGCTGGGAGAGGCCGAAGTTGTCGCCGCGCTCCACGATCAGGGTGTTGGCGTTGGAGATGTCGATGCCGGACTCGACGATCGTCGTGGAGACCAGCACGTCGAACCGCTTCTCCCAGAAGTCCACCACGACCTGCTCCAGGGCCTGTTCGGACATCTGGCCGTGGGCGGTGGCGATCCGCGCCTCGGGGACGATCTCGCGCAGCCGGGCGGCGGCCCGGTCGATGGACTCCACCCGGTTGTGGATGTAGAAGACCTGGCCCTCGCGCAGCAGTTCGCGGCGGACGGCCGCGCCGATCTGCTTCTCCTCGTACGGCCCGACGAAGGTCAGCACCGGGTGACGCTCCTCGGGCGGGGTGGTGATCGTGGACATCTCGCGGATGCCGGTGACCGCCATCTCCAGGGTGCGCGGGATCGGGGTCGCGGACATCGTCAGCACGTCGACGTTGGCGCGCAGCTTCTTCAGCTGCTCCTTGTGCTCGACGCCGAAGCGCTGCTCCTCGTCGACGATGACCAGGCCCAGGTCCTTGAACCTGGTCTCGGAGGCGAACAGCCGGTGGGTGCCGATGACGACGTCGACCGAGCCCTCGCGCAGCCCTTCGAGGACCGCCTTCGCCTCGGTGTCGGTCTGGAAGCGGGAGAGCGCCTTCACCTTCACCGGGAACTGCGCGTAGCGCTCGGAGAAGGTGCCGAAGTGCTGCTGGACCAGCAGGGTGGTGGGGACCAGGACCGCGACCTGCTTGCCGTCCTGGACGGCCTTGAAGGCGGCGCGGACCGCGATCTCCGTCTTGCCGTACCCCACGTCGCCGCAGATCAGGCGGTCCATCGGGACCGACTTCTCCATGTCCTCCTTGACCTCGGCGATGGTGGTCAGCTGGTCGGGCGTCTCCGCGTACGGGAAGGCGTCCTCCAGCTCGCGCTGCCAGGGCGTGTCGGTGCCGAAGGAGTGCCCGGGGGCCGCCATCCGGGCGGAGTACAGCTTGATCAGGTCGGCGGCGATCTCCTTGACCGCCTTCTTCACGCGCGCCTTGGTCTTGGTCCAGTCGGCGCCGCCGAGCCGGTGCAGCGTGGGGGCCTCGCCGCCGACGTACTTGGTGATCTGCTCCAGCTGGTCGGTGGGGATGTAGAGGCGGTCGCCGGGCTGGCCGCGCTTGGCCGGGGCGTACTCGACCACCAGATACTCGCGGGTGGCGCCCTGCACGGTGCGCTGCACCATCTCGATGTAGCGGCCCACGCCGTGCTGCTCGTGCACGATGTAGTCGCCCGCCTCCAGGGTGAGCGGGTCGATGGTCTTGCGGCGGCGGGCCGGCATCCGGGCGCCGTCCCGGCTGGCGGTGCGCTGTCCGGACAGGTCGGTCTCGGTGAGCACGGCCAGCTTCAGGCCGGGGTCGACGAAGCCGTGGTCGATGCAGCCGCACGCCACGTGCACCACGGACGGGGACACCGCGCCGAGGTCCGTGTCCAGGCGGGCGGCGATGCCCTCGCCGCCCAGCACCTCCACCGTGCGGGCGGCCGGGCCGTGGCCCTCGGTGACGAAGACGGTGCGCCAGCCCTCGGCGAGCCAGCCCTTGGTGTCGGCGAGCGCCTTGGCGGTGTCGCCGCGGTAGGTGTCGGGCGCGTGCATGCCCAGCTTGAGGGTGTCGCCGTCGCCCTCGGTGTCGTAGGCGCTCTCGTCGGCCGCGAAGGGCGAGACGGACCACCACATCATGTCCAGCTCGCGCGCCCGGTCCCGGACGTCGGCGAGGGACCACAGGGAGGCCGCGCCGACGTCGATGGGGGCCTCGCCGCCGCCCGCGGTGGCCGCCCAGGACGCCTGGAGGAACTCCTGCGAGGTGGCCACCAGGTCGAAGGCGCGGGTGCGCACCCGCTCCGGGTCGCACACCACGGCCATGGCGCCCTTGGGCAGCACGTCCAGCAGCAGCTCCATGTCGTCGACGAGGACCGGGGCGAGCGACTCCATGCCCTCCACCGCGATGCCCTCGGCGATCTTGCCGAGCAGCTCGCCCAGCTCCGGGTGGCGCTCGGCCAGGGCACGCGCGCGGGCGCGGACGTCCTCGGTGAGCAGCAGCTCGCGGCAGGGCGGGGCCCACAGGCCGTGCTCGGCGACCTCCAGGGAGCGCTGGTCGGCGACCTTGAAGTAGCGGATCTCCTCGATGTCGTCGCCCCAGAACTCGATGCGCAGGGGGTGTTCCTCGGTGGGCGGGAAGACGTCGAGGATGCCGCCGCGCACGGCGAACTCGCCGCGCTTCTCGACCAGCTCCACGCGCGCGTACGCGGCGGCGGCCAGGGCTTCCACCACCGCGTTCAGATCGGCGCTCTCGCCGGTGCGCAGGGCGACAGGCTCCAGGTCGCCCAGGCCCTTGACCTGCGGCTGGAGCACCGAGCGCACGGGGGCGACGACGACGGAGACCGGGCCGGTCTCGGGGTCGTCGGGCCGCGGGTGCGCCAGGCGGCGCAGCACGGCCAGGCGGCGGCCCACGGTGTCGCTGCGCGGGCTGAGCCGCTCGTGCGGCAGCGTCTCCCAGGAGGGGTACTCCGCGACGCCCTCCTCCGGGAGCAGCGAGCGCAGGGCGGCCGCCAGGTCCTCGGCCTCGCGGCCGGTCGCCGTCACCGCGAGCACCGGGCGGCCGGATTCGCGGGCCAGCGCGGCGATCGCCAGGGGGCGGGCCGCGGGCGGGCCGACGAGGTCGACGTGCGGGCGATTGCCGTCCGTGGCCGCGGTGATCGCTTCCGCGAGGGCGGGGTCCTTGACGACGGCGTCGAGCAGACCGTGCAGGCTCATGGAGGGGCTTTCCGTCCTGGGGTGGGCAACACGAAGGGCCCGGCTCGGGGGACGGGCCGGGGATTCCTTCAGCGTACGTCGCCGGGGCGGGGGCGGTCGGGCCTGTGGACAACGTGGCGGATATCGAACGGGTGTATGACACGAGCAACGGGCACACGACACGGACGGGGCCCGCGGGCGGCGGGCGCACGCACCCGGGGGCGGGAAGCCCCCATGGCTTCCCGCCCCCGGGCGGCTCTCCCCGTGACCCCCGTGCACGAGGGGTCCGGTGCGCGGCCGTCAGGATCCGTGTCCGTCCTGGTCGGTCGCGGTCGTCCGCAGCCGTCCTAGTCGGTCGCGATCGCGTTGAGCACGTTCATCCGGCCCGCCCGGAAGGCGGGGACCAGCGCGGCGAACAGGCCCACGAAGGCCGAGCCGACGAAGACTGCGATGATCGTCGGCCAGGGGATGTCCAGCACGCCCAGGCCCTCCAGGGCCAGCAGCTTCTGGGCGGTGGCGCCCCAGCCCATGCCCAGGCCCAGGCCGAGCAGCGCGCCGAACAGGGCGATCACCACGGACTCCATGCGGATCATGCGCCGCAGCTGCCGGCGGGACAGGCCGATCGCCCGCATCAGGCCGATCTCCCGGGTCCGCTCGACCACGGAGAGGGCGAGGGTGTTCACCACGCCCAGTACCGCGACGATGATCGCGAGGGCGAGCAGGCCGTAGACCATGTTCAGCAGCTGGCCGATCTGGTCCTTCAGCTCCTGCTTGTAGTCGGTCTGGTCGCGCACCTGGTACTGCGGGTACTGCTCCAGGGACTTCTTCAGGGCGGCGTACGCCTGCGTCTCCTTGCCGTCCTCGGCCTTGGCGAACATGATCATGTTCGGCGGGACGCGGTCCGCGGGGACGTACTTCTCCATGGTGGCGATGGACAGGTAGCGGGCGCCCTGGTCGATGGCGGTGTCGTCGCTGGTGATCGCGGCGACCTTCAGCCGGGCCGTCTTCCCGCCCTTGAAGGCGACGGTGAGGGTGTCGCCGACGTGGACATGGTGCTTGTCGGCGTAGTCGGAGCCGACCGACATGGCGCCGGGGGCGTAGGCGTCCTTCAGGGTGCCCGCGGTGACCGGGCGGCGCAGGTCGTCGGCGTAGGACGGGTCGGCGGCCGTGACACCGCCGGTGTCGGCCTTGCCGTCGGGCGAGGTCAGGGTGGCGTCGAGGTCCTTGTAGCGGGTGACGTGCGCCAGGCCGGGCGACTGCCGCATGGCCTGCTCCGCCTGCGGGACGATGCGCTGGTTGCCCTGCACGATGAAGTCCGCGCCGACCGACTTGTCCAGCTGGTCGGTGGCCGAGGCCACCATCGAGGAGCCGACCACCGACAGGCAGGCGACCAGGGCGAGGCCGATCATCAGGGCGGCGCCGGTGGCGCCGGTGCGGCGCGGGTTGCGCAGCGCGTTGCGCTCGGCCATGCGGCCCACCGGACCGAAGGCCCGCAGCAGCACCGCGCTGATCACCCGGACCACCCCGCCCGCCAGCAGCGGGCCGATCACGACGAAGCCGATCAGGGTGAGGACCACGCCGAGACCGAGGACGGCCGAGCCGTCGCTCGCCTTGTCCGCGGTGGCCGCCGCGTACAGGGAGGCCGTACCGGCGCCGGTGAGGACCAGGCCGATCGCCGCGCGCACCCAGCCGGCCCGGCCGTCGGCCGGGGTGCCGGCGTCGCGCAGCGCGGCCATCGGGGAGATCTTGCCGGCGCGGCGGGCCGGCAGATAGGCGGCCAGGACGGTGACGACGACACCGAGGACGAGACCGGCCACCGGGGTGGTCGCCTTGATCGTCAGGTCCTTGGTGGACAGGTCCATGCCCGCCGCGCCCATCAGCTTCATCAGGCCGATCGCGATGCCGACGCCCGCGCCGACGCCGAGCACCGAGCCGACGAAGCCCAGCAGCAGCGCCTCGACCAGCACCGACCGGTTGACCTGCTTGCGGGAGGAGCCGATGGCCCGCATCAGGCCGATCTCCCGGGTGCGCTGGGCGACCAGCATGCTGAAGGTGTTGATGATCAGGAAGATGCCGACCAGGAAGGCGATCCCGGCGAAGCCGAGCATGGCGTACTTGATGACGTCCATGAACGACCCGACGTCCTTGCGGTTCTCGTCGGCGTTCTCCTTGGCGGTCTGGATCTTGTACGCGCCGGCCTTCGCCCCGGCGGCTGCGGCCAGGGTCCGCGTCACGTTCTGCTTGAGCTGCTCGTCCGAGACGCCGGAGGCGGCGGTGACCGAGATCTGGGTGAACCGGCCGGTCGTGCCGAGCAGTCCGCGCTGGGCGGTGGCGGTGTCGAAGTAGACGACGGAGGCGCCCGGGTTGGTCACCTTGAAGGTGGCGACGCCGACGACGCGCGCCGTGAGGTCGCCGGTCTGCGCGATGGTGCGCAGCTCGTCGCCGAGCTTCAGGTCGTGCTTGTCGGCGGTGTCGGCGTCCACCAGCATCTCGCCCGGCCCGTGCGGGGCGTGGCCGGAGGTGATCTCCATCGACCGCAGGCTGCCGGAGGTCCAGTTGCCCGCGATGGTCGGGGCGCCGTTCGAGGAGCCCATGTTCTTGTTGTGCCGGTCGACGACCGTCACGTTCGGCGAACTGACGCCGCCCTCGACCGACTTGACGCCCTCGGCCTGCCGGATCCGGTCCAGGGTGGCGGCCGGCAGCGTCTCGGGGACGCCGTTCTGCGGGGTCTCGCTGTTCTTGGCGGTCTTCGGCGCGACGGTCACGTCGGACGCGGTCACCGCGAACAGCTTGTCGAAGGTGGTGTTCATGGTGTCGGTGAACACCAGCGTCCCGCAGACGAAGGCCACCGAGAGGAGCACCGCGACCGCGGAGAGGGCCATCCGGCCCTTGTGCGCGAAGAAGTTGCGCAGGGAGGTTCTCAGGACGGTCATGACGTACGCCCCCGGGCGTCGAAGTCCTTCATGCGGTCCAGGACCTGCTCGGCCGTCGGCTGGTACATCTCGTCGACGATCCGGCCGTCGGCGAGGTACAGCACCCGGTCGGCGTAGGAGGCGGCCACCGGGTCGTGCGTGACCATCACGATGGTCTGGCCCAGCTCGTCGACGGAGCGGCGCAGGAAGCCCAGCACCTCGGCGCCCGCCCGCGAGTCCAGGTTGCCGGTCGGCTCGTCACCGAAGATGATCTCCGGCCGGGCCGCCAGCGCGCGGGCCACGGCGACGCGCTGCTGCTGGCCGCCGGAGAGCTGGTTGGGCCGGTGCTTGAGCCGCCCGGCCAGGCCCACGGTCTCCACCACCCGGTCCAGCCAGGCCCGGTCCGGCTTGCGGCCGGCTATGTCCATGGGAAGGGTGATGTTCTCCAGCGCGCTCAGCGTCGGCAGCAGGTTGAACGCCTGGAAGATGAAGCCGATCCGGTCCCGGCGCAGCTGGGTGAGTTTCTTGTCCTTCAGACCGGTGATCTCGGTCTCGTCCAGGTGGATCTGACCGCCCGACACGGTGTCGAGACCGGCGAGGCAGTGCATCAGCGTGGACTTGCCGGACCCCGAGGGGCCCATGATCGCGGTGAACTGACCGCGGGCGATGTCCACGTCGACGTGGTCGAGGGCGACGACCCGGGTCTCCCCGGAGCCGTACGCCTTGACGACCTGCCGCGCCCGTGCGGCGACGGCCGTCGGCCTTCCAGTGCCCCCGTGCCTGGGAATGGTCACAGCCGTTGTCACGGTAAGTCTCCTATGTCGGTCCTGCTGCGGGCGGAGCGGTGCCCCGCGGGGTGAGCCGCGGTGGCGGGAACGGTGCTCGGGTACGGGGACGAGTCTGCTGTGCGCGGGCCCCCGGGCGCGCTGGTGCTCAGCGCAGTCTTCCGCTGGGGAAAACCCCACCCCCCTCGGTGCGGTCCACCGCCCCCCAGCGGCGTAAAGCCAGACTAAGGACGGCTCGCGGCCATCTCGTCCTCCGCCGGTACGAGCCCTCCCCGACCCCGAGTACGGAGCTACCCCTAGGGGCCGTCCCCCGGCAGGCGGAGACCGTCTCAGGGTTGTCTCCACCCGTCGGCCCACCGAGCCTCCACCCTCCCGCCGCGTGAGGGGCAAGCCGCCGCCCCGCGCCGCCCGTGCGGGACGGGCCTCCTACTCCACCCGCGCCCGGCCGGTCAGCGTGGTGATGTCGCTCTGCACGGTGTCCATCTGGGCCCTGACGCCGTCCCAGAGTTCACCGTGTTCGCGCAGCACCCGTTCCGTCTCCCGGGTGATCCGCTCCGCGCTCAGCCGGGCGGCGTCCAGCACCTCGGCGGCCCGCGCCCGCGCCTCCCCCGGCGCCCGGCGGGCCGCGTCCTGAGCCTCCGTCAGCGCCCGCTCCGCCGCGGCCAGCGCCGCTTCGGCGGCCGACAGCCGCCGGGTGTGGTCCGCCTCCAGCGCCGCCCGCCGCGCGTTCTCCTCCCGCTCGGCCGCGGCCAGCCGGACCGTGTGCTCGCGGGCCTGTCCGGCGAGCGCCCCCTCGGCGCCGCGGCGCGCCTCGCGCAGCGCGGCCAGCGCCTGGCCGCGGGTCTGCTTCACCTCGCGGCGGACCGCGATGCGCAGCGCGTCCGCCTCGGCCCGCGCCGCCTCGGTCCGCCGCCGGGCCTCCTCCTCCGCCGCCCCGCACACCGCGTCGGCGTACGCCCGCGCGTCCTGGAGCAGGCCGTCGGCGTACGCCCGCGCCGCCTCGTACTGCTCGCGCGCCTCCCGGAGGGCGCGTTCGCGCACCGCCCGCGCCTCCTGCTGTCCGTGCTCGTGCAGGCTCCGGGCGCCCTCGCCGAGCGAGGCGTAGGTCTGCTCGCCGAGTCCGGCGGCCCGCTCGCGCAGGGCCGTCAGCTCCGCCTCCATGTTCCGGGCCAGGACCGTCAGCCGCGCCGCGCGCTCCCAGGCCGCGTCCCGGTCGGCGAAGAGGACGTCCACCTGGGTGTTCACCTGATCGGGGCGGTAGCAGCGCCCCCGTACGACCGCGAAGCCGTGGAGCGAGACCGATGACGCCGTGCTGCCCATCCTGAACCCCTCTCCGTCGTGCACCGCCGGACACCGCCGAATGGATGCGACACGATGATTGCGGGCACATCCTCAGCTATAGGGACGAGATGTTCATAACGCGACACTCCGGGTGCGGGTCCGGTCAGGAGTGAACGAAAGAGGGCCGGGCCCGGTCACGCGACCGGGGCCGGCCCTCATCCGCCGTCAGGCGCTCACGCACTCACGCACTCACGCACTCACAGCAGTCCGTCCCACATCTGCTCCAGCAGCACCGACCACCAGCTCTCCGGCGAACCGAGCGCCGCCGGGTCCAGGGCGACGAGCTGGGCCTGGAAGTCCACGGTCCAGCGGCCCGCCTGCTCCTGGTTCAGACCGTGCCGCAGCCGCCACATCCGGCCCAGCAGCGCCAGACAGCGCGCGAACTCCGGCAGCCCGGTGTTCACGAACTGCGGCGGCACGGACGTACCGCCGGGCCCCGCCTCCACCGGCACGGCCACGATGTTCGCCGTGCCGTACTGGACGCAGAGCGCCTTGCCGAAGTCACTGCCCATGACGAGGTACGAGCCCGCGTCCGGGGCCGGCTGCACCCCGCGCTCGGCCGCCAGCTCCGCCAGCGTCGGCACCGGGCGGCCCGGCTGGGCCTGCGCCCAGAAGAAGGGCCCCATGTCCATCGGCAGGCCCGCCACCACCAGCGTGTGCGCCACGACCGGCGGCACGCCCTGGCGGGACACGGCCGCCTGCTCGAACCGGAACACCCCCGGGCCGAAGGCCGCGCCCAGTTCCTGGGCGATGCCCTCCGGCGGGAGCGGCGGCGCGGGCTGCACCGGCGGCAGCGGCGCGCGCACCGGCGCCGGGCGCGCGGGACCGTCCGCCACCTGGTGCAGCTCCCCCTGGTGCGCCAGGAGTTGCCGCATGCCCTGCTGGCGGCTGGCGTGATCGGTGCCGTACGGCGCGATCGAGGTGATCCGCGCCTGCGGCCACTGCTCGCGGATCATCCGCGCGCAGTAGGCGCCCGGCAACTGGCACGACTCCAGCTCCGTGTGCAGCTCCAGCACCTGGTCCGGCGGCACGTTCATGCCGCGCAGCTCGTGGAAGATCTGCCACTCCGGGTGCGGGGTGCCCGGCGCCGAACGCCGGATCAGCTGCTGCTCGGAGCCGTCCTGCGCGCGGTAGCGCAGCACGGCCTGGTAGCCGGGACCCACGGTCGGCTGCCCCTGCGGGGGATAGCCGTAGGCCGGGGGCTGCGCGCCGGGCACGGGCGGTCCGGGCACGGGGGGCTGACCCGGCGGCGGGGTCGCGCCCGGGGGCGGGGGCGGCGGCGGGGGCACGGCCGGACCGCCGGGCGGGGGCGGGGCCAGCATGGTCGCCGCGTGGTGCACACCGCCCTGCCCGCCGCCGGGCACGCCGGGCGCACCGGGAGCGGCGGGCGCCTGCGGCGGACCGGGCACGCCCGGCGCGGCGGGGGCGCCCGGCGCGGGCGGCGGCTTGGGCGCGCCGGGGGCGCCGGGGGCGCCGGGCGGACCCGGCGGCTGCGGGGCGCCGCCGCCGGTGCGGCCGGGGTCGGCGAGCATCGTGGCGGCGTGGTGGACACCGCCCGGGGGCGTCGTACCGGCGGGGGTGCCCGGAGCGCCGGGGGCGGCCGGGGGCTGCGGGGCGCCGGGGGGCTGCGGGGCGGCCTCGGGGCCGTCCGGACCCAGGGACGAGACGAGCTGCGTCGGCGCGTATCCGCCCGGTGCGGCCGGTGCGGCCGGTGCGCCCGGCGGCGGTACGGCGGGGTCCGGGCCGCCCGGACGCGCTCCCGGGATGCCGGGCGCGCCCGGCGGCGGAGGCGTCGGCGTGGCGGAGTGCCCGCGGCGCGGCGGGGGCCCGGCCTTGCTGGTCGCCGCGTCGGCGATGTCACCGGCGTTGGGCGCGAGCGGGCGCCCGGGGGCGGGGGCCGCGGGGGCGTACGGCGCACCGCCCGGCGGCGGAGGCGGCGGCGGGGCCGGGACCCCGGGGTTCTGCGGATGGCCGTACGGCGCTCCCGCCTGCGGAGGCGGGGGCGGGGGCGTACCGCCCGCGGGCGGTGGCGTGCTGCCCGGCGGCGGAGGCGGAGGCGCGACTCCGGGACCCGCCGGAGCACCGGGCGCACCGGGAGCACCGGGCGCCGCCGGATAGCCGTACGACGCACCGGGCGGCGGGGGCGGAGGCGGGGCCGCCGGACCGGCGGCCGGGGACGGCGGGGGCGTGCTGCCCGGAGGCGGTGTGCTCCCCGGAGGCGGTGTGCTGCCCGGGGGCGGTGTGCTGCCGGGGGGTACCGGCGCGGGGGCGCCGGTCGCGTCGAGTGCCGGGGTCACCGCCGTGCGGGGGAGCCGACTGCCGCCCTCCATCAGCGCCGTCTTGGCGTCGGACGCGGCGGACGGCGGCGGCGGGGTGTCGTCGGCGCCGCTCAGCGGCGGTGCGAACACCGTCACGGGCAGCGGGACCGAACGGTCCTCCTCCGCGTCCGCGTTGGTGTCGGTCCCGGCCCACGGGGTGGCACCGGGCGGGACGTCCGGCGACCCGGGAGCCCCGGGCCCCGTCCCGCCGGCCGCGCCCACCGGCACCCCGGCCTGCGTCTGCGGCAGCGACTCGTCCCGCGCCGGGCCCACGCCGGGACCGGGACCCGCGTCCGCACCGGCACCGGCACCGGCGGCCGGGCCGCCCGACGTGCCGCCGCTCTCGCCCCGGCGGTCCGGAATGCCCAGCTTGTCCGCCGCTTCCTGGAGCCATTCCGGCGGACTGAGCAGGAACGACGTCTGGTTCAGATCCACCCGGGCGGGCGGGGCCGCCGCGGCGGGCTCCGCCGCCGCCTCCGGACGGCCGTACTCCTCCTCGTACCGGCGGATCACCTCGCCCACCGGCAGCGCGGGCCACAGCGTGGCCTCCCCGCTGTCCCGGGCGATGACCAGCCGCTGGCGGCCGCCGTCCGAACGCGGCCCCTCCGCGCGGTCCTCGGCCCACACCACGAAGCCCAGCTCGAACTCCCGTACCCGCACCTCCCGGTGCTGGTACGACGGCACGTCGCCGTTGATCCACTCCTCCGCGCGCTCCTGCGCCTGCGCGTACGTCACCATCGCCGAGTCACTCCCCCACGGAAGAGGCCGGAACGGCATGCGCGAATCCGCCGTCCACCATCAGGTTCGCCACCGTCTCCAGCTCCGGCGGGGAGCCCGCCAGCCGGGACAGGAAGGCGTCGAAGTCCTCACCGCACGGCAGCAGCAGCCGCTCGACGCGCTCCGGCTGCGGCCACGCCGGATCCACGTCCCGTACGTCGTCGTACGCGCAGAACCACACCGAACCGATCCGCTCGCCCTTCACCTTCACCGCGAGCAGGCCGCCCTGGACGAAGCCGACGCCCAGGTAGTCCTTGGTGAGGTGGTCGCGCAGGCACTTGTTGACGTACACGAGGTCGTTGACCGCGGCCTCCTCGCGCACCGTGAAGAACGGCTGGTCGACCAGGAGCCCCAGTTCCGCGTCGAGCGCGGTGCCCACCGGGGCGCAGCCGCCCGCCGCCTTCAGGAAGGAGCGGTAGGCGCCTGGCAGCCGGTACCCGAGGTCCTCCTCGACGCCCTGCACCTGCTGCTCGGAGACCGCGGCGCCGGACTTGGGCAGCCCGAAGTGCGCCGGGCGGGTCTCCTGGAGCGGCCGGGTGCCGCGCTTGGCCTGGTCGACGTTCGCGGTCGCGATCCCGCCGTGGTGGCGCAGCAGCGCCTTCACCTCCACCGGGACCAGTTCGAGGCGGCGGCCGCCCGCCACGTGGTGCCAGGTCCAGCCGTGCGGGGTCGCCACGCTGGGCACCGTGTCCCACAGTTCGTGGCCGGTCGCCGCCAGCGCCGCGTTCGCCGAGACGTAGTCGGTCAGCCGCAGTTCGTCCACGCCGAAGCCCTCCGGCGGGTCCGCGATCTGCGCCGCGGCCCGCGCGTACGGCGAGAAGTCGGGGTAGCCGTGCTCGTCCACCCGCACCCCTCGCGGGTGGCGGGCGGCCCGGACCGGGTCCGGGAAGTGCACGACCTGTCCGGCGTAGGCCGCGTTGGGCGGCGCGGCACCCTGCCCACCACCCCGGCGGCCGGGTGGTACCCCCAGCCCGAGCCGACCTGTCGTCATGGCGGTTGCCCCCTGCGGCACTCTGTACGGCCCGCGGCGCGGCGGCTTCCTGTGCCGTCCGCCGGGATCCGTATCGACTACTTCTCTCCAACGCGTCGGCTTCTCTCCAACGCGTCGGCCGCGCGAGCGCGGCGTGCCGACAGCCTATGCGGTAGCGCGACACCGGTCACCGGGCCACCGCGCACCGCCCGCGCCCGGCCCGGCCGCCGCCCCCCGGCCGGTCCCGGCCGGCCGTGACCTGGCGTCACCCTGCCGTGACGCACCGCCCTCCACCGGGCGTGTCGCACCGCCCCAGCTTCCACACGGGGCATGCGATTTGGCACTCTGTGTCCTTCGGGGGGATGCTCGGGAGGGGAATGATGATCATGAACGCGACGCAGGCGGGACCGCACACCAGCGGCTCCGGCGACCCGCGGATCGGCTGGAGCAGCAGCGAGGGACCGCTCGCGCCCACCCTCCGTCACCGCCGCGACGGCATACTCCCGACCATCGCCGCCGCCCTCTCCGTGCGCGGCGCCACCCTCACCGGCACGGCCGCGCGCAGCGAGGAGCCCCCGGCCCTGCACCCGCTCGTCCAGGACTTCCTGGACACGCTCACCAGCGCCCAGCGGGACCGCTTCACCGGCCGCTGCGCCGAGACCATCCTCATCTCGCGGCACATCAGCGCCGTCGACGCCACCCGCAGCAAACGCGCCTCGCGCAAACCCATGACCAACGGCGAGGCCCGCAAAGCGCTCAAACAGGCCAAGCTCACCGCCCGCCGCATCCGCGAGGACGGCGACCCGCTGCACGGCAGCTTCGCCGCGCCGTGCCGCGCCTGCACCGCGCTCAGCGCCCACTTCGGCGTCTACATCGTCGATCCCGCCGGCGGCAGGGCCTGACGGCCGCGCACCCGACCCGCACGCCTTCCGCCCGCGCACGCCATCAGCGCACGCATCCGCGCACGAGACGAACAGGACGAACGAAGGGCCCATGCAAGCCGACCGCCGCGCCGCCGCCAAGCGCCCCACCAGACTCTCGGCGAAGCTCTCCTCCCCGGCCGGACCCGCCGAGCCCGAGGAGGCCCCCGGGACCGCCCGCTTCGCCGCCCCCGTCGACGCCGCCCTGCGCGCCGCGGGCTGGCAGCCCGGACGCTGGGACATAAAGCAGGCGGAGTTCTGGGCCGACGCCCTGCGCGAGCACTCCTCCCCGGCGGGCCACCGGCACAGCGTCTTCCCGGCCGCCGTCGAGGCCTGGGCGGAGTTCGGCGGACTGCGCGTCGCCCCCGCCGGGTCCGGCCGCCAGATCGCCCCGGCCGCGCTCGACCTCGACCCGCTGCACGGCCTCCACCTGGCCCGCACCCTCGGCGACCTCGGCCGCGCCCTGGGCACCGACGTGTGCCCGCTCGGCACGGAGAGCGACACACAGGCGCTGCTCGCCATCGACGCCGAGGGCCGCGTCTACGCCCTGGACCACACCGGCGACTGGTACCTCGGCCCCGGCATCGACCAGGCCCTGACGGCACTGGTCTCCGGCCTGGCACCGGTACGCCTCACCACGGCCGCGGTCTGACACCACCGGGCGCCGCGGCATTCACCCCGGTGACCCGGGACCCCGGAGCCCGGGGGTTCCGTAGGCTTTCCGGGACGGCGGCTCCCGGCCCGCCGTGCCCGGCCAGAACCACCGCCGCCGCCCCGGCACGCTCCGACACCGCCGGGCGCCGCCAAGTCCCGCGCTCGCGCTCCGGCCTGTGCGCCGAGGCCGACGGCCCACAGCAGGGGTCCGTGACGGCCCGCCCCGGACCGCCGCGCTGGAACCATCGCCCGCGCCCTCAAGCCCACGGCCAACGGCCCCAGGGCCAACGCCCCCCCTGCCCCTGGCCCCATCCCCGCCTGCACCTACGCCGAGGCCTGCGCCTACGCCGGAATGACCGCCGACACCCGGAAACCCCCCGCATCCGTCGGCCCCGACACGAACACGCCGCCCAGGGCCACGACCCGCTCCTTCATGCCGAGCAGGCCGTTCCCGCCGGACGGCAGCCCCGCCGCCGACGCGGTCGCAGGCTCGGGCGGCGGGCCGTTCTCCACCTGCATCGCGATCTCCGCGCCCCGGTGCGCGAGCCGCACCCGGGTCTTGGCGCCCGCCGCGTGCTTGTGGACGTTCGTCAGGGCCTCCTGCACCACCCGGTACGCGGTCTGCTCGATCTCCGCCCCGTACGGGCGCGCCTCGCCCTCGACCGACAGGTCCACCACCATGCCCGCGGCGGCCGACTGCCCGACCAGTTCCTCCAGCTCCGCGAGGCACGGCCCGTCGCCGCCCGGCTCACCGGCGGCGCGGGACGCCGCGGCGGCCGCCGCGACCCCCACCGCGACCAGCGGCAGGGCGGCCGGATCGCGCAGCGGAGCGGGACGCTCGGGCGCCTCGCCGCTGCGCAGCACGCCCAGCATCTCGCGCAGCTCGGTCAGCGCCTGCCGGCCCATGTCGCCGACCAGCGCCGCGTTCCTGACGGCCTTCTCGGGGTCCTTGCGGGCCACCGCCTGCAACGCGGCGGCGTGCACCACCATGAGACTCACCCGGTGCGCGACGACGTCGTGCATCTCCCGGGCGATCCGGGTGCGCTCCTCGCCGCGCGCCCACTCGGCGCGTTCCTCCGCCCGCTCCGCGAGCAGCTGCAACTCCCGCTCCAGGCTGTCCGCACGCTCGCGCAGCGACTCCATCAGCCGCCGCCGGGCGCCGACGTACAGGCCCAGCAGCAGCGGGGGCGCGGTGAGTCCGAGCGAGGTGGTGACCGCGGCGAAGGGGACGAACCAGTCGCCGATGGTGAAGTCGCCGCGTGCCATGTCCTGCCGCACCCGCACGAACGTCACGATCATCGTGCCGAGCAGCGACATCCCGGCCAGCGCCCCGATGATCCGCCGCGGCAGCTCGCACGTGGCGAGCGTGTAGAGGCCGACGATCCCCATGAGGAAGCCCATCTGGGCGGGCGTGACGGCGATCGCGACCAGCACGACGGCGATCGGCCACCGCCGCCTGACCAGCAGCACCGACCCGCACAGCAGCCCGAAGAGCACCCCCGCGGCGAGCGGCACCCCGGCGTCCCGGGCGAACGGCACCCCTTCCGCCGCGCACTCCGCCGCCGAGGCCAGCGCCAGACTGCCGTCGAACAGCGCACCGCGCCACCGCGCCCACCACCACGGCCCACTCACCGCCGCGGCGCGCTCTTCCCCCGTCGTGGTCATGTCTCCAGCCTACGGGCGCGCGACGGCGCTTTTCCGGCGAGTTTCGCGTACCCGGATCCGATCACGGCCCGTCATCGGCGCATCGCCGAATCAGTCGATTTCCCTCGAACTGGTGAACATCCCCTGTTCGAACCCGGAGGCTCCCATTCCGGCCGGACGGTATGCCCATGGCACACGCACAGCACAAGTACGCCGACTTCGAGGGCCTGCGGGAGCGGGCGGTGGCGCTGCGGCGGGCAGGGCTCAGCCGGCGGCAGATCCGCGACCGTCTGCACATCGACAACAACGACATCCTCAACCGTCTCCTGGACGGCGCACCGGCCCCCGACTGGACAAAACGCCCGAACGCCAAGGACGACCTGCGGGACAGGGCCCGAGAACTGCGCCTCCAGGGCTGGACGTACGACCAGATCCAGGTGGAGCTGGGGTGCTCCAAGAGCTCGATCTCGCTGTGGGTGCGGGATCTGCCGAGGCCGGAGCGCAAGCGCAGCGGCGAGGAGGCGGCGGCCATCGCCCGGAGGGGCTGGGAAGCGAAGCTGCGGGTGCGCGACGAGGAGCGGCAACGCGCGAAGGAGACCGCCAGGCGGGCCGTCGGCAACCTCACCGACCGGGAGTTGTTCCTCGTGGGCGTAGGGCTCTACTGGGCGGAGGGCGCCAAGGACAAGCCGTACGCCCGCCGCGAGAGCGTCGCGTTCGTCAACAGCGATCCGAGCATGGTCAAGATCTTCCTCGCATGGCTCGACCTTCTCGGCGTGGACCACGGACGGCGCCGCTTCGCGGTGATGATCCACGAATCCGCGGACGTGACCGGCGCCGAACAGTTCTGGGCCGACCTCGTCGGCGCGGGCCGCTCGTCGTTCACCAAGACCACACTCAAGAAGCACAACCCCAGGACACCCCGCAAGAACACCGGTGACGCGTACCGGGGATGCCTGGTGATCAAAGTCCTCAAGGGGGCCGAGCTGTACCGTCGCATCGAGGGCGCGTGGTACGGCATAGTAGAGGCGGCAACCTCAGCGGAACAATGAAATGTCCGTTTTGGTGAGCTTTACACTCCCCTGTGGTGTAATCGGCAACACGGGTCACTTTGGATGATTTGTTCCAGGTTCGAGTCCTGGCAGGGGAGCAAACTCGATTCGGGTCCTGGCCGCACACGCCAGGACCCGCTCTCGTCTCCCCCCTCAACCGCCCCGGTATCCTGCGGATGTCCACCCCACCCAAAAGCCGAAGGGCATCCCGTGAGCGCCATTCGCCCGGCAGCCGTCGTCGTTCTCGCAGCGGGTGAGGGCACCCGTATGAAGTCGGCCACACCGAAGGTCCTGCATGAGATCTGCGGCCGTTCCCTGGTCGGTCATGTGCTGGCCGCCGCACGGGAGTTGAAGCCCGAGAACCTGGTCGTCGTGGTCGGGCACGCGCGGGAGCGGGTGAGCGCGCACCTCGCCGAGGTGGACGCCGCGGCGCGGACCGCCGTGCAGGAGAAGCAGAAGGGCACCGGGCACGCGGTGCGGATGGGGCTCGACGAGCTGGGCGGTGCCGTCGAGGGCACCGTCATCGTGGTCTGCGGGGACACGCCGCTGCTGACCGGGGGGACCCTCGCCGCCCTGGCCGCCGCGCACAGCGCCGACGGCAACGCGGTGACCGTGCTGACCGCCGAGGTCCCGGACGCCACCGGGTACGGCCGGATCGTGCGTGACGCCGACGGCGCGGTGACCGCGATCGTGGAGCACAAGGACGCCGACGCGGAGCAGCTCGCGATCCGGGAGATCAACTCCGGGGTGTTCGCGTTCGACGGGCGGCTGCTCGCCGAGGCGCTGGGCCAGGTGCGCACGGACAACAGCCAGGGCGAGGAGTACCTGACGGACGTGCTCGGGATCCTGCGCGGGGCCGGGCACCGGGTCGGTGCCTCGGTGGCCGGTGACCACCGGGAGATCGCGGGGATCAACAACCGGGTGCAGCTCGCCGAGGCGCGGCGGACCCTGAACGACCGGCTGCTGACGGCGGCCATGCTCGCCGGGGTGACCGTGGTGGATCCGGCGACGACGTGGGTCGATGTGACGGTGACGTTCGAGCAGGACGTGATCGTGCACCCGGGTACGCAGCTGCACGGCGCGACGCATCTGGCCGAGGGCGCGGAGGTCGGGCCCAACACCCGGCTGACCGACACCCGGGTGGGCGCGGGGGCGCGGGTGGACAACACGGTGTCCGTGGGCGCGGTGGTGGGTCCGCAGGCGTCGGTGGGTCCGTACGCGTATCTGCGTCCGGGCACGCGCCTCGGGGTGAAGTCCAAGGTGGGCACGTACGTCGAGACGAAGAACGCGCGTATCGGCGAGGGTACGAAGGTGCCGCATCTGTCGTACGTGGGCGACGCGACGATCGGCGAGTACTCGAACATCGGCGCCGCGAGCGTGTTCGTGAACTACGACGGCCAGGACAAGCACCACACCACGATCGGGTCGCACTGCCGCACCGGTTCGGACAACATGTTTGTGGCGCCTGTCACGGTCGGGGACGGCGCCTACACCGCCGCCGGGTCGGTGATCACGCGTGATGTGCCGCCCGGTTCGCTGGCCGTGGCCCGCGGCCAGCAGCGGAATATCGAGGGCTGGGTGGCGCGCAAGCGCCCCGGGAGCACGGCCGCGAAGGCGGCCGAGGCGGCGTCACCGACGACGGAGAGCGAAGACTGACCGGAAACAGGCGCGTCGAACACGGCGTACCGTGATAAGTGCACACCCGCACCCCACCAGCTGAGACGGCCTCTCGCGCACGGTTGACACGGTTGACGAGGTCTTCTCGACATCCAGCTGCGTACACCCTCTGAGGAGACAGTGCTGTGACCGGGATCAAGACGACCGGCGAGAAGAAGATGATGTTCTTCTCCGGCCGCGCCCACCCCGAGCTTGCCGAGGAAATCGCCCACGAGCTGGGTGTCGGGGTCGTCCCGACGAAGGCGTTCGATTTCGCCAACGGTGAGATCTACGTCCGCTACCAGGAGTCGGCCCGTGGCGCGGACTGCTTCCTGATCCAGAGCCACACCGCTCCGATCAACAAGTGGATCATGGAGCAGCTGATCATGATCGACGCGCTGAAGCGTGCGTCGGCCCGTTCGATCACGGTCATCGTGCCGTTCTACGGTTACGCGCGGCAGGACAAGAAGCACCGCGGCCGTGAACCGATCTCGGCGCGTCTGGTGGCGGACCTGATGAAGACGGCCGGTGCGGACCGGATCCTCACGGTCGACCTGCACACGGACCAGATCCAGGGCTTCTTCGACGGCCCGGTGGACCACCTGTTCGCGCTGCCGCTGCTGGCGGACTACGTGGGCGCCAAGGTGGACCGCGCCAAGCTGACCGTGGTCTCGCCGGACGCCGGCCGGGTGCGGGTGGCGGACCGCTGGTGCGACCGCCTCGGCGCGCCGCTGGCGATCGTGCACAAGCGCCGGGACAAGGACGTGGCGAACCAGGTCACGGTGCACGAGGTCGTCGGTGATGTGGAGGGCCGCATCTGCGTGCTGGTCGACGACATGATCGACACCGGCGGCACCATCTGCGCGGCGGCGGACGCGCTGTTCGCGCACGGCGCCGAGGACGTCATCGTGACGGCGACGCACGGTGTGCTGTCGGGTCCGGCGGCCGACCGGCTGAAGAACTCGAAGGTGAGCGAGTTCGTGTTCACGAACACGCTGCCGACGGCGAGCGAGCTGGAGCTGGACAAGATCACGGTGCTGTCGATCGCGCCGACCATCGCGAGCGCGGTGCGCGAGGTGTTCCAGGACGGTTCGGTGACGAGCCTCTTCGACGAGCAGTAACGATCATTCCGGCGCCCGAGCGGATCAGCGCGGACCGCCGGAGATCATCAGGGATCACCGGAGATCGTTTTGGGTTCGGCCTCCCTCGCCGAGTAGACTGCACCAGTTGCTCGGCGAGGGAGGCCGTAGCCGTTCTCGGACGGATACGGCGGTCCGTTATCGACGCGCTCTTCGTAGCAGGCCGTTCGTGTGGCCGGGTGACCACCATCCCCTAGTTCTACGAGGAGTGAAGAGCATGTCCGAGGTGAAGATCTCCGCCGAGACCCGCAGCGAGTTCGGCAAGGGTGCCGCCCGCCGCGTCCGCCGCGAGAACAAGGTCCCCGGCGTCCTGTACGGCCACGGCACCGACCCGCTGCACCTGACGCTCCCGGGCCACGAGCTGCTGCTCGCCCTGCGTACGCCGAACGTCCTGATCTCGCTGGACATCGACGGCAAGACCAACGAGCTGGCGATCCCGAAGGCCGTGCAGCGCGACCCGCTGAAGGGCTTCCTCGAGCACGTCGACCTGCTGCTGGTCAAGCGCGGCGAGAAGGTCAACGTCGAGATCCCCGTGCACACCGAGGGTGAGCTGGCCGCCGGCGGCAACCTGCTGGAGCACGTCCTGTCCGCGCTGCCGGTCGAGGCCGAGGCCACGCACATCCCCGAGCAGGTCACCGTGTCCGTCGAGGGCCTGGAGGCCGGTGCCTCCGTGCTCGCCAAGGACATCACCCTGCCCAGCGGTGTGACCCTGGCCGTCGAGGACGACACGGTCGTCCTCCAGGTCCTGGCCGCGCAGGCCGAGGAGGCCGCCGAGGGCGGCGAGGGCGAGGGCGACGAGGCCGCCGAGGCCTGATCCTCACCCCCCGCGCAGTTCGCCGGCCGCCGCTTCCCCTGGGGGGCGGCGGCCGACGCATACCAAGGAGAGATGGACGTGACCACCCCGGCGACTTCCGCGAGCGCGCCCTGGCTGATCGTGGGCCTCGGCAATCCCGGACCGGAGTACGCCATGAACCGGCACAACGTCGGCTTCATGACGGTGGATCTGCTGGCCGGCCGCATCGGGGGCCGGTTCAAGCGGGCGAGCAAGGCGCAGGCGCAGGTGGTCGAGGGCCGGATCGGCGCGCCCGGACCGGACAGCCGCCGTGCCGTGCTGGTGAAGCCGATGTCGTACATGAACCTGTCGGGCGGTCCGGTGAACGCCCTGCGGGACTTCTACAAGGTGCCGCTCGGCAATGTCGTGGCGGTCCACGACGAGCTGGACATCGACTACGGCACGCTGCGGCTGAAGCTGGGCGGCGGCGACAACGGGCACAACGGCCTGAAGTCGATGACGAAGGCGATGGGCGCCGACTACCACCGGGTGCGGTTCGGGATCGGGCGTCCGCCGGGCCGGATGCAGGTGGCCGACTATGTGCTGAAGGACTTCTCGTCCGCGGAGCGCAAGGAGCTGGACTACTTCGTGGACCGTACGGCGGACGCGGTGGAGTGCCTGCTGGCCGAGGGCCTGGAGCGGGCGCAAAGCGCGTACAACTCCTGACTTGTCCGGCCGCCGCGCGCCCAGGAGTTGACCGGTCGTAGGGGCATGGCCAATGATCCCGGCCATGCCTGCCGCCGCCAGCGCCCCGAGTTCCCGGCGGGCCCGTGCCGCCCGCCGGGCCCGCCGGGCCTCCCACGCCGCGCTGCGGTTCGGGCGGGTGGCCGCGATGGGGACGGTCGCGGTGCTGATCCTGGTCGCCGGGGTGTGGGCGTCGTGGAGCACCGCGCCGTACGTGATGCTCACCAAGGGCCGCGAGCACGGGTCGGTCGAGGTGACGCGGTGCGGCGGCGACACGTGCAGCGGCCCGTACACGCCGGTCTCGGCGGGGTCGGCGGCGCGCGGCCGGGTGGAGATCGCGCACACGGTGGCGGTGCGCAAGGGGCGGACGTACAGCGTCGTGGTGAAGCCGGGCACCGACGAGGTGCTGCGGTCGGGCCCGGCCGGGATCCTGTACGCGTGGGCGCCGCTGGGCGGCGCGCTGCTGCTGGCCTCAGTGGTGGTGGCCGGCGGCCT
The DNA here is from genome assembly GCF_053589675.1 of Streptomyces sp. NPDC003284. Lineage (NCBI taxonomy): Bacteria > Bacillati > Actinomycetota > Actinomycetes > Kitasatosporales > Streptomycetaceae > Streptomyces > Streptomyces sp. NPDC003284. The sequence goes on from NZ_JBSFSI010000005.1 coordinate 114,818, forward strand.
GCGCCGGGTGCGGGCGGCCTGGGTGCTGGCGGGAGCGGGGATGGCGCTGCTGACGGCGGCGTTCGTCGCGTTGTGAGGCGTACGGCGGCGCCCCCGGTCCGTGGGAACCGGGGGCGCCGTCGCGTGTGTGCCGGTCAGCCGGTGTTGCGCAAGCCGGCCGCGACTCCGTTGACGGTCAGCAGCAGCGCCCGCGAGAGCAGCGGGTCGGCCTCCTGCTCCGCCGCCACCGCGTCGCGCTGCCGCTTGAGCAGGGCGACCTGGAGGTAGGAGATCGGGTCCAGATAGGCGTCGCGGATGGCGAAGGTCTGCTTCAGGACGGGTGCGGCGTCAAGGAGTTCGCTCTCGCCGGTGATGCGCAGCACCTCGGCGACGGTCAGCTCGTGCTCCGCCTGGATGGCCTCGAAGACGTGCTTGAGGTGGTCGGGGACGAGCGTGTCGACGTAGTGCCCGGCGATGCGCAGGTCGGTCTTGGCGAGCGTCATCTCGACGTTGGAGATGAAGTTGCGGAAGAAGTGCCAGCGCTCGTGCATCTCCTCCAGCACGGTCTCGCCCTCCTGCCGTACGCCCGCCTCGCGCAGCGCCCTGAGGCCGGAGCCGACCCCGAACCAGCCGGGGACGATCTGCCGCGACTGGGTCCAGCCGAACACCCACGGGATGGCGCGCAGCCCGTCGAGTCCGGCGCCGGAGTCGGGGCGGCGCGAGGGCCGGGAGCCGATGTGCAGGTCGGCGAGCTGGTCGACCGGGGTGGAGGCGAAGAAGTACGCGGGCAGGTCGGGGTCCTCCACCAGCCTGCGGTAGGCGGCGTGGGCGGCGTCGGAGACGACGTCCATGGCCGCGTCCCAGCGGGCCAGCGCCTCGCCGGACTGGCGGGGCGCGGTGTGCAGGGCGGACGCCTGGAGGCTGGCGGCGACCGTCAGTTCCAGGTTCTCCCGGGCCAGGGAGGGGATGAGGTACTTGTCGGAGATGACCTCGCCCTGCTCGGTCACCTTGATCTCGCCCTCCAGGGTGCCCCAGGGCTGGGCGAGGATGGCGTCGTGGGTGGGGCCGCCGCCGCGGCCGACGGTGCCGCCGCGGCCGTGGAAGAGGCGCAGCCGCACGCCGTAGCGGTGGGCTACGTCGCGCAGCCGGCGCTGGGCGCGGTGGATCTCCCACTGGGAGGTGGTGATGCCGCCGAACTTGGAGGAGTCGGAGTAGCCGAGCATGACCTCCTGGACGTCCCCGCGCAGCGCGACCAGGCGCCGGTAGGACGGGTCGGAGAGCATGTCCTCCAGGATGGTGTCGGCGGCCTTCAGCTCGTCGGTGGTCTCCAGCAGCGGCACAATGCCGATCTTGGCCCAGCCGGCGTGCAGGTCGAGCAGTCCGGCCTCGCGGGCGAGGACCGCGGCGGCGAAGACGTCGTCGGCGCCCTGGCACATGGAGATGATGTACGACTCGACGACCTCGGGCCCGAAGACGTCCAGGGCCCGCTTGACCGTCTCGAACACGCCGAGCGTCTTGGCGCCGGCCTCGTCGACGGGGGCGGGCGTCGGGGCGAGCGGCCGACGCGAGCGGAGTTCCTTGGCGAGCAGCTTGGTGCGGTACTCGCGGGGCATGTCGGCGTAGCGCCAGGACTCCTCGCCGAGCCGGTCGAAGAGCTGGCCGAGCGCGTGGTGGTGGGCGTCGGCGTGCTCGCGCACGTCCATGGTGGCGAGCTGGAGGCCGAAGGCGGCCAGGGTGCGGATGGTGCGGGCCAGGCGGCCGTCGGCGAACAGGCCGCCGCGGTGCTCGCGCAGCGAGTCCTGGATCAGCCGCAGGTCGGCGAGGAGCTGGGCGGTGCCCAGGTAGTCGTGGCCGGGCTGGTGCGGGGTGCCCTTGGCCAGGCGCTGCTTGGTGTTGACGAGCTTCTGCCGGATGCAGGTGGCCTTGAGCCGGTAGGGCTCCTCGGCGTTGAGCCGCTTGTAGCGGGGGCTGATCTCGGGCAGGTTCTCCAGGTCCGTCTCGAGGGAGCGCAGGAGTTCCTCGGTGGCGCCGCTGTAGCGGATGGAGTTGGACAGGAAGGCGCGCAGCTCGTCGATGGTGTCGAGGGCGTCGTTGATGCCGTGCTCGTGCTGGAGGATCAGCACGTCCCAGGTGACGGCCGGGGTGACGTTGGGGTTGCCGTCGCGGTCGCCGCCGATCCAGGTGCCGAAGCTGAGGGGGCGGGTCTCGTCGGGGAGTCTGACGCCGACGCGCTCCAGTTCGGCGGTCAGGTCCTCCAGGACGTCGCCGACGGCACCGGCGTGCAGCTCGTCCAGGTAGTAGATGGCGTTGCGGGCCTCGTCGGTGGGTTCGGGGCGTACGACGCGCAGTTCGTCGGTCTGCCAGACGAGGTCGATGTTCTCGGCGAGGCGGGTGTCCAGGCGGCGGCGGTCGGACTCGACGACCGGGGTCTCCAGGAGGGCGCCGATGCGGCGGAGCTTGTTCAGGACGGAGCGGCGGGCCGCCTCGGTGGGGTGCGCGGTGAACACCGGGCGGACGTTGAGGTGCCGGACCGTCTGGCGCAGGTGCTCGGGGTCGGCGTCCTTGAGCTGGTCGGCGGTGCGGGCCAGCAGGCCGCCCTCGGCGGCGCGGCGGGCGCGCAGCTCGCGGCCGCGGTGGACCTGTTCGGTGACGTTGGCGAGGTGGAAGTAGGTGGAGAAGGCGCGGACCAGCTTGGCCGCGGTCTCCAGTTCGGTGCCGCGCAGCAGTTCGGCCGCTGCTTCACCGTCCTCCCGGGTGAGGCGGCGCACCTTCTCCACCAGGTCCAGGAGTTCGGGACCTTCCTGCCTCACCAGGGTCTCCCCCAGGAGGTCACCCAGTCGGCGGATGTCGGCGCGCAGCGCGCTGCTGGTCGTCGTCTGGTCGTCGGCACTGCTCACAGGTGCGGCTCCTTGCAGTAATCCGGAGTGCGTCGCGCCAGCGACTCGCTGGAAGGGCGGTGGTGGGCGACGGGTGGGCTCTTCTGAGAGGGGACCCGGACGGGTGCCGCGCGGCGGGTGCCGCATACGGGCCGGGCATCCGGGAAGGAATCTTCTTCAGCGGACCGCGCTGTCCGACCGGGCTTCAGTCTAGGTGCCGGGTGGGACGCGCAGGCCAGGGGCTCTTGCCGCGCGGCGACGCACTGCCATACTTACGTCGCCGTAGGTTACGGAACCGTAGGGAGCTGGACGGTTCCGGGGCCCGCCGCACCTGTCTGCACCCTCGACCCCACAGGGGACGCCCATGACCACAAGCTCCTCCGATGTGATCGACGACGCCCCGGAGGCGGCCGTCGGCGCGCTGCCCTCCGCCACCCTGGGGGGCGAGCAGAAGCGTTCGATCGAGCAGATCACGCTGCTGCTCTTCATCACCGTCCCGTTCCTGGCGCTGCTCGCGGCGGTGCCGCTGGCCTGGGGGTGGGGGGTGAGCTGGCTGGACCTCGGTCTGCTGGTCTTCTTCTACTTCCTCGGCTGCCACGGCATCACGATCGGCTTCCACCGGCACTTCACGCACGGCTCCTTCAAGGCGAAGCGCCCGCTGAAGATCGCGCTGGCCGTCGCCGGGTCGATGGCGGTGGAGGGGCCGCTGGTGCGCTGGGTGGCCGACCACCGCAGGCACCACAAGTTCTCCGACCACGAGGGCGATCCGCACTCGCCGTGGCGGTACGGGGAGACGGTCCCGGCGCTGATGAAGGGCCTGTGGTGGGCCCATGTCGGCTGGATGTTCGACGAGGAGCAGACCCCGCAGGAGAAGTACGCGCCGGATCTGGTCAAGGACCCGGCGCTGCGGGCGGTCTCGCGCCAGTTCGTGCTGTGGACGCTCACCTCGCTGCTGCTGCCGCCGCTGATCGGCGGTCTGGTGACGATGTCCTGGTGGGGCGCGTTCACCGCGTTCTTCTGGGGTTCACTCGTGCGGGTGGCGCTGCTGCACCACGTGACCTGGTCGATCAACTCCATCTGCCACGCGGTCGGCAAGCGCCCGTTCAAGTCGCGCGACCGCTCGGGCAATGTGTGGTGGCTGGCGATCCTGTCCTGCGGCGAGTCCTGGCACAACCTGCACCACGCCGACCCGACCTCCGCCCGGCACGGTGTGGAGCGCGGGCAGCTCGACTCCTCGGCGCGGATCATCCGCTGGTTCGAGAAGCTGGGCTGGGCGTACGACGTGCGCTGGCCGTCACGCTCGCGTATCGATTCGCGGCGCAACCCGGAGGAAGGCGGCTCCCGGCGCCGGAAGGAAACCGCCGAGGCGGCATGATTGACGCCGTGGCGACCGACTCCAGCACCCCCAGCAACGACAAGCCGCGACGTGCGCGTCGCACCCGGATGACCGGTGCCGAGCGCCGCCAGCAGCTGCTGGAGATCGGTCGCACGCTGTTCGCGGCAAAGGGCTTCGAGGGCACGTCGGTGGAGGAGATCGCCGCGAAGGCCGGGGTGTCCAAGCCGGTGGTGTACGAGCACTTCGGCGGCAAGGAGGGGCTGTACGCGGTGGTCGTGGACCGCGAGATGCGGCGGCTGCTGGACATGGTGACCGGCTCGCTGACGGCCGGCCACCCGCGGGAGCTGTGCGAGCAGGCGGCCTTCGCCCTCCTGGACTACATCGAGGAGTACACGGACGGCTTCCGCATCCTCGTCCGCGACTCGCCCATCCCCCAGTCCACGGGCACCTTCGCCTCTCTGATCTCCGACATCGCCACCCAGGTGGAGGACATCCTGGGCCGCGAGTTCAAGTCCCGCGGCTTCGACTCGAAGCTGGCCCCGCTGTACGCCCAGGCCCTGGTCGGCATGGTCGCCCTGACCGGCCAGTGGTGGCTGGACGTGCGCCGCCCCAAGAAGGCGGAGGTCGCCGCCCACCTGGTGAACCTGGCCTGGCACGGCCTGGACGGCCTGGAGCCCAAGCCGCGGCTGATAGGGCACCGCAAGAGCTGAGATCACTCCGTCGAGTGAGGGAATGGACCGCGGGAGTCATCGTGCGTCACGATGCGCGCATGACTGCGATCGCGCTCAGCGAGGCCGCTTCCCGACTCGGCGACCTGGTGCGCCGTGTGGCCGACGGCCGCGAGACCATCGCCCTGACCGACCACGGGCAGGTGGCCGCGCTGCTGGTGTCCCCGCGCGTGATCGAGGAACTCGAGGACGCCCTGGCCGTCGCCGGTCACCGGCTGCGCACGGCGGCGGGAGCGCCCGGACCGGGCACCCCCACGGCGGAAGCAGACAGGCGGCTGGGGCTCGCACAGAAGTGAGCGCACCCCTTCCCGAGATCAACCGGCCGGCTCCAGGAACTCCAGCCGGTTGCCCACCGGGTCCTCGGAGTAGAGGCGGCGGTGGCCCGGGAGGGTGTCGTCCCAGGTGACCGGGGCGCCGTGGGCGGTCAGGCGGGCGGCGCAGGTGTCGAGGTCCGTGACCAGCAGGCCGGGGTGGGCCTTGCGCGCGGGCCGGAAGTCCGCCTCGACGCCCAGATGGAGCTGGACGGCCCCCGCCCGGAACCAGCAGCCGCCGCGCGCGGCCAGGACCGGCGGCTTGGGGATCTCGGTCATGCCGAGGACACCGCCGTAGTACGCCCGCAGCGCGGGCTCGGACCCCGGCGGGGCGGCGAGCTGGACGTGGTCGATCGCGGCGAGCACCGCTCAGCCCTCCTTCACGGCGACGGCGAAGACGCGCCGGAAGGGGAACGGGGTGCCGTGCGGCCCGGCCGGGTACGCCTCGCGCAGCGCGGCCCGGTACTCGGCGAGGAACGCCTCGCGGGCCTCCGGGTCGTCGGCGAGCGCGGTGAGCACGGGCCGCAGCCCGGTGCCCTTCACCCAGTCGAGCACCGGGTCCTCGCCGGGCAGCAGATGCAGGTACGTCGTCTCCCACACGTCCGCCGCGCAGCCGAGGCCGCTCAGCCGCTCCAGATACGCGCCGGGCGTGTCCACGGCGTCGTCGTGGCGCAGGGCGTCGCCGAGCCGGCCGCGCCAGCGGGCGGAGTGGGCGAGGGCGCGCATCAGCCGGTGGCTGGGGGCGGAGAAGTTGCCGGGGACCTGGAAGGCGAAGGTGCCGCCGGGCCGGAGCGCCGCGATCCAGTCGGCGAACCGGGCGGTGTGCCCCGGCACCCACTGGAGGGTGGCGTTGCTGACGATCAGGTCGCAGGGCTCGCCGGGCGTCCAGGTGCGGGCGTCGGCGGGGACGAAGTCGAGGAGGCCGCCGCCGGGGGTGGGGCCCGCGTGCTCCACGGTGGCCCGGTCCAGCATCTCGGGCGAGTTGTCGTACCCCGTGATGCGGGCGGTGGGCCAGCGGCGGGCGAGCAGCACGGTGACGTTGCCGGGGCCGCAGCCGAGGTCGGCGATGCGGGGCGGGTCCGACGGCAGTCCGGGGATCCGGGCGAGCAGGTCGGTGAAGGGGCGGGCGCGGTGCCCGGCGTGGCGCAGGTACTGGGCGGGGTCCCAGGTGGGGCTGTGGCTGTCCTGGGTGCGGTCGGGCGCGGGCATGGCGGCCTCCTTGAGGCTCTCGTCCTGGTCCTCGGTCCTGGCGTTCCCCGGTGTTCCCGGGCGGCACCACATTTTCTCTTGATGCCAAGATAGTTGATATCAAGAGACTTCACATCGACACAACCACTACACTGATCGCATGGAGGACGAGGTCGATCGGCTGGTCGCAGCGTGGCGCCGGGAGCGCCCGGACCTCGACGTGGAACCGCTCGAGGTGCTCAGCCGGGTGAGCCGGCTGGCCCGGCACCTGGACCGGGCCCGGCGGCTGGCCTTCTCCGAGCACAGCCTGGAGCCCTGGGAGTTCGACGTGCTGACCGCGCTGCGCCGCGCGGGCGCGCCGTACCAGCTCTCGCCCGGACAGCTGCTGACGCAGACCCTGGTCACCTCGGGCACGATGACGAACCGTATCGACCGGCTGGCCAAGAAGGGCCTGGTCGAGCGGCTGCCCGACCCCAGCGACCGGCGGGGCGTGCTGGTCCGGCTCACGGAGGACGGCCGGGACCGCGCCGACCAGTCGCTGTCCGGCCTGCTGGACCAGGAGCGGGCCATCCTCGGCGAGCTGTCCGCCGCGCAGCGCGGCGAACTGGCCGCTCTGCTACGCCAGTTGACCGCCCCGTTCGACAACATCCCCGGCTAGCTCCCGGCGGGCGGGGCCCAGCTCCGCCGGACCCACGCCGGCCCTGCGGGCGAGGGCGACCGCGGCCAGGGTGGAGTGCACCCCGAGCTTGCCCAGGACGTTCTGCATATGGGTGCGCACGGTGTGCGGGGAGAGGAACAGCCGCTCGGCGACCGCCTTGCGCCCGAGCCCGGCGACCATGCAGCGCAGCACCTCCCGCTCGCGCGGGGTCAGCGACTCCACCAGCCGTTCGCTCTCGGTGCGGTGCTTGCGGGCGGCGGTCAGCTCGCGCAGGACGCCGGTCAGCAGCGCGGGCGGCAGATGCGTCTCGTCGCGCAGCACCCCGCGGATGACGGTGAGCAGCCGGGACAGCGAGCAGTCCTTGGCGACCCAGCCGCAGGCGCCCGCCTGGAGGGCCAGCGCGGCCCGGCGCGGATCGTCCTTCTCGGCGAGGACCACGGTCCGTACGCCGGACTGGGCGGCGCGCACCCCGGCCACCAGGGAGATGCCGTCCACCAGGCCGTCCGCGTTGGCCTCCTGGACGGGGACGGCGGCCCGGCCGCCGGGCACCTTGCCGCCCAGGTCCGCGTCGACGAGCAGCACGTCGTAGCGGCGGCCCTCGGCGGCGGCCCGCTCCAGACAGCGCAGGGCCGCCGGTCCTGACCCGGCCGCCGAGACGTCGACGTCCGGCTCGGCGGCCAGGGCCGCGGCCAGGGACTCGGCGAAGATGCGGTGGTCGTCGACGACCAGGACGCGTACACGAACCACTGGAACCCCCTTCCCCACGCTCCTGGAGAGCAGGGGATCTCCGTCATCGAGGACGACGGCCAGGCCGTGTCCGGGGGCGGCCGCGCGGGCACGACGCCCGGGGCCGCGGGATCCGCACGGCCGCCGCCATGCGGAAGTGCTACCCCCACGCCGGGCGTCGTACCCGGCTGTCTCGCCCCCTGATCGGCGCCGGCCCCCACCGGTACCGCTTCTCAGCGTACGGACGGAGGCCGGGAGGGGAAGCCAATTCGCAGAACTGACCGGCGGGCGCGTCTAGGGTGTGCCGCATGTTTCGTATTGAGGCAGAAGTAGACAAAGAGCGCCGCGATCTGCTCCGCTCCCGCCTCCGCGACGCGAACACGGCCGCCTCGTCCATGCTGGCCGCCCTGCGCACCTCCCCGGGCGCCCACGAACTCCCGCTGCACCTGTGGGCCATGGACGAGTCCGGCGCCCTGGCGGGCGGTCTGGTCGGGCACACCTGGGCGACCTGGCTGCACATCACCTATCTGTGGGTCGACGACCGCCACCGCGGCGCGGGCCTCGGTTCCCATCTGCTGCGCCGCGCCGAACGCATCGCCCGCGACCAGCGCGACTGCTCCGCCGCCCGCCTGGAGACCTGGGACTTCCAGGCCCCCGGCTTCTACCGCCGCCACGGCTACAAGGTGATCTGCGCCCTGCCCGACTATCCGCCCGGCATCACCGAGTACACGCTGGTGAAACCGCTGCGCTGAGCGGGCGGCCCCGTGGTGCGGGCGTCACGCGTGCGCCACCGCCTCCCCCACCGCCCGGTGCACCGCTCGGGCCAGGCGGGCGCCCCAGAGGGAGCGGGGCCCGGCGAAGGGGTGCGGGGGGTCGGCGGGGGCGGGCAGGCGGGCGGCCACGCAGACGGCGTCGGTGGGGGTGCCGGTGCAGGCGTGACCGGCCTCCAGGAGGGCCTGGACCTTGGCCTCGGTGGCGGTGGTGGCCGCGTTGACCAGGGCGGCGTCGGTCAGCGCTGCGGGGACGGCGACGACGATGTTGATCGTGCCGGGCTGGGCGGGGACGGCGGCGGCCAGGGCCGGGGCAGCGGCCCAGCCGCGGACGCTGATGCCCGCGGTGACGACCGCCTGCGCCCCGCCGTCCTCGGCGCGGGCGTGCCGGGTGACGTCGGCCGCCGTCATCAGGCCGACGCCCGCCCCGGTCAGCCCGGCCCCGGCCGCCAGCTCGGCCAGGTGGCGTTCCGGGTCGGTGCGCCGGTAGCCGTGGGCCACCTGGGCGTTGAGGACCCAGTCGCGCTCGCCGATGCCGCCGCCGAGCACCGCGCTGCTGATCATCCGCCACCCCGGGCCCGCCCGCCACACCAGCGCGTGCAGCCGCTCGCCGTCCTCGGTGCGGGCCAGCAGGCGCGCCGAGCGCAGCGCGGTGGGCGGGGCGGGCACGGGCGGGGCGGTGGACACCGGCGGGACTCCTCGGGACGGGGACCGGCCGATCCTAGGGCCTCTCGTACGGATCGTGCCGGGCGCGCGTGCCCGCCCCGGACGAAAGACCCTGGTGCCCTCCGAGTCAGAGCAGCCGTCGCGCCCCGGCCGACGGCACCGCCTCGAAGACGCGCGGCGCGGTGAATCCGGCCTCGGCGAAGGCCGCCTCGACGGCCTCGGTGAGCGCGGCCACGCCGCCCTCCTCGGCGAGGACGATCGCGGAGCCGCCGAAGCCGCCGCCGGTCATCCGGGCGCCCAGCGCGCCCGCGGCGAGGGCCGTGTCGACGACCAGGTCCAGCTCCGGGCAGGAGATGCGGAAGTCGTCGCGCAGGGAGACGTGGCCCTCGGTCAGGACCGGGCCGATCGCGCGCGCCCCGGCGGACGACGAGAGGAGCGAGATGACGCGCTCCACCCGGGCGTCCTCGGTCACCACATGGCGGACCAGGCGGCGGATCTCCTCCTCGTCGCCGAGCTGTGCGAGCGCCGCGTCCAGGCCGTCGTGGGGCACGTCCCGCAGGGCGTCGACGCCGAGCAGGGCCGCGCCCTTCTCGCACCCGGCCCGGCGCTTGCCGTACTCGCCGTCGCTGTGGGCGTGCTGGACGCGGGTGTCGACGACCAGCAGGCGCAGCCCCTCGCGGGCCAGGTCGAAGGGGATCTGGCGCTGGGACAGGTCGCGGGTGTCGAGGAAGAGGGCGTGGCCCTCCTCGCAGCAGGCCGACGCCGTCTGGTCCATGATGCCGGTGGGCGCGCCGACGTAGACGTTCTCCGCGCGCTGGCACAGGCGGGCCAGCTGCCAGCCCTTCAGACCCAGCGCGTACAGGTCGTTCAGGGCGAGGGCGACGACCACCTCAAGGGCGGCCGAGGAGGACAGGCCAGCGCCGGAGGGCACCGTCGACGTCAGGTGCACATCGGCGCCGGACACCGGGTGACCGGCCTCGCGCAGTGCCCAGACGACGCCCGCCGGGTACGCCGTCCAGCCGTCGTCGGTGCCGGGCGCCAGGTCGGCGACGCGAAGTTCGACGGGGCCGCCGGGCACGTCCGCCGAGTGCAGCCGCAGCACGCCGTCGTCGCGGCGGGCAACGGCGGCGAGTGTGACGTGCGGCAGGGCGAACGGCATCACGAAGCCGTCGTTGTAGTCGGTGTGCTCACCGATGAGGTTGACGCGGCCGGGGGCCGCCCACACTCCCTCGGGCGCGGTGCCGTACAGCTCGGCAAACCCGTCCCGGACCTGCTGTGCCCCCACTACTGCTCCCTTGCGATGTGCTGCGCGAAGCGCCAGGCGTCCGCGACGATGCCCGCGAGGTCCGCGCGGGACGGGTTCCAGCCGAGCCGGTCGCGGGCGGCGTCGGCCGAGGCGACGAGCACCGCCGGGTCACCGGCCCGGCGCGGGGCCACGGCCTCGGGGATCGGGTGGCCGGTGACCCGGCGGACGGTCTCGACGACCTCGCGGACGGAGAAGCCGTTGCCGTTGCCCAGGTTGCAGATCAGGTGCTCGCCCGCGGTGGCGGCGTCCAGCGCGAGCAGATGGGCCTCGGCCAGGTCGGCGACGTGGATGTAGTCGCGTACGCAGGTGCCGTCCGGGGTCGGGTAGTCGTCGCCGAAGACGCTGATCGCCTCGCGGCGGCCCTGGGCGACCTGGAGGACCAGCGGGATGAGGTGCGACTCGGGCGCGTGGCGCTCGCCGTGGGCGCCGTAGGCACCGGCCACGTTGAAGTAGCGCAGGGAGACCGCGCCCAGGCCGTGCGCCGCCGCCTCGCCGGTGATCATGTGGTCGACGGCGAGCTTGGAGGCGCCGTAGGGGTTGGTGGGCTTCGTCGGGGCGGTCTCGACGATCGGGGTGCGCTCCGGCTCGCCGTAGGTCGCGGCGGTCGAGGAGAAGACCAGCTTCCGCACCCCGGCCTCGCGCATCGCGGCGAGCAGCGCCATGGTGCCGCCGACGTTGTTGTCCCAGTACTTCTCCGGCTTCACCACCGACTCGCCGACCTGCGAGAACGCCGCGAAGTGCAGCACCGCGTCGAAGGAGGGGTCGAGCCACTTGGCGGCGTCGCGGATGTCGCCCTCGACGAAGGCGGCTCCGGCGGGCACGCCCGCGCGAAAGCCCGTCGAGAGGTTGTCGAGGACGACGACCTCGTGGCCGGCCTCCAGCAGATGCTGGGCGACCACGCTTCCGACGTAACCCGCACCACCCGTGACCAGGTACTTCCCGCTCATCAACTCGCTACCTCTCGCAATCGCTGGGCCGCGCGCTCCGGGGGCACGTCGTTGATGAAGACGTTCATGCCGGACTCGGAGCCCGCGAGGAACTTCAGCTTGCCGGAAGTACGGCGGATAGTGAAAAGCTCCAGGTGCAGGGCGAAGTCCTCGCGGACCACGCCGTCGAACTCCTCCAGCGCGCCGAACGGCGCCTGGTGCCAGGCCGCGATGTACGGCGTCGGCTGTCCGCCTCGTGTGCCTTCCCCGCTGTCCCCACCGTCGAAGATCCGGTCGAAGCGCCGCAACAGTTCCAGATAGACCTGGGGGAACTCGGTGCGCGCGGCCTCGTCCAGGCCGAGCAGGTCGGGGACGCGGCGCTTGGGGTAGAGGTGCACCTCGTAGGGCCAGTGCGCGGCGTACGGCACGAAGGCCGCCCAGTGCGCGGTCTCCAGGACGACGCGCTCACCGGCCAGTTCGCGGGCGAGGACCGCGTCGAAGAGGTTCTCCCCGCCGGTGGCGTCCTTGTGGGCGGCCAGCGAGCGCAGCATCAGCGCGGTGCGCGGGGTGGTGAACGGGTAGGCGTAGATCTGGCCGTGGGGGTGACCGAGCGTCACACCGATCTCGGCGCCGCGGTTCTCGAAGCAGAAGACCTGCTCGACGGAGGGCAGATGGGACAGCTCCGAGGTGCGGTCGGTCCAGGCGTCCAGGACCAGCCGGGCCTGCTCCTCGTTCAGCGCGGCGAAGGAGGCGTCGTGGTCGGAGGTGAAGCAGACGACCTCGCAGCGGCCCGAGTCGCCCGCCAGCGACGGGAAGCGGTTCTCGAAGACGGCCACGTCGTAGGAGGAGTCGGGGATCTCGGTGAGCCGCTCGCCCCGCGTCGGGCACAGGGGGCACTCGTCGGCCGGCGGATGGTAGGTGCGGCCCTGGCGGTGGGAGGCCACGGCGACCGCGTCGCCGAGCAGCGGGTCCCGGCGGATCTCCGAGGTGGTGACGGTCGGCTCCAGCGGGCGCCGGTCGACGGCGTCGCGCACGGTGTCGTCCCGCAGGTCGTAGTAGATCAGCTCACGACCGTCGGCCAGCCGGGTCGAGGTCTTCTTCACTGGCGGACTCCCTGTTCGTCCGAGCCCCGGGCCGCACCCGGCACTCGGTCACCCACCCAACATAATCAAACATAACACATCACAACCAACCATTGGAGGCTACCGGCGGCACCCAGGGGCGCGCCATGGAACGCACATCACAATCAAACAAAGACAACCAACAAAAGTGTTCAATTCCTGAACGCGAAGGCGTAGGTTCCCCGCTGGATCCGTTCGCGCAACGAAGCGAGTTCACATGCAGACCCCCACATCCCCCACCGGCGCGTCCGTGTACCTGGCGGCCGAGCTGCGGCTGCCGACCAACGCGCTCGACTACACGATCCTCGGCATCTACTTCGTCGTCGTCCTCGGCATCGGCCTGGCCGCCCGCCGCTCGGTGCGGACCAGCCTCGACTTCTTCCTCTCCGGACGCTCCCTGCCCGCCTGGATCACCGGCCTCGCGTTCATCTCCGCCAACCTGGCCGCCACCGAGATCCTCGGCATGGCCGCCAACAGCGCCCAGTACGGCGCCTACACCGTGCACTGGTACTGGATCGGCGCCATCCCGGCCATGGTCTTCCTCGGCCTGGTGATGATGCCCTTCTACTACGGCTCCAAGGTGCGCTCGGTCCCCGAGTTCCTGCTGCTGCGCTTCGACCGCGGCGCGCACCTGCTGAGTTCGGTCCTGTTCGCCTTCGCGGCCATCCTGATCGCCGGGGTGAACCTCTACGCCCTCGCGATCGTCGTCGAGGCGCTGCTCGGCTGGCCGCAGTGGGTGGCGATCGTGGTCGCCGGCTTCTTCGTGCTGGCGTACATCACCCTCGGCGGACTGTCCTCCGCGATCTACAACGAGGTGCTCCAGTTCTTCGTGATCCTGGCGGCCCTCATCCCGCTGGTGGTGCTCAGCCTGAAGAAGGTCGGCGGCTGGGACGGCCTGACCCACAAGCTGCACGCCACCCACGGGGAGAACTTCACCACCGCCTGGGGCGGCACCGGCATCGGCCACGCCAACCCGCTCGGCGCCAACTGGCTGACCATCGTGCTCGGCCTCGGCTTCGTCCTCTCCTTCGGCTACTGGACGACCAACTTCGCCGAGGTGCAGCGCGCCCTGTCCGCGAAGAACCTCTCCGCGGCCCAGCGCACCCCGCTGATCGCCGCGTTCCCGAAGATCTTCATCGTCTTCCTGGTGATGATCCCGGGCCTGGTCGCCGCCGCGCTGGTCCCGAACATCGGCAGCTCCGCCTCCGGGCTCCAGTACAACGACGCGATCCCCTACCTGATGCAGGAACTGCTGCCCAACGGCGTCCTCGGCATCGCGGTCACCGGCCTGCTCGCCGCCTTCATGGCGGGCATGGCGGCCAACGTGTCGTCCTTCAACACCGTGTTCACCACCGACATCTGGGCCAAGTACGTCGTCAAGGACCGCGAGGACTCCTACTACGTGCGGTTCGGGCGGCTCATCACCGCCGTCGGTGTGCTCGCCTCGGTCGGCACCGCGTTCCTCGCCTCGTCGTTCTCGAACATCATGAGCTACCTCCAGACGCTGTTCTCCTTCTTCAACGTGCCGATGTTCGTCGTCTTCATCGTCGGCATGTTCTGGAAGCGCGCGTCGATGAAGTCCGGCTTCTGGGGCCTGCTCGCCGGCACCACGGCCGCGATGGTCAACTACTTCGTCGTCTACAAGAAGGGGATCATCGACATCCCCACCGACCAGGGCGCCAACTTCGTCTCGGCCATCGCCGGGTTCGTCGCCGGCGCGGTGGTCATGGTCGCCGTCACGCTGTTCACGAAGCCCAAGCCGGAGGCGGCGCTGCAAGGACTCGTCTACGGCACCAGGTCGCCCGGCATGACCGAGGCGGCCGCCCCCGGCGACGAGGCCTGGTACCGCAGGCCCGCCCTGCTCGGCTGGGGCGCCGTCGTCCTCGCCGCCGCCTGCTACATCCCGTTCTCGTTCTGACCGCGGGAGAATGGAGAAACCATGTCACAGCCCCAGAACCCCGGCCGCGACGAGCACTCCGGCCCGCACATCGGCTACTCCGAGCACGACGTGCAGCGCGAGGTGACCGAGCTGGAGGGCAGGTCCGCGACCGCCGCGCGCATCTTCGACCTGCGGCGGATCATCGGCGGTCTGTTCGTCCTCTACGGCGTCATCGTCACGGTCACCGGCCTCACCGACTCGCAGGCCGCCATCGACAAGGCGCAGGGCGTCAACATCAACCTGTGGACCGGGATCGGGATGCTGGTCCTCGGGGTGTTCTTCCTGGTCTGGCTGAAGCTGCGACCGGTGGCGGCGCCCGAGGACCCGGACGAGCCCGGCACCGAGTGACGCCCTGAGGCCGGCCGGGCACCACCGTGAGGCCGGGGGCGGAACCCGAGGCCAGGCGCGGAACCCGAGGTCAGACGCGGCCCGCGCGGTCCAGCAGACCCGTGCGGGCCGCCAGGGCTGCCGCCTCCAGGCGGGAGCCCACGCCCAGCTTCATCAGCACGCGCTGCACATGGGTGCGGGCGGTGCTCGGGGCGATGCCCATGCCGGCCGCGATCAGCCGGGTGTCCTCGCCCTCGGCGACCCGCACCAGCACCTCCACCTCGCGGGGCGTGAGGACCGCCAGCAGCCGCTGCCCCTCGTCGTCCGGCTGGGCGGCCGGGTTCAGCAGATCGGCGAAGGCGCCCTGGAGCAGTTGCGGCGCCACCGCCGCCTCACCGGCGCGCGCCTTGGTGATCGCCCGCTCGACCCCCTCTATCCGCTCGTCGTGCCGGACATAACCGGAGGCACCGGCGGCGAAGGCCGCCGCGATGCCCCGGGGCGAGGGGACGGGACCCAGCACCACCACCGCCACCTGCGGGCGCTCCTGCTTGATCCGCACGACGGGGTCGAACGCGCCCGGCTCGGCCGGTGTCGCCGTACCCAGCAGGCACACCTCCGGAGCACGGCTGATGACCAGCTCCGCCGCGCCCGCCGCGGGCGCCGCCGCGGCCAGCACCCGGTGTCCCCGCAGCTTCAGCGCCGAGGCCAGCGCCTCGGCGAGCAGTCGGTGGTCGTCGACCACCATGAGCCGCGCTCCCATCGGCAACCCCCCAGTTCCCCCCGGAAGCTACACGCTCGCCCCGTACCGCGCTGCCCCTACCGGCGAGAAGTGCCCCGGATCGCCGAAAACACCCGGCGCGCGGAAGCTCCCCCGGAGCGCGGCCCGGTACGCGCACGGCCCCGCCCCCCCGTACCACCGGGGGGCGGGGCCGTGCGGGCGGCGCCGGTCAGCCGGACGTGCCGAAGACGAGCGCCAGGTACTCCTTGCCGTAGGCCGACGAACGCGGCTTGTGGGCGTAGACCGCCGACATGTAGAGGCGGCCCTGCCCGTAGAGGATCTCCGCGTAGTCCGGGGACATGGCGGTCTCCGCGGACCGCACGTCCCGGTCGGCCGGGTTCTCCAGCAGGACGGTCTCCTTGAAGCTGTTGCCGTCGATGCTCACCACCTGGCCGCCCTTGTCGTAGGGCGGGCGCTTGTAGGCGAGCAGGGCGCCGCCGTCCATGCGCAGCGGATAGATCTGGTAGCCGTCGCCCGCGTCCGCGCGCTGGCCGGTCTGGCGCCCGGTGGCCAGGTCGAACGCGACGATCTCGTTGGTCTGGCCGTGGTCGCCGCTGCCCGCGTGCTGCTCGGTCCCCAGGTAGAGCCGGTCGTTGCCGACCACCATGCCCGAGCAGTACTCGATCCGGCTGATCGCGTCGCAGCGGCCGCCGTACTGGTCGCCGGGCGCGGTGATGTGCGAGCGCAGCTTGCCGGTGGCGCCGTCGAGGGCGAAGAAGTCCGAGATGCCGTGGTCGCCGCCGAGGTCGGCCGCGACGACGAGCGGGTCGGTGGAGACGATGCCCGCGTACTCGATGCCCTGCGCCAGCTTGTAGTCCGAGAGGACCTTGCCCGAGGTGGGGTCGATGCTCTGGATGTGCAGCTGGCGCTGGCCGTAGGTGCCGCACTTGCGCACCGCGACCAGCTTGTCGCCACCGCCGTAACCGGCGTCGTAGCAGGTGTCGTCCGGCTTGGGGGACCACAGCGGCTTGCCGTCGGCGACGGTGAAGGCGGCACCGCCGTTGGTGCTGCCCACGGCGACGGTGCCGCCGCCGATGGTGACGTTGCTGAGGTTGACCGGCTGGTCACCGGACTTGACCTCGTGGGTCCACAGCTTCTTCCCGGCCGTGAGGTCGATCACCGCGAGCTGGCTGCAACCGTGCGAGGGCTTGGCCTTGGTCGGCATGGCCGGCTCGTACAGGATCGCCGTCCTGCCGTCCGCCGTGATGTGGCGGGTGGTCTGGCAGACCGGTCCCGGCAGCTTCAGCGTCCACAGCTTGGTGCCCTTGGCCGGGTCGTAGCCGGTGATGTCGCCGAACCCGGACTTGGCGTACACCTTGTCGGTGAGCCAGGAGCCGGTGGTGGCGGCCGTGTCGGTGACGACCGGCATCGGCACCTGGTAGAGGACCTTGGCCGCCGGGTCGGCGGGGGCCTTCTCCTTGCCGCCTGTCGAGGTGCCGCCGGTGCCGGTGCCGGACTTGCCGCCCGCGTCGCCGCCGGTGGTGCCGCCGCTGGACGCGGTGTCCTGCTTGCCGTCGCCGTCACCGGACTTGGCGTACCAGACGCCGCCGCCGACGATCAGCGCGATGGCGGCGACGGCCGCCACGACGATCAGCAGCTGCTTGTTCTTCCCGCCGCCGCCCGCGCCGCCGCCCGGCACCGCGGTCTGCGGCTGCGTCGCGGCGGGCGGCTGCCCGGGGTACCCGTAGCCGGGCTGGGTGGGCTGCCCGGGAGCGGGCTGCCCCGGCCGGCCGTACCCGTAGCCGGGCTGCGGTGCGCCGTACGTGTTCGGGGCGGGCGTCGGGGCCGACGGCCGGCCGGGGTAGCCGTAGCCCGCCGGGGGCTGGGGCTGCTGCGGCGGCGGGGGCGCCTGCGGGTAGCCGTACCCGGGCGGGGACTGCGGCGGGCCGGCGGGCGGGGGCGTCTGCGGGGCGCCGAAACCGGGCGCGGTGGGCGGGGGCGGCTGCGGAGCGCCGAAGCCGGGCTGCTCGGGCTGCTGGTCCTGGGGCTGCCCGCCGGGGGGCGGGCCGAACCCGCCCTGGTGCGGCGGCTGCTGGGGCGGCGGGGGCGGCTGGGTCATGAGCGGATGCACCTCTGGACGACAGGGGACGACGGGGACAAGGAGGACGGCGCCGGAACGGCCCCCGGCACACGGGCGGCGTGCCGGGGGGTGGGGCGCCTGTCTACTTGGCGAAGGCGAGCATCAGCTTCTCCTTGGCCTTGTCGCTGCCGTTGAGGCGGGTGGTGGAGAGGTAGAACCGGCCGTCGACCCAGTCGATGTCACGGGAGAAGAAGCCGTTCTCGATCTCCGCGGTGCCCTGGGGGTTCTGGAGCAGCGTGGCCGGGGTGTGGGCCGTGCCCGCGGTCGGCAGGGACACGACCCGGCCGCCCTGGTCGTAGGACGGCTCGACGTACGCGACGAGCTGTCCGTTCTCCGCCCTGACCGGCAGCATCGTGGTGTCCGAGGGGGACTTGACGCGCCACTTCTCCTTGCCGGTGGAGAGGTTGACCGCGACGATCTCATTGGGCCCGGTGGTCGCCTTGGTGGGCAGGTAGAGGGTGTCGGCGTCGGCCGCCACGCCCTGGCAGCCCTGGAGGTCGCGGTTGAGGATGGCCCAGCCGCACTCGGGCGCGAAGGACCCCTTGACGTCGGCCTGCGAGCGCACCGAGCCGTCGTTGTTCAGGGTCGAGAGATTCCAGTGCTTCTTGTCCTCGTCGGTCGAGTACAGGACGAGCGGATCGACGGAGTAGGTCCGCTGGACCGTCCAGCCCTTGGGGATCTTCCGCGTCCACCGGGCCCTGCCGGTGGCCGGGTCGAGTTCCTGCACCTCGTCGTGGGCGTTGGCGCCGCCCGCTCCGCAGGAGGCGACCGAGACCAGCTTCGGGCCGCCCGCGAACGCGGTCGGGAAGCACGCCTCGCCGTACCGCTTCTTCTCGTACATCTTGGCGCCGGTGTCCACGTTGTACGCGACGCCCGACTGCGAGCGGCCGACCATCAGCGTCTTGCCGGTGACGGACAGCTCGATGGTGAGCGCGCTGTCGAACAGGGCGCCGTCGCCGATCTGCGCCTTCCAGCCCAGCTTGCCGGTGTTCAGGTCGAGCTGCTGGAGCTGGTTGCACTTGGCGCGGTCGCTGCTGCCGCTCATGTACGCGATGACGGCCTTGTCGTCGGCCGTCTTCTGCTCGGTCACCGCGCAGATCTTCTGCGGGAAGGTGACCGGGGCCCAGGTGGGGCTGCCGTCGCCGACGTTGTACGCGAAGACCTGCTTGTACGCCGCCTTCACCGCCGCCTTGCCGGTGATCCACATGCCGGGCGCCTCGGCGCCGCCGTTGGGGGCGTCCGGGGCCTCCTTGTACCAGAGCACCCGGGCCTCGCCCGCCTTGCGGCCGGCGTTGAGGTCGTTCGCGTCCTTGCCGCCGCCGTCGCCCTCGCCGTCGCCCGGGTTGACCGGGGCGTCGGACGCGGGGGCGGCCGAGCCCGACGCCTTGGCGTCACCGCTCTTGTCCGCGACCGGCTTCTTGCCGCCGTCACCGTCTCCGCCGCCGGTGACGGCCCACACGGTGCCGCCGACCACGAGCAGCGCGGCCACCGCGGCACCGATGATCACCGCGGGCCTGCCCTTGAAGGGGTTGCGGGAGCCACCGCCGGGCGGCGGGGTGCCGGGCCCTCCGGGGAACTGCGGCGGCGGATAGCCGTACCCGGGCTGCTGCCCGTACGGACCCGGCTGCTGCGGCGGGCCGTACGGTCCGGCCGCGGGACCGCCGGGCACGGTGGGGGCGTTGTGGGGGCCGGGCTGGGCGCCGTAGGGACCCGGCGGGCCGTACGGGCCGGGCTGCTGCGGGTAGCCGTACCCCGGCTGCGGCTGCTGCGGGGGCTGGGGCGGCTGCGGGTAGCCGTAGCCGGGCACGGGCTGCGGAGGGCCGGAGGGCGGCGGGGTCTTCGACAGCTGCGGCGCGCCCGGGGGCTGCTGGGGCGGCTGGTTCGGAGGCGGGGGCGGCTGGTTCGGGGGCGGGGGCGTGGCCTGCCGCGGATCGCCCGCGGGGCCGGACCCGCCGCTCTGCGGTGGTTGCGGCTGCGAAGCGCCGTCCTGTGGCGGCGGTGCTCCGAAGCCGCCCTGCGGCGGCTGACTGGGCGGCTGAGTCATCAGCGCGTTCCCCCCTCGTTCACTGATTTTTAGCCACGCCCTGAGATCCGTGGTGGACGCAGAGTCGTACGCGGACGTGTCCGGACAGGGTCCGGACGGCCCTTTCTATCACTGGCCGCCGACACCCCACCGTGCCGTACCCGACCCTGTTCCCAAGGGAGAACCGGCCTGTGATGGCCTCGTTACGCGCCCGTGCGCGCCTTCACGCGCCGTTCACACGGCGCGCGTACGCCGTCACACCCGCTATGCGTCCTCGGCGAGTTCGAGCCAGCGCAGTTCCAGTTCCTCGCGCTCCCCCACCAGATCGCGCAGCTCGGCGTCGAGTTCGGCCACCTTCGCGAAGTCGGTGGCGTGCTCGGCGATCCGGGCGTGCAGGGTGCTCTCCTTCTCGGAGACGCGGTCCAACTGCCGCTCGATCTTCTGGAGTTCCTTCTTCGCCGCGCGCAGCTCGGCGGCGCTCCGCTCGGGGGCGGCGGACCCGGCCGCCGGGGCCGGGGCGGACGCGGCGGCGGCCTGCTGCTCCATGCGGTGGCGCCGCTCCAGGTACTCGTCGATGCCGCGCGGCAGCATCCGCAGCGTGCCGTCGCCCAGCAGCGCCTGCACCGTGTCGGTGGTGCGCTCGACGAAGAACCGGTCGTGGGAGATGACGATCATCGAGCCGGGCCAGCCGTCGAGCAGGTCCTCCAGCTGGGTCAGGGTCTCGATGTCGAGGTCGTTGGTGGGCTCGTCGAGGAAGAGGACGTTGGGCTCGTCCATGAGCAGGCGCAGCAGTTGCAGCCGCCGCCGCTCACCGCCGGACAGGTCGCCGACCGGCGTCCACTGCTTCTCCTTGCCGAAGCCGAACGTCTCGCACAGCTGTCCGGCGGTCATCTCCCGGCCCTTGCCGAGGTCGACGCGCTCGCGCACCTGCTGCACGGCCTCCAGCACCCGCACGGAGGGGTCGAGTTCGGCGACCTCCTGGGAGAGATAGGCCAGCTTGACGGTCCGGCCGACGGCGATCCGGCCGCCCACGGGCTGCGCCTCGCCCTCGGTGCGCGCCGCCTGCTCCATGGCCCGCAGCAGGGACGTCTTGCCCGCGCCGTTGACACCGACCAGGCCGATGCGGTCGCCGGGGCCGAGCTGCCAGGTGACGTGTTCGAGGAGCACCTTGGGCCCGGCCTGGATCGTCACGTCCTCCAGGTCGAAGACGGACTTGCCCAGCCGGGACGAGGCGAACTTCATCAGCTCGCTGCTGTCGCGCGGCGGCGGCACGTCCTTGATCAGCTCGTTGGCGGCCTCCACCCGGAAGCGCGGCTTGGACGTGCGGGCGGGGGCGCCGCGGCGCAGCCAGGCCAGCTCCTTGCGGACCAGGTTCTGCCGCTTGGTCTCCTCGGTGGCGGCGATGCGCTCGCGCTCGGCGCGCGCGAAGACGTAGTCGGAGTAGCCGCCCTCGTACTCGTAGACGGCGCCGCGCTGCACGTCCCACATGCGGGTGCAGACCTGGTCGAGGAACCAGCGGTCGTGGGTGACGCAGACCAGCGCGGAGCGGCGCTCGCGCAGATGGGCGGCGAGCCAGGCGATGCCCTCGACGTCGAGGTGGTTGGTGGGCTCGTCCAGGACGAGCAGGTCCTGCTCCTCGATGAGCAGCTTGGCCAGCGCGATCCGGCGGCGCTCACCGCCGGAGAGCGGGGCGATCACGGTGTCCAGGCCCTTGGGGAAGCCCGGCAGGTCGAGCCCGCCGAACAGCCCGGTCAGCACGTCGCGGATCTTCGCGTTGCCCGCCCACTCGTGGTCGGCGAGGTCCCCGATGACCTCGTGCCGCACGGTCGCCTCCGGGTCCAGCGAGTCGTGCTGCGTGAGCACGCCCAGCCGCAGCCCGCCCGCGTGCGTGACCCGCCCGGAGTCGGCCTCCTCCGCCTTGGCCAGCATCCTGATCAGCGTCGTCTTGCCGTCCCCGTTGCGCCCGACGACCCCGATCCGGTCCCCTTCGGACACGCCGAGCGACACCCCGTCGAGCAGCGCACGCGTTCCGTACACCTTGCTGACGTTCTCGACATTGACCAGATTGACGGCCATTTCACTCCTGCCCGGGGGGATGGATCGACTGTCAAGCGTAGGGCCTGCGGAACAGGGGCCGGAGCGTGGGAGTGTCCTCACTCGCTGTGATGACCTGACCGGGAACGGACGGCTACGGTGGTGGCCGTGCCCCATGACACCGAGATCGGCCTGACAGCCTTCGACCGGATCTGAGCCCCCCTCACACCAGCACGGCTCCCGCCGCCGGGGACCGCGTGACCCGGGCGGCGCGGCAGGTGCCCGAGGCGAGGAGGGCGTCGGCGACGCGGGCGGCGGTCTGCTCGTCGGGGACCAGGAAGGCCGTCGTGGGGCCCGAGCCGGAGACCAGGCCGGCCAGGGCCCCGGCGGCGCGGCCGGCGGCCAGGGTGGCGGCCAGGGACGGGCGCAGGGAGAGGGCGGCGGGCTGGAGGTCGTTGGCCAGGGTGGCGGCCAGCGCGTGCGGGTCGCCCTTGGCGAGGGCGGCCAGGAGGGCGTCGGAGGCGGCCGGTTCCGGGATGCGTACGCCTTCGTTGAGGCGGTCGAACTCGCCGTAGACCGCCGGGGTGGACAGCCCGCCGTCGGCGACGGCGAAGACCCAGTGGAAGGTGCCGCCCACCTCCAGCGCCGTCAGCCGCTCCCCGCGCCCGGTGCCCAGCGCGGCGCCGCCGACCAGGCTGAAGGGCACGTCGCTGCCGAGTTCGGCGCAGATGTCGAGCAGTTCGTCGCGGGAGGCGCCGGTCCCCCACAGCGCGTCGCAGGCCAGCAGGGCGCCCGCGCCGTCCGCGCTGCCGCCCGCCATGCCGCCGGCGACCGGGATGTCCTTGGCGATGTGCAGATGGACGCCGGGGCCGCGGCCGTACCGCTCGGCGAGCTTCTCGGCGGCGCGGGCGGCCAGGTTCGTGCGGTCCAGCGGGACCTGGCCGGCGTCCGGGCCCGCGCAGGTCACGCGCAGCTCGTCGGCCTCGGTGGCGGTGACCTCGTCGTACAGGCCGACGGCCAGGAAGACGTTCGCCAGGTCGTGGAAGCCGTCGGGGCGGGCCGCGCCCACCGCGAGCTGGACGTTGACCTTGGCGGGGACACGGACGGTGACGCTCACAGTTTCCGGGCTCCTTGTGTTCCGCGGGCCGTCGCTCGGGCCGTCGCCCGGGGCGCCGCCCGTACTGCCGGACGGTTCGTCATGCGGGCTGTCGCCCTGGGTGCGGCGCCCGCGGCCCGTGCTCCGCGATGCGCGCGAACTCCGCCACGGTCAGCGACTCGCCGCGCGCCTGCGGCGACACCCCGGCGGCCACCAGCGCCGCCTCCGCAGCGGCGGCGGACCCGGCCCAGCCGGCGAGCGCGGCCCGCAGCGTCTTGCGGCGCTGTGCGAAGGCCGCGTCGACGACCGCGAACACCTCCCGCCTGGTCGCGGTGGTCTTCGGCGGCTCGGCACGGCGGACCAGGGACACCAGACCGCTGTCGACGTTCGGCGCGGGCCAGAAGACATTGCGGCCGATGGCACCGGCCCGCTTGACCTCGGCGTACCAGTTCGCCTTGACGGACGGCACCCCGTACACCTTCGAGCCGGGGGCGGCGGCGAGCCGGTCGGCGACCTCCGCCTGCACCATGACGAGGGTGCGCTCGATGCTCGGGAAGGTTTCGAGCATGTGCAGCAGCACGGGCACGGCGACGTTGTACGGCAGGTTCGCCACCAGCGCGGTCGGGGCGGGCCCCGGCAGCTCGGTGACGTGCATCGCGTCGGAGTGCACCAGCGCGAACCGGTCGGCGCGCTCGGGCAGCCGGGCGGCGACGGTCGCGGGCAGCGCGGCGGCCAGCACGTCGTCGATCTCGACGGCGGTGACCCGGTCGGCGGCCTCCAGCAGCCCCAGCGTGAGCGAGCCGAGCCCCGGCCCGACCTCGACGACCACGTCCTCGGAGGTGACGTCGGCGGTGCGGACGATACGGCGGACCGTGTTCGCGTCGATCACGAAGTTCTGGCCGCGCTGCTTGGTGGGGCGGACACCGAGGGCCGCCGCCAGCTCGCGGATGTCGGCGGGGCCCAGCAGGGCGTCGGGGAGGGGGCTGCTCACCGCACCAGGGTACGGGGCGCGGCCACCTGCTCCGTCGGCCGCCCGCACCCCGGCGGTGCCCCGGCCGCCAGGACCGCAGCCGGTTCCCCCTAGGACCGCAGCCGGTCCCCGCACTGCGGCCAGGGGGCGGCGCCGCGCTGCACGTAGAGCTTCTTGGCGCGGTACGTCTGCTCCTCGGCCGGGGCGTCCTGGGGACGGCCGTCGCCGCCGAGGCTGTGCCAGGTGTCCTGGTCGAACTGGTACAGGCCGCCGTACGTGCCGGACGGGTCCTCCGCGTCCGGGCGGCCGCCCGACTCGCACTGCGCGAGCCCCTGCCAGTCCAGCCCGTCGGCGCCGCGCACCGTCGGCGGACGCGGCCGTGTGCCGACCTTCACGAGCTGCGTGCGCGGGGCGCGCACCACCTCCGACCCCAGCTGCCGCGGCCGCTGGCGTACGCCGTTGACGCTGCGCAGGGAGTACGTGATCCGGCGCACCCCGGGCCGCCCGGCGCGCTCCACGACCTCGGTGCCGCGGAAGAGCCCGGGGTCGGCGACCCGGCGCACGACGAACGGGATCTGCTCCTCGCGCACCTCCCGTCCGCCGGTGATCCGCAGCACGGTGACCGTCTGCCCGTCGCGCGGGAAGCTGTCCTGCGGGACGGAGGTGGTGTCCTGGCCGCGCAGCGTGACCCCGGCCTCCTCGACCGCCTCCCGCACGGTCGCCGCGTTGGTGCGGACGGTGCGCGGGCGGCCGTCCGCCATGACCGTGACGGCGCGTTCGGTGCGGACGTCGAGCGTGAGCCCGGTGCGTCCGATGCGCTGGGAGCGTGCCGCCGACAGATACGCGCCCTCCGCGCGCACCCCCCACTCCCTGAGCGCTCCGCCGACCGTGCGCGCGGTCGTCCACGCCGCGTGCCGCTGACCGTCCAGCGTGAGCCGTACCGGGCGTCCGTAGCGCACCTCGACGGCGTCACCGCTGCTGAGTGCCGTACCGGGGGCCGGGGCCACGGTGTCGTGCGCGCCGACCCGCAGGCCCTCCTCGGCGAGGAGTTCCGTCACGTCGTCGGCGAAGGTGTGCAGATTGCGCGGGCTGCCGTCGACGTCGAGCTCGACCGCCTTGTCGTGGGCGACGAACGCGGTGGTGCCCCCGGCCAGGAACGCGACCACCAGCGCCTGCGGCAGCAGCCTGCGCAGCCCTCCGGTCTCCGGCAGCCGCGCGGGCCGCGGCGCGCGCCGCCGCGCCCGCCGGCGCCCGCCGGTGCCGCCCTGTACGACGGGTGCGGCCGGACCGGTCGCCTGCCGGGGCAGCACCGGCCGCACGGCGGACCGCCGGGCCCCGGACCGCTCGGCGGCGGCTTCGTAGGCGGGCCGGTAGGTGTCCTGGTAGGGAGGCGGGGCCTCCGGGGCCCCCGGGGTCTCCAGGGTCTCCGGGGTCTCCGGGGTCTCCTCGGGCAGAACGGCCGTCCCGTACGTCCCTGACGCTCCGTGTCCGTATGTCTCGTAGGGCGCGTGGGGCGCGTGGGGCGCGTGGGGCGCATACGTCGTCCCGTACGTCTCCTCGTACCGCGCGTACGCCTCGTACGTCTCGTACGGCGATCTGCTCACACCGACACACTCCTGGAGGCCGAGGTCCGGGCCCGGGGCGGCCGGGCCCCGGTACCTGATCGGGCCCACAGAACCTAGCGGAGCACCCGTCACTCTCCAAAGCGACGCGACTACGCTCAGTGCACGGCGGGTGCCGGTGCGCGCCGGTGCGCGCCCGCGGCGTCAGTAGCCGAAGGCGCGGGCGGTGTTGGCGGCGAGCGCCGTGGCCAGCGTGTCCTCGTCGGTGCCGCGCACGGCGGCCATCGCACGCACCGTCACCGGCACCAGATAGGGCGCGTTGGGCCGCCCGCGGTAGGGCGCCGGGGTGAGGAAGGGCGCGTCGGTCTCCACCAGGACCAGTTCCAGCGGGGCGACGGCGAGGGCGTCCCGGAGGTTCTGGGCGTTCTTGAAGGTGACGTTGCCCGCGAAGGACATGAAGTAGCCCGCGCGGGCGCACACCTCGGCCATCTCCGCGTCGCCCGAGTAGCAGTGGAACACCGTCCGCTCGGGGGCGCCCTCCTCCTTGAGGACGCGCAGCACATCGGCGTGGGCGTCCCGGTCGTGGATGACGAGCGCCTTGCCGTGCCGCTTGGCGATCTCGATGTGGGCGCGGAAGGACCGCTCCTGCGCGGCGACGCCCTCCGGGCCGGTGCGGAAGAAGTCGAGACCGGTCTCGCCCACGCCCTTGACCTGGGGCAGCGCCGCCAGCCGGTCGATCTCGGCGAGCGCCTCGTCGAGGGCGGCGTCCCCGCCCGGCCGCCGCGCGCCCTGCCGGGACCAGCCGTCCGGGTCGCCGTGGACGATCCGGGGCGCCTCGTTGGGGTGGAGGGCGACCGCCGCGTGGACGTTCGCGTGCGCCGCGGCCGTCTCGGCGGCCCAGCGCGAGCCGTTCACGTCGCAGCCGACCTGGACGACCGTGGTCACCCCCACCGAGGCGGCCTTGGCCAGCCCCTCCTCGACCGTGCCGGACTGCATGTCGAGGTGGGTGTGGGAGTCGGCGACCGGTATCCGCAGCGGCTCGGGGAGCGGGGGCGCGGCGTTCTTGTCGGCGTCGCCGCTGTGGGCTTTCGAGGGCATGCCCCGATCCTACGAAAGGAGCGTGTCGTCGAAAGGGGCGTGCCGTCGCGGATCCGGCGGCGTGCGCCCCCTCCCGGGCGCCGGTGCCGTCAGCCGGCCTTGCGGTGGAACGGGTGCAGCAGATCGGACAGGTGCCAGTGGTGCTCGTGACCGGCCGCGTGCCCCTGGCCGTCCCCGTCCGGCTTCCGGTCCGCCGCCTCCTCCCCGGGCGCGGACTCGGGCGCGGACTCGGATCCCGGGCCCGTCGCGGGCTGCCGACGCTGGTGGTGCTCACGCTCGTGCAGATGGCTCTGCGCGGACGAGACCCGCCCGGCGCCCATGATGCGCACGACGTGCCCGTCGCAGTTCTTGCAGGTGGGCCTCGTCAGCGGCGACGGCACGACCCGGCCCTCCGCCACGTACAGCACGAACTCGCCGCCGTCGGCGTCCGTGTGGTGCTCTATCTCGTACGACTGCTCCCAGCCGTGCCCGCAGCGCATGCAGGCGAAGGAGTACGACTCGTTGACGACGGCGGTGGCCGTACCGCGGTGGCCGGTCTGTCCTGCGATCTCGCTCATGCCAGCTCCTCGTGTCCGCTGGACGTGGGACGGTGCGTCCCTCTCTCCAGTTGACGCCTCCACCAGCGTGAACGCACCGGGCCTGTCGAGTGTTGGATCCGATTTGGGGGTTGCTTGCCCAAGGCTCCCCTGAACGGCCGGTCTCGCTTTGCATTCCCGAAACGCCGCTTTACTCCCGCATGGGGCGCGCGCTCATGGGAGATACGCCCTGCTCAGAGGGGGTGTGAGCAAGATCTCTCAGCACCCGCCGCCGTCAAGGCGCGTCCCCGCGCTTCACCCGGCGCAACCGAACCGCGCGCACCGCCGCCGACGCCCCACAGGTCCCGTCGCTCTCACCTGTCCCTGCGCGTACCTCGGCTGTCCCTGCGCGTAGCTCGGCTGTCCCTTCGGGGACCTCAGCCGGAGTGCTTGGCCGCCACCACCGCGTCGAACACCTCGCGCTTGGGCAGCCCGGCCTCGGCGGCGACCGCCGCGATGGCCTCCTTGCGCCGCTCGCCCGCCTCCTCGCGGACCCGCACCCGCCGCACCAGCTCCTCGGCACCGATCTCCGCCGGCCCGGTCTCGGGCGCGCCCTCGACCACGACGGTGATCTCGCCGCGCACCCCGCCGTTCTCCACCGCCCAGGCGGCCAGCTCGCCGAGCCCGCCGCGCCTGACCTCCTCGTAGGTCTTGGTCAGCTCCCGGCAGACGGCGGCCCGCCGGTCGGCGCCGAACTCCTCGGCCATCGCCGCGAGGGTGTCCTCGATACGGTGCGTGGACTCGAAGAAGACCAGGGTGCGCCGCTCGGCGGCGACCTCCCGCAGCCGCGAGCGGCGCTCGCCCGCCTTGCGGGGCAGGAACCCCTCGAAGCAGAACCGGTCCACCGGCAGCCCGGACAGCGCCAGCGCGGTGAGCACCGCGGACGGTCCGGGCACCGCGGTGACCCGGACGTCCCGCTCGACGGCCGCCGCGACCAGCCGGTAGCCCGGGTCGGACACGGAGGGCATGCCCGCGTCGGTGACCAGCAGCACCCGCGCCCCGCCGGTCAGCTCCTCGACCAGCTCCGGGGTGCGGGCGGACTCGTTGCCCTCGAAGTACGACACGACACGCCCGCGCGGGGTCACGCCGAGCGCCTGGGCGAGGCGGCGCATCCGCCGGGTGTCCTCGGCGGCGATCACATCCGCCTCGGCCAGCTCCGCGGCGAGCCGGGGCGGCGCGTCCTGGACGTCGCCGATGGGGGTGCCGGCCAACACAAGGGTTCCTGTCACGCCCCCATCCTCTCAAGCACGGCGACCGCCCCTCGCCCGCCCGCCGGAGGCCCCCTCCCCGGGGCACCGCGTACGCCCGGCGGAGCCCATGCACGGGACTCGCACAGCGCGGTTCCCTACGATGGCGCGGTGACCAGTACCGCGTCCTCCACGGACCCCCGGCAGGACCTGGCCCCGGACGACGGGCGCCCCGAGTGGCAGCGGCGGCTGCGCCGCTTCGGCCGCGCGGGGGAGCCGACGGGGCCCGCAGCCGACGTGCGCGAGCGCCTGGTGCCGCCGTTCGCCCGGCCCGGCGCACGGCTGTGGACGGCCCTCGGCGTCCCGCTCGCCGTCGGCGCGCGCCTGGCCCGCTGGTCGGAGTGGGGCGGCCCGCTGCTGGTCACGCTGTTCGCCGGGGTGCTGCGGTTCTGGAACCTGGGCAGCCCGAAGGCGGTGATATTCGACGAGACGTACTACGCCAAGGACGCGTGGGCGCTCGTCCACCGCGGCTTCGAGGTCAACTGGGACAAGAACGCCAACGACCTGATCCTCGGCACCGGCGGCCATGTCCCCGTGCCCGCCGACGCGGCGTACGTCGTGCATCCGCCGGTCGGCAAGTACGTGATCGGGCTGGGCGAGCTGATGTTCGGGTTCAACCCGTTCGGCTGGCGCTTCATGACCGCGCTGCTGGGCACGCTCTCGGTGCTGCTGCTGTGCCGGATCGGCCGCAGGCTGTTCCGCTCCACCTTCCTCGGCTGCCTGGCGGGCACGCTGATGGCGGTGGACGGACTGCACTTCGTGATGAGCCGCACCTCGCTGCTCGACGGGGTGCTGATGTTCTTCGTGCTCGCCGCCTTCGGCTGTCTGCTGGCCGACCGGGACCGGGCCCGCGCGAGACTGGCCGCCGCGCTGCCGGTCGGCGCGGACGGCCGCGCCCGGCCCGACGCGGACGTCGCGGACACCCTCCGCCTCGGGGCGCGCCCCTGGCGCTGGCTGGCGGGCCTGATGCTGGGCCTGGCCATCGGCACCAAGTGGAACGGCCTGTACGTCATGGCCGCGTTCTGCGTGATGACCGTGCTGTGGGACGTCGCCGCCCGCCGCACGGCCGGCGCCCGCAGCCCCTACCGCGCCGTCCTCCGCCTGGACCTGGGCTGGGCCTTCCTCTCCACGGTCCCGGTCGCGGTCGTCACCTACATCTGGTCGTGGGCGGGCTGGATCTTCTCCCCCACCGACGGCACCGGCGGCTACTTCCGCAACTGGGCGGCCACCGACGGCCGCGGCAGCTCCTGGTCCTGGCTCTTCCCGGACTGGTGGCGCAGCCTGTGGCACTACGAGCACGAGGTCTACAAGTTCCACGTCGGCCTGTCCTCGCCGCACACCTACCAGTCCAACCCGTGGAGCTGGCTCGTCGACGGCCGCCCGGTCTCCTACTTCTACGAGTCCCCCTCCCCCGGCACCGCCGGCTGCCCTGCCGACGCCGGCGACAAGTGCGCCCGCGAGGTCCTCGCCCTCGGCACCCCGATGCTGTGGTGGGCGGCCTGCGCCGCGCTCGTGTACGTCCTGTGGCGCTGGTTCTTCCGCCGCGACTGGCGCGCGGGCGCGATCGCCTGCGGCGTCGCCGCGGGCTACCTCCCCTGGTTCCTCTACCAGGAACGCACCATCTTCTTCTTCTACGCCGTCGTCTTCGTCCCCTTCCTCTGCCTCGCCGTCACCCACCTCGTCGGCGCCCTCCTCGGCCCCCCCACCGCCACCGACACCCGCCGCGTGGCCGGCGCCACCGGCGCGGGAGTCCTCGTCCTCCTCATCGCCTGGAACTTCATCTACTTCTGGCCCCTCTACACCGGCACCGCCATCCCCATCGACGACTGGCGGGCGCGGATGTGGCTGGATACGTGGGTGTAGCTGGGCGGACACATCACGGGGGTGCGGCGGCCGGCCGCGCCCTCGTGGTCGCTGTCGGCCATCAGTGGCCACTGCCGGACCCCGGCAGGGACGGCGGCGACACGCTGCCGGGGGCGGCCTCTGGCTCACCCGCGTGCGCCGTGCGAGGCTGCCGGTGGGGGGACGACGACATGAGGCACATACCTTTCTTCCGCTGGGTTCTGACGGCCGGTCTCATGCTCTTCGCGTGTTCGGCGGGGCTGTACGCGACCGGGTCGGATCCGGAGCTGTCCGCGGCGCGTCAGATCGACTTGGCGGTGGTCGATGAGAAGGCTGACGGCACCTGCCGGGTCCAGTGGAGCGACCCGTACGAGAAGAAGACGCGGGAGGGGCCGTACCACTGCGACGCCGGCCGGAGCGACCTTCTCAAGGCACCCAACTTCCAGGACAGCCGGGGCTACGGCTGGGAGTCCGGGTTCATGTTCACGGAAGGGCCGAACCGGGGGGACCTGGACGATCCGAAAGCCTCCTCGGAGGAGGACTTCACCACCTCGGACACCCTCCTGCTGCTGGGACTCCTGCTCATCCTGATCGGGATGGTCGGCGGCAACCTCCGCGCCCTCCCCCGGGTCCTCGGCGTGGAGGCCCGGCTCGTGCGTCGCGCGACCCGGCTCGCCGAGGCTGCCGGGTGGGCGGCCGAGGACTACGCGCGGGCCGTGGACGCGGTGCGGGACGCCGAGCGCCACGGGTCGCTCGACGCGGCACCTGACCCCGAACTGGTCCGCTCCCTCTGGGTTCTGCGGGAGGCCGGGCCGCAGGCGCACAGGGCGGCGGCGGACGCCCGGAAACTCGCGAACCGGCTGCACCCGCTGCTCGGGGAGGCGGCCCCCGCCGCCGGGCTGCGGAACAGACTCCAGGCCGGACCGGCCGCCCGCGCCGACGCCGAGGCGGCGGTCACCGAGCTGCGCCGGCTGGTGGCCGACGCCGAACGGCACGGTCTGTGGGAGCGGTTCGCGCAGACATCGGTCGACCTGCTCCGGGGGCAGGACGCCGACCGGGCCGCCATCGCAGCCGGGACAGACTTCGAGCGGGACCCGGACGCCTACCGGCGGCTCCTGGAGAGCCTCACGCCCACGGCGGCGGCCCTGCCGGCGCCTCGCCGACGCCGCCGTCGGCGATACTGACCGCCCCACCCGGAACTGGCCCTGTACGGACGGCACTCGTATCACAGCCAGTCCCGGCCGCCGAGGCAGCCGCCTCCCGGCTCGCGACGCTCAGTCACTGCTGCACGAAACCTGAGCCAGACCCCATCGGGGATCCGGCCTCGCCCTCGAAGACGACCCACGTTCCACGGGCCCCTGCGAGTCCTCCGCGCAGGGCCAGGTCTCCTTCGCCCAGCCGACCACGGCTTCGTCGTCCCGCTCCATCGCCCGTCGGGCCGGGACCTGGCAGGACCAGCCGTTGCTGACCAGCGGCTCGCGCACCCCCTGGATGGTGTGGGCAGGGCGGAAGCGCCGGCCGATCACGGTCTTGATCCAGCACTGGGCCCACCGCTGGTCGTGGGCCAGGAGCCGGTTGCAGGTGCCGTCGGCCGACCAGCGGCGGAAGCGTTCGTAGACCGTCTTCCACGGCCCGTACCGCTCCGGCAGGTCCCGCCAGGCAGCCCCGGTGGACAGCTTCCACAGGATCCCGTTGACCACCTGACGGCGATCCCGCACCGGCCGGCCCATTCGCGGCGGAGCCAGCAGCGGCCCGATCACCGCCCACGACTCATCAGTCAGCTCATGACGACGCACCACGAACAGACCAACGACCCACCCACTTTGCGGACACGTCCTAGCCGCTCTCTTGCGGTGTCAGATTTACAGCGGGCTCAGTCCACCGCTTGCGACCTGCGGTGTCCCGTGCACCGCCCTCTGCCGGGGGACACCTGGGGGACCGGAGTCAGGTCAAGACCCGCACGGACAAGCGGGCAGGCAGTGAGCACCGCCTTAGGAGAGGGGCGGGGCGATCTATGGGCTGAGCTGCGCCATCGCTGGCCGAGGAAGCGAGCGGCTACTCGACTACGGGGCGCCGGTGTTGACCGTGGCTGACCCCTGCATCTGGCACGGTTGTGGCACGAACCTCAGCCGACGACAGTCAGCCACGACGGCGGGTATGCCGACGGACTAGGCGCGCGTGTGCCTCGCTGCACCCCCACTGGCCGCCATCACGCTACCCGTGTCGTCGACCGGAGCAAGCGACGACGGCCGGTACCTGACAACGGTTCAGCCCCAGCTTGGGAGCTCAGGCGATCTGGGGCTCTGCAGGGGCGACCAGCAGCCGGGAGGATATCGACGCTCGGTGATTGGTTGCGTCGGTTTCCCGATGCTCCCCGTCGTTCCCCGCACGAACTGGTAGGAGCCTAGGACCGACACCCTCCGCCAAAGCTGGCCAGCCAGCACTCCTCGGCCACTGACATCCAGGGTCGGCCGGGGACCGTTCGGCGTTGCGATAGCCCAACTTGCCGAGCTGTGCCAACCTCGGTGCAGCCGCAAGGAGTTGGCCATATGATGACGGGACGCGCACCACAGGAGGGGTAATGGGGCTGGCACTTGCTTTGGTCGTGGGAATTGACGCCTATAAAGATCGCTGGCCAAAGCTTTCATGCTGCGCCCATGACGCCGACCAAGTTGCAGCTTTGCTTCAGATGCAGGAGTACGGATTCAACGTCACGCTCCTCCAAAATGAAGAGGCCACAAAGACGGATATTTTGCGATGGCTCGTTGACGCAAAGAACTCCGGGGCCGACAAGATTCTTTTTTATTTTTCCGGTCACGGCGCTTCCACGGATCTCGGTCACTACCTCGTCACATACGACAACCGTGATTTTGACGAAGGTGTAGCTCTACCTGACATTCTCCGAATCTTGGAGCCAAGTGAAACTCAAGATTCTCAGGTTCTCGTACTACTCGACTGCTGTCACTCTGGTGGCGCAGTAACCGGGGCTGGCGGATCCGTTATCCGCGTCGCGGAGCTGAGGAATTCAGACATCTTGGAAGTGGTGCGACAGGTAGAATCATCTTCGGCCGTTGTAGCGGCATGCACAGAAAGCCAGACTGCCTGGGAAATCAATAACCTCGGACACGGGATATTCACCTACTACCTTCTTTATGCACTGACCGGAGCGGCTGCAGATCACACGGGCAGCGTGACTGTTCATAGTATTTATGAGGTGATCTCGCGTGAAATGTCCAAAGGGAGGTCAGGGCATGACCAACTTCCTGTCTTTGGAGGTCGGGTCCGCGGACGTCTTTTGATCGGCAGTGGGTTTACGCCAGAGCTTGGCCCTCCCCCGCCGGATTCGGAATATGAGCGCTATGAGAGTGAGGCTCAGGGATTTCTGGACTCGTATAACAGGTTCAAGTCAGGTTTTGACATCACCTCTTGGCGTAGCGACGGACACTATGCTTCATGTCGTCGACTTGAGAAAATTTCGAAATGGTTTGACGACAAAGATAGGACACAAGGCCTAGCTACTCGCGCCCGCTACAAGCAGGCTCGCGATACGTTGACGCGTTATCAAACCGAGCTCGGATTGATCGAGGTCGACACTAAGATGAAGGAGGGGATGGTCACTCGGCAGATTGGCGCAGGCGGGTTCGGTTCGGTCTGGAAGGTAGTCGATCCCAACGCGGAAAATAATGCCTATGCCTATAAGGTGTACCATCCACACGAACTGCATGACCGTGAAAAAGTAAAGCGGTTCCGGAACGGATATGACGCGATGGAGCTGCTGGCGCACCCTCAAATCGTGAAGGTGCATCGTTATAGCGACTGCCCAACTGGCTTCGTGATGGACTACATTGATGGCAGCAATTTGCGAGAATTGCAGCCCGGCACATTCATGCCTCCAGCGGACACTATCTCCATTTTGCTGAAGTCTGCAGAGGCAATTGAGCACGCGCACCTGCACGGCGTGATCCACCGGGACATTAAACCGGAGAACATTGTATGCCGATACACCAATGACGGTGAGTACCTCCCGTACCTCACGGATTTCGATCTGGCCTGGTTTAGTACGCAAACTCAGAGGGCAACAAAAAGTGCAATGGGGGTCGTCTACTATGCCGCTCCCGAGCAGTATATTGCATTCGACCCCAAAGCAGCTCACAGTCGAGAGCCCACGCTAGACGTTTTCTCATTCGGGCAGCTTCTTGCTTTCTGTTTCGTTAATCGCGATCCTGACCCTCTCAATGTGACGGGCAATGCGGAGAAGCTGAACAATGCAGTCAAGGCTGCCTGCTCGAACGAGTCATCCTCAAAGCTTATGCAGCTGTACGAGGACTGTGTTCAATTTGACCCGCGCCAGCGCGTGCAAGATTTTTCTGAAATAG
Organism: Streptomyces sp. NPDC003284; assembly: GCF_053589675.1. Classification (NCBI taxonomy): domain Bacteria; kingdom Bacillati; phylum Actinomycetota; class Actinomycetes; order Kitasatosporales; family Streptomycetaceae; genus Streptomyces; species Streptomyces sp. NPDC003284. Next base: position 149,356 of record NZ_JBSFSI010000005.1, read on the forward strand.
TTGGTCGCCTAGGGGAGATTCATAACGAGCTCCAACATACGGAGCTGGACGTCCAAATTACTACCGCGCAATACTCAAAGGAGCTCGCCTTTCAAATTACTCGCAAAGCACAGAGGCAAGAAGATATATCGTCTTTCCTTAGCGCTTCGGGCGCCTGGGAAGCCTCAATCGAGTGGCGAGAAAAGCCTTCTGGTCGCGAGTATCGTCCCTTGCTCGTGTTGCGTCTCGCCCCGACTAGGCGCGTCTCGTTGGAGAATGTTTCGAACGATAGGATGCGTAGAATCCTCAATAGGCGAGTGGATCAGGCTATACAACCATACAGGAATAAGGCTGCTCGCCATCCCGGCCAGCGCGGGGCTTACGAAGTCTTCGTCGAGTGGTTTCCCTCTCGGATGATTCGCAGTGACACCCTGGAACTCGCTGAAATGCTTCGCCGAGTATTTCAGGCCCTTGAAAGCTAGGTTTGACTTCCCCGCATAGGTTGGTGGAGCGGTCTGGCAAAGCTGTGGAGCAGGCCGCTCCAGCCATGGCGTACTTCCGCTCGGCAAGTGGCTGATGCTGTGCGCGGCACGGGCGCCGGCCGGGCTGGAGCGGGGCGGAGACAGGAGCACAGGCCCGGCCGGGGGCCGGGCCGCGCGCGGGGAGCGGAGCGAGCCGCCTTGATGAAGTAGAGAAATTTGTACCGCGCAAGGATCACAACGGTTCTCAAGACCGAGCCGCTACCGACAGCCATACCGCTGCTGACCTGTGTGATCTCCCCTTCAGGCAGGCTAATTCTCACTGCCTGGCCCGCGCATGTCCCACGGACTCCAACTCGCCTATCTGTAGCCGTCCCCAGGCATACGGCTCTTGAGGGCGACGACGCGCGAGCAAAAGGAAGAACGAGTGTCGCAGCAGGCCAGTCCTCAGGGGACCTTCCTGAAGATCGCTGATGCTGTCAAGGCACGAGTTGAGGCGGACCCGGACATGACGGAGCTTCTGTCTGCTGTCACCTCATGGGCGACTACAAGATCTCGCACGGAATCGCTCTCCGGGCGTTCACGGCTCTCCACAAGGAGAGTCTCGCCGAACCGGTGCCGGGTTGGTCGCTGGCGTGTAGTACGTGCAGGTGAGCGGACTGACCGCCGCCCGCTGGAAGAGCGCATCGCGGACATCATCGCGGAGGAGCGCCTGCAAGTCGGAGCAGCGTTCCCTAGCGCGTCGGCTCTTGCTGAGCGGTTCGGGGTCTCGCCGCCGACCGTCACCAGGGCGCTCGACAACTTGGAGGCCGTTGGCGTGCTCGCGGGTGGAGGACAGGGCAGGGTGCGGACCGTCCGCCCCAGGCCGATTCGAGAGGAGCGTTCCTAGCTACCACAGGCTGCCTCCGTTCATGCGATGTGCCAGAGCGGTGCCACGTACTGTTCCGGACGCGTACTGACCATGAGGCTGCGGAGCTCATCTCGCCGGAATCCGCCGAGTCGCAAGACCTCGGAGAGGTGGCGGAAGGTGGTGTGGGTGACTCCACGGGCTCGGGCTTCGGCCTGGAACTCGTCGAGTCGGAACAACACACTGGCGAGATCGGGCTTCGCGGGTGGCTGCTCCTTGAGGCGTGCTGCCTTGTCGCGTTCGTAGTCGATCTCGGAGAAGCCGCAGATCTCGCGGCTGTACGCCTCGGCTTCGGTCAGTGTGGTGGTCGTCATGACGGAGCGGGCCGCGGTGTTGCGGTCGAGGGCGTTGTCCAGGTCGACTTGGTGGACCGTGGGTCCTTCGTCGGTGAGGGGTACGGGGAGGCCGGCGTCGCGTACTTCGCAGGTGCCGCGGATTCCGCGGGCCGTGGCGGTGAGCATGGCTGTGGCTTCTGAGGGGTGCCAGTCCAGGACGGCGGCGATCGAGGCCGTGTCCGCCGTGGTGAAGGTGTGGACGTGGGGGCCGAGGAGGGGGCGCAGGTCGGCGGGTGGGATCTCGCCGTCCAGTCCCGGGCCTGCGATCAGCAGTCGTACCGGGGTGGTTGTCTGGGCGCAGGCGGCGAGGGTGAGGGCGTCGGCGAGGGGGCTTTTGAGTGTGGGTTCGTCGCCGCGGGCGAGGATGTCTCCGCCGACGTCGAGCAGGTCGACGGACCTGGGGGTCAGGCGGTCCACCAGTTCTTCGAGCTGTCGGGTGATGCCCTCGGCGCCGTGGTGCGGGTCGAGCAGGGCGAGAGTGTGGGGGAGTTCTGCTGCGAGTCGGGGGAGGGTGGAGCCTGCCGGGGGGATCGGCCGGGCCTGGGGCGGTACCGAGAGGACGGAGCGGGTGAGGGGTTCGAGGCCCGTGAAGTCGTGGGGGCCGCGCGGCCCGGGGAGGGGGTCGACCAGGAGGCGGTCCCAGGCGTAGGTGAGGATCACCGCCCGCTCGTCGTCGCCGTACAGGGCGGCGTGGAGCATCGCGGCGGCCACCGCGTCGCCTCCGCCCCCTGCCGCGACGATGAGTCTCGTCATGGGGCAACGGTACGGGCTGGGAGGCAGGTCGTTCACCCTGTAGTGGCTAGAGGCGATAGCCACTTTACGAGGAGGGCAGATGCCGCAGATCGAGGAGGCTCAGCCGAAGTATCTCCAGATCGCGCACTACATCCGCGATCAGATTCTTCGGGGTGACCTGCGTGCGGGGGACGAGGTTCCTTCGGAACGCCAGTTGGCTGTCGACTGGAAGGTGTCCCGGCCCACGGCGGCCCGGTCGTTGGAGGCGCTGAGCCATCAGGGGCTGGTCGAGAAGCGCCAGGGCTCGGGCACGTATGTGCGCGGCCTCGAAGTCAACCGGCGGGCAAGGGAGTTGTACGGCCGTGCTCGGCAGACCGGGAAGATCTACCCGCCCGGCGAGTACGCGGTGATCACCTCGGCCGGCTGGGCGGACGCGCCCGCCCACGTCGCGGAGGCGCTGGGACTGGCGAGGGGCGGCCGGGTGGACCCGCGGCGGCGGGTGACCAACAACCAGGACGGTCCCATCACATTGTCCACCTCGTGGTTCGCGTCCGACATCGGCCGGAGCGCGCCGAGACTTCTGGAGCCCGAACGCATCCAGGAGGGCACGCTGATGTACGTGGAGGCGATGACCAGGCGCACGGGCAGCTACGCCGAGGACCGGATGTGCGCCCGGAGCGCCACCGGCGAGGAGGCGGCGGACCTCGAACTGAGCTCTGGATCAGCCGTGTTGGTGGTCCACCACGTGGTCTATGACGCGCAGGACCGGGCCCTGGAGTTCTCCGAGGCGACCTATCCGCCGCACCGCTGGGCGTTCGAGCAGGGGTATCCCCTCACCTGATCGAGGGTCACTTCGCGTGAATGGCTTGCGACCTCAAGTGGCTAATGCCACCACCCAGTAAGTGGCTAAGGCCACTTACTGGAGAGGGTGGGCGAGTCGTTCGCGTGTGGCGGCGGCCTTCACCCTGGGGCGACGACCGGGATCGCGCCTCATCGAGCGGTGCCGCTTCGCAGAGCGACGGCTGTGGCAAGGAGTGAGGGCCCGTGTCATTCGTGATCGACCGGTATCCCGGCGAAGAGTCTCCGCGGCTCGGGGCGATGGCGTTGCAGCCGACTCCGGGCTCCGTCCCCCGGGCCCGGAACTGGTTCCGCAAGTTCATCGCCCCGTACAACCCGCTCTGCTCGGTCGACGACTGCACGCTGATGATCTCCGAGTTGGTGACCAACGCGATCCTCTACGGGCGGTCGGACGAAGAGTGGCTAGTACGGGTGGAGTGGTTCAAGGAGAAGACCTCGCTGCGGGTGGAGGTGCACAGTCCGGGGTTCCCGGCGAGCGTGCGCCTTCGCCGGCCCGACACCGACGACGCGCACGGACGCGGTCTGCTCCTGGTCGACTCCATCGCCGACTCCTGGCACTCCGGCCCGAGCCGATTCGACGGGACGGTCGTCTCCTTCGTGATGACCGACGCCTGGACCACGTGACGGGCACATCACCCGTTGCCCGGGGAATCGAACGCGCCGACCGGACAGAGAGACCTCTCCAGCGGGGCTCCCCCTCCCCATGTACCCCCATACCTGGATCTGCCCGGAACAGCTGATCTCTCTTCGGACACCATCCGGCAACAGGCGCCGCCGTAGGCTTCGGTTCCGCATAGAGTTCGAGGCACGCATCGCCTTTGAACGCGTTCAAGAAAGCCCGCGCGGGCGAAGGCGCCATGGGAGGGACGGGGAGGAGCGCGGTGATGCGCAAGGGGACCAAGGCCGCCGTGGTGGGCGGGGTCTGCGTCGTGCTGGTGGGCGGGGCGGTGTACGGGGGGTACACGATCGTCTCGGCACTGGAGGGGGACGCGACCGCGAGCGAACCGGCGCCCGCGCGGACGGGGCCGCCGACGCGGGACGAGGTGAAGGACACCACGTCGAAGTTCTTCGCGGCCTGGGAGAAGGGCGACGCGACGAAGGCCGCCTCGTACACCAACTTCCCTCAGGACGCGCAGCAGTTGCTGTCCTCCTACGGGCGCGAGGCGCACATCACGGATGTGCATATCGCGCCCGGTGCCGCCACCGGCACCACCGTGCCCTTCTCGGTGAAGGCCACCGTCTCCTACGGCGGAAAGACCGCGCCGCTCGCCTACAGCAGCAAGCTGTCCGTGGTGCGCGGCGAGACCAGCCACCGGGCGCTCGTCGACTGGCAACCGGTGCTCGTGCACCCGCAGTTGAAGAAGGGCGACACGCTGGTCACCGGCGACTCCGCCGCCCCGCCGATCGAGGCCGTCGACCGCGATGGCAACGTTCTCACGAAGGACAAGTACCCCTCCCTGGGCCCGATCCTGGACGCACTGCGGTCGAAGTACGGCGACAAGGCGGGCGGTTCCCCGTCCGTCGAGCTGAGCATCCACCACGCCGACACCAACGCGGCCGAGACCCCGCTCATCACCCTCGCCAAGGGCAAGCCGGGCAAGCTGCGCACGACGCTCAGCGCGAGCGCCCAGGCGGCGGCCGAGAAGGCGGTGGACAAGTTCGCCGAGTCCTCCGTCGTGGCCGTCCAGGCGTCCACCGGCGAGGTGCTCGCGGTCGCCAACCACCGCGCGGACGGTTTCAACGCGGCGTTCCTGGGCCAGTTGGCGCCGGGGTCCACCATGAAGATCGTCACCGCCGCCGCCCTCATCGACAACGGCCTCACCAAGGCGAGCGGCCCCGCGCCCTGTCTGCCGGACGTGCTGTGGGAGGGCCAGACCTTCCACAACCTCAAGGGCATGCAGCCCGACGAGCACGCCACCCTCTCCGACAGCTTCGCCCGCTCCTGCAACACCGCCTTCATCAAGTTCACCCCCAAGCTGAAGTCCGACTCCCTCAGCCGGGAGGCCCAGGAACGCTTCGGGCTCGGCCAGGACAACTGGAAGACCGGCATCCCGTCCTTCGACGGCTCGGTGCCGGCCGTCGACGGCCCGGACCGGGCGGCCAACCTGATCGGCCAGGGCCGGGTGCAGATGAGCCCGCTGAACATGGCCTCGGTGACGGCCACCGCGATCACAGGCGGCTTCCACCAGCCTGTCCTGGTCTCCGCCGGTCTCGACGACCGCGAACTGGCCACGGCCAAGGGCCTTCCCGCGAGCACCGTCACCCAACTGCGGCAGATGATGAACCGCACCGCCACCAGCGGCACCGGCGCCGCCGCGATGGCCGGGCTGAGCGGCAGCATCGGCGCGAAGACCGGCTCCGCCGAGGTCGACGGGCAGGCCAAGTCCAACAGCTGGTTCACCGGGTACCGCAACGACGTCGCGGCGGCGGCCATGACACAGGAGGGCGGCCACGGCGGCGACGCGGCCGGTCCGATCGTCGCGACGGTGCTGCGCGCGGCGGGCTGAGGCACCTCCGCCGCCCGGTCCGCCCCTCCCCGGGGTAGGGCCGCGCCCCCCGCCGCGCACCTCCACTGCCCCGTCCGGCGTGCGCCCCGGCGCCGTATGTCGCAGGTTGGCTACGGACGGTCCGAGTCGGCCACCGCGACGGACCCGGACCCTAGGGTGGTCCGGGCGTGTCTCAGTACGGCAGTACGGCAGTACGGCCGTCGCGCGACAGCACGGCAGCACGACAGCACGGCAGCACGACACCACGGGGACGACAGGACGACGGCGGCCACGGCAGCGCGGGCGGCGCGGCGGGGCCCGGCAGCGCGGAGGACGGAAGCCAGTGGGCAGGAGAAGGCGCGTCGCCGAGCGGCGCAGAACGCGGCCCGCGGTGGTCGGCGGTGTGGTCGCCGTGGTCGTGGGCGGCGCGGCGGTCGGCGCCTACACGCTCTCCGGCGGCGGTGCCGAGGCCGAGGGCCGCACCACGTCGGCGGCCGGCACCCACAAGAAGGTGCGGACCGGGCCCGTGACGGCGCTGGAGGTCCAGACCACGGCCGGGCGGTTCCTCACCTCCTGGCAGCAGGGCCGGGCGGCCGAGGCGGCCGCCTCCACCACCGACTCCGCCGCGGCCTCGGCGCTGCTCGCCCGATACGCCAAGGACGCCCGCCTCAAGGACGTCACCCTGACCCAGGGCACCCCGCGCGGCGGCACGGTGCCGTTCTCCGTGAAGGCGACGGTCTCCTACCAGGGCGTGAGCAAGCCGCTGGCGTACGACAGCGCGCTGACCGTGGTGCGCCGCGCGGCGGACGGCATACCCGTGGTCGACTGGCACGCGGCCGTCGTGCACCCGGACCTGAAGGACGGCGACACCCTCGTCACCGGGGCGTCCGGCACCCCGCCGGTCAAGGCCCTGGACCGGGACGGCGGCGCGCTCACCACAGCCGCGTACCCGTCACTGGGCTCGGTCCTGGACGGGCTGCGCGAGAAGTTCGGGAAGACGGCGGGCGGCCGGGCGGGCGTCGAGCTGCGCGTGGTGCGCGGCGCCGCGTCGAAGAAGGCCGAGCTGGCGGACAAGACCCTCGTCGAGCTGAGCAAGGGCACCCCGGGCACGGTGCGCACCACCCTGAGCCCGGCGCTCCAGTCGGCCGCCGAGCAGCAGGTCGCCGGGCGGGCCCGCGCCTCGGTGGTGGTGCTGCGCCCGTCCACCGGCGAGATACTCGCGGCGGCCAACAGCGGGCACGGCTTCGACACCGCCCTCCAGGGCTCCCTGGCGCCCGGCTCCACGATGAAGGTGATCACCGCCTCGCTGCTGCTCGACAAGAAGCTGGCGGCCGTGGACAAGGAGCACCCGTGCCCCAAGACGTTCAGCTACGGCGGCTGGACCTTCCACAACGACGACGACTTCGAGATCAAGGGCGGCACCTTCAAGGCGAGCTTCGCCCGCTCCTGCAACACGGCCTTCATCAGCCAGGCGGGCAAGCTGAAGGACGACGACCTGACCCGGCAGGCCCGTGAGGTGTTCGGGCTGGCGCGGGACGACTGGTCGATCGGGGTGCCGTCCTTCGACGGCGCGGTGCCGGTGCAGTCGGCCGCGCAGAAGGCCGCCTCGCTCATCGGCCAGGGCGGGGTCCGGATGAACCCGCTCAACATGGCGTCGGTGGCCGCGACCGTCCGGGCGGGCACCTTCCACCAGCCCTATCTGGTCTCCCCGGACACCGGCAAGCGCAAGCGGGCCACGGCCTCGCGCACGCTGTCCGCGTCCACCCTGTCCCAGCTGCGGGAGCTGATGCGGTACACGGCCGCCTCCGGCACCGCCGCCCAGGCGATGGCCGGACTCGGCCCCGACTACGGCGCGAAGACGGGGTCGGCGGAGGTCGACGGGCAGGAGAAGCCGAACGGCTGGTTCACCGCCTACCGCGGCGACCTCGCCGCGGCCGGTGTGGTCCAGGCGGGCGGCCACGGCGGCGACACGGCGGGCCCGATCGTCGCCGCCCTGCTGAAGAAGGGCGGCTGAGCCGTGGGGAACGGCGGCTGAGCCCTGCCGGGATCCAGGCAGGCTCAGTGGTGCGCCATCGCCGTCGCCGCGGCGGCCGCATACGTACGCCGCAGAAATCTGAGCAGCGTCTTCGTCTCGAACTGCACCACCGAGACGCCCCGCGGCGAGTGGAACTCCACCACGGCCTGCACCCGGCCGCACGGCCACACCCGCACCTCGCCGGTGCCGGTCGGGGCCCGCAGGCCCTGTTCGAGCAGCGACCGGGAGAACGTCCGCTCGGGCAGGCCGGGCAGAGCCATCCGGACCGCGCCCGGGTCGTCCTGGGGGTCGTAACGCAGGACGACCGGGACACCGCAGTGCTCGTCCTGATGGTCGTCCTCGGTGACGACACGGGCTCGCGCGTACTGTTCGACTGCGGTCATCGGACGGCCCCTCACACTAGGTGACCTCGACGCGAGGCGGACACCAGCGAGACGTTTACTCGCTTCTGCACTCCTCTTTACCAATGTCCCACATCTGCGGTTTCATGCCCCCGCGTCCCGATCCGCTTCCCGCGCCGGTCCCGATCCGTCCCGTACTCGCCGCAGATGCCTACCACCTCGCTCTTGCAAGAGGTTCGCAACACGCCACTATCATCGAACGGTGCATGTGCCTGACGGATTCATCAACGCTCCCACGTCCGCTGTCACCGGAGTCATCGCCGCCGGTGCCGTAGCGGTGAGCCTGCGCGGCGCGCGCCGGGAACTCGACGAGCGGACCGCACCGCTCGCCGGCCTGGTCGCCGCGTTCATCTTCGCGGTGCAGATGCTCAACTTCCCGGTCGCGGCCGGGACCAGCGGCCACCTCCTGGGCGGGGCGCTGGCCGCGATACTCGTGGGCCCCTACACCGGGGTCCTGTGCGTCTGCGTGGTCCTGCTCATGCAGGGCATCCTCTTCGCCGACGGCGGCCTGACCGCGCTCGGCGTCAACATCACCGACATGGCGATCGTCACCACGGTCGTCGCCTACGCGGTCTTCCGCGGCCTGGTGAAGGTGCTGCCGCGCCGCCGCCGCTCGGTCACGGTCGCCTCCTTCGTGGCCGCGCTGCTCTCCGTCCCGGCCGCCTCCGTCGCCTTCACGCTGATCTACGCGGCCGGCGGCACCACCGACGTGGCCATCGGCAAGGTCGCCACCGCCATGATCGGCGTGCACGTCCTCATCGGCATCGGCGAGGCCGCGATCACCGCGCTCACGGTGGGCGCCGTCATCGCCGTACGCCCCGACCTGGTGTACGGCGCGCGCGGTCTGGAGCAGCGGCTGAAGCTGCGGGTCGGCGGCGAACTGGTCGACGCCCCCGCCGCCGCACCGGCCCCCGCCCCGGCCGCCGCCGCCACCGCGCGGCCGCACCGCAAGCTGTGGATCACCGGCCTGGTGACCTCGCTGGTGCTGGCCGGTTTCGTCAGCTTCTACGCCTCCGCCAGCCCCGACGGCCTGGAGAAGGTCGCCCACGACAAGGGCATCGACCAGAAGGAGGAGCCGCACGCCTCCGCGGACTCCCCGCTCGCCGACTACGGCGTCAAGGACATCTCCGACGCCCGGCTGTCCGGCGGGCTCGCCGGGGTGATCGGCGTCGGCGTGACCATCGCCGTGGGCAGCGGAGTCTTCTGGGTCGTGCGCAGGCGCCGTACGGCCGGATCCGAGACACCGCCCTCCCAGGCCGCGGCCTGACATGGGAGCGGGCCACGCGCACCGGCTCTACCGGCACGGGCACTCCCCCGTGCACGGGCTGCCGCCGCACACCAAGCTCGCCGCGGCCTTCGCGTTCGTGGTGGTCGTGGTGTCCACCCCGCGTGAGGCGGTGTGGGCGTTCGCGCTGTACGCGGTGCTGCTGGCCGGCACCGCCGCCGTGGCCCGCGTGCCCGCCGGGTTCCTGCTCAAGCGGCTGCTGATCGAGATCCCGTTCGTGGCGTTCGCGGTGCTGATGCCGTTCGTCGCCGAGGGCGAGCGGGTGCACGTCCTCGGGCTCTCGCTGAGCGTGAACGGCCTGTGGGGCGCGTGGAACGTGCTGGCCAAGGGCACCCTCGGCGTCGCCGCCTCGGTCCTGCTGGCGAGCACCACCGAACTGCGCGAACTGCTGCTGGGCCTGCAACGCCTCAAGCTCCCGCCGCTGCTGGTGCAGATCGCCTCCTTCATGATCCGCTACGGCGATGTGATCACCGACGAGATGCGGCGCATGCGCATCGCCCGCGAGTCGCGCGGCTTCGAAGCGAGCGGCGTCCGGCACTGGGGCGTGCTCGCCAAGTCGGCCGGTGCGCTGTTCATCCGCTCCTACGAGCGCGGCGAGCGCGTCCACCTGGCCATGGTGAGCCGCGGCTACGCCGGTTCGATGCCGGTCATCGACGAGGCGACCGCCTCCCGGGCCCAGTGGTCGTACGCGCTGGCCCTCCCCGGTGCGGCGCTCCTCGTCTGTCTGCTGGGATGGACCCTGTGACTACGCCTTCGACGCCGCCCTCCCTGGAGGTCTCCGGCCTCGCCTTCGCCTATCCGGACGGCCACCAGGCCCTGTTCGGCGTGGACTTCGCCGTCGCCCGCGGGGAGCGGGTGGCGCTGCTCGGTCCGAACGGCGCCGGGAAGACCACGCTGGTGCTGCATCTCAACGGCATCCTGAGCGGCGGCGCGGGCACGGTGACGGTGGCCGGGCTGCCGGTCGGCAAGCGGCACATGGCCGAGATCCGGCAGAAGGTCGGGATCGTCTTCCAGGACCCGGACGACCAGTTGTTCATGCCGACCGTGCGCGAGGACGTCGCGTTCGGTCCGGCGGCGGCCGGGCTGAAGGGGCCCGAGCTGGAGCAGCGGGTGCGCACCGCCCTGGAGCGGGTCGGCATGGCGGAGTTCGCCGACCGGCCCCCGCACCACCTCTCCTTCGGCCAGCGCCGCCGGGTCGCGGTGGCCACCGTGCTCGCCATGGAGCCGGAGATCCTGGTCCTGGACGAACCGTCCTCCAACCTGGACCCGGCCTCCCGCCGCGAACTGGCCGACATCCTGCGCTCGTTGGACGTGACCGTGCTCATGGTCACGCACGACCTCCCGTACGCGCTGGAGCTGTGCCCGCGCGCGCTGATCCTCAGCGACGGCGTGATCGCGGCCGACGGACCGACCGGGGATCTCCTGTCCGACGAGGACCTGATGCGCGCCCACCGGCTGGAACTGCCCTTCGGCTTCGACCCGCGCGTGGCCTCGGCCCCCAGGGGCTGAGGCCACCCCCGAGGAATCGCAGGCACCGCCTCTGTGTTGCACTCACTGTCGCAGGCTGCGGACGGATACGAGTGACGAGTGGCAGGAGTACGGGTGTGGACGTGGACGTGAGCGGTGCGGTGGCCGAGGGCTTCGGACCGGTCAGGGACGCGTTCGCCGAGAACTTCGCCGTACGCGGTGAGCGGGGCGCGGCCCTCGCGGTGTACCGGGACGGGCACAAGGTCGTCGACCTGTGGGCCGGGAGCCGGGACGTCGACGGGGACCCGCGGGATGCGCCCTGGGAGCAGGGCACCGCGCAGATAGTGCGCTCCGCGACCAAGGGCGTCGCCGCCGCCGCCCTCCTGCTCCTGCACCAGCGCGGCGCACTCGACCTGGACGCTCCGGTGGGTGCCTACTGGCCCGAGTACAAGGCGGCCGGCAAGGAGCGGACCACGGTGGGGCAGCTGCTCGCCCACCGGGCGGGCGTCCCGGTCCTGGACCGGCCGCTCACCCCCGCCGAGGCCGCCGACCCGGACCTGGGCGCCCGCGCGGTCGCCGCGCAGGCCCCGGTGTGGGAGCCGGGCACCGGCCACGGCTACCACGCGCAGACGTACAGCTGGCTGACCGGCGAGCTGGTGCGGCGGGTGACGGGCGAGCCGATCGGCGCCTGGATCGCCCGGGAGATCGCCGCTCCGGTGGGCGCCGGGCTGTGGGTCGGGCTGCCCGCCGCCGAGGCCGGGCGCGCGGGCCGGGTCGGACCGGTCACGGCGCCCGAGTCCCCGGGCGGGCTGCGGCTGCGCCCCAAGCGCGCGGTCGCCGACGCCTACGCGGACCCCGGCTCGCTGACCCGGCGCGCCTTCGGCGCGATCACCCCGCTGCCCGACGAGAACGACGCCGCCTACCGCGCGGCGGCCCTGCCCGCGTCCAACGGCATCGCCACCGCCGACGGCCTGGCCCGCTTCTACGCCGCGCTGATCGGCGAGGTGGACGGCGGCCGGCGGCTGTTCGAGCCCGGCACGCTGGAGCTGGCCCGCGCCGAGCGGTCCGCGGGCGCGGACCGGGTGCTGGTGGTGGGCACCCGGTTCGGCCTCGGGTACATGCTGCACGGCGGCGCGTCCCCGCTGCTCGGCCCCGGCTCCTTCGGTCACCCGGGCCGCGGCGGCGCCCTCGGCTTCGCCGACCCGGAGACCGGCACCGCCTTCGGCTACGTCACCAACGGCTTCCGCGGCAGCGTGACGGCGGACCCGCGCGCGCAGGCGCTCGTCCGGGCGGTCCGGACGGCGCTGGCGCGACCGGCCTGACGCAACCGGCCGGACGCGCCCCGCGCGAGGCGCTCTTCAGACTTCAGACGTGGATCGGCTGGGAGGTGCGGCCCGAGGCGCTGTCGATCTCCTCGTGCGCCTTCGTGAGCAGCTCCATCGCGAGTTCGTTGAGGGCACGCGCCCCGGCGATCTCCTCACCGACGCGCGGCTGGTCGGAGTCGGTACGGTGCCTGCTGGCCCGCCCGTGCCCTCGGATCTCGCTGCCGTCGGGCAGCCGCACCATGGCCGCCGCCCGCGTGTGCTGGCCGTCCTCCTGGAACTCCAGCTCCACATGCCATCCCACGGCTGTCTTCATCATGACCATCACCTCCGGGAACACCTCCTTCCAGGGTGCTCCCTCCCGGGGCGGTACGCAGCACCAGGTGCCCGGCGGGCGGCCGGTCCGCGTGCGGCAGGACCGGCTAACCCGCGTGCAGCATCAGGCCGATGCCCACGACCAGCAGGCCCGCCGCCGCGAGCCGGGGTGCGCCGAAGCGCTCCTTGAAGAAGACGGCCCCGATGGCCGCGCCGACCAGGATGGAGGACTCGCGCAGCGCGGAGACGGGGGCCAGGTCGGCGCGGGTCTGCGCCCACAGCACCATGCCGTACGCCGTCACGGACAGGGCGGCGCCGAGCAGGCCGAGGGCGGCGTGGGGGCGCAGCAGCGCCGCGGTGCGACCGCGCCAGCGGGCGAGGGCGTACACCGGGACGGCCACGCCCTCGATGACCATGAGCCAGGCGATGTAGCCGAGGGACGAGCCGGAGGCGCGTACGCCCAGGCCGTCCACGACCGTGTACGCGGCGATGGACAGGCCGGTCGCCAGCGCGGCGCCGACCGCCGTCCAGTTCGGGCGGCGTCCGCGCAGGCCCCACAGGGCGACCCCGGTCAGGCCCGCGCAGGACAGCGCGATGCCGCCGGTCACCCACAGGTCCGGCACCTCGTGGGCGAAGACGGCGGCCAGGACCGTGACGACGAGCGGTGCCGTGCCCCGGGCGATCGGGTAGGTCTGCCCGAAGTCGCCCAGCCGGAAGGACGTCATCAGCAGCACGTAGTAGACGACGTGCAGCACCGCCGATATGCCGAGGTACGGCCACGCGCCCGCCGCCGGGAAGGCCGCGAACGGGGCCAGCGCCACGCCGATCAGCACCCCGCCGCCGGAGATCAGGGTGAACCCGACGAGCTTGTCGGGGATGCGGTGCGCGAGGGCGTTCCAGCAGGCGTGGGTGACCGCGGCCAGCAGGACGGCCGCGGTGACCAGCGGCGTCACGAAGCGCGCTCGCGCACGTCCACGAGGACGGCCCCGGCCCGCTCGGCCAGCTCCTTCGGGGCCATCGGGAAGACCGTGTGCGGGGTGCCCGCCGCGGCCCAGACCATGTCGTGCTCCAGCAGCGAGCGGTCGGCCAGCACCCGGGTCCGCGTGCGGTGCCCGAAGGGCGGCACCCCGCCGATGGCGTACCCGGTGGTGTCCCGTACGACGTCGGCCTTGGCGCGGGTGACCTGCTCCGCGCCCAGCTCCTCGCGGACGCGTTCCACGTCCACACGGGAGGCGCCGTCCATGAGGACGAGCACCGGCACGCCGTCCGCAGCGAAGATCAACGACTTGCAGATCTGGCTCAGTTCACAGCCGACCGCCGCCGCGGCCTCGGCGGCGGTGCGGGTGGCCTCGGGGAAGTGCCGCACCCGCCCGGCCAGCTCGTCGAGCCCCAGTTCGGTCAGGGCCGCGACGAAGCGAGGGTGGACGCCGGGGGTGCCGTTCGTCATCGTCATGCCCGGCACGGTAGCGGTGCCCGCCCGCTCCCCGCGAAGTCATTCCCCGACGTACGCCACGAAGTCCGCCCAGGAAACGGGGGCGAGGGCGAGGCGCGGGGCCTCCGGACGCTTGGAGTCACGGACGTGGACCGCTGCGGGGGTGTTGGCGACCTCGACGCAATCGCCGGGCTCGTTGCTGTCGCTGTAGCTGCTCTTGAACCAGTGGAAGTCCGGAGTGCTCATAGTCCTGACGGCGCAACACCGCCTTCCCGCCGATCGGCCGCTCCAGCGTCACCTGCTCCTGCACGAAAGCGGAGGGTGGCGTACCCGGTACAGCGCCCTCATGTACTCCGGTGTCTGGAGCAGGCCGTTGATGGTGTGGGTGCTGTACAGCAGCATCTCCACCGAGCGGCCTTCAGACCCCGGACAGAACGCCAAGGGCGCGGCCCCCGCAGGAAGCCGCGCCCTCGTCCATGTATCCGGTCAGGCCAGGGCCGGTTCCCGGTCGTCCTCGCGGCCGTCCGCCGAGGACAGCGCGCGCAGGCCCTCGCCCTCGACGTCCACGTTGGGCAGCGCGCGGTCCAGCCACTTCGGCAGCCACCAGGCGCGGCGGCCGAGGAGGGCGAGGACCGCGGGGACGATGGCCATGCGGACGACGAACGCGTCGAAGAAGACCGCGACGGCCAGGCCGAAGCCGATCATCTTGATCATCGACTCGCTGGAGCCGATGAACCCGGAGAAGACGGCGATCATGATGACCGCGGCGGCCGTGACGACGCGCGCACCGTGCCGGAAGCCGGTCACCACGGCCTGCCGGGGCTGCTCGCCGTGGACGTACGCCTCCCGCATCCGGGTCACGAGGAAGACCTCGTAGTCCATGGCGAGGCCGAAGACGACGCCCACCATGAAGATCGGCATCATCGACATGACCGGGCCGGTCTCCTCCACGCCCATCAGGCCGGACAGCCAGCCCCACTGGAAGACCGCGACGACCGCGCCGAGCGCCGCCATCACCGACAGCAGGAAGCCGAGCGCCGCCTTCAGCGGGACCAGGACGGAGCGGAACACCACGATCAGCAGCAGGAAGGCGAGTCCGACGACCAGCGCCAGATACGGGAACAGCGCGTCGTTCAGCTTCTGCGAGACGTCGATGTTCATCGCCGTGGAGCCGGTGACCAGCACCTCGGCGTCCGTCTTGGCCTTGATGCCGCTGCCCGCGTCGCGGATGGCGTGCACCAGGTCCTCGGTGGTGGAGGAGGACGGCTTGGAGTTCGGGACGACGGTGATCGTCGCGGTGTCGCCGGCCTTGTTGGGCTGGGCCGGGGTCACCGTCACGACGTCCTTGAGGCCCTTGATGCTGTCGGTCACCTCGGTGAAGGCGGCCTTGGCGTCACCGCTCCCCTTGGCGTCGACGACGACCATCAGCGGGCCGTTGAAGCCGGGCCCGAAGCCCTCGGAGAGGAGGTCGTAGGCGCGGCGCTGGGTGGTGGACACCGGCTGGGAGCCGTCGTCCGGCAGGCCCAGTTCGAGGGAGGTGGCGGGCACCGCGGCGGCGCCCAGGCCGACCACGCCGAGCAGCAGCACGGCGACGGGACGGCGCACCACGAACCGCGCCCAGCGGGTGCCCATGTTGTCCCGGGCCGGCTGCTGCGCCTTCTTCGCGGCCCGGCCGCCGCCCAGCAGCCTGCTCTTCCCCCCGGTCGGCGTGATCCTGCGGCCGGCGTAGCCGAGCAGCGCGGGGATCATGGTGAGCGCGATCAGGACGGCGACGACGACCGTGCCGGCCGCGGCGATGCCCATCTTCGTCAGCATCGGGATGTTGACGACGGAGAGGCCGACCAGGGCGATGACGACGGTGAGTCCGGCGAAGACCACGGCGGAGCCCGCGGTGCCGGTGGCCCGGCCCGCCGCCTCCTCGCGGCTGTGGCCCTCGGCGAGTTCCGCGCGGTAGCGGGAGACGATGAACAGGGCGTAGTCGATGCCGACCGCGAGGCCGATCATCGAGGCGAGGATCGAGGTGGTGCTGCCCAGGTCGAGGGCGCTGGCGAGCGCGGTGACCGTGGAGACGCCGATGCCGACGCCGATGATCGCGGTCAGCAGCGGCAGCCCGGCCGCCAGCAGCGAGCCGAAGGTGATGACGAGCACGACGGCGGCGATGGCGATGCCGATGACCTCGGTGGCCCCGGTCTCGGGCGCGGCGCTGAGCGCGTCACCGCCGATCTCCACGGTCAGCCCGGCGTCCCGCGCGTGCTGCGCGGCGTCCTTGAGCGCGGTGCGCGAGGAGTCCTCCAGCTCCATGCCGGAGACCTTGTACTTCACCGAGGTGTAGGCGACGGTGCCGTCCTTGCTGACGGCGTTGCCCGTGTAGGGGTCGGCGACGGAGGCGACCTCGGAGCCGTCCGACAGCTCCTTGACGGTCTTCTCGACGGCCGCCTTGTTCCCGGCGTCGGTCATCTTCCCGCTGCCGGGTGCCTTGAACACCACGCGGGCGGTGGCCCCGTCGGCGCTCGCCCCGGGGAAGCGCTGCTCCAGCAGGTCGAAGGCCTTCTGCGCCTCGGTGCCGGGGATCGAGAAGGACGTGTTGCCCGCGGGGGGCGCGGAGGCGGCGCCGACACCGGCGAGGGTCAGCAGCGCCACCCATATCAGCGCGACGAAGTGCCGTCGCCTGAAGGCGAGGCGTCCAAGTTTGTACAGGAACGTGGCCACGTGGGCGTACTCCCGGTCAGGTCGTTGGGTGGATCAGGGCAGGGGTCATCAGCCCGACGACGTGAGCGGTGACGTCAGAAGGTGGGCTTGCTGGGGAGGAGGAGAGCTACTGAGGTGCCTGGGGAGGGCGGTTCAGGAGGTGGTGGGCACGCCGAGGGCGGGGAGCACCACGGCGTCGATGTACGACCGCAGGAAGTCCTGGGTCGGCGGCTGGTCCTCGATCAGCGCCCGGACGACGAAGCCGCCGGCCAGCATGTGCACCACGAAGTCCAGCGCCGGGCAGTCCGGACGGATCTCGCCCCGGTCGACGGCCCGCTGGAGCAGCCGCTTGAACTCGGCCATCTCCGGTTCGATCAACTGCTCCCGGAAGGCCTGTCTGAGGTCCGGGTTGGAGTGCATCGCCATGGCCAGGCCCCGCATCAGCGCGGAGTTCTGCT
Organism: Streptomyces sp. NPDC003284; assembly: GCF_053589675.1. NCBI lineage: Bacteria > Bacillati > Actinomycetota > Actinomycetes > Kitasatosporales > Streptomycetaceae > Streptomyces > Streptomyces sp. NPDC003284. The sequence continues at coordinate 166,535 of NZ_JBSFSI010000005.1, forward strand.
CCATGGTGCAGTCGTCCTCACGGCTCGTCAGCGCGTGCAGGTCGCCGCGGAGCGTGCCGGTGTCGGTGCCCTCCAGCTTCCCGGGCTTGCCGTGCCGCACGGCCCGCACGACCAGTTCGGCCTTGCCGCCCCACTGGCGGTAGAGCGTGGCCTTGCTGGAGCGCGTACGGGCGGCCACGGCGTCCATGGTGAGGGCGTCGTAACCGACCTCGCGGAGCAGGTCGAGGACGGCCGCGTACAGCTCGGCCTCGCGCTCGGGCGTGATCCGGCTCCGGCGTACCGCCGTCATCTCGGTCATCCCGTCCGCCTTCCCGCTGTGCACGACACGGTTTCGTACGACACGAATGTAGCGCACTCACCTATCGAAACGAAACAGTTTCGTACGTGGGTTGGGTCACTTCTGTCGGATTCCCGTAAAGGAGCCCCCTGATGGAGCCCCTGAGTGCTCCGGAGTGCTGCCGGGCGGGGCAACCGGAGTGCTCCCGCCGCGGTGCTCCGGTTGCCCCGCCCGGCAGCCCGGCGAAGCATGGAGGAGGTGAGCTATCTGCGTATGCCGCACCTCTGCGGCGACCTGCTGTGCTTCGTGGCCGAGGACGACCTGTGGCTGGCGCCGCTCGACGGTGCGGACCGGGCCTGGCGGCTCACCGTGGACCGCACCAAGACCGGCCACCCCCGCTTCTCCCCCGACGGCCGCCACATCGCCTGCACCAGCTGGCGCAGCCTGGCACCCGAGATCCATCTGGTCCCGGTGGACGGCGGGCCCGCCCGGCAGCTGACGTACTGGGGCAGTTCCGACACCCAGGTGTGCGGCTGGACGCCGCCCGAGGAGGACGGGCACCGCGAGATCCTCGCCGTCACCTCGCACGGCGAGCCGTTCTCCTACTTCACCTCGGCCTACAAGGTCGCCACCGACGGCTCCCCCGGCCGCAGACTGCCCTGGGGGCCGGTCGCCGACATCCAGGCCGCCGAGACCGGCGGCGAGCGCAGGACCCTGCTGCTGACCGGCACGCCGCCCCACGAACCCGCCTCCTGGAAGCGCTACCGCGGCGGCGCCACCGGCCGCCTCTGGCTGCACGGACAGCGGCTGCTGCCCGATCTGAACGGCCATCTGGCCTGCCCGATGTTCGTCGGCGACCGGATCGCCTTCCTCTCCGACCACGAGGGCGTCGGCAACCTCTACTCCTGCGCCCACGACGGCTCCGACCTGCGCCGCCACACCGACCACGACGCCTTCTACGCCCGGCACGCCGCCGGGGACGGGCGGCGCGTGGTGTACCAGTGCGCGGGCGACCTGTGGATCGTGGACGACCTCTCCCCCGACTCGGTGCCGCGCCGCCTGGACGTACGGCTCAGCGGGCCGCGCGCGGGACGCCGCCGCCACCCCGTCCCGGCCGCCCAGAACCTGGACGGCCTCTCCGTGGACGAGACCGGCCGGGCCAGCGCGGTCGTCGTCCGCGGCTCCCTGTACTGGCTCACCCACCGCGACGGCCCCGCGCGCACCCTCACCGACACGCCCGGCGTCCGCGTCCGGCTCCCGGAGATGCTCGGCTCCGGCGGCCGGATCGCCTACGTCACCGACGCGGGCGGCGAGGACGCCGTGGAGATCGCCCAGCTGCCGCGCGCCACCGGGCCCCGGCCGCCGCGCCGGATCGCCCAGGGCGAGCTGGGCCGGGTGCTGGAGATGGCCGCCGACCCCGAGGGCGAACGGCTCGCGCTGGCCGCGCACGACGGACGGCTGCTGCTGCTCGACGTGACGGAGGAGGACGGCGGGGAGGGCGCGGGCGGCACGGCGACCGCCGACAGCCCGGCCGACGCGGCCGACGCGGCGGACAGCCAGGGCGGCGGGGGCAGCGGGGGCAGCGGGGACAGCGGGGAGAACGGCGCGCGGGACGAGGCGGCCCCGGCCCCCCGCGGCACCGTCACCGAACTCGTCCGCTCCGTGAACGGCCCCGTGCGCGACCTCGCGTTCTCCCCGGACGGCGCCTGGCTGACCTGGTCGCAGCCGGGGATCGGCCGGACACTGCGCCAGATCAGGCTGGCCCGCATCAAGGACGGCCTGGTCATCGACGTCACCGACGGCCGCTTCGAGGACGAGAACCCCGTCTTCACCCGGGACGGCCGCTATCTGGCCTTCCTGTCCTGGCGCGGCTTCGACCCGGTCTACGACGTGCACACCGGCGACCTGTCCTTCCCGCTCGGCTGCAAGCCCTACCTGGTCCCGCTGTCCTCCGCGACGCCCTCCCCCTTCGCGCTGAACCCGGAGGGGCGCCCGGCGGCGGGCGGGCTCGACCCGGTGGAGGACGAGGAGAACGGCGAGCCCGGCGCGGTCACCGTCGAGGTGGAGGGCCTGGAGAGCCGGGTGACGCCGTTCCCGGTCATCGCCTCCAAGTACTCGGCGCTCGCCCCGGTCGCGGGCGGCGGCCTGGTCTGGCAGCGCTGGCCGATCTCCGGCGCGCTCGGGGAGACGTTCGCCAACCCGGACGACACGAGTGGCAGGCCCACCCTGGAGTACTTCCACATCAGCAAGGCGAAGAAGTCCGAACTCGTCGCCCACCTCGACTGGTTCGCGGTCAGCGGCGACGGCACCCGGCTGGTCGTGGTCGACGAGGGCGAGCTGCGCGCGGTGCCCTCCACCGAGGTGGGCGACAGCGACTCCACGACCTGGATCGACCTGCGCCGGATCCTGCACGTCGTCGACCCGGGCGCCGAGTGGAGCCAGGCGTACGAGGAGGCCGGGCGGCTGATCCGGGCGTACTTCTGGGAGCCGCGGATGTGTGGCATCGACTGGGACGGGGTGCTCGCCCAGTACCGGCCGCTGGTCGAACGGGTCGCCTCCCCCGACGAGTTCGCCGATCTGCTGCGCGAGGTGCTGGGCGAGCTGGGCACCTCCCACGCCTATGTCGCCGCCGCCCGCCGCAACGAGGGCCCCGCGCACTACCAGCGCTGGCAGGGCCTGCTCGGCGCCGACCTGGTGCCGCGCGAGGAGGGCTGGACGGTCCGCCGGATCCTGCCCGGCGACTCCTCCGACTCGCGCGCCCGCTCGCCGCTGGCCGGCACCGGCATCCGCGCGGGCGCCGTGCTGACCCATGTCGACGGACGGCCGGTCGACCCGGTGACCGGCCCCTGGCCGCTGCTGGCCGGGTCCGGCGGTACGACGGTGGAGCTGACGTTCTCGCCCGCGGGCGGCCAGGGACCGGCCCGCCGGGTGGCGATCGTCCCGCTGGTCGACGACCGGCCGCTGCGCTACCAGGACTGGGTCGCCAAACGCCGGGCGGTCACCCGCGAGTTGAGCGACGGCAGGTGCGGCTATCTGCACATCCCCGACCTGGGCGGCTCCGGCTGGGCGCAGTTCAACCGGGACGTGCGCATGGAGATGTCCCGGCCCGCGCTCATCGTGGACGTACGCGGCAACGCGGGCGGCAACATCAGCGAACTGGTCATCGAGAAGCTGACCCGGACCATCCTCGGCTGGGACCTGACCCGCGACGCCCGGCCGGTCTCGTACACCTCCAACGCGCCGCGCGGCCCGATCGTGGCCCTCGCCGACGAGGCGACCAGCTCCGACGGCGACATGATCACGGCCGCGATCAAGCTGCTGGAGCTGGGTCCGGTGGTCGGCCAGCGCACCTGGGGCGGCGTGGTCGGCATGACCGGGCGGCACCGGCTCGGCGACGGCACGGTGATCACGGTGCCGATGAACGCGGCCTGGTTCGACGCGTACGGCTGGTCCGTGGAGAACCACGGCGTCGAGCCCGACATCGAGGCGCTGCGCACCCCGCTGGACTGGGCCGAGGGGCGGCACGTCGAGATGGACCGGGCCATCGAACTGGCCCTGGAACTGCTGGCGTCGCACCCGGCCGCGACCCCGCCCGGCTACGGCGGCGTGCCCGACCTCGCCCGTCCGAAGCTGCCGCCGCGGCCGGACTGAGGGCCCGGCGGCCGCATGGGGTGCCCCGGCGGACGGGACACCCCACGGATCAGCAACGGTCCACGCGGCTCGGCGAGTTACCGGTCGTAGTCCTCGTTGAGGCGGTCGTGGGCCTCGTCGTGCGTGTCCTCGATGCCCTGGCGGGCGCGGTCACGCTGCTGGTCGGCGCGCTGCCCGGCGCGCTGGCCGGCCTTCTCGCGGCCCTCCTGGGCGCGCTCCTTGCCCTGCTGCTGCCACTGCTTGGCCTGCTCCTGGGACTTGTCCTTCATACCCATGCTGTGTCACTCCCGTGTGGGTGAATGCGGTCCCCAAGTGGGTGAGGGGACCGGCCTCGACCAGATTCACACGGGCGGTGACCCTGTGCATGTCGATCAGTGACGTTCGGTAGTCGACACCGTCCGGTGCTGTTCGTCGGCAGCGCCGCCCGCTCCGACGAGCCCGGTGCGCATGCCCGTCAGCCGGTCCGCGAACCGCCGCATCTCCCGCTGCCCCACCGTCCCGATGACGCCCGGCAGATACCCGCGCATCCCCTGCATCCCGCGCAGCCACCACTGCCCGTAGACATGACTGGAGCGCCGCTCGACACCGTCCACGATCCGGTCCACGGCCGGGCCCAGCGGATACGTCTTGTTGGCCGGCCACGGCAGCCGCTGCCTCAACTCCCGCATGACGTCGTCCTGATCGGCCCCGCGCACCATGTCCGTGTCGGTCCACGACAGATACGCCACGCCCACCCGCACGCCCCGGTGGCCGACTTCGGCGCGCAGGCTGTGCGCGTACGCCTCCACACCGGACTTGGAGGCGCAGTACGCCGTCATCATCGGCGCCGGGGTCATCGCGGCGAGCGAGGCGACCTGGAGGAGGTAGCCCCGGCTCTCGGTCAGCGCGGGCAGGAACGCCCGGCCGGTGACCGCCGAGCCGATGAGGTTGACCTCGATCACCCGCCGCCAGGACTCGGGGTCGGAGTCGGCGAACGGACCGCCGGTCGCCACACCGGCGTTGGCGACGACGATGTCCACCCGGCCGAACCGCTCCTTCACCTCGGCCGCCACCCGGGCCATCGCCTCGTGGTCGGTGACGTCGGCGTGCCAGTGGCCGCTCTCGCCGTGCAGCCGCTCGGCGACCTGCTTGAGCGCGTCCGGCTCCAGGCCCACCAGCGCCACCCGCGCGCCGCGCGCGGAGAGTTTGCGGGCGAGCAGCTCGCCGACGCCCCGCGCGGCGCCCGTGACGACCGCCACCTGTCCCTCCAGCGGGAACCTGCTCATGCGCCCTCTCCGATCCGTGCGGTGTCGTTGTCGTTTCCGGTGCCGCGTGCGCGTATGTGCCCGGCGACGAGGTCCCGTATCTTCCCGGTGACCTGGTCCGGGGCCTCCATGGGGGTCATGTGGCCGCGCGCGGGCAGTTCGGTCAGGCCCACGCACTGCGGCAGCGCCGCCGCCAGCGACCGGGCGTGCACCGGCGGCGTGAGCCGGTCGGCGGTGCCCACGAGCACCGCGGCGGGCACCCGCACCTGCCGTGCGCCCGCGTCGAGCTGGAGCGAGTCCAGCACCCGGGACCAGGCGTGGCGCACCCGGCGCGGGCAGGCGTGCACGATCCGGGCGCACGCCTCGACCGCGTGCGGTGCCGAACGCGGGCCCATCGTGGCGTACTTGAGGATCCGCAGGGCGAGCGGTGTGACCGGTCCGAGCGGGGCCCGGGAGCCGAGGATCCGCCGGGTCAGCCCGGTGCGCAGGCGGCCGGCCCGCAGCAGCGGCACGACGGTGGCCTCCTCGACCAGCCGCGAACTGCCCGTGCTGCACAGCAGGACGGCTGCCGCGTGCTCCCGGAAGCCGGGCCGCCCGGCCGCGGCCAGCACCGTCATCCCGCCCATGGAGTGGCCCGCGACCACCGCCCGCTCGCCCGGGGCGAGGGTCGCGGCGAGCACGGCCTCCAGGTCGTCGGCGAGCGCCTCGGTGCTGCACACCTCGTGCGCGGGGCTGCGGCCGTGGCCGCGCTGGTCGTAGGCGATCACCCGGTGGTCGGCGGCGAGTTCGCGGATCTGCGCGGCCCAGAAGGCGGTGGAACAGGTCCAGCCGTGCGCGAGGACGACCGCGGGCGCCCCTTCGGGCCCGTGCACCTCCACGTGCAGCCGGGCGCCGCCGCTGGAGGCGACGGTGAGTTCGCGGGCGGGCACGGGCGGGGCGTACGGGCCGTCCGTGACGCGGGTCGGCCGGCTCATGCCTGCACCTCTGCGGGCCGGGACGCGGCGGGCGCGGGGGCCCCGGTCGCGCCGGTCCCGGGGGTCCTGGACGCCTTGGGGGCCCGGACGACCTCGTACTCGGCGAGGTCCACGCGCCGGGTGGCGCGGCGGAACTCGGTGGTGGTGCCGGGCCAGACGGTGGTGTTGCGGCCGGCCGCGTCCAGATACCAGCTGGTGCAGCCGCCGGTGTTCCACACGGTGCGCTTCATACGCTCCTGCACCTTGCGGTTCCAGTCGTCCACCGCGCTCTGCCGGGCGTCGAGGGCGGTCCCGGCGCCGAGGACGTCCAACTGGCGCAGATAGTCGGCCATGTAGTTCAGCTGGGACTCGATCATGAGGATCATCGAGGAGTTGCCGAGGCCGGTGTTGGGGCCGATGACCGTCATGCAGTTCGGGAACCCGGCCGCGGTGGCGCCGCGCAGCGCGGCCATGCCGTTCTTCCAGGTCTCCGCCAGCGTGCGGCCGTCCGCGCCGACGACCCGCTCGGCGATCGGCATGTCCGTGACGTGGAAGCCGGTGCCGAAGATGATCGCGTCGACCTCGGTCTCGGTGCCGTCGGCGGCGACCACGGTCGAGCCGCGGATCTCGCTGAGCCCGCTGGCCACCACGTCCACGTTGTCCCGGGCGAGCGCCGGGTAGTAGGCGCTGGAGAGCAGGATCCGCTTGCAGCCGATGCGGTAGTCGGGGGTGAGCTTGGCGCGCAGCGCCGGGTCCTTGACGGCGCGGGCCATGTTGCGCTTGGCGATCTTCTCGACGAAGCCGAGTTCGTCGGGCCGCTTGGTGAACGCCTGCACCTGGAGTTCGCGGATGCCCCACAGCAGTCCGCGGCGCAGCTGGGTGGTGGCGGGCACCGCGCGGTGCAGGGAGCGCTCCAGGCCGCTGATGGCGCGGTCGACGCGGGGCATCACCCACGGCGGGGTGCGCTGGAAGAGCGTGAGACGGGCGACCTGGGGCTGGATGGACGGCACGATCTGGATGGCGGAGGCGCCGGTGCCGACCATGGCGACCCGCTTGCCCGCGAGGTCGTAGTCGTGGTCCCAGCGGGCGGAGTGGAAGACCTTGCCGGGGAAGGTGTCCAGGCCCTTGACGGCCGGGATCTTCGGGTCGGACAGCGGTCCGGTCGCGGAGACCACGACGTCCGCGCTGAGGTTGCCGCCGCTGGTCTCGATCTCCCAGCACAGCCGCTCGGCGTTCCAGGCCGCCTTCTTCACCTCGGAGCCGAAGCGCAGGTGCGGACGGAGCCCGAAGGTGTCGGCGACCTGCTCCAGATAGGAGCGGATGTGCTGCTGGCCGGAGAAGGTGCGCGGCCACTCCGGGTTGGGCGCGAAGGAGAAGGAGTAGAGGTGGGAGGGCACGTCGCAGGCGCACCCGGGATAGCTGTTGTCCCGCCAGGTGCCGCCGACGCTGTCCGCGCGCTCCAGCACGACGAAGTCGGTGATCCCCTCCCGGCGCAGGCGTACCGCGGCGCCCAGTCCGCCGAACCCGGACCCGATCACCGCCACCCGTACGTGCTCGTCCTCGTGCTCGGCCATTGAGCGCCCCTCCATGCCTCGCGTGACCCGCGTACGTGCCGCGGGCCCAGCCTCCAGCGACTCTGCCAGTGAACACTGGCGCAATGGGGAGCGTAGAGGAGCGGCGTACCGATCGGTAGGGGTCGGGGCCGGGAAAGTTACCGGCGGTACAACATAGGCTGCCGGTGTGGCTGAGGACGCTGGACGACCGGACGGGCAGGGCGGCGGCCCGCGCGAGTACCGCATGGAGGAGCTGGCGCGGCTGGCCGGCATCACCGTGCGCACCCTGCGCTTCTACCGCGAACGCAAACTGATACCCCCGCCCCGCCGCGAGGGCCGTATCGCCTGGTACGACGACCATCACCTGGCCCGGCTGCGCACCATCACGGCCCTGCTGGAACGCGGCCACACGCTCAGCGGCATCGCCGAGCTGGCCGAGGCGTTCGACCACGGCCGCGACGTCGGCGACCTGCTCGGCGTGGGCGAGCCCACCGAGGAGACCCCGGTCCGCCTCACCCCCGAGGAGCTCGCCGACCACTTCGCGGGCGAGGTCACCGCGGAGAACCTGGCCGCCGCCATGGACCTCGGCTACCTCGGCACCGACGGCGACGAGATCGTCCACGTCAGCCGCCGGCTGCTCGACGTCTCCGCCGCCCTGGTCCGCGAGGGCATCCCGCTGGCCGCGGTCCTGGCCGCCGGCCACCGCGTCCGCGCCCACGCCGAGGCCCTCGCCGACCTCTTCACCGACCTCATCACCCACCACGGCCTCGAGCAGAACCTCCACCGCCTGCGCCCCCTGGCGAAGAGCGTGGTGGACGCGGAACTGTCGATGGCCCTGGACCGGCGGCTGAACAAGGGGGCGTGAGGGCGCCGGGACCCCTCCGGGTCGCGGAGGGCGCGGTCGGCAGGGCCCTACAGGTCGTAGACGACCGTCACGGGCGCGTGGTCCGACCAGCGCTCGGCGTGGGTGGCGGCGCGCTCCACGAACCCCTTGACCGCCCGGCCGGCGAGCTTCGGGGTGGCCAGGTGGTAGTCGATGCGCCAGCCCGCGTCGTTGTCGAAGGCCCGCCCCCGGTACGACCACCAGCTGTACGGCCCCGCCACGTCCGGGTGCAGGGCGCGCACGACGTCTACATAGCCGCCGTCCGCCGGGTCCAGGACCCGGCTCAGCCACTCCCGCTCCTCGGGCAGGAAGCCGGAGTTCTTCTGGTTGGCGCGCCAGTTCTTCAGGTCGGCCTGCTGGTGGGCGATGTTCCAGTCGCCGCAGACCAGGACCTCGCGTCCGTCGGCGGCGGCCCGCTCGCGCAGCTCCTTGAGGTGGGCGAGGAACTCACCCATGAACCGGAACTTCTCGTCCTGCCGCTCGGTGCCGACCTCGCCGGAGGGCAGGTAGAGGGAGGCGACCGTCACACCCGGCAGGTCGGCCTCGACGTAGCGCCCGCTGCCGTCGAACTCCGCGGAGCCGAAGCCGACACGGACGGCGTCCGGCTCGCGGCGGGTGTAGAGGGAGACGCCCGCGCGGCCCTTGGCGGCGGCGGGGGCGTGCACGGCGTGCCAGCCGTCGGGCGTGCGCACCTGCTCGGGCAGCTGCTGCGGCTCGGCGCGCACCTCCTGGAGGCAGAGCACGTCGGCGCCGGTCAGCGCGAGCCACTCCACGAAGCCCTTCTTCGCGGCGGCACGCAGTCCATTGACGTTGGCGGAGGTCACAGTGAGCACTCGGGCACTTTACCGGCACACTGGACGGGGTCCCGTAAGAGACCCGAGGCACCCTCTCCCGTTACCCACTGCATCGATATACGGTATCCAACATGTTCATTCGTCCTGTCGCCTTCGACCACCCCGACGCCCTCAAGCTGAACGACGAGGTCCAGGCCGAGTACCACGTGCGCTACGGCGACGGCGGCGACGCCACCCACCTGGACCCGGCCGACTTCCGTCCGCCGCACGGCGTCTACCTGATCGCTTACGACGAGGACGGCACCCCCGTCGCCACCGGCGGCTGGCGCAGCCAGGACAAGAACGCCGAGGGCAACGAGGACGGCGACGCCGAGCTGAAGCGCATGTTCGTGATCGAGTCCATGCGCGGCCGGGGCCTGGCCCGCCGCATCCTCGCCGCACTGGAGGAGGACGCCCGCGCGGCCGGCCGCGCCCGCATGGTCCTGGAGACCGGCGACCAGCAGCCCGAGGCCATCGCCCTGTACGCCTCCAGCGGCTACGAGCCCTGCGCCAAGTTCGGCTACTACCGGGAGTACGAGTCGAGCCTCTGCTACGCCAAGCCGCTGCGGTGACGGCGGGCGGTCGGGCGGGCGGCCGGAACGGCACCCCGCCCTGTCAGTGGCGCCGTAGATGATCTGCCCCATGACACATGGTTCCCGAGACGCCCCGCGCCGCGGCGCGGGGGCCGCGGCGCCTCCCGCCTGGGGAGTCCAGTACACGCTGAGCCTGCCGGACGAGGACGCCGCCCGCGCCGCCGCGGCTGAGCTGTCCGGGACCGGGCACCGTCTGACGGCGGTGCGCGTCCATGATCACTTCAGGTTCGATCCGTCGAGCTTCTGGCACGGCAGGCCGTCGATGGACCCCGGCCTGGAGGGGTGGTGGCAGGTCTTCTCGCTGGCCGTCCACAGCGGGTACGAGCGCCTGGCGCTCGAACCGTTCCTCCGGAGCGAGCGGATCCGGGTGGCCCAGGTCGCCCGTGCCCACGACGGATTCCAGCAGGGGTACAGCGAGGGGCATGCCACGACTCTCGAAAGGGGCTTCGTACGGGACGGCCTGGTCCATGAGCGGACCGGTGCCGATGTCGCCCTTCCGGGTCCGCTGCCCGAGGACCCCGCGCGTCCCTGGGCCGGACCGCCGTGGAAGAACAGCGGAACCGGTGAGCCCGCGACGCTGGTCCGGGCCGCGGTGGCGGTCGCCGAACGCATGTACGGCAGCGCGGAGGGCGCGCCCGACGCCGTGGGGTGGCTGCTCGACGAGGAGTTCGCGTTCGGCGATCCCTATGAGACGGCGGACGAGTTCCTCGGCGAACTCGCGGACGCCGTGGCGCACCAAGGCACCTGCACCATCGCCACGGTCGAGGCGGTCCCGTTCCTCATGGAACTGGTCCGCGACGACGGCGTAGCGCCCGGCAGCCGGTTGATTCTGCTCGGCGACCTGCTGCGGCTCGCCGCTTCGGGGCCGGCAACCGCGGTCTCCCTGGCCGACCGCTTCACCGCACTCGGGGACACCCCTCAGGAGTCTGCGGCTGAGCACCTGACCCGGCGGGCCATCGGCAGCGATCTGCCGGGGCTGCTGTCCCGCTGGGATGCCGGACCCGATGCCGTCCGCTTCGCTCTCACCGCTCTCGCGGCGCTCTGCGGCACTCGTGACCAGCGCGTACTCTCAGGTCTCGCCGTTCTTCCGGCGCCGCCGGGCAGCTCCCGCGCGGATGTCGTGTCGTTGATGGCGGCCCTGCTCGGCGACGACAGAGAAGGACTGGCACCCGCACTGGACCGCCTGAGCTCCTGGCTCCCCTCCGTCGTGGAGAAGGGGGCCAGCCCGAACGTGGATCTCCGGAACCTGGGACTGGCCGTCCTCCCGGACCTCGTCCTCGACGACCTGACGCATGCGTCTGACCAGGCGGGACGGAGCTGTTGAGGACCGCTTCCCAGCTGACCGGAGATCCTTCCCGCACTTGGACGCACCGCGGGAGATGTCAGTGGCGGGCAGTTGAATGAGGCCATGACTGTCCACACGCTGGTGGCCCTGCTGCCCGATCCCGATGTTCTGCGTGTCCGCTGTCGGGCACTGGCACTGCTCGATGCCATCCTCGACGCGAGCGCTCCCACCCACTCGTTCGTCTCCGACTGGCGCGAAGACGTCGATCTGGCCTTCATGGACAACGGTTCTGGTGACCAGTACGCCGTCGTGTTCGATCCGGCCGGGGTGTTCCTCTACGGGTTCGATCACGAGAGTGATGCCACACCATGGCGAGAGTGGCCCCGCGCGCATTGGCCTGGCCTCCTCGACGGTCTGCCCTCGTCGCTCGCGCACTATCCGGCGGCACCGGAGTTCCAGTTCGACGGGTTCTTCGACGCGACGGTGTGCGTGTGGCGCGAGAAGGATGGTGAGGCGTGGCAGTGCGGTCCGGTCACGTACGACGACGAGTCGGACGGGAGCGACTGGCTGTTCGGCCTTCTCACCGACGGCAGCGCGGACGCCTACGTCAGCTTCGCCGAGGACTGTTTCGAGCGGACCGTCGACCGTGACGCCGTGACGGCAGTCCTGGCTCGGGCGCCGCTGACCCGTCGGACGGTGACCTCGTTGTCCTCCACGGCCGACTTCGCGACAGTGGCCGCGCAGGCTCGCGCGCTGGGCTATGCCGTCCAGGACCGGTCCGCGCTCTGACCCCGTGGAGAGGGCTCCCTGTCCTACGCGCCACGGTCGGCGTCCGGCCGTTCGCCGTTGTTCCACAGGACGGTCATGGCGCCGACGGACCCGAACCGGATCCGCGGGTCGCTGCTCTGGACCAGGCAGATCAGACGGCGGCGAAGTTCGGCCGCCTGGCGGGCGCGGGCGGCGATGATGTCCAGGACGACCTGTGCCGCCCTGGGGCAGGTCGTCGCGAACCGGTCGTAGCGGGAGAGGACGAGGACCAGTCCGGCGCCCTCGGGAGCATCGTCGTAGCCGCCGTAGCAGGCCACGTCGCCGAGGCAGTCGTTGAACGCGTCCAGGTTGTGCCCGTAGTAGCCGGGGAAGTCCAGGGCCGTGGCCATGGCACGGTGCATGTCCCGCTCCGTGTTCCACTGGCCGGCGTCCAGGCGGATCACGCGGAAGCCGCGGCTTTCGAGACGCTCGGTCGCCTGGGGGAGGAGACGGAAGGGCTCCTCGACGGAAATTGAGCCGTGCACGCCAACGGTTCCCTGCTGGTCGATCAGCATCGCCGCGGCCGACCCGCCATCCCGGATCCGGAGATCTGCACGACCACCTGGGGCCTTCACACTACGAGCGGGGATCACACGCGCCCACCGACGGCGCCAGAACGCCAGACGCACCGGAACCACCCCCGAAACCCAGGCCCACGACCGCCGGACACCCACCCCCGGCATCGGCCTCGTTCGGACGCACTCCGAACCAATACCGGAAACGCCGAAATCCCGTCCGATCGATCAGATCGGACGGGATCTCGTGATGCGTGGACCTGAGGGGATTTGAACCCCTGGCCCCCTCGATGCGAACGAGGTGCGCTACCGGACTGCGCCACAGGCCCTTGCAACGAGTGAAACTCTAGCATCCTCATCCGGCTGGTTGGAAATCCGTTCCCGGCCTGGTCAGCGGGCGGGGTGCCGGGGGGCTTCTGAGGCGGTGTCACCGGGGCCGGGCGGCTACTCGTTGGCCGCGCGCGGCCGGTCGCCGTCCTCGTACTGGTCGAAGAGCGGGGTGCGCCCGCGCTCGCGGGAGCGGCGGGCCGAGGCGGCGCGGCGGGCGTCGCTGCGGCCGTCGGCGGCCGGGCGGTCCTCCGCGGCGTCCGGGGCGGGCGCCTGCGGCTCCTCGGCGGCGGGGGCCGCCTCCTGCTCGGGCAGGACCGCGGAGGAGCGCGCCGAGCTCCAGGTGTCCGGGGCGCCGAGGTCGACGTCCGAGGTGGCGCGCGGGGCGACCGGCGCGGTCACGTACGTCGGCAGCGGCACGGGCACCGGCTCCCAGCTCTCGCCCCGGCCGGGGCGCCGCCTGCGCTCGCGCTGCTGCTGGTCGAGCCACTCGGCGTGGTCGGTCTGCTCGACCAGGGCGCGCCGGTCGGCGGCGAGCGCGGAGAGGCCGGGATCGGTCTCCGGTTCGGGGCCCGCGTCGGGTTCCTCCGTGTCCGCCTCCGTGTCCGGGCCCAGGGCGGCGCGGCGGCGCGGCTGGCGCCGGTTCTCCCGCAGCCGCTGCGCGGCGGCCTCGGCGCGGCGGCGGTCCATCTGGTAGGCGAAGCGGTTGCGTTCCTGGGTGCGCAGATAGGCGATGTACGCGCTGAGCAGCACGGCGGGCGCGGCCGGTGCCCACAGGAAGGCGAGCCCGCCGACCGCGGCGACGACGGCGCCCACGGTGAAGGCGAGGAAGAGGACGACGGTGGTGCGGCGGCGGCGCGCGAGCACCCGCGTACGCCGGGCGCGGGCCGCGGCGGCTTCCGCGCCTGGGGCGCGCCGGGCCGCCGGGATCCGGGTGCGGGCGGGCACGTCGTCGGTGCCGGTCGGCTGCGGCACCGGAGCGGAGTCCGGCGCGCTCGCGGGCGCGGGCACCTCCGCGCGCTCGCGCGGCGGCTGCGGCCGGTTCCGGGCCGCGTGCCGCTCCCGTACCGGCTCGCGCGGCTGGTCGCGTTCCGCTGCGCGCTGCTGGTCCCGTTCCGGTGTGCGGCCCGGGGGCACGGCGAAGGCCCGGACGTCCACCGGGTCGGTGACGGCGTCCGGATCGGCGGCGCTGGACTCCCCCTCCTCGGTGGAGCGCGCCCTGAGGTCCCTGGCGTAACGGCGCTCCATGCCCGCCCGTCCGGACAGCAGCCGGATGGCGGTGCTGAAGCGTTCCGTCGGACGGGCCTCGTTCAGCTCGTCCTGCCTACGGAGCCACATCGGCACCAAGTAGGCGGCCCAGGCCCCGACAATGACTGCGTAGATGAGGCCGCTGCTGCTCACGTCTCACACCGTAGAGGGGTTTGCATCTGGCCATCGGCCAATTGAGCCGGTGTGTCGCACGATCTGGCTGATATTTCGAACTTTTTTTGCGACCGATGCGATCAGCAGACCGTCAAAGTGGGGAAATTCCCCGCACGAGTGTGATCGCACACCGGCCGAATTCGAACACTTATTCAATTTTCGGGGCTCGTGCCGCCACCGGGCGTGTTGCCCGAGGCGCGCGCGGCGCGGGTGCGGCGCCAGCGGCTCAGCAGTCCGTCCGGCACCTCCTCGGCGGTCAGCGCGAAGACCAGGTGGTCCCGCCAGGCCCCGTCGATGTGGAGATATCGGGGCCGCAGCCCCTCCTCGCGGAATCCGAGTTTCTCCACGACCCGGCGGCTCGGGCCGTTCTCCGGGCGAATGCAGACCTCCAGGCGGTGCAGCCCGACCGCGCGGAAACAGTGGTCCACGACCAGCGCCACGGCCGTGGGCATGACCCCGCGGCCCGCCACCGCCTCGTCCACCCAGTAGCCGACGTGCCCCGAGCACATCGAGCCCCAGGTGATCCCGGCCACCGTCAACTGCCCGACCAGGCGCCCCTCGTGCTCGATGACGAACGGCAGCATCCGGCCCGCCCTGGCCTCCGCGCGCAGATGCCGCACCATCTGCCGGTAGGTCGGCCGGTGGGTGAGGGGGCCGCCGGGGGCGGGCGGCGGGATCGTCGCCTCCCAGGGCCGGAGCCAGTTCCGGTTGCGCCGGTTGACCTCGCGCCAGGCCCGCTGGTCGCGCAGCCTTATCGGCCGCAGGACGACATCGCCCTCGGCGAGCACCACGGGCCAGGCGGGGCCGTTCAGCTCGCACCCCCGTCCTCGGCGGCGGGCCGGGGATGGTCGCCGCCGCGCACCTGGTCCACCGCGTGTGTCAACAGCGGCTCCAGCACCGCCAGTCCGTCCTTCACCCCGCCGGTGGAGCCCGGCAGGTTGACGATCAGGGTCCGTCCGGCGACCCCGGCCAGCCCGCGGGACAGCGCGGCGGTCGGCACCTTCTGGCGGCCGAAGGCCCGGATCGCCTCGGCGATGCCCGGCACCTCGCGGTCGATCACCCGGCGGGTCGCCTCCGGGGTGCGGTCGGTGGGCGAGATGCCGGTGCCGCCGGTGGTGACCACGACGTCGTACCCGGCCTCGACGGCGGCGCTCAGCGCGGCCCGGACCGGGTCGCCGTCCGGGACGACGCGCGGCCCGTCGACGGTGAAGCCGAGACGGCCGAGGGCCGCGGCGATCAGGGGCCCGCCCCGGTCCTCGTAGACCCCGGCGGCGGCCCGGTTGGAGGCGGTGACCACCAGCGCCCGGTACGGCGCGGCGGGCGCACCGCCGGACGGTGTGCCGCCGGGCGGCGTGTCGAGTGTCATGCCCGGCTCCAGTCGCCCGACTTGCCGCCCGTCTTCTCCTCGACCCGGACGTCCGTGATGACCGCCCCCTTGTCCACCGCCTTGACCATGTCGACCACGGTGAGCCCGGCGACGCAGACCGCGGTGAGCGCCTCCATCTCCACGCCCGTGCGGTCCGTCGTCCTCACGGTCGCCGTGATCTCCACGGCGTCGTCCGCGACCGACAGGTCCAGTTCCACACCCGACACCGACAGCGGGTGGCACAGCGGGATGAGGTCCGGGGTGCGCTTGGCACCCATGATCCCGGCGATCCGCGCGGTGGCCAGGGCGTCGCCCTTGGGGACGCCCTCGCCGCGCAGCAGCTCGATCACGCGGGGCGCGACACGGACGCGTCCGCTGGCGCGGGCGGTGCGCGCGGTCACGTCCTTGCCGGACACGTCGACCATCCGGGCGGCGCCCGCCTCGTCGAGGTGCGTGAGGCGGCCTTCGGGTCCCTCGGGGCGAGGCGCCGCGGCGCGGGGGTCGTGCGGGGGTCGGTCCTGCGTGCTCATGCTCGTGTGGCGCTCCCGGTCCGGGCCCGGCGCGGTGCGGCGCGCGGGCCTGTTGTGCGCGACACGCTACCGCCAATCCGGGCCGGTCAGCCGAGCAGGACCACCTCGACCTCGGTGCCGGACTCGACGGACTCGGCGTCCTCGGGGACGACGATGAGGGAGTCGGCCTGCGCGAGGGCCGCGACCAGATGCGATCCGGAGCCGCCGACCGGCCGCACCTCGCCGTCCCGGTACGTCCCGCGCAGGAACTGCCTGCGGCCCCGCGGCGAGGTGAGCGCCTTGTCGCAGACCAGCTTCGCGCGCGTGGTGGGCCGGTGGACGTCCGGCAGGCCCATCAGGGTGCGGATCGCGGGGCGCACGAACAGTTCGAAGGAGACGTAGGAGGAGACCGGGTTGCCGGGCAGCGCGAGCAGCGGGATGTGGTCGGGGCCCACGGTGCCGAACCCCTGGGGCTTGCCGGGCTGCATGGCGAGCTTGCGGAACTCCACCCCGCCGCCCGGCTCGTCCTCGTCCCCGACGTGCGACAGCGCCTCCTTGACGACGTCGTACGCGCCGACGCTGACCCCGCCGGTGGTGACCAGCAGGTCGGCGCGGACGAGCTGGTCCTCGATGGTGGAGCGCAGGGTGTCGGCGTCGTCGGCGACGGCGCCCACCCGGTAGCCGATGGCGCCGGCGTCGCGGGCCGCCGCGGTCAGAGCGAAGCTGTTGGAGTCGTGGATCTGGCCGCCCGCCAGCTGCTCGCCGGGCTGGACCAGTTCGCTGCCGGTGGACAGCACCACCACGCGCGGGCGCGGGCGCACGCGTACCGTGCCGCGGCCGATCGCGGCGAGCAGTCCGAGCTGCGGCGGCCCGAGGACCGTGCCGGCCTTCAGGGCGAGGTCGCCTGCCTGGACGTCGCTGCCGCTGGCGCGCACGTGCGCGCGTGCCTCGGCGGGACGGTGGACGCGCACCTGCCCGGTGGCGCCCTCCGGGGCGAGGCTGCGGGCCCGCATCCCGCTCACCGGGCCCTCGCCGAGCCCGCCGTCGGTCCACTCCACCGGGACGACGGTCTCGGCACCGGGCGGCAGCGGGGCGCCGGTCATGATCCGGGCGGCCTGCCCCGGTCCGACCCGGACCGGGTCGGCCGCGCCCGCGGCGACGTCCCCGACGACCTCCAAGGACGCCGGGAACTCCTCGCTGGCACCGGCGACGTCGGCGACCCGCACCGCGTAGCCGTCCATGGAGCTGTTGTCGAACGGCGGCAGGGACAGGGGCACCATGACGTCCTCGACGAGGACGCACCCCTGGGCGTCGAGCAGTTGCAGCTCGATGGGTTCGAGCGGGCGGACGGTGGTGAGGACGTCCTCCAGGTGCTCGTCCACCGACCACAGGCGGTCCGGGTCTGCGGTGTGGTGCGCTGCACTGCTCAACGTCGTCACATCTCCTCGGCTACGTACCGCTGAAGCCAGGTCCGGAAGCCGGGACCCAGGTCCTCACGTTCGCACGCGAGTCTGACAATGGCACGGAGGTAGTCGCCGCGGTCGCCGGTGTCATAGCGGCGGCCCTTGAAGACGACGCCGTGCACCGGGCCGCCGGCGGTCTCGGTCTCCGCCAGGCGCTGGAGGGCGTCGGTGAGCTGGATCTCGCCGCCGCGGCCGGGCTCGGTCCTGCGCAGTATCTCGAAGATGTGCGGGTCGAGGACGTAGCGGCCGATGATGGCGTAGTTCGAGGGGGCGTCGGCCGGTTCCGGCTTCTCGACCAGGCCGGTGACCCGGACGACGTCGCTGTCCGCGGTGGCCTCCACGGCCGCGCAGCCGTAGAGGTGGATCTGCTCGGGCTCGACCTCCATGAGGGCGACGACGCTGCCGCCGTGGCGCCCCTGCACCTCGATCATCTGCTGGAGCAGCGGGTCGCGCGGGTCGATCAGGTCGTCACCGAGCAGGACGGCGAACGGCTCCTCCCCCACGTGCGGGGCGGCGCAGAGCACCGCGTGCCCCAGTCCCTTCGGGTCGCCCTGGCGGACGTAGTGGATCATCGCCAGGTCGCTGGACTCCCGCACCTTGGCGAGCCGTTCGGCGTCGGCCTTCTTCTCCAGGGCCGATTCCAGCTCGTAGTTGCGGTCGAAGTGGTCCTCCAGCGGGCGCTTGTTGCGGCCCGTCACCATGAGGACGTCGTCGAGACCGGCGGAGACGGCCTCCTCGACCACGTACTGGATCGCGGGCTTGTCCACGACCGGCAGCATCTCCTTGGGAGTGGCCTTGGTGGCCGGCAGGAACCGGGTGCCGAGACCTGCTGCGGGAATGACAGCCTTGCTGATCCTGGGGTGCGCGTGACTCATGGCGGAAACCTTAGCCGCTGCGTTTGCGGGGGCTCCGCGCCTCCGGTTCATTGGCTCACATATGAGCGCATTTACTCTTCGAGCACTCGGCGAACACTCATCGAGCACTCATCGGTCACTCATCGACGAAGGGCACGGAAGCGACCTTGAGCCACATCGGACGGACCGCGGCACCCGGCAAACGGGCCCTGCGGCAGGAACTCCTCGCGGCGCGCGACCGGCTGACCGCGGACGACGTGCGCGAGGCGGGCGAGGCACTGGCCCGGCGCGCGCTGGAGCTGCCCGAGCTGGCCGGGGCGCGCACGGTGGCCGCGTACGTCTCCGTGGGCACCGAGCCGGGCACCCTGGCGCTGCTCGACGCGCTGCGCGCGCGGGGGGTGCGCGTGCTGCTGCCCGCGCTGCTGCCGGACAACGACCTGGACTGGGGCGCGTACGCCGGAGAGGGGTCCCTCGCGCGCGTGCGCCACGGCGGCCGGATGGCGCTGTTCGAACCGGCCGGGCAGCGGCTCGGCCCGGACGCCGTGGCCGCGGCCGACGTGGTCCTGCTGCCCGGTCTGGCGGCCGACGGGCGCGGGATGCGGCTGGGCCGCGGCGGCGGCTCCTACGACCGGGTCCTCGCCCGGCTGGAGCGGGCGCAGGCGCGGCCCGCGCTCGTGGTGCTGCTCTACGACCGCGAGGTCGTCGGACACGTCCCGGCCGAGCCGCACGACCGGCCGGTGCAGGCGGTGGTGACCCCCTCGGGGGTCCGGCGCCTCGCCTGAGCGCCGAGGCGGGTCCCTGCCCCTGGTACGGCGAAGGCCCTCCACGCGCGCGTGGAGGGCCTTCGCGGTGGCCGGGGTGCCCCGGTCAGCGGCTCACGGCTTGAGCACCAGGGTGTCGCTCGTGCTCTTGTCGACCGCGCCGGCCGAGTACGACCAGGGCAGCAGCTCGCCCTTGGCCCACTTGTCCGTCTGGTCGGTGTAGTGGGCGCTGAAGGCGTGCCCGGAGGCACCGGTGAGGTTGATCCACTTGGACTTGTCGAGGTCGGCGAGGTTGACCACCATCCGCATGGACGGCACCCACACGACGCCGTAGCCGCCCGCGGCGTTCCACCCGGAGGCGTTGACCGCGGCCTCACCGCCGCTGAGCTTCCAGGGACCCCGGTTGAGGATGTACTTCAGGAAGCCGGGCCCCTCGGTGCCCAGGGTCTGGTTCTTCAGGAACAGGCGGTGCAGGCGGCCCCAGTTCCAGGTGTCGATGTCCTTGCCGAGCTTGGAGGTCAGCTCCCAGCGGGCGTCGATCAGGGCGCGCGCGAAGAGCTGGTCGCGGTTCTCGGCCTTGGGGCGGGTACCGGAGGCCGGCACCTTCCACCAGTCGCTGTCCGGCTGCTTCACCAGGTTGCGCACCACCTCGAACCAGCGGTCGCCGCCGTCCGGCTGCGCCTGGTCGGCCGAGCGCTCGCCGCACTCGCGCACCTTGGTGGTCTCGTCCACCGGCCCGGTGTTGCCGGTCGGCTCCACCCACAGGCACTGGCCCTCGACCCGCAGCTCCTTGGGCAGCTTGTTGCCGAAGGCGAGCTTGAGGATGTTGCGCCACACCGCGTTGAAGTACGCCGCCGCCGCCGAGTCGGCGTCCTGGGTGTAGTCCCAGCCCTCCAGCAGCTTCTGCGCCTGCCGGACGTCCTTGTCGCCGATGTCGATCTTCAGCAGCATCGGCACCAGCAGCTTGGCGATCTCGCTGCTGTTGTCCATCTGCATCTGGCGCATGTCGTCGGTGGAGATCTTGCCGCCGCCGTCGATCTTCGACTGGATCAGATCGGCGATCCGCTGGCTGCGGGTGCCGTAGCCCCAGTCCGTGGTGAGCCGGTACGGGTATGCGGCCGGGTCCACCACGGCCTGGTTGGCGGTGACGATGTAGCCGCGCTTCGGGTTGTACTCGTAGGGCAGCTGGCCCTGCTTGAGGTAGCCCTTCCAGTCGTACTTCGAGTCCCAGCCCGGCGCCGGGACCGAGCCGTCGTCGCTCTTGGCGCGCTTGGGGATGCGGCCGGGCAGGGTGTAGCCGATGTTGCCGCGGGTGTCGGCGTAGACCAGGTTCTGCGAGGGCACGTCGAACTTCGCCGCGGCCGCGCGGAAGCCGCTCCAGTCCTTGGCCTGGTCGATGGCGAAGACGGCGTCCATGGTGGTGCCCGCCTGGAGCGCGGTCCACTTCAGGGCGATCGCGTAGCCGTCGCCGCGGTCCGGGGCCGCGGTGTCGACCTGGGCCTTCTTGCCGACCTGGACCAGTTCGTCGTCGCGGTCGGACAGCAGCGGCCCGTTCTCCGTCTCACGGACGACGATCTTCTTGGACGTCCCGCCCGCGACCTTGATGGTCTCCTGCCGGGTCCGGAAGGGCACCGTCTTGTCGTCGCGCAGGTAGCCGTCGCCGCTGAGCTTCTCCAGGTACAGGTCGGTGACGTCGACGCCGGAGTTGGTCATGCCCCAGGCGATGTCCTGGTTGTGGCCGATGACCACACCGGGCATGCCCGCGAAGGTGTAGCCGGTGACGTCGTAGGGGCACTTGCCGGACACAGCACGGCAGTGCAGACCCATCTGGTACCAGACGGACGGCAGCGAGGCGCCCAGGTGCGGGTCGTTGGCGAGCAGCGGCTTGCCGGTGATGGTGTGCTTCCCGGCGACCACCCAGGAGTTGGAGCCGATGCCGTCGCCGTTCACCCCGACCGCGGCGGGCAGGTTCTGCATCACGCTGCGCAGGCCCGAGAGCTGGCTCTGCACGCCCGAGCCGTCCGAGTCCGAGGTGCCCGTGTCGGTGCCTGTGCCGGTGTCGGTGGTGCCCGAGGCGGGCACTCCGGAGCCGCTGTCCGGCAGGCCCGTGCCGTCGGAGCCGGGGTCGGCGCCGGAACCGCCGGGCGAGCCGGTACCGCCCGCCCCGCCGTCGAACGCGCCCTCGGACTCGTCGTACCGGCCCTGGGTGATGATCGGCTTGTTCCGGCTGTACGGGTAGTCCGGGTACAGGTCCTTGATCTGCTTGGGGCCGAGGCGGCTGGTCATCAGGGCGCGGTCGATCTCGTCCTGCATGTTGCCGCGCAGGTCCCAGGCCATCGCCTTCAGCCAGGCGACCGAGTCGACGGGCGTCCACAGGGCGGGCTTGTAGTCGTTGGTGAAGCCCAGCGCCGCGTACTCCAGGGAGATGTCAGCGCCGTCGCGGCCCTTGAGGTAGGCGTTGACCCCCTGGGAGTACGCCTGGAGGTACTTCTTGGTGGCGGGCGACAGCTTCTTGTCGTACTCCTGCTGCGCGACCCGGTCCCAGCCCAGCGTGCGCAGGAACTCGTCGTTGTCGACCTGTCCCTTGCCGAACATCTCCGACAGCCGGCCGGAGGTCATGTGCCGGCGCACGTCCATCTCGTAGAACCGGTCCTGCGCCTGGACGAAGCCCTGCGCCATGAACAGGTCCTCCGGGGAGGAGGCGTAGATCTGCGGGATGCCGTAGCCGTCCCGCTTCACGTCCACGGGCCCGGACAGGCCCTGGAGCGTGGTCGAGCCCTTGGTCTGCGGGAAGGAGGCGCGGACGGTGCTGACGGACCAGTAGGCCCCGTAGGCGATGCCTCCGATGATGGCCAGCACCAGGACAAGCACGATCAGTCGGGCTTTTCGCCCCTTCTTCCTGCCGGACTTGCCGGGCTTGTCACCCGTTGTGGCGGTGGTGTTGGGGGGCATCGCTGTCCTTGCTGTCCTAACGCGAGCGGCAGGCGGTACTGGAGTGCTGGAGCAACCATAGGCGCAGGGCCCGGTGCCCCTTGACGCGGAGTCGCATCCCGGCGGGCACGAGCGTTCGATCACCGTCGTGAAGGCGTCAAGAACGCGTCAAGAGTTAGGTAAGGTAACGAAGTAACTGGTGCAGCCGGAGAACGGCGAAGCCGGAGAATGCCGAGAACTCGGGGAAGGAACCGCCACTGACTGTCCACCACCTCAACCAGCTCCTGCTCGCCTGCTCCCTCGTCCTGCTCGTCGCGGTCGCGGCGGTGCGGATCTCCTCCCGCAGCGGGCTCCCCAGCCTGCTCGTGTACCTGGGGATCGGCATCGTCATGGGTGCGGACGGTCTCGGCCACATCCACTTCAGCAACGCCGAGATGACCCAGGTCATCGGCTACGCGGCCCTCGTGGTGATCCTCGCCGAGGGCGGGCTCGGTACGAAGTGGAAGGAGATCCGGCCGGTTCTGCCGTCCGCCTCCGTACTGGCGCTGCTCGGGGTCGCGGTCAGTGTCGGCGTCACGGCGGCCGGCGCCCACTACCTGACCGGCCTGGAATGGCGCCAGGCCCTCATCGTCGGCGCGGTGGTCTCCTCGACCGACGCGGCGGCCGTCTTCTCCGTGCTGCGCCGCATCCCCCTGCCCGCGCGCGTGACGGGCACGCTGGAGGCCGAGTCCGGCTTCAACGACGCCCCGGTGGTCATCCTGGTCGTCGCCTTCTCCACGGCGGGCCCGGTGGAGCACTGGTACGTGCTGCTGGGCGAGATAGCGCTGGAACTGGCCATCGGCGTGGCCATCGGACTCGCGGTGGGCTGGCTCGGCTCCTGGGGCCTCAAGCACGTCGCCCTGCCGGCCTCCGGCCTCTACCCCATCGCCGTGATGGCGATCGCGGTCACCGCCTACGCCGCCGGAGCGCTGGCCCACGGCAGCGGCTTCCTGGCCGTCTACCTGGCGTCGATGATCCTCGGCAACGCCAAGCTGCCGCACTGGCCCGCCACCCGCGGCTTCGCCGAGGGGCTCGGCTGGATCGCCCAGATCGGCATGTTCGTCCTGCTCGGCCTGCTGGTCACCCCGCACGAACTGGTCGACGACTTCGTGCCCGCCCTGCTGATCGGCCTGGTCCTGACCATGGTCGCGCGGCCGCTGAGCGTGCTGGTCAGCCTGCTGCCCTTCCGGGTGCCCTGGCCCGAACAGGCCCTGATGTCCTGGGCCGGGCTGCGCGGCGCCGTCCCCATCATCCTGGCCACCATCCCCATGGTGAACGGCGTCGACGCCAGCGGGCGCATCTTCAACATCGTCTTCGTGCTCGTCGTCGTCTACACCCTGGTGCAGGGCCCGACGCTGCCCTGGCTGGCCCGCAAGCTCCGGCTGGGCGGCGGGGAGGAGGCCGCCGACCTCGGCATCGAGTCGGCGCCCCTGGAGCGGCTGCGCGGCCATCTGCTGTCCGTCGCCATCCCGGAGGGGTCGCGGATGCACGGTGTGGAGGTGGCCGAGCTGCGGCTGCCCGCCGGATCCGCGGTCACCCTGGTCGTCCGCGACGGAAAATCGTTTGTCCCGCTGCCCACGACCGTCCTCAGGCGCGGCGACGAGCTCCTCGTCGTCGCCACCGATCCGGTCCGCGAGGCCGCGGAACGCCGCCTGCGCGCGGTCGGCCGGGGCGGCAAGCTGGCGAGCTGGCTGGGCGCCAACGGGGCGGGGGCGAGCGGGCCGGGGTGACTCCGCCTCGCGCCCGGCGCGTCCGGGGGCTGCGCCCGCGTCCGAGGGCTGCCCGTACGGGAGCTGCGCCGTACGGGGTCTGCGCCGCGCGGGGCCGGGGGTTTCGAAGGTGGGGGCGAGCCGCCCATGGTGCTCGCTTTCACAGGGGCGGGGCCCCCGCGTCCCTGTACGATGAAGGCGCACCCTGATCGAACCAACTCTGCCTGACGCAGAGCTGGCGCGACCGTATGGCGGTCGGGACGCCCCCTCATCTCTGCGGGCGCCGGCATCTACCGCAGTCCGCGCAAGAGGACAGCTCTCGGCGCGCCCGTACCCGAGGGCCCGCGCCACCAGGCGGCAGAAAGGCACGGGCCGTGGGATCCGCGGTCACCACCACCGACCCCGCGAAGACCTCGCCGGCATCCTCCCGCCCCGGATACGGGCAACTGCTGCGCACCCGCGGCGCCTGGACGTTCCTGCTCCCCGGATTCGCGGCACGCCAGCCGTTCGCGATGCTCACCATCTCCATCGTGCTGCTGGTGCAGCACACCACCGGCTCCTACGGTGCCGCGGGCGCCACCGCGGCCGTCACCGGCGTCTCCATGGCCGTGTTCGCGCCCTACAGCGGACGGCTCGCCGACCGCTACGGACAGCGCGCCGTCCTGCTGCCCGGCGTCCTGGTGCACGCCGCGGCCGGGCTCACCCTGACGGCGCTCGCGCTGGCGCACGCCCCGCTGTGGGTGCTCTTCGTCGCGGCCGTGCCGACCGGCGCCTCGGTGCCCCAGGTCGGCCCCATGGTGCGCGCCCGCTGGGGCGTCACCCTCAAGGGCTCCCCGCTGATGACCACCGCGGCGGCCTTCGAGTCGGTCACCGACGAGCTGACCTTCGTCTTCGGCCCGCTGCTCGCCACCGCCCTGTGCACGGCCGTCACCCCGGCGGCCGGTCTGCTCACGGAGTCCGCGCTGACCCTGGTCGGCGGACTGCTCTTCGCCGCGCAGAAGCGCACCCAGCCGTCCGTCTCCGGCGGCGGGCACGCGCGCGTGGAGCACGTCCCGGCCCTGCGCGTCCCCGGTGTGCGCGTACTGATCGTGACCTTCCTGGGCATCGGCTCCGTCTTCGGCGGTATGCAGGTCTCGCTGGCCGCGTTCACCGAGTCGATCGGCGAGCCCGGCCTGAACGGCGTCCTGTACGGCACGTTCGCCGCCGGCAACATGCTCTCCGGCATCGTCTGCGGCGCCATCGCCTGGAAGGTCGCCCCGCAGCGCCGCCTGGTCATCGGCTACGCCGCGCTGGCGGTGACCGCCTCCGCGCTGTGGACCGCGCACTCGGTGCTGCTGCTCGCCGCGCTCGGCCTGCTGGTCGGCATGTGCATCGCGCCCGCGCTGATCACCGGCTACACGCTGGTGGAGGGCCTGGTCCCGGCGGGCGCCCGGACCGAGGCGTTCACCTGGCTGACCGGGGCGGTCGCGCTCGGCCAGGCCGCCGCCGTCACCGTGGCCGGACAGCTGGAGGACCACCTCTGGGGCGGCGCCGGCTTCCTGGTCCCGATGGCCGGTACCGTGCTCGCGCTGCTGACCCTGCTCACCCTGCGGTCACGGCTCGCCACCCGGTCCGACAGCCGCACGGTGGCACGTGGCGTCGGTCACCGCGCACCTGTCGCAGTGGACTGATCCCGGGGAATACGTCACTATGGACCGTCGTTAGCACTCATCGAGTGAGAGTGCCAGGAGGAAGACAGTGCCCACCTATCAGTACCAGTGCACCGAGTGCGGCGAGGGCCTCGAGGCGGTGCAGAAGTTCACCGACGACGCGCTCACCGAGTGCCCCAACTGCAGTGGCCGCCTGAAGAAGGTGTTCTCCGCGGTCGGCATTGTCTTCAAGGGATCCGGCTTCTACCGCAACGACAGCCGCGGCTCCTCGTCGAGCAGCAGCCCGGCCTCGTCGTCGAAGTCTGCGGGCGGCTCCTCGACGTCGTCGTCCGATGCGGGTTCGTCCTCGTCGACGTCGTCGTCCGGATCGTCGTCGTCCGGTTCCGGCTCGTCATCCTCGGCGTCCTCGTCCACGAGCTCGGCCGGCAGCTCCGCCGCCTGACATCACGTTCACCGGGACCCCGCCGTCGCACGGCAGCGGGGTCCTCGGCCTGCCCGCGCGGCGGGTGCGCGGGCTGTGCGGGCGGCTAGGGTGCGGTGCATGGCGAACGCAGAGATCGGTGTCATCGGCGGGTCCGGCTTCTACTCGTTCCTGGACGACGTGACCGAGGTCCAGGTCGACACGCCGTACGGGTCACCCAGCGACTCCCTCTTCCTCGGGGAGGTCGCCGGCCGCCGGGTCGCCTTCCTGCCCCGGCACGGCCGCGGCCACCACCTCCCGCCGCACCGCATCAACTACCGCGCCAACCTGTGGGCGCTGCGCTCCGTGGGGGTGCGCCAGGTGCTCGGGCCGTGCGCGGTCGGCGGTCTGCGCCCGGAGTACGGGCCGGGAACCCTGCTGGTGCCGGACCAGTTCGTGGACCGGACGAAGTCCCGGGAGCAGACCTACTTCGACGGGCTGCCGCTGCCCGACGGCACGGTGCCGGGCGTGGTGCACGTCTCTCTGGCCGACCCCTACTGCCCCACCGGACGGGCCGCCGCGCTGAAGGCCGCGCACGGGCGCGACTGGGCCGCCGTGGACGGCGGCACCCTCGTCGTGGTGCAGGGGCCGCGCTTCTCCACCCGCGCCGAATCCCTGTGGCACCAGGCGCAGGGCTGGTCCGTGGTGGGCATGACCGGTCACCCCGAGGCGGCACTCGCCCGTGAGCTGGAGCTCTGCTACACCTCGCTGACCCTGGTCACCGACCTCGACGCGGGCGCGGAGAGCGGCGAGGGCGTCTCCCACGAGGAGGTGCTGCGGGTGTTCGCCGCCAATGTGGAGCGACTGCGCGGGATGCTGTTCGACGCGGTGGCCGCCCTGCCCGCCACCGCGGAGCGGAACTGCCTGTGCACGGGGGCGCTGGGCGGGATGGATCCGGGCTTCGCGCTGCCGTAGGCGGAGAGGGTCGGGGGTGCTGCTCGGGCGGGCGGCTGCTGGTCGGACGGGGTGCGGGCTGCTGCCGGGGACGACCGACCGGGCCGGGCCGGGCCGGGCTGGGCTGGGCTGGGCTGGGGGCCAGGCTGGACGGCTGGGGACGCACGGTCGGTGGAAGCTCTCCTTCGGGTGACGGGGTTGTCCACAACCCGCCAGTAGCCCACGGGCGCCGGCGGCGTCCGGCGCGAAGCCGCATCGTGGCATCGCAAGCCGGTCCCGCACCGGTCCCCGAGCACAGGTGGTGGCTCCCATGTCCCTGTCGTCCCCGCGTCCGCCCGCAGGCCCCGCATCCCCCGGCGACCCCGGCACCGGCACCGGCCCGTTCTCCCCGTACCCGCCCGGACCGCGCACGCCGGACCCGGTCCCGGGCGTGGACACCCCGGCGCCCTGCGAGGTGCCGCACTTCGCGCCCGTCCGGGTCCGGGGCGGGCAGTACGGGCTGCGCCGGCTGCTGCGGCACCGCAGGCGCGCCGTGGCGGCCGGGCTCGCGGTCACGGCCGCCGCGCTGGTCACGGCGGGCCCGCGGCTGGTAGCGGACACCCCGCGCGGCGCTCCCGCCCGCGGACAGCCGCAGGGGACGGCCGCGGGCCTCTCCCCCAACCCGGTCCTCCGGCCCGCCGTCCGGACGATGGCCGTCCCCGTGCGCATCGCCGACGCCGCGACGGTCAGGCTGCTGCGCCCCGGCGACCGGGTGGACGTGTTCGCCGTGGCGGACCCGGCGGCGGGCGGCCGGACCCGGGTGATCGCGCGCGGGGCGCGCGTGAGAAATGTCCCGCAGCCGGTCGGCGCCGACCCCGGCGCGAGCGCGCACATCGGTTCGACGACGAACACCGACGAGGGCCGTTCCGCGCTGGCAGGCGGGCCGAGCGGCGGGGAGGACGCCCTGGTCACGCTGGCTGTGCCGCCCTCCACGGCGGCCCGGCTCGCCGGGGCGAGCGCGTCGGCCCGATTGGCGGTGACCCCGTGGTGAGGCTTAGGTTGCTGAGCTGTTTGTTCTACAACCTGTATGCCCGAGGAGTGTCCCGAGGTGAGTACGAAGAAGGACCCGAGCGTCTGGCAGGGCTTCAAAGCCTTCCTGATGCGCGGGAACGTCGTCGATCTGGCAGTCGCGGTGGTCGTCGGCGCCGCCTTCAGCAATATCGTCAACTCGGTGGTGAAGGGCGTGATCAACCCGGTCGTCGGGGCGATCGGCACCAAGAACCTCGACCACTACAGCTCGTGCCTCAGCTCCAGCTGCAAGAGCGACGACGGCATCCAGATCATGTGGGGCTCGGTCCTGGGCGCCACGCTCCAGTTCCTGATCACCGCGGCGGTGGTCTACTTCCTCATGGTCCTGCCCATGGCCAAGTTCCTGGCCCGCCAGAAGAAGGGCAAGGAGGGCGAGGAGGAGGCTCCCGAGATCATCGAGAGCACGGAGCTCCAGGTGCTCAAGCAGATCCGCGACGAGCTGGTCTCGCAGCGCGGCGGCGACCACGACCGGATCAGCCGGGTCTGACGCCTGTCCCGTCGCACCCGTCCGGCCCGTCGCACCCGGGTGCAGAGCCGGGGCCGGGGCCGCTCCTGCGGAGCGTGCCGGGCCCGGCCGGGCGGGGCCGCCGGAGCAGGGAGCGGCGGGGCGGTCAGATGTGGTGCGGCGGCTTCTCGTCGAGGAAGCGCCTGAGGTCGGCGGCGGAGTCGCCGTCCGGGCGGTCGCCCCAGCCCCGGTCGGTGTCGTCCGTGGACTGCTGGCTCAGCGGGTCGTCGAAGATCAGCGCGGCCTTCGGGTCACGCGGCTCGGGGGCGCTACTCATGCCTCCAGGGTACGGTCCCCGGCAGGGGCGCCCGTCACGGGATTTTCCGGCCGCTTTCTGCTGTGCTGGGAGCCATGACGTCCAGTTCCGCTTCCGCTCCGGGATCCGGCCCCGCGGAGCCCTCCCGCATCCCCCGGCCGCTGCGCCCGCTGACCGCGCGCGGCCGCCACGAGGCACACCGGGTGTCCTCCCCGCTCGAACTCTTCATCGACCTGTGCTTCGTCGTGGCGATCGCGCAGGCGGGCGCGGAGCTGGTCCACGCGGTGGCGGAGGGCCACGCGGGGCAGGGCATCCTGAACTACGCGATGGCGTTCTTCGCCATCTGGTGGGCCTGGATGAACTTCTCCTGGTTCGCCTCGGCGTACGACAACGACGACGTGCTCTACCGGCTCGTCACCCTGGTGCAGGTCGCCGGTGTGCTGGTGCTGGCGGCGGGCATCTCGCGGGCCTTCGCCGAGCACGACTTCTTCCTGGTCTGGCTCGGTTACGTGATCATGCGGGTGGCGATGGCCACCCAGTGGCTGCGCGCGGCGCGCAACGCCGGGGGCGCGGAGCGGCGCATGGCGCTGAGGTACGCGGCCGGCGTGCTGCTGTGCCAGGTCGGCTGGCTGGGCCTGGTCCTGCTGCCGGAGCCGGACCGGCCGTGGGTGTTCCTGGTGATGGTCGTCGCGGAGCTGGCGGTCCCGGTGTACGCGGAGCGGGCCTACGCGACCTCCTGGCATCCGCACCACATCGCCGAACGGTACGGGCTGTTCACCATCATCGTGCTGGGCGAGACGGTCGCGGCGGCCACGGTCGCGGTGAAGTCGGCCGCCGACGAGAACTTCGCGCTGGGCGAGCTGCTGCCGATCGCGGCGGGCGGTCTCCTGATCGTCTTCTCCGCCTGGTGGATCTACTTCGTGGTGCCGATCCACGGCCATCTGCGTTCCAACCGCGAGTCGTTCCTGTGGGGATACGGCCACTACGTGATCCTCGCCTCGGCGGCGGCGATCGGCGCGGGTCTCGAGGTGGCGGTGGAGCAGACCGTCGGCAAGAGCCACCTGTCCACCCTGGCGGCGTCGGCCGCCGTGACCCTGCCGACCGCGCTGTACCTGATCACGGTCTGGGCGCTGCACGCCCGGCACTTCAAGGTGGGCATCGCCCAGCAGCTCGTCCTGCCGACGGCCGCCCTGCTGGTGATCTGCTGCACCTTCCTGGGCGAGTGGGCGGTGTTCGCCGCGGGCGTCGTCTCGGCACTCGCGGTGGCGACGGGAGTCACCCTGACCGCGCGGATGTACGCCGGGAGCGGCGCGGGTGGAGAGAGCGGGGCGGCGCGCCCGGAGGCGTGAGGGGGTGGTCCCCGGGGACGGGCCGGGCGGCGGGGAGAGACTGGCTGCCATGACAGTTGACGCGTTGACGGATGTCGCCGGGGTGCGGGTGGGGCATGCGACCCGCACCGGGGGCGGGTGGCTCACCGGTACGACGGTGGTGCTGGCGCCGGAGGGCGGTGCCGTGGCCGCCGTGGACGTGCGGGGCGGCGGGCCCGGCACCAAGGAGACCGACGCGCTCGATCCGCGCAACCTGGTGCGGACGGTGGAGGCGGTGGTCCTGACCGGCGGCAGCGCGTACGGGCTCGACGCCGCCTCCGGGGTGATGGCCTGGCTGGAGGAGCGCGGGCGCGGGGTGCGGGTCGGCCCCGATCCGGCGCACGTCGTGCCGGTGGTGCCCGCGGCCTGTGTCTTCGACCTGGGCCGGGGCGGCGACTTCCGGGCCCGGCCGGACGCGGCCACCGGGCGGGCCGCGGTGGAGGCCGCCGCCGCGAGCGGACCGGGGGCGGCCGTGCCCCAGGGTTGCGTGGGCGCGGGGACGGGGGCGGCCGTGGGTCCGCTCAAGGGCGGGGTCGGCACGGCGAGCACGGTGCTCGCCTCGGGCGTCACGGTGGCGGCGCTCGTGGTGGCCAACGCGGCCGGATCGGTGGTGGATCCGGAGACGGGGGTGCTGTACGGGGAGTTGTTCCAGGGGCGGCCCGTGTACCCCGAGGCGCGGGTGCACGAGGACGCGCGTCGCCGGATCGCTCGGGCCGCCGCGCGCAACGCGCCGCCGCCGCTGAACACCACGCTCGCGGTGGTCGCGACCGACGCGGAGCTGTCCAAGGCCCAGGCGCAGAAGCTCGCGGGCACGGCGCACGACGGCATCGCGCGGGCCGTCCGGCCGGTGCATCTGCTCAACGACGGCGACACGGTGTTCGCTCTGGCCACCGGTACCCGGCCGCTGGAGACCGGTCCGGGTACCGGCGGGCCGCTCGCCCTGAACGAGGTGCTGGCGGCCGGTGCGGACACCGTGACCCGCGCGATCGTCAACGCCGTCCGCGCCGCCGGACCGGTCGACGGACCGGGGGGAACATGGCCGGCCTACCGGGAGTTGTACGGACAGCGGTGAACAGGAGGGGAGCCGGGGGGACCTGAGGGGCCGACGGGTCTTGTGTACCGACGGGTTTTCGATTGTCGCGGTTCTGTCACGTGACGGCGTTTCGGCCGACCTGCGGGAACCTCGCGAGGGCTCCGCCGACTCTCTCTCCACGCACGCAGCCAATCACCCACTTCACACGACCTGGAGCAGCCCGTGACAACGCCGGACATAGCAGCGCGGCGCATACTGGGGGCCTGTGCCGCCCTGATGGTCGGCACCCTCACCCTCACCGGATGCGGCGGCGACGCCAAGGCCAACGACGACGGCAAGGGCGGCGGCAAGGACACCGTCAAGACGTCCACGGCCAAGATCACGATCTCGGCGAAGGACGGGGCCACCGGCGCGTCGATCAACGCGACCGGGGTGAAGGTCAGCGACGGAAAGCTGACCGACGTGAAGATGACCGTCGCGGGTTCGGGCAAGGAGGTGCCGGGTTCGATCTCGGCGGACGGCGCCGCCTGGAAGCCGAAGGAGCAGCTGGACCGCGGCACCAAGTACCAGCTCTCGGCCACGGCCAAGGACTCCGCCGGCCGGGTCGCCGCCGCCAACTCCATCTTCACGACCGTCACCACGTCGAACAGCTTCATCGGCACGTACACGCCGGACAACGGCACGACGGTGGGCGTCGGCATGCCGGTGTCGTTCACCTTCGACAAGGCGATCACCGACAAGAAGACGGTGCAGTCGCACATCACGGTGACCTCCAGCAGCGGTCAGCAGGTCGTCGGCCACTGGTTCGGCGCCCAGCGGCTCGACTTCCGCCCCGAGGAGTACTGGAAGGCCGGCTCCAAGGTCACGATGAACATCGACCTGGACGGCGTGCAGGGCGCGAACGGCGTCTTCGGCGTGCAGAAGAAGAGCGTGAGCTTCACGGTCGGGCGTTCGCAGGTCTCCACGGTGGACGTCAACACGCAGACCATGACGGTGGTCCGGGACGGGCAGACCGTCAAGTCGATCCCGGTCTCCACGGGCAGCCCGGAGCACACGACGTACAACGGGCAGATGGTGATCTCGGAGAAGTTCACCCAGACCCGGATGAACAGCCAGACCGTCGGTCTGGGCGGGGAGTACGACATCCCGGACGTCCCGCACGCGATGCGGCTGACGACGTCCGGCACCTTCCTCCACGGCAACTACTGGTACAACCCGGGCAATCCGCCCTTCGGTCAGACCGGCACCAGCCACGGCTGCGTGGGCATGAAGGACGTGCGGGGCGCGCAGGGCGACACCCCGGCCAAGTGGTTCTACGACAGCTCGCTCGTCGGTGACGTCGTGATCGTGAAGCACTCCCCCGACAAGACGGTCGCCCCGGACAACGGCCTCAACGGCTGGAACATGTCGTGGAGCGAGTGGACCGCGGGCAGCGCCGGCTGACCACTCCTGCGCCACAAGGGGCCGCTGAGCAGCGGATTCTGACGGTACGGCCGGGCCGCGCGGGAACTTCTCGTGCGGCCCGGCCGTTTTTCCGGCGTACGTTTTCTCGGTTCCCGGACATGATGTCCCACCGAGGGGCTACGGTATGCACCCACCAGGTGACATGCAGCAACGCCGGGAGAAACCTTGAGCGTTCCGTACGAGACGACCGCGTACGAACCACACCCGTCGCCCGAGTCTCCGGAGGAGCACCTCGCGCGACTCCTCGGCCGTGCGCTGAACTCCTTCGAGTTGCCGGACGAGACGATACGCCGACTGGACTGCGCGCTGGCGTACGACGGCTCGCTGCACTCCGCGCACCACAGCGCGGGACTGCACCGCGAGACGTACCGGCACACCTGGCTGCTCGCCGACGGCTCGGCCCTCACGCTCTGGGAGCTGGTGCACAACACCGCCCCGGGCGGCGAGGCGCACCACGAGGTGTATCTCGACGAGGAGGAGCTGGGCACGGCCACCGGACGGCTCCCCTTACCGCCCGACGCACCGGAGTTCGAACTGCCGGTGCTCATGCCGTTCTCCGCGCTCTCCCCGCTCTCCGCACCGTCCACGGCCCCCGAGCCCCGGCACGCGTACGCCCCCGGCGACGCCGCCGACCACGCGCGCCGACTGCTGCGCCGCGCGGAGAACGCGGACCGGCCCGGCGCCGAGACCGCCTCCCGGCTGGAGACGGCGGCCGGGCACCAGATCACCCAGGCCTTCGGCCGCCCCTGCCGCGCGGGCCGCGCCGGGCTGGGTTTCTCCCTCTACGAGCACGCGTTCCTGCTGCGCGACGGCGCGGAGGTCTCCCTCTGGGAGGTGGAGCACACGGCGACACCGGACGGGCGGCACATGTGCGAGGTGTACGCCACGGAGGACGCGGCCCGGGACGCGATGGAGCGTCGGGCGGCGCAGCTCTCCTGAACGGGACACCGGGCCCCGCCGGGCGCCGACCCCGGGTACCTGGCTCCGCACGCCGTGCCGCGGGAGGCCTCCGGTCAGCGGCCGTCGCCGAGGCGGCGCACCAGACCGGCGAAGGCGTCTCGCTCCGCCGGGGACAGCTCCACGTACTCCCGGTGCGGGCCGGAGCCGGAGCCGGGCTGGGACGGCAGCGCGCGCAGCACGGGCGTCTGCGGCCTGCGGCGGATCTCGAACCGGAGGCCGAAGCGGTATCCGGCGAGGCCGACAGCGCAGGCGAGGATCAGCACGGCGGGCAGGACCACGCCGAACCAGACCAGGAACGGGACATGCTCAGGCATACCGTCAAGTGAACACCACGGTCCGGGGCATGAGCCCCGGACCGTGACGTATCTCGCAGGTGACGTGAACTACTCACCACGCCCCAAAGGTTCAAAAGGGGCAGGTGGGGAGGCGGGCAGGCGAGCGAGGGCGGGAGGGAACGGGGGCGGGAGGGAACGGGGACGGTGCGACGGTTCTCAGGCCGCCGTCACCGGCTGTCCGGGCCGCGCCGACGCCCCCTGCGGGCCGCCCTCACCGCCCGGCGCGGCTCCGCGCAGCGTCTTCAGCGCGACCACCAGCGCCGTCGTCGCGCAGACACCGGCCGCGACGGCGATCAGGTAGAGGAACGGGTTGCCGATCAGCGGGACCACGAAGATGCCGCCGTGCGGGGCCCGCAGCGTGGCGCCGAAGGCCATCGACAGGGCGCCGGTGAGCGCGCCGCCGACCATCGAGGCGGGGATGACGCGCAGCGGGTCGGCCGCCGCGAACGGGATGGCGCCCTCGGAGATGAACGAGGCGCCCAGCACCCAGGCGGCCTTGCCGTTCTCGCGCTCGGTGCGGGTGAAGAGCCGGCCGCGCACGGTGGTGGCCAGCGCCATCGACAGCGGCGGCACCATGCCCGCCGCCATCACCGCGGCCATGATCTTCATCGCGGAGTCGCCCGGGTCGGAGACCGCGATTCCGGCGGTGGCGAAGGTGTAGGCGACCTTGTTGACCGGGCCGCCGAGGTCGAAGCACATCATCAGGCCCAGCAGCGCGCCGAGCAGGACGGCGTTGGTACCGGTCAGCTCGTTGAGCCAGTCGGTCATGCCCTTCTGCGCGGAGGCGATGGGCTTGCCGATGACCACGAACATCAGGAACCCGACGACGGCCGAGGAGATCAGCGGGATCACCACCACCGGCATGATGCCGCGCAGCGCCGCCGGGATGCGCACCCGCTGGATCGCCAGCACCACACCGCCGGAGAGCAGACCGGCCGCGAGACCGCCCAGGAATCCGGCGTTGATGGTGAGGGCGATCGAGCCGCCGACGAAGCCGGGGACGAGTCCGGGCCGATCGGCCATGCCGTAGGCGATGTATCCGGCCAGCACCGGCACGAGGAAGCCGAAGGCCACGCCGCCGATCTGGAACAGCAGCGCCGCCCAGCTGCCGGACTGGGTCCACACGAAGTGGTCCATGACCGAGGGCGCCTTGTTGATCTTGTAGCCGCCGATCGCGAAGCCGAGCGCGATCAGCAGACCGCCGGCCGCGACGAACGGGACCATGTAACTGACGCCGGACATGAGCCACTTGCGCAGCCTGGTGCCGTAGCCCTCGCCCGCCGTGCCGGTCCGCTCGACCGGTGTGCCGCCGGGGGCCGCCGGGGCGGTCGCCTCGCCGCGCGCGGCCCTGTCGCGCGCCTCGGCGATCAGTTCGGCGGGCCGGTTGATGCCCGCCTTGACGCCGACGTCGACGGTGGGCTTGCCCGCGAAGCGGTCCTTGTCGCGTACGGGGACGTCGTGGGCGAAGATCACCGCGTCCGCCGCCGCGACGACGGCCGGGTCGAGCCGGGTGAATCCGGCCGAGCCCTGTGTCTCCACGACCAGCTCGACGCCCGCCTCGCGGCCCGCGCTCTCCAGCGACTCGGCGGCCATGTAGGTGTGCGCGATACCGGTGGGACAGGAGGTGACGGCGACGATCCGGAACGGCGCGGGGGCCGATCCGGACGCCGGGGCCTCTGAGGCGGCGGTGCCCTCCGGTTCCTGGGCGGCCTGACCGTCCTGCGCGGCCTGACCGTCCTGCGCGGCCTGGTCGGCCTGGTCGGTCCGTGCGTCCTGACCGTCCTGCGCGGCCGCCTCCGCGGGTGTCCGGTCGCCGCGGATCAGCGCCGCCGCCGTCGCCGCGTCACCCGCCGACCGCAGCGCGGCCGTGAACTCGGCGTTCGTCAGCTGCCGGGCCAGCGAGGACAGGATGGTCAGATGGGCGTCGTCGGCACCCGCCGGAGCGGCGATCAGGAAGATCAGGTCGGCGGGGCCGTCCGGGGCGCCGAAGTCGATCCCGGCCGCGCTGCGCCCGAAGGCGAGCGTGGGCTCGGTGACGTGGGCGCTGCGGCAGTGCGGGATGCCGATACCGCCGTCGAGGCCGGTCGGCATCTGCGCCTCGCGGGCGGCGACGTCGGCGAGGAAGCCCTCCAGGTCGGTCACCCGGCCCCGGGCCGCCATCCGTTCGGCGAGGGCGCGCGCCGCCGCCTCCTTGGTGTCGGCGGACAGGTCGAGGTCGACCAGGTCCGCGGTGATCAGATCACTCATCGCGGGCTCCTTCGCACGCGTACCGCCCGAGCGGCGGAACGGACGGGGGCGGGGGTGGTGGGGACGGGCACGGGGGCGGCCACGGGGGCGGGCAGGGGGGCGCGCACGGGGACAGGGGCACGGCCGGGGACAGGGCGGGGGAACAGGGCGAGGGTCATGGGACCGGCTCCGCGAGGGGGCGGTCCACCGGGATCTCGGTGGTGACCGCGACCGCCGCCGGGTCCAGGTCGTGCGGGCCGGGCATCACGCTGCCGGGCAGCCGGACGGCTGCCGCGCCGTGTGCGACGGCCGAGGCCAGGGCCCGCCCTCCGGTGCCGCCCGCGAGGAGGAAACCGGCCAGCGAGGAGTCTCCGGCGCCGACGTTGCTGCGTACGGAGTCGACGCGCGCGGCGCCGAACCAGACGCCCGCGCCGTCCACGAGGAGCTGCCCGTCGGCGCCCAGACTCGCCAGGACGGCGCGCGCGCCGAGGCCGCGCAGCTCCTCGGCCGCCCGCACCGCGTCGCCCACGGTGGCCAGCGGGCGCCCGGTGGCCTGCGCCAGCTCCTCGGCGTTGGGCTTGACGACGTCCGGACCCGCCCGGAGCGCGGCGAGCAGCGCGGGCCCCGAGGTGTCCAGGGCGATACGGACACCGGCGGTGTGCGCCCGCGCGACCAGATCGGCGTACCAGGACGGGGCGAGGCCGCGCGGCAGGCTGCCGCAGCAGGCGATCCAGTCGGCACCGCGCGAGCGGCGCCGCACGGCCTCCAGCAGCGCTTCCTGCTCGGCCGTGGTCAGTTCCGGGCCCGGGGCGTTGATCTTCGTCAGGACGCCGTCCGCCTCGGCGAGGGCGATGTTGGAGCGGGTGGCCCCGGCGACGGGGACCGGGGCGACCTCGATGCCCTGCGCGTCGAGCAGATCGGCGACGAGTGCGCCCGGGGCGCCGCCCAGGGGCAGTACGGCGACCGTGCGCCGTCCGGCGGCGGCGACGGCGCGCGAGACGTTCACGCCCTTGCCGCCCGGGTCCACCCGCTCACCGGTGGCCCGGACGACCTCGCCGCGGTCGAGGGAGGGGACCTCGTAGGTGCGGTCGAGGGACGGGTTGGGGGTGACGGTGACGATCATGCGCGTACCACTTCCGTGCCGCCGCGCTCGATGGCGGCGGCGTCCTCCGGGCTGAGCCCGCTGTCCGTGATCAGCAGGTCCACCTCGCCCAGGCCGCCGAAGCGGGCGAAGTGCTCCTGGCCGTGTTTGGCGGAGTCGGCGAGCAGCACCACCCGGCGGGCGGCGGCCATCGCCGCGCGCTTGACCGCCGCCTCGGCGAGGTCGGGGGTGGTCAGACCGTGCTCGACGGAGAAGCCGTTGGCGGCGACGAACAGCACGTCGGCGCGGATCTCGCCGTAGGCCCGCAGCGCCCAGGCGTCCACGGCGGCGCGTGTGCGGTGCCGTACGCGGCCGCCGACGAGGTGGAGCTGGAGGCCGGGGTGGTCGGCGAGGCGGGCGGCGATGGGCAGCGAGTGGGTGACGACGGTGAGGTCCGCCTCCGGGGGCAGGGCGGCGGCCAGGCGGGCCACCGTCGTCCCGGCGTCGAGGATCAGCGTGCCCTCGGCGGGGAGTTCGGCGAGGGCCGCCCTGGCGATGCGGTCCTTCTCGTCGGCGGCGGTGGACTCGCGTTCGGTCAGGTCGGGCTCGAAGTCGAGGCGGCCGGCCGGGAGGGCGCCGCCGTGCACCCGGCGCAGCAGTCCGGCCCGGTCGAGGGTCTTCAGGTCGCGGCGGATGGTCTCCGCGGTCACCTGGAACTCCTCGGCGAGCGACACGACGTCCACCCGGCCGCCGTCCCGGGCGAGCCGGAGGATCTCCTGCTGCCGCTCCGCTGCGTACATGTCCGTCTGCCTCCGGCTTGATGCCCGAACCTGTGGTTTCAGCGGGAGGCTACGCCGGGAAGACCGGGAAGTAAACAGGTACGGAACCATACGGGCACGATCGGGCATCCGCCAGCATCCGCCGTGGTGCACCGGCCGGGCACGGCGAGGGCCCGGCACCGTCCTCGGTACCGGGCCCCGGACCCGCGTCCTCCCGCTCGTCCGGCGGTCGCTCAGCCGACCGGCTCCGGCTCCCGCGCCTCGGTGGCGGGCGCCCCCTCGGCCGCGCCCTCCGCCGCGCCCTCCGTGTGCTGGGCCGGCCGCTCGGGCAGGGCCGCCATCAGGACGAAGATGACGGCCAGCACCCCGGCCACCCACAGCAGCGCGTGCTGGAAGGCGTCGACGAAGGCCGGACCCACCTGGGCGGGCGTCAGCCGGTCGCCGATCACCCCGAAGAAGACGACCGAGACCAGACCGAGCCCCAGCGCGTTGCCCATCTGCTGCACGGTGTTGATCAGCCCGGACGCCGACCCGGCGTGCTCGCGCGGCACCTCCGAGAGCACCGCGTCCGTCAGCGGCGCGACGATCAGCCCCATGCCCACGCCCATGACGACGAGCGGGAGCGCCATCTGCCAGGAGGTGATGCGCAGGCCGTACCGGTCGGACTCGGCGACGTAGAGCAGGACACCGGCCACCATGAGCAGGGCGCCCGCCTGGAGCACCTTGCGGCCGAAGCGCGGCACCAGCTTCTGCACGGACATCCCGGCCGCCACCGACACCGCCACGGAGAACGGCACCCCGGTCAGTCCGGCGCGCAGCGGGCTCCAGCCCAGGCCGATCTGCATGTACAGCGTCCAGACCAGGAAGAACACGCCCAGCGCGACACCGAAGACGGTCTGCACCGCGATGCCCGCGGCGAAGCTCTTCACCCGGAACAGCGACAGTTCGACCAGCGGGGAGCCGTCCCGCGCCGCCTTGCGCCGCTCGTACGCCACGAGCACCGCGAAGACCACCAGCGCGCCCGCCATCGACAGGTACCCCCACAGCGGCCAGCCCAGCTCGCGGCCCCGGGTCAGCGGGTAGAGCAGCATCAGGAGACCGAGGGTGACCAGGGCGACGCCGACCAGGTCCAGCTTGAGCGCGCGCGGGGCCTTGGACTCGGAGATGAAGCGGCTGCCCAGCAGCAGGGCCACCACACCGACCGGGAGGTTGATCAGGAAGATCGGCCGCCATTCGAGACCGAACAGGTTCCACTCCGTCAGCAGCGCGCCCAGCAGCGGACCGGAGACCGCGCCCAGGCCGACGATCGCGCCGAACAGGCCGAAGACCTTGCCGCGTTCACGGGCCGGGAAGGTGGCGTGCACGATCGACAGGACCTGCGGGACCATCAGCGCCGCCATGGCGCCCTGGAGGATGCGCGAGGCGACCAGCATCTCCGGGTTCACCGCGAAGCCGCACAGGGCGGAGGCCAGGGTGAAGCCGCCGATGCCGACGAGGAACAGCCGCTTGCGGCCGTGGATGTCGCCGAGCCGCCCCCCGGTGATCAGCCCGGCCGCGAAGGCCAGGGCGTAACCGGCGGTGATCCACTGGATCTGGCTGAAGGAGGCACCGGCGTCCTCCTGGATCGAGGGTATGGCGATGTTGACGATCGTGACGTCCACCAGGTCCATGAAGGCCGCGGTCATCACGATCGCCAGCGCGAACCAGCGGCGGCGGTCGGCCACCGGTACTGAGCTGCTGACGGGGGTTTCGCTGGAGGTCATACCGGCAGGCTAGAGAGGCTGTAGGACAGATCACGTCCTAGTGGTGCGGCATCCTCGGAGTATGACGACGGACACTCCGGCCCGGCTCCTCCAGCTCCTGTCCCTGCTCCAGACGCCCCGCGAGTGGCCCGGCGGCGAGCTGGCCGACCGGCTCGGGGTGTCCCGGCGCACCGTCCGGCGCGACATCGACCGGCTGCGCGAGCTGGGCTACCCGGTGCAGGCGACGATGGGCTCCGACGGCGGCTACCGGCTGGTCGCGGGCAAGGCCATGCCCCCGCTCGTGCTCGACGACGAGGAGGCCGTGGCCATCGCGGTCGGGCTGCGCGCGGGAGCCGGGCACGCGATCGAGGGCGTGGACGAGGCGTCCGTACGGGCGCTGGCGAAGCTGGAGCAGGTGCTGCCCGCCCGGCTGCGTCGGCGCGTCTCCACCCTCCAGGCCGCCACGACCCCGCTGACCAGCGGGGACGGCGCCCTGGTCGCCCCCGAGACGCTGACCGTGATGGCGTCGGCGGTGGCGGGCCGCGAGCGGCTGCGCTTCGCCTACCGGGCCGGGGACGGCACCGCCACCCGGCGGCTGACCGAGCCCTACCGGCTGGTGTCCACCGGACGGCGCTGGTACCTCGTCGCCTACGACCTGGACCGGGCGGACTGGCGGACGTTCCGCGTCGACCGGGTGAGCGAGCCCTTCCCCACCGGCGCCCGCTACGAACCGCGCGAGCTGCCCACGGGGAGCGCCGCGGAGTACCTGCGCCTCTCCATGCAGCGGCGGCAGGAGACATATGTGTTCACGGTCGCCTTCCACGAGCCCGTCGAGTCGGTCGCCGCGCGGCTGCCCTCCTGGCTCGGCCCGCTCGAACCCCTGCCGGACGGCGGGTGCCTGCTGCGCGCCGAGACCGGCGACCGGATGGAGTGGGTCGCGGTGCGGCTGGCGATGCTGGGCTGCGAGTTCACGGTGCGGGAGCCGAGGGAACTCGTGGCGTGCGTAGGCGAGTTGGGGACGCGTATGACGCGCGCGGCGGCCGGGGCAGGGGGAGGGGAAGGGGCAGGATCCGTGTCCGGGCCCGGTGCGGACGGGAGCCGGGAGGCGCCGGTACCGCGCCCCTAGGCGACTACGGGGTGCGGGGCTACGGGGTGCGCAGGGCTACGGGGTGTCCCAGGCGAAGTCGCGGAGGGCGGCGAGGTTGCGCAGGGCCAGCGCGGCGGGCCCCTGCGGACCGGTGGCCGGTGCGTCTCCCGTCGCCCAGGCTTCCACGGCGACGCGGACGGCGGCGCTCGCCACGGCCGCGGTGAAGCGGAGGTCCGGCGCGATGACGGAGGGGGCGGCCTCGCACTCGGTTCCGGTTCCGGCCTCGGTGCCGGCTCCAGTTTCGGCTCCGGACTCGAAGGAGTCGGCCCGGCCCTCTACTGAAGCCGACCCCACCGGTCCAGCCGATGCCGCCCGTGCCGCGAGCACCCCGGCCAGTTCCCGTTCCGACTCCTGGCAGACCTCCGCCCAGACCTTGCGGACCGCCGGGCTGGTGCCGGCCAGGCGGATGAGGGTGCGCGCCCACTGCCAGGAGATCGCCGAGACGCCCGAGTCGCCGGGGACGAAGGTCTGCCGCACGGCGTGGGCGAGGGCCTCCGGGACGGAGAGGGCGGCCGGGGCCGTGCGGACCGCTTCCCGCCACCGCTCGGCGCCCGCCGCGTAACAGGGCGCGACGGCCTCCTCCTTGGTGGCGAAGTACCGGTAGAAGGTGCGCGGGGCGACGCCCGCCGCCTGGGCGATGTCCTCGGCGCGGGTGGCGCGCAGCCCCCGTGTCACGAAGAGGCGCGCCGCCGACAGCGCGATCTCCATCCGGGTGGCGGCCTTGCGGCGCTCGGTCAGGGAAGGGCTCTTGGGGTCGGCGGGGGCGGGGCTCATCACCTCGGCAGGTTATGCCGGTGTGGCAGAATCTGCCATCTGGCGGGCCACCCCGGGGTTCAGGTCCGGGGTGCCCCGCCGCTTCGGCGCGCTCGGGCGGCCGCCCGCAGCCGAGACGGACCGGACAGGTCGGGCACAAGTGGAGCCGGACTCCGACGCCCGGGGGAAGGCGCCGAAGCCCGGCTCTGGGAAGGTCCCGGCGCCGGGGGGAGTGCGTCGGGACGTGGCTCTGGTGTGGTCGTGCGCCCGGCCGCTCGGGCCCGGAAGGGTTGTTCCCGTCGCGCCGCCGGTTGAAGCGATGCTCCACGGCCATGTTCGCGCGGTCTTTCACCACCGGGCGTGCGCGTCACCAACGGGCGTGCGCCATCGGCGCTGCCCGAGGATGTGCGCGCCCCGCGGGAACAGCCGCCCCGCGGGGGTCTCGTGGCACCTCTCCGAGATGTCACGCCGCCGCGTCGAACCCGGTGTCCCGGGCCAGCTTCTTCAGCTCCAGCAGGGCGTGCTTCTCGATCTGGCGGATGCGCTCGCGCGTCAGACCGTGCTCCTTGCCGACCTCGGTCAGCGTGCGCTCGCGGCCGTCCTCGATGCCGTACCGCATCTTGATGATGGACGCCGTGCGCTGGTCGAGGCGGCCGATCAGGTCGTCCAGCTCCTCGCTGCGCAGCAGGGTCAGGACCGACTGCTCGGGCGAGACCGCGGAGGTGTCCTCCAGCAGGTCGCCGAACTGGGTCTCGCCCTCGTCGTCCACCGACATGTTCAGCGAGACCGGGTCGCGGGCCCAGTCCAGGACGTCCACGACGCGCTCCGGGTTCGAACCCAGCTCGGCGGCGATCTCCGCGGGCTCCGGGTCGCGGCCGTGCTCGCGGTTGAACTCGCGCTGCACCCGGCGGATCCGGCCCAGCTCCTCCACCAGGTGGACGGGGAGCCGGATCGTGCGGGACTGGTCCGCTATCGAGCGCGTGATCGCCTGGCGGATCCACCAGGTGGCGTACGTCGAGAACTTGAAGCCCTTGCGGTAGTCGAACTTCTCCACCGCGCGCACCAGGCCCGCGTTGCCCTCCTGGATCAGGTCCAGCAGGGGCAGGCCGCTGCGCGGGTAGCGGCGGGCCACCGCGACGACCAGGCGCAGGTTGGAGCGGATGAAGACGTCCTTGGCCCGCTCGCCCTCGTCGACGAGGGCCTGGAGCTCCTCGCGGCTCGCGTCCGCCGGTGTCTCCTCGAACCCGTCGAGGATCTGCCGTGCGAACACGCCGGCCTCGATGACCTGGGACAGCTCGACCTCCTTGGCGGCGTCGAGCAGCGGTGTGCGCGCGATCTCGTCGAGATACATGCCGACCAGGTCACGGTCGGCGATCTCGCCGCCACGGGCGCGGACACCGCGTGCCGCGCGGGCCGTCTCTCCCCCAGAGCCGAAAGCCTGGGAGGTACCCCCATGGGCGGACTGTCGACGGGCGACGGCACGGGTTGCCATGCGTGCTCCCTTGCGATGGTGTGTCAGCGGGTGGTCCACAGGACGCTCGGCACTCTCTTCGGGACTCTCCTCGGGTGCCCCGCATCCGATGGGAACAACGACTTGAAACCGGACAGAATTCCCAACCCGCCCCCCGATTTTTCTGATCATGCAGTACCCTGTGCCGCCACGACGCCCCATGTGCCCTGGGCCACGTCACGGAGTCGCAGGTCAGAGTGGGAGCGGAAGCCCTTTCCAGGCCCTCGCGGACCCGGACTCACCACCCTGCACATGAGACGCCCGTCACACGGATGCCGCAGTTCTCACAGCGGGAGAGCGCCGCCCTCGCTCGCTGCCCCCACCCTCATGGACGGGTACCGGGGCCGGAAGGTTGCCGCAAAACCGGACTCTCAGGTGATTCCCGGCCCCCGCGAACCCGGCCCCGGGCCTCCCTCCGGCCGGTTCCGGACTTACGCACGGCCCGTTCCGGACCTACGCACAGCCCTGCCCGACCCCCGCACGGCCCGTACCGGCGTTCCGTGCGGCGCCCCGCCCCCGTCTTCCCGGTCCCTAGCCGAACTGAACCGACCGCTTCGCCATTCCCATCCAGAAGCCGTCGATCACCGACCGCTGCGCGTCCAGCTCGCCGGCCGCCTCCGCCGCGCCCATGGTCACGAACAGCGGGGCGAAGTGCTCGGTGCGCGGGTGGGCGTACCGGCCGGCCGGGGCCTTGTCGAGGAAGTCCAGCAGCCCGTCCCAGTCGCGGGCC
This sequence comes from Streptomyces sp. NPDC003284, assembly GCF_053589675.1. Taxonomy (NCBI): domain Bacteria; kingdom Bacillati; phylum Actinomycetota; class Actinomycetes; order Kitasatosporales; family Streptomycetaceae; genus Streptomyces; species Streptomyces sp. NPDC003284. The sequence goes on from NZ_JBSFSI010000005.1 coordinate 210,469, forward strand.
TCCAGGGCGCGGCGCCCCCAGTCGTCGAACTCGGAGGACCAGCTCGGCACCCCGCCGCCGGTGTGGCGCAGGGCGGCGAGGTTGTGGGTGAAGAAGCCGGAGCCGACGATCAGCACGCCCTCGTCGCGCAGCGGCGCCAGCCTGCGGCCGATGTCCATGAGGCGGACCGGGTCGAGCGTCGGCATGGAGACCTGGAGGACGGGGATGTCGGCGGCGGGGAACATCTCGACGAGCGGGACGTAGGCGCCGTGGTCCAGGCCCCGGTCGGGGACGTCCTGCACGGGCGTGCCGGGGCCGCGGAGCAACTTCCTGACCTGGTCGGCGAGGCCGGGGGCGCCGGGGGCCGCGTACGTCACGTCGTAGTAGTGCCCGGGGAAGCCCCAGAAGTCGTACACCAGGGGGACGGTCTCCACGGCGCCGAGGGCGAGCGGGGCCTCCTCCCAGTGTGCGGAGACGACGAGGATCGCGCGGGGCCGGGGCAGTTCGGCGGACCAGGCGGCGAGCTGGCCGGGCCAGACGGGGTCGTCGGCGAGCGGCGGGGCGCCGTGGCTGAGGTAGAGGGCGGGCATGCGCTCAGGGGCTGTGGTCATGGCGGCTACTCCTGCTGGGACCGCGCTCGGACTGCGGCGGGCAGGGCAAGCACGGGGACCGAAACTTGAACTTTAAAGCTCAAGGACCACTGTACGGTGCATTTGTTTAATCTTCAATGAGCGCCCTCGTAGAGTGGATACATGAACACGGCTCCCGTTTCCGCGCCCGGCCCCGCTCAGGCCCCCGCCGCCCAGCCTTCCGCCGCCCCGGTCTCCCCAGGTCAGGCCCCCGCCACCCCGTCCCCCGCCGCCGACGCCCACCGCTGGCTCACCCCGGACGAGCAGCGCGTCTGGCGTGCCTACCTCCACGCCACCACCCTCCTGGAGGACCACCTCGACCGGCAGCTCCAGCGCGACGCGGGCATGCCACACGTCTACTACGCCCTCCTCGTCCAGCTCGCCGAGGCCCCGCGCCGCCGGCTGCGCATGACCGAGCTGGCCATGAACGCCAAGATCACCCGTTCCCGCCTCTCGCACGCCGTGGCACGCCTGGAGAAGAACGGCTGGGTCCGCCGCGAGGACTGTCCCTCCGACAAGCGCGGCCAGTTCGCGGTGCTCACCGAGGACGGCCAGGAGGTGCTGCGGCGCACCGCCCCCGGCCATGTGGCCGCCGTACGGCAGGCCCTGTTCGAACGGCTCAGCCCCGAACAGCAGCAGTCCCTCGGCGAGATCATGCAGATCGTCGCCGAGGGACTGCAACCGGACGAGGCGGGCGCGGACCTGCCCTGGCTCCGCTGAGGAGCCGGGGCAGGGACCGGGCCGAGCGGTCGTCAGTGGGCGATGACCGGCACCGCCACCTCCTGCTCGGCGCCCTCACCGGAGCCGGAGCCCGAACCGGTGACCAGGGTGCTGCCCGGCCGCCCCGCGTTGACGAAGGTCAGCGCGATCACGGCGGCCAGCACCAGGATGCCGACGGCGAACCAGATGGCGCTGGTGTACCCGTGCACCAGGCCCTGCACCTGCACCAGCTGCTGCTGCGGCCGGGCACCCCCGGCCGCGCCGATCTGGTCCTTGATGTACGACGCGGTCGCCGAGGAGGCGATCGTGTTCAGCAGGGCCGTACCGATGGCGCCGCCCACCTGCTGCGAGGTGTTGACCATCGCGGAGGCGACACCGGCGTCCCGCGGCTCGACGCCCTGGGCGGACAGGGACATGGCCGGCATGAACGCCGTACCCATGCCGAGGCCGAGCAGCAGCATCGCGGGGAGCAGCAGGGCCGGGTAGGAGGTGTCGGTCTTCAGCTGGGTCAGCAGCAGCATGCCGACGGCGGCGACCAGGAAGCCGGGGCCCATCAGCAGCCGGGCCGGGACCCGGGTCATCAGCCGGGCGCCGATCTGGGTGGAGCCGGTGATCATGCCCGCGATCATCGGGAGGAAGGCGAAACCGGTCTTGACCGGCGAGTAGCCCTGCACGATCTGGAGGTAGTAGGTCAGGAAGAGGAACAGGCCGAACATGCCGATGATCGCCAGGCCCAGCGAGAGGTAGACACCGCCGCGGTTGCGCTCGGTGACCACGCGCAGCGGCAGCAGCGGGGCCCGCACCTTGGACTCGACCAGCACGAAGGCGACCAGCAGCACCGCGGAGCCCACGAACATGCCGATGGTCAGCGCGTCGCTCCAGCCCGCGGACTCGGCGCGGGTGAAGCCGTACACCAGCGCGACCAGGCCGAGGGTGGACAGGATCACGCCGGGGATGTCGAGCGGCGAGCGGTTGCGGCCGGTGGCCGGCTCACGGATGACGAAGTACGCACCGGCCGCGGCGACCACGGCGAACGGGATGTTCACGAAGAACGTCCAGCGCCAGTCCAGGTACTCGGTGAGGAAACCGCCCAGGATCAGACCCACGGCACCGCCACCGCCGGCGATGGCGCCGTAGATGCCGAACGCCTTGGCGCGCTCCTTGGCGTCGGTGAACATCACCGCGAGCAGGGAGAGCGCGGCGGGCGCGAGCAGCGCGCCGAAGGCGCCCTGGAGCGCGCGGGAGCCGAACAGCAGCGCGCCGCTGGTGGCCGCGCCGCCCAGCGCGGAGGCCGCCGCGAAGCCGGTCAGACCGATCACGAAGGCGCGCTTGCGGCCCCAGAGGTCCGCGATACGGCCGCCGAAGAGCAGGAGTCCGCCGAAGGCCAGGGCGTAGGCCGTGACGACCCACTGCCGGTTGCCGTCGGAGATCCCCAGGTCCTGCTGGGCGGAGGGAAGGGCGATGTTCACGATGGTCGCGTCGAGCACGACCATCAGCTGGGCGAGCGCTATGAAGACGAGCGCCTTCCAGCGGTTGGCGTCACCGGACTGGTGCGGGACGCCGGGAGCCTTGAGGGCTGTTTCGGACATGGGGGTACCCACTTCGGGACTTCGTGACGGAAAAAGGGTGTCGAAAGGGGCGGCGGCGGCCCGTGCTGCCGTGCCGGAGCGTCGTAGGCGAACGAAAGGCCGTGAACGGGGAGAACGAAAAGTCGTGAGCGAGGAGCGTGCGTGAGGAGTCGTGCGTGAGCGGGGAGCCGGGAAAGGAGACCGGAGTTCGGCGCTGAACTCATCGGTGCGGGCGGGCCGGCGCCTGCCGGACCGGGGTCCGTCTCACGGGTCCGCGCGTGGCGGGGAGCTGTCTGTCAGGTCGGTCAGGCCTGGCGGAGATCCTCCATGGTCATGGCCGCGCCCGGCAGGTCGGAACGGGCCGGGGCCCGCAGTCCGTCCAGGAACAGCTGAAGATGGCGGTGGACGAAGCGGTCGTGGAGGACACAGCCGGTACCGGCCGGGGGGCGGCTGAGCTGCGCGGCGGCGATCATCAGATCGCCCACGCCCACATCGGCGCGCAACTGCCCGGCCGCCTTGGCGCGGTCCATGATCTCCTCGACGAGGTGTTCGACCCGGTGGCGGGCGGCCTCCAGGTCGGGGTGGTGCTGGTCGAAGGTGCTGGAGACCATCGGACACAGCGCGCTGATCCGCTCGTCGGCGGCGGCGTGCACGAAGCGCGACAGCGCCTCGAAGGCGTCGCCGGTCTCCGCGAGCGCCTGCTCGGCCGCCTCCGCCGTACGGTCCATCACGGAGCAGACGACCTCGCGGACGAGAGCGTCGCGGTCCGGGAAGTTGCGGTACAGGGTGGCGTTGCCGACGCCGGCCCGGCGCGCGATCTCGTCGAGCGGCACCTCGGGGCCGTACTCGACGAACATCTCGCGGGCGGCGGTGACGATCCGCTCCCGGTTGCGCAGGGCGTCGGCGCGCGGCCTGGTCACCTTGCGCGCTTCGGGGTTCGCGGTCGCGGCCGGCACGGCGTCTCCTCTGGTCGGTCGGTCTGGCGGACGGTCTGGGCGGACGATCCGGGGATGGAGTCCCCGTTTCGCTCGGACACAGGGCTAAACGGGGAAGAGGTCCCCGGTTATTTCCCGTCCCGGAAGAGATATCCCGTGACCTGGGTCACATCCAACTGGCCCTGCCCGTTCCCACGACCGGGCCGCGCGTCCCACGACCGGACCGCTCCAACGCGCGCCCGCCGCCCCGGCGACACAGGGTGAGCGAAAGGGTGCAGCCGGATACGAGACCGGTGACCGCCTGGCGCGGACCGGTGCGGACCGGTGCCGCGCGGCGCGAGACCGTCGGCTGCCTGGAGCGAAGGGTCCACGCATGCAGCCGCAGCCGCCCCGCCGCCGGACAGACCGGATGCCGCAGCACCCGACACACCGGCCGCACGGGACGGACCGCGCCGACACCGCGCTCCCCGCAGGCACCACGGCCCCCGCAGCCCCCGGCACGCCCCCGGAATCCCCCGGCCCGGCCCCCGCGTCCCCCGCCACGACGACCGCCACCGCCTCCGCCGCACCCGCCGCCGACCCGAGCTCCATACACACCCCCACCCCCACCCCCATACGGATACGGACCCGCATACGCGCCCGGATACGCACGCGCACCCGCCGCACGGCCGCCTTCGCCTCCGTGACCGCGCTGACCCTCGCGGTCAGCACGGCCGGGGCCGCGCACCTCACCTCGGGCGCCGCGGCCTCGGGCGCCGGAGCGAACTCCCTGTCCCGTTCGCCCGCGCTCGCCCCCTGCATGATCAGCGGCGCCCGCTCCGTGCAGATGACCGAGGGCGTCCCCACCTCGACGGGCTACGCCCGCTCCACCGGCACCGTGCACGCTCTCACCCTGATGATCGACTTCTCGGACGCCCCCGGCGAGGGCACCGCGCTCGACCGCTTCCACGAGTTCTTCCCGCAGACCCAGGAGTGGTTCCGCACCGCCTCCTACGGGCGCCTCGACTACCGCCCCGAGACCCCGATCACCCACTGGCTGCGCATGCCCAAGCCGTTCAAGGAGTACGGGATAGAACGCGGCGCCCCCTTCGACCCGGGCTACCGCGACCTCGTCCAGGACATCGCGGCGGCGGCCGACTCCCAGGTGGACTTCCGCCGGTACGACCTGCTGAACGTGCTGATGACCCCGAACGCGGGCCCGTCCGCCCTGGACACGGTCCTGTCCGTCACCTTCGCGGGCAACCCCGACGCCCCGACGGCCGACGGCGTCCCGCTCGCGAACGCCTCGTTCGTCTACTCCCGCCAGGACGACGGCTCCGGCTCCTACGACCGCACCGGCTACCGCGTCCTGCCGCACGAGAACGGCCATGTCTTCGGCCTGCCCGACCTCTACACCCAGGAGGGCGGCGGCGCGGTCGGCCACTGGGACATCATGAGCGAGGACTGGGGCGCCGACAACGACCTGCTCGGCTGGCACAAGTGGAAGCTGGGCTGGCTCGACGCCGACCAGGTGAACTGCGCGAGCCGGCGCGGCTCGGCCGAGTACACCCTGACCCCGCTGGAGCGTGCGGGCGGCCCCAAGCTGATCTTCGTCCCGCTCGACGGCAGCACCGGCTACGCCCTCGAACTGCGCACCCGCGAGGGCAACGACGAGGCGGTGTGCCGGCCCGGCGTCCTCATCTACAAGGTGAACGCCGACGTGGACACCGGAAGCGGCCCCATCACCGTCTACGACGCCCACCGCGACTCCGGCGGGTGCAGCCGCAGTCCGAACGTGCAGGCGGAACTCTCCGACGCCCCCTTCGCCCCCGGCGAGACCTTCAAGGACCCGCGGTCCAAGATCCGCATCGATGTCGCGGCGGCGGACCTGGAGGGCAACTACCGGGTCCGGGTGACCCGGCAGTAGCCGGGACCGCCGCCCCGCCCGGCCCGGACTACCGTAGGGCGCAGACCTGCCACGACCACCGACGTCCCGTACGGGAGAACCGACCGATGTGCGCGACGCCCGCGACCTCCCCGACGCCCCCGGCGGCGCCCGCGCACCCGATGACGTCCGCCCGTGCGCCGGAGTCCGGCACCGCGGCGGGCGCCCCGGACCGGCCGCACGGACCGCCCCCGGAGGCCGTCGCCCCGCTGATCCGGGGAGTGGCCGTGCTGCGGGCGCTGACGGAGGCCGGCGGCACCCTGAGCCCGAGCGCCCTGGAACGCGCCACGGGCCTCGCCCGTGCCACCGTGGACCGCGTCACCGCGACCCTGGCCCGGATGGGGTACGTACGCCTCACCGGCCGGGACACCGTCCTCGCCCCCCGTCTGATGGAGCTGGGCAACGCCTGTCTGGCCGCCCTGCGCCTGCCCGACCTCCTCGGCGCGCGGGCGGACGCCCTCGCCGACGCGCTGGACGAGTCGGTGTCGCTGGCGGTCCGCGACCAGGACGGCATCCGCTTCATCCACCAGGCGACGCGGCGCCGCGCCATGTCCCTGAGCTTCCGCATCGGCGACCTGCTCCCGGCCGAACGCACCGCGCCCGGACCGCTGTTCGCCACCGAGTGGACGGCCGGGGACTGGCACCGCTGGCACGGACGCCGGGCGGCCGACCCGGAGAACCGCTCCTTCCCGGCCATCCCGCCGCACCCGCCGGGACCGGACGCGCCCCGCTCCGGCTTCGAGGAGCGCACGGCGCGGGCGGCCCGGGAGGGCTGGGCGGCGGACGACCAGTTGATCGAACCGGGCCTGGTGGCCGTGTCGGTACCGGTGCGGGACCCGGTCACCGGCACGATCACCTGTGCGGCGAGCGTGGTGAGCCACACCAGCCGCCACTCCGCCGAGCACCTGCGCGCCACGCTCCTGCCCCGGCTGCGCGAGACGGTCGCGGCGATGGAGGAGGATCTGCGCGCGGCCTCGGCGCGGGCGCGGGCGCGGACATCCGGTGCGGCACCGGCACCGGCTGGTGCAGCTGCGGCTGCGGCTGCGGCACGCCCGGACGCGGCGCCCCCGGAGCTGGCGGCCTGGACGGCGGCGTCGAAACAGGAGCTGGGCCGGGGGTTCATCGAGTCCCTGGCGCGCGGGCTGACGGTCCTGACGGCGTTCGGCGAGGACCGTCCGGCGCTGACCCTCACGGAGGTGGCGCAGGCGACGGGCCTGGCCAGGGCCACGGCACGCAGGGCCCTGATCACCCACGAGCACCTGGGCCTGGTCGCGCCCGGCCCCGGCCGCACCTTCACCCTCACGCCCCGCGTGCTCTCCCTCGGCTTCCCGCCCCTGTCCCGCACCTCGCTCCCCCGGATCGCCCAGCCGCATCTGGAGGACCTGGCGGCCGAGGTGCGCGAGTCGACGGCGCTGGCGGTGCTCGCCCCCGGCGGCGAGGAGATCCAGTACGCGGCCCGCGCGAGCACGCACCACATCATGAGCGTCGACCTTCCCGTGGGCACCCGCCTCCCGGCCCGCGCCACCGCGCTGGGGCGCGCCCTGACCGGCCCGGGACCGGCCGGTTACGCGCTCGCCGACGAGGAACTCGAAGCGGGCCTGCGCGCCCTCGCCGTCCCCGTCCACGACCGGACCGGCCGCCCCGTGGCCGCCGTGGACATCGCCCTGCACGCCGCCCGCCGCACCCGCGAGGAGTGCGTCTCCGCTCTCCTGCCCGCCCTGCGCCGCACCGCCGCCCGCATCGAGGCCGACCTCCGCACGGCCACCCGCTTCACCCGCGTGCCCCTCACCTGACCAGGACCTCACCTGACCGGGCCGTCACCTGACCAGGCCGTCCGGCGTGGCACCGGGCCCGGTCCCGGTCCCGGAAGGCCGCCGGGCATGGAGGAGCCCCGGCCGGTCGGGAGCGACCAGCCGGGGCGACCAGCCGGGGCGGCAGGAACACGGCGAGCGGACTCCCGCCGCCTCGTCAGCCGGAGACCGACGTCGTCAGGTACCACTGCTGGTACGGATTGTCAGGACCGTACTGGTTCAGGTACGCCTTCCCCTTGGCGTCCGAGTCCAGCGCGTTGCCTCCCGGGCTGATGAGGCGGAGCTTGCCGGAGACGAACACCTCGTCCCAGAGTTCGTTGGCGTCGATGTCGCACGGCCGCGTCTCCAGGACGAGGGAGAAGGGCGTCGTCGGCTTCAGGCACCGGGCCGAGTTCGTGTTCTTGAGCTGGATCTTCCCGTTGACGACGTGGTACTCCCAGCGCTGGCTCGCCGCGGTGGTCGAGCAGGACGAGGTGTAGACGCCACCGGTGCCGTTGGCGTCGAGGCAGCGCCCGGTCTGGGCGTTCTGGAGCCGCCAGACACCGCCGCCGGGGCCGCCGGCCGCGTGGGCGGTCGCGGTCGTGCCGGTCAGCAGGAGCGCGGCCGCTCCTGCGGTGGCGGCGACGCCGCCGAGAGCCTTCCGGATGTTCATGGCTTTCTCTCCTCGGTGAGCGGGTGACGCTGGGTGCGACGACCGGGACGGATGTCCTGTCCGGCCCTCGCGGTGTCCGACGGTGCTGATCCGCTGTGCCTCACGCGGTCGCGGCGGTGGGGCGCCACTGCTGGTAGGGGTTGTCCGAGCCGTACCCCTTGGCGTAGGCACTGCCCTTGGCGTTCGAGTCCAGGGCCTTGTTGCTGTAGGGGTCGACGAACCGGTACGTGCCGTCGACCACCAATTCCCACCAGAGCGCGCCGTTGGCGCAGGTCGGATCGGTTTCGAGCTGCTTGTCCTCCGCCTTGAGGGGATTCACCCAGAGGCATCGGCGAGTGGCGACATTGCGGAGCAGCACCTTGCCGTCCAGGACCGCCCGCTGCCACTTCTGGTACGGGTTGTCCGCGCCGCAGGACTTGGTGTACACGTTTCCCTTTGCATCGGAGTCGAGGCAGAGTCCGGTGTTTGCGTTCCGGTACTGCCAGACATCACCGGCGGCATGGGCGGCCGGGGCCGTACCCATGGTGAGCAGAAGACTGGCCCCCGCAGTGACCAAAGCGCCCGCGAACTTCGCGTGAATACGCATGCGACCTCTCCCTCGGATGAATGGAAACGCTGAATACAGCGAATAGATTGACCCCGCTCACTAACGTTTCACTAATGCTCCACAGGGTGAACAAAAGACGCTTCCGGGGCAGAGAAAAAGGCCCCTGCGACACCCTGTGTCCGAATTCAGGACGCTGACTCGGAATTACCCGTCCGATCGGGCCGGATCGCTGTCCTCCTCAGATCCAGCCGCGCTCCCGGGCGCGCAGCGCGGCCTGGAAGCGGTTGTCGGCGTCGAGCCTCGCCATGAGCCGGGCCACGTACTTGCGGTAGGTCCGCAGCGCCATGTTGAGCTGGCGGGCCCCGGTCTCGTCCTTGTCGACGAGGTACAGGGTCTGGAGTATCTGCCGCTCGACCTCGGTGAGGGAGGGCAGGGCCTCCTCGGGAAGCTCCTGCGACGCCGCCCACATCCGCTCGAAGAGCGAGACCACGGTGCTCACCAGACCGGGCTCCCGCGTCAGGAGCGCCCCACGGGCCGTGTTCTGGGGGTCGATCGGAGTGAGGGCGACCGCCCGGTCACAGATGATCATGCGCTCGATGGGGTGCGGGGAGATCCGGATCTCCGCGCCACGGGCCACGAGTTCCCGCAGGTACACGAGGGTCGTCTCGTCCTGGAGGCAGGCCGACGCCATCAGCGTCCGCATCCGCACTCCCCGGCGCAGGATCCTCAGGTCGATCGGGCGGGAGATCTCGATCGACTCCGGGGTGAGCACCCCGACCGGGTTGGTCGTCAGGTTCTCCGTACGCGCGAAGAAGGTCACCTCGTCGATGGCGCTCCGTACGGCCTCCAGACCCTCGATCTGCTGGACCGCCGGACCGTCCGGCCCGGACGCGTCCCCGGAGGCGCCCGTCGTGCTGAGGTGCTCGACCACCCCGGCGCTGCGGACGGACTCCTGGAGCTCGTCCTGGAACTGGCCCACCTGATGCTCGATCAGCCTCTCGACCGTCCGCTTCGGCGAGAGCGGCCGCAGACCGCCGGCCGGGGTGCGCACCGCGATGCCCAGCTCCAGCACCCGCGTGACCACGGCCGGGTCGTGGCCGCCGGTGTCCTCGCGGTCCCTCAGGAGCGCCCGGTAGAGCTGCTCCTCCGGCTCGGAAACCCCCAGGAAGCCGAGGGTGTTGGGGGTGTTGTCCGGCTTCATCGCCACCACCGCCCGGCGGCGTTCCGGCCCGCGTACGAGGGCCGCGCGGCCGTGTGCCGGGCCGCCCGCGGGGGCCGTGCGACCGTGCACCGGACCGCCCGCGGGGGCCGTGCACCGGCGGGTCCCCGCGGCGGGGGTGTGCAGGAAAGTGCACGGGAACGGGGTCGTTTGCTGCACGCCCGAGGCCCGTCCAAGGCCCCTCCCGGCGGGCAACATTCTCGGTGTGAGGGCGGCCCGCCGGAACGAGAACGGCGGGCCGGACCGAGCGAAACGAACCCGCCCAGCGACATCGCCCGCCCAGGAGGAAACCCGTGAACCGCATCGCGGCCCGCATCGCGTCCGGCACCATCACCGCACTCCTGGTCGTGGGCGGTGCCGGAGTCGCCCAGGCCCACAGCACCGGCGCGGACGGCGCCGGGCCGCAGACGAGCGCCACGCAGACCGCGGTGCCCGAGCACCAGGAGGCCACCCTCGTGTCCCCGCTGACCAACGACTGGGGATGACCGGACAGAGGTGACGGCGACCGCTCCGACCGGGGCGGCCCGCGCCCCCCGGACCGGCCGGCGCCTGCGGCCCGTACCCCCCGGCAGTACCTCCCACGCTTCTCGTTCCACCCCTCCACCCCTCATACGCCGGGCATCCCCATGCCCGAAACCACCCCGAAGGAGCACACCATGACGAAGAACCTCAAGCGCGCCGCCCTCACCGTCGTCGGCGCCGTCGCCGCCTCGGCCCTGCTGCTGCCCGCCACGGCCCAGGCCGCCACGCCGGCCGCCGCCCCGGCCCGGATCGCCGGCCAGGTGAGCACCATGGACTCCGGCTGGAAGGTCGACATCTTCGTCGACGCCATGGGCTACATCGGCCCGATCATCGGGAACGTCCTGAACGACATCCGCATGGAGAAGGACCGCCCCGCCTTCGTCCACCGGCAGCTGGACGACACGATGAACGCGTACTCGGGCTACAACGTGATGATCATCAACGACAAGCTCGACTACTCCCTGGACCTGCACGGAGTGGTCGCCAACGCCCGCGTCACCCAGGGCAGCGCCACCTACCGCGTGCTCGCCTTCCAGTCGGGCACCGTCGTCAACCGGGGCGACGGCGGCTGGAGCAACTGGGGCTTCGGCGGCTGGTTCACCCGCAACGGCGGCACGGTGGTCTTCACCAGCTGAGTCCGACCGCACCGTCCGACCTCCTGTATCCCACTCGGGCTTCGCCACTCACGCAGATGGGCCGGTCTCCTCACGGAAACCGGCCCATGCCGCGTCCATCCCCGGGCCGCAGGGCCCACGATCCGCAGGAGACACGACCGTGGAGAACCAGGTCCGACTCACCGGGCCGCCCGAGGCCGCCCCCGAACTGGCGTGCCTGCGCGTCATCGCCCAGCTCCCGCCCCGCTGGTCCGTCCAGATCCTGGAGTGCGGAACCGGATACGCCGTCCTCGGCCTGCGCGCGGACGCCTCGGCCGAGGAGGTCACCGCGGAGATCGACGAGGCGATCACCACGCTTCCCCTGCGGGGCTGGAAGCGGAGCTGACCCGCGGCGGTGGCATCAGCTGAACTGGACGGTCACCGTCTGGTCGTTCCAGCTGCCGAGCTGCGGCTCCGAGCCCACCAGCAGCCTGTCCCCGTTCCGGTTCCGCAGCCCCATCTGGCAGCTGGCCGTCAAGTTCTGCACGGAAGAGATGGTCCAGCGGTACTTCTCGGGCAGCGGGAACTGGTAGTCGGGGATGTCTTCCTTGTCGCTGTTGCAGGATTCCCCGCGGAACTCGATGCGCGACCCGGAGTAATTGTTGTCCACATAGGCGATTCCGAGGGTCTTCGTGCCGTGCCCCATGGTGAGCAGGTCGTACCCGGGTGCCGTCGCCGCACTGGCCGGCGCGGCGACACCGATCGACAGCGTGACAGCGGCGAGAACGCCCAGAACCTTCTTGTCCATCATGCAGAACCACCCTCGCGTAACCGAGCTCGACTGACGGCGAAAGCTATCCGGTCGACTCGCCCGCCAGACAGCCCACCCCCTCCGGAATGGCTTATTCCTCCCAACCCCCGATCAATCATGACCGAATTCCACACCACGCCAATAAAACGTTAGCGAGACGTTAGCAACACCGGTCAAAATGAAGGCTTTCACTCAATTCAATTTCCGGCCCGTAATTCAGGACCACCACGGCCGCGCACCGGCCGCCGGCCCCCTGCCCGACCGGCACCCCCGAAGCCCACGGCCCGGCCACACACGACGAACGCCCCCCTCAGCGGCAACAGGGGCGACCTCCCCGACGCCGATCCGCTAGGCTGTCACCGGTCACTCGGCCACGCCTTCGTAGCTCAGGGGATAGAGCACCGCTCTCCTAAAGCGGGTGTCGCAGGTTCGAATCCTGCCGGGGGCACAGCGAAAGGCCAGGTCAGAGGCCCTTCCGTCCATCGGACGGGAGGGCCTTCGTACTCGCAGCACACATATGGCACACATGGGTGCTGCGGGCAGAGGTGGGGAGCTGTGCGATATGCCCGCGAAGGACGAGCTGGCTCGCCGTCGGCACGAGAGGCTGATCGACCGACTTGAGTCGATGATGCTGGCCGCGCTGAGGCCGGAGTACGAGGGGTACTACGGGCAGCTGATCCTTGGCGCTGACGATCTTGCGGAGATGGGCGAGCTCAAGGACGTCCGGCGTGCCGCCAGGGAAGCGGGACGACGTCTCGGCTGGAAGACGACCACCCACCTCGTCGGCGGGAGGCTCTTCGTCCTCGACGAGCGCGAGGTGCCCGAGAGGATCGAGCGGTTGGCTGGGGATGCGGCCGCTGCTGCGATGGACCGATTCTGGGACGAAAGCCGTCGGCCGCGACTGACCTGATCCGAAGAAGACGCAAGGGGGCACCCACCGCATCAGGGCGGTGGGTTGCCCCCTTCGGTTACGGCTCCCCGGCACGGGTTAGGCACACATCACGCGGCGTCTTCCTCCAGGGCGGCCACGGTCTCGGCGGCCTCACGGGCCTTCCGCTCCGCTTTCTCCAGCTTGGCCTTCGCCTTGGCCAGTTGCTTGGAGCGGCGCTTGTGCATCTTCTTCGAGACCTCGTCCAGGCGGTCGGGAAAGAGATGCCCGTAGGTGTCCAGGGTCAGCGTCGCGGACTTGTGGCCCAGCATCGTCTGTACGACATTGACGTCCGCGCCGCTGGCGATGGCGAGCGAGGCCGCCGTGTGGCGCAGCTTGTGCGGGGTGACCTTGAGATGCCCCAGCCCGGCCTTCCCGACCGCCGGCGCGAAGAACCGCTGACGGAAGTTCCGGGCCCGCAGCGGCCCGCCCTGCGGGGCGGTGAAGAGCAAGTCGTCATCTCCCCTCCCCTTGACGTGGGGCTTCAGCTCGTCGGCCAGGAACCGCGGGATTGGTACGGACCGGCGCTCGTGGTTCTTGGGGGTGTCGAGGTAGAGCTTGCCGTTGTCCTCGGCGTACGCCTCCACGATGTGGGCCCGACAGGCGCTCAGGTCGACGCGGCCCACCTTGAGCGCGGATGCCTCGCCCCAGCGCAGTCCAGTGTAGGCCAGCAGCAGGATGAACACCCGGTAGGCGCCTGACGCGTTAGCCAGCGCGTCGACCTGCATGTCGTCGAGGTACACGTGATCAGCGGGCATCGCCTTCGGCAGAGGCACGCCGACAGCCGGGTTGGCCGCCAGACGACGGGCCTTGACCGCGTAGCCGAGAACGCGGCTGAGGACGACGTACGCCTTGCGGACCGACCGGGGGCTGAGTTTCCTGCCGCCGGTCGCCTCGCCGGACAGCAGATCCGCAAGCCACTCGGCGATGTCCTCGAAGTGGATGCGGTCCAGCGGGGTGGTACCCCACTTGGGAATCACGTGGACGTCGAGAACACCGCGGTAGCGAGCCCGGGTTGAGCGCTTGAGGTGGAGCTGCGCCTCCAGCCAGGACTCCGCCACCTCAGCGAACTTCACCCGCGCGGCTGCGGGATCGCGATAGGAGCCGTCGTTGAGACGCGACTCCATCCTTGTCCGCTCCGCCTCGGCGTCGACCTTGCGGGCGAAGGTCTTCATCTTCGGCTTGCCGTCGGGGTCGTACCAGCGCACGCGGTAGCGCCCCGGTGGCGTACGCCCCGCCCGCTTGGCATCCGCCACGGCCCGTACATACGCCGCGTGCCCTATGCGGTCCTCAATCCAGACCCGCGCCAACTAGCACCCCCTCCAGTCGTTACCGGACACCGACGGGAGCGGCAGGAGCAGGGTCGTGGGAGAAACGCCGAGCGCGGTGGCGAGGGCGACGAGGTCGTCTACGTCGCGTCGGCGGCGGGCGCGTTCGGTGCGGCTGAGAGCGGTGTTGGCCATCGGACGGCCCAGCGCGGTGCAGCGGGCGGCGAGCTGGTGTTGGGTCAGGCCGCGCACGAGACGTAGGTACTCGATGGCGCGGGCGGTGTGGAGGCCGGCGGGGCCTATTTCGACAGGTCGGTTGGGCATGACAGATAGCTGTAACTTGCAGCCGGCCGTTATGGCAAGAGTTAGTTCTTAAACTCTCCAAAAGTCGTTCGGGGGCGAAGTGGTGTTCGTCTCGTCGAATTCCGGTACATCACGATCCGTTTCGGCGGGGAGGTTGTGCTACCTTCCCTCCGCGTCAAAGAGGTGGGCGATTTGAGCACCTATCGGATGCGGTGTCCGGCGGGCTGGCCGCGCCACTCCTGACTGCTGCACGCCGCCTCCGAGCTGCTGGGGTACCGGATTCCGGCACCTCGGCCGGTTGCTTCGCTGTAGAAGATTCCGGCTCCCGCGGGAGCGATTTCGACAACCGGGGATCCGCCCTTACTGTTTTGGTCTTCCCCGGCGACGCCGAGGGAAGTAACCGGGGGTTTCAGAATTCACTCTGGACGCTCCCAGGTGGTGTGGCCGTGTTTCCCACGCCTGCCATCCAAAACCCTGATTCCGATATGGAGACCCCATTGCCGAACCACTCCCCACGCCTTGCCGGCGCCGAGCGTGACCAGCTCGCCACTCCCACCGACGTGGCCGCGTACCTCGGAGTGCCGGTGAAGACCCTCTACCAGTGGAAGTACCGGGGCATCGGCCCCAGCGTCCACAAGGTCGGCCGTCACCTGCGCTACCGCTGGCGGGAGGTGGACGCGTGGCTGGACGCCCAGACGTCGTACGACCTCACGGCCTGACCCCGCATCTGACGCGGACGACGAAGCGGCCCCCGGCGCGCCAACGCCGAGGGCCGAAGACTTCTCAACTGATCGCCCATCCCTGAACGAATGAGCTGGTGAGGGGCGGGACCTTGTCCGTCCTGCCCCTCCCCGGAGAGGAACGCCTATGGAGGACTCTACGTCCCCCAGCACCACGAACACCTCCCCCACCGGCTGGCCCACTCCCGCCGTCCCCGGCGAAGGCATCCCCTGGCGCCGCCAGGATCAGCAGGACACACGGTCCCCCGCGTCGGGGACCGCCGAACACCCGGCGGAGGCGGAAGCACACGGGGACCGTCCCCAGCCGCCTGCCGATGCGGATGTTGGGGACCGTCCCCGCGACATGCTTGGGGACCGTCCCCACGACGTGCCCGGTACTCGTTCCCCGCACGTCCCGGCTTCCGTATCGGCATCCAGTGCAAACCCGCAGGTCAGCGGCGGTAAATCGGGGACCGGTCCCCAAGAGGCTGCAGTTGCACCAGGGGACCGCAATGGGGACCGTGATCACGGTCCCCGCCAGTCATCGGGGACCGACTACCCCGTGGCGGGAACCGCCCAGCAGGAGGGGACCGGTCCCGTCGGCGCACGAGGACCGGATCACGGGACCGGCTCCTGGCCTCCTCGGGGACCGGCAGACTCCGGGGAACCGGGTTCCGGTGAGGGTACGGAACTGCTGGATGAGTTGCGGGCGGCGATCGGCAAGTACGTCGTGCTGCCCAGTGACGAGGCGCTGACAGCGGTCACCCTGTGGGTGGCGGCCACGCACATCCAGACCGCGTTGCAGCACGCACCGCGTCTGGCGGTCGTCGGCCCGACGAAGGGCTGCGGCAAGTCCCGGGTTCTGGACGTGCTGCACGAGACCGTCCACCAGCCGATCATGACGGTGAACATGTCCACGGCGGTGCTCTTCCGCATCATCGGCAAGAACCCGCGCACGATCCTGGTGGACGAGGCCGACACCATCTTCAGCAAGGCCGGCGAGAACGAGGACCTTCGCGGCCTGCTGAACGCCGGACACCAGCGCAACCGGCCCGCCTGGCGCATCTCCGGCCCGGAACACAAGCCGACCCCGTATCCGACCTTCGCCATGGCCGCGCTGGCCTCGATCGGCGACCTGCCCGACACGATCACAGACCGGGCCGTCGTGCTCCGCATGCAAAAGCGCAAGCCGGGCGAGAAGGTGACCCCCTTCCGCTCGCGCTACGCCACACCGGAGCTGAACGCGCTGCGGGACAAGCTGGCCGCCTGGCTGGGACCGCTGCGCGGCACGGCCGGCCGCATGGCGCCGACGATGCCGGTGGAGGACCGGGCGGCGGACACCTGGGAACCGCTGGTCATCGTCGCCGACCTAGCCGGCGACCACTGGCCCGCCAGCGCCCGTGCGGCCTGTGTCGCGATGACCCGGTTCGAGGCCGTCCAGGACGAGCAGACCAACCTGAAGACGCGGCTGCTGCGCGACATCCACCGTGTCTTCGAGGCACACAGCAACCCAGAGGCCCTGTCCTCCCTGGATCTGGTCACCGCCCTGCTCCAGGACCCCGACGCACCCTGGGCGGAACACGGCACCAACGGGCTCAACGCCTACCACCTGGGCAGAATGCTCCGGGACTTCGACATCCGCCCGGCCAACTACCGGTTCGACAAGGGCAGGCAGGCCAAGGGGTACGCCCGCAACCGGTTCCTCGACAGCTGGGCCCGACACTGCCCCGACCTCACCGAAACGGCGCCCGCCCCCACGCACGACGCCACAACCGCGCGCCAGGTTCAGGGCAAGCCGCCCGCCGCCCCGACGGGTCAGCTGCCCATCGGCCCACCCAGCGGACCCGCCGGCCCCAAACGCGCCCACTGACCCACCTCCCCCTGGGTCCGTATCACTGCGTCGCATCCGTCCCCGCGCAGGTCAGCGCGGGGACGGATGTCCTCACCGGGACGGACTTCTCCGTACCTGCCCGAGTGTCCGTACCTGTGCTGACCAGGCATGGGACGGATGCGACGCACGTGACGCATCTCCCGCCCCCTCACCACCGGAGCACCCCCGTGCACGAACAGCACCACGAACTCCCCACAGCTCAACAGCCGACGCCTACGACCTCAGCCCCAGACAGCGCAGCAAGTTGTCGGATAAGGAGTCCTTACCCGGCCTCCGCCCCAGGGGTGGCGGAGGCACCCCGCGCCGAGGGGGCGCAGGGATCGCTCGGCCCGAGGGTGCCGACCGATACGGGAACCACCAGACCGTCGCCGCACCCCGCGCAGACGCCGAAGCCACAGCGCCGTCTGCGTCAGCCCCGCCTGCGCGAGCGCCGCACCCACCCCCGCTACAGCGACAGCGAGTTCACCGACCTCGCCCACGCCGCCGCGCTCAGCCGCATGCAGATCGGCGGCTACGTCGCCGAGGCGTCGCTCGCCGCGGCCCGCGTCGAGGACCCCACCGCCGCGATCGCCGACTACCGCGCCATGGTCAAGGCGCTCATGGCCGCCAATCGACAGCTCGCCGGCCTCGGCAACAACCTCAACCAGCTCACCTGGCACCTGAACAAGGATGGCGCCTGGCCCGAGCCCGACGTCGTCCACCGGCTCCTGGCCCGCGTCGAAGCGTCGATCGCCGACGTGGACACCGCCGTCGCCCAGGTCACCGAGGGAAGGCAGGGCCGGTGATCCCGAAGATCATCACAGGCAAGGGCAGCACCCGCCGTCTGATCGCCTACCTCTTCGGCGAGGGCGACGCCAACGAGCACGTCGACCCGCACCTTGTCGCGTCCTGGAACGACTTCGCGCCCGACCCCGGCCGCAGCCCGCACCGCGGCCCGAAGGAGGTGGAGAAGCAGCTCTACACGCAGCTCGACCAGCCGGTGGCCATGCTCGGCCGCCGGGCTCCCCAGACCACGGTCTGGCACTGCCCGGTCCGCGCCGCCCCCGAGGACCCCATCTTGTCGGATGGCCAGTGGGCGGAGATCGCCCGCCGGATCGTGGCCGCCGCCGGTATCGCCCCCGCCGGGGACGCGGAAGCCTGCCGCTGGGTGGCCGTGCGTCACGCCGACGATTACATCCACATCGCCGCTACCCTCGTCCGCCAGGACGGCCGCCGCCCCAAGCGGGATTACGACATCCGGGCCATCCAGCGCGAGGCCCGTCAGATCGAAGTCGACTACGGGCTGAGGCGGTTGAAGCCGGGCGACGGCACCGCCGCCAAACGCCCCACCGACAAGGAACACTTCAAGGCCAAACGCCAGGGCCAGGACGCCACCGCCCGCGAGGTCCTGCGCATGCGGGTGCGCCGCGCGGTCGCCGCCGCGGCCGACGAGGCCGAGTTCTTCTCGCTGCTGGAGGCGACCGGCGTGGACGTGCGCCTCAAGCTCGCTCCCTCCGGCGACGCACTCGGCTGCAACTTCGCCCTGCCCGGCAACGTGAACGAGGAAGGCGACCCGGTGTGGTTCGCGGGCTCCACCCTCGCCCCTGACCTCTCCCTGCCCAAGATCCGCGAACGCCTCGGCACCACCAGCCGCGAGCCGGCCACCATCCAGCCCGGCATCCCGTGGCACCAGGCCACCGCCGCCACCGAACGCATTCCCCACCACCTCGCGAAGAGCGACGAGCAGACGGCCCAGGGCCAACTCGTCGCGCTCGGCGCGACGCTGGACCTGCTGCCCGTCATGGCACCGACCGCGGCGCGGGCCGAACTCGAACAAGCCGCCGCTGCCTTCGAGCGCGCCACCCGCTCCCGCATCGCCGCCGACCTCGACAGCACGCGCGCCCTGCACCGGAGCATCCAGACCATCTGGCGCGAGAGGCCACAGGACAGTGACGGCACCGGGCTCGTCATGCTCCTGGACGCCGCACTCACCGCGGTCGCCTTCGCGCTGCACTGGCACCGCACCCGCCAGCACGCCCAGCAGGAGGCGGCAGCCGAACAGGCCCTCCTCCACCTGCAGACCGCGTATGCGCAGACCGCCGAGCCCGTCCTGGTCGGCCTCGCCAGCCGGGCACCCGGCCCCCAGACCAAGCGCCGCTTCGCCCACCACCTTCAGGATGTGGTTCCGGAGCACGCCGAGCGCATCCTCAACGATCCCGCTTGGGAGGCACTCGCCACCGTGCTCGCCGAGGCAGAGGCAGCAGGACACAACGCAGCCACCGTCCTCGGCCAAGCACTGCACCAACGTTCCCTGGACGACGCCCGCAGTCCCGCCCGCGCGCTGACCTGGCGTATCCGCCGCCTCGGCGGGCGCCACGTTCCCGGTCCTCGGGCCCAGGCAGCCAGGGCCCACAGTGCCGTGCAACGGCCGAGCGTGCCGGTCCACCCTGCGGCAGCCATTGCTCGGCCACCGCAGGGGTCACCGACACGGCGCCGCTGATCAGGCGGGGGCGGACAGCTTGGGCGCGAGGAGCTCCAGGGCTTCCTCCCAACGGTATCGGTCGGCCCCGCCGCCGGCCTTTGGCCGGTGCGGTTCGTACGAGCCGATCAGGACGCCCATCTCGCGTAGCCGTTCCAGACTCTGGCGGTACGCGGGGTGGGCGGCCTGGGCCGAGTTCAGGTACGGCAGCACGGCGACCGGGATGCCCATGGCGGGTGCTTCGCACAGGACGCCCAGGGCGAGATTGTCGGAGATCCCGGCGGCCCACTTGTTGATGGTGTTGAAGCTGGCCGGGGCGACCGCGATCGCATCCGCGGGCCGAGTCGGGCGCGGTTCGCCCGGTGATCGCCAGGCCGAGCGGATGGGGCGGCCGGTCTGGGTCTCGACCACCTCCGCGTCGAGGAAGCCGAGTCCTTGGGGGGTGGCAATGACGCCGACGTCCCAGTGCCGTTCATGTGCTGCGGTGATCAGCTTGCCGACGTCGGCGGCGACCCCGGACGCGCAGACCACGATCTGGAGGAACGGCTTGTCGGGCTGATCACTCACGCGGGCACTCCCAGTTGGCGGCTGAAGTGGTGCAGCTCGGGCAGTGCCCGGCGGCGGTCGCGGGCTGCCATGTCGGCGACCAGTTCGCGTACGGCCGGGCGGCGGATGTCCTGTGCCGCGCAGCTCTCGGCGATACGCAGGGCCTGGTAGCCCTCGGCTAGCCTGCCCTGCTGACTGTAGGCGCGGGCGGTCTCCACCCACAGCGCGGCCCGGCGCTCAGGGACAGGAATGTGCCGCCGCATGAGCGGCCGTGCGGTTTCCAGGGCGATGCCGGCGTCACCGAAGGAGACGGCTGCGCTGATCTCGTGGAGTGCGACGTTGGTGGGGCTGAAGTTCGCCCAGGCGTCCGGCCGGTCGAAGGCGACGTAGCGAGCAACTTCCTTGGCCTCGGTGAGGAAGTCCTGGGTGGTGTCGCGGTCGCCGTTTCTGCTGGCGGCGGTCGCCCCGCGGAGCAACAGCAGACCAACCGCTGCCAGGTACCGGGGCGAGCGCTGGTCGTAGGAGCCGGTGAGCTGGTCGGCAGTGTGGCGGACCATGTTCACGGCCTGGGCCGTGTGCTTCTCCCGCACGAGGACGTGAGCGTGGACGCGGACACTCGCGGCGAGGACGACGGGATCCCCGGACCGTTCCGCCTCGGCCATGGCCCGACCGGCCGCGAGCCAGGCGTTGCCCTGATCGGCCCGCTTCAGCAACAGGCTCACCGACGTCTGGTAGGCGGTCGCGAGCAGCCCGGACACCTCCGCCGAGCCGGATGAGCCTCCGGCGGCCTGACGCAGGTCGGCGATCAGACCCGGCAAGGTCTGCTCCAGTTCCGCGTAGTCACACGTGCAGAACATCCGGCGTACGGCCCGTGCCCGGCCCCGCAGCTCGTCGAGGCCCAGGGCTTGCCCGGTGGCCGCGGGGCTCGTGCCTGGCAACAGGACTTGGATCAGGTCGTGATGTGCCGCGCTCGACGACGGCGGAGCCGCGAGCGCGGCAACGCTCGCGGCAAGGAAGGCACGGCGGTGCATGTCCTCTGTTCCGGGCTCGGCGGGGCTGGCATCAGAAGCGGCGGCGAGGCCGAGACGTTGCGGCGGAATCTCCAGCACCTGCGCGATCTCGCGCAGCACTCGCACGTCCTCCGTGCCCCTGCCGCTCTCCAGGCGGCTCACCTTCGACTGGTGATACCCAAGCACGGCGGCAACGTCCCTCTGCGAGCGCCGCTGTAACACGCGTGCCTGGCGAATCACTTCGCCGATCCGTCTCGCTTCACTCTGTGCCTCGGCCATCTGTGCCACGGCCCCTTCTGCCGTCGCCGATCCTGCCTGCTCAACCGAGAGTAACCGAGCGGCATTTGGCCGTGATGCAGCTCCTGCATAAGTAATGCAGCCCCGGCACACCGACTGGTTCCGTCTACGTCCGGAGCGGTTGCGTGGTGTGGCCGAACCGACCAGGAGGCCGCTCATGGAAGCGCATCACATCCGGATTCCCGTCTCCGGCACGCCAGCTGCCGCAGCGTCCGCGCGCCAGCAGCTCGCGGACGGGATACGGACTTTCGGCGCCTTCCTCGGCCCCGACCTCCTGGACGCGGCAGAGCTGGTGGCCGCAGAGCTCATCGCGAACGCGGTCCGGCACGCAAACGGTGGCCCGATCACAGCCGGCGCCTGCCTGAGCGACAAGGGACTGCGGATCGAGGTGAACGACACCAACCCCGCCGTCCCACAGGTCGGCCTGTCGGATGTGGACGAGGAAGGCGGACGCGGGCTGTTCCTCGTCGCAGCACTCTCGGACCGCCACGGCTTCGATCCGCTGCCGCCCGGCAAACGCTGCTGGGCCGAGTTCAAGGTCAGCACCCCACTACCCACCGCATCACACCTGCCCCTGCAGAGGAGTTGACCGTTGACAGCCGTACGCATTCCCCCCGTCGCCGCAGAAGTGGTCGCCGTGCGCCCCGGCAGCCCACTCGCCGGCTCCATCACCGTCGACGGCTCCAAGAACGCGGCCCTGCCCCTGCTGGCCGCCGCCGCAGCCCTGCACCGCCCGGTGCGTTTGAGCAACGTCCCGTCGAACACGGACGTCGAGACCATGCTCACTCTGCTCCAACAGGCCGGCTGGCACACGGCCCGTCCGGTCAGCGATCCGCACATCATCGTGATCCTGCCGAGCGACAAGCCCCAGCCAGGCCCCGATCCCGAGGTCGCCGCCCGCATCCGGGCCTCGTACTACCTCGTACCGGCCCTGCTCGGCGCGTCCGGTCGAGCCCGGCTGCCCTGGCCGGGAGGCTGCCGGATCGGGGAACGCGGGATGGAGCAGCACTTCAACGTCTACGAGCGCTTCGGTGACCGCACAACGGTCGATGGACGCGGCTACCTCGTGGAAGCAGCCACTGGTGGGACCGGAACCGTGTCCGTGGTGCTGCCATTCCGCTCTCGTGGGGCGAGCGTCGCTGCCCTCCTGCGCGCGGTCGTAGCAGACCGGCCCCTGCGCCTTGGCCATCCCAATCTCTCGCCTGAAGTGATCAGCGTCGTAGAGGCGTTGCACATAGCGGGCTGGGAGTGCCGGGTCAGTGAGTCGGTCCTGACGCTGTCACCACCCACTTCCGTCCCGACGGAGACCGTCTGGTCGGTGCCCGGCGACAAGGTCGAAGCCGGGACCCTGGCCTGTGCGGTCGCGGCGACCGGCGGGGAGGCACGCATCTGTGGCGTGCGCGGCGACGACGTCGCTCCCCTTGTCTCCGCCTTGAACTGGCTCGGAGTGCCTGCCGACGTCGAGCGCGATGCTCTCATCATTCGGGCCCACGACGCCGAACCGACCGGGCGATCGCTGCGCGCCATCGCCTTCCTCTCCCTCGACGGATTGGATGCCGACTTCGAACCATCGCTGATGGCTCTGGCCCTCGGACTGCCCGGCACTCACCTGTTCGCCGACACCATCAATCCCGGCCGTCACGGCAACCTGCTCCCCCAACTCGCCCGCCTCGGTGCCGAGATCCACGAGCTCTCGCCCACCGAATGCCGCCTCACCGGACCGCAGCAGCTGACCGGCGCCGGCGTGGAGGCCACCGACATCCGCACGGGCGCGGCCCTGCTCATCGCCGGCCTCACAGCCAGCGGCGTCACCACCCTCGGCGGCCTCGAACAGCTCCGGCGCGGCCACGCCGACCTGCCCACCAAACTGCACGCCCTGGGCGCCGACATCTGCGAGGTCACGCCATGACCCGGCAGCTTCAGCGGATCACCGCCACGACCGATGTCCACTCCTCCTTCGCCCAGGCCACATCGATGCTCGCCTACCTCCACGCCGCCAGGGCCGAGAGCCTGATCGTGGACTGCGGCGACTTCTTCGAAGGCACCGGCTTCTACCGCTTCGGCCAAGGGCAGATCGAGCGCGAGGTCCTCACCAGCCTGTACGACCTGCTCGCCCCCGGAAACCACGGCTGGCCGCACTACTTCGAACCGCAGCTGCACGAAATGACCGTGTGCGCGAACGCAGCCGACGGCAGCGGCAGACCGCTCTTCGACCGCGTGCGCATCGAGGACATCGGTGGCCGACGAGTTGCCGTCACCGCGGTGATCGGCCTGCAAGCCTTCAACGCGATCCCTGCCAACCAGCGCACGGGCCACCACGTCACCGACCCGGCCCGGGCCCTACGCGAGGTGATGCTGGAGCACCACCACCGTGCCGACGCCTGGATGGTGCTGTCCCACTCGGGCTTCGAAGAGGACCTGAAGCTGGCCGCTGCCTGCCCGTTCGCGGACATCATCTTCGCCGGGCACTGCCACAGCGACACCTACGGCCCCGTGCCCGTCGGTGACACCCTCGTCGTCAAGGGCCACGAACTCGGCGTCGGGTACGCCACCGCCGAGCCGGTCGGGGCTGGCTGGGCCGTCCGCGTAGGCACCTTCCCCGACACGTCGCTGATCCCCGAGGACCTCGCCGTACTGCAGGAGAAGATCGCTCTCGTCGGCAGTACCCTGGGGAGCCAGCTCGGCATCGTGAACGGGCTGCATCTCAATACCCTGTTGGACCGGCGCCTCCTCTTGGACGAGATCGCCACCCGTCTGCACACCGGCCTCGGAGCGGACGCGGTCATCCTCAATGAGACCGCTCTGCGCCCCGTACCGCTCGGCGATGTCCTCACCCTCGGCGACCTGCTCGCCATCGAGCCCTTCGGCAACCAGCTCGTCCACGTCCTCCTCTCCGACAATGAGTCCGAGGACCACTCCAAGCTGCTCGCTCATCTCGTCGAACGCATCGGACCCTTGGCAGTCGCGCCCACGCCCCTTCCGCCCACAGCGCGCATCGTGCTGACCACCGACTACATCGCCGACACCTATCTCGGCGGCCGCACTCATCAAGCCGGACTGTGTCTGGGCCAGGCGGTGCGCAGCGTCCTGGCGGCCCCGTTCGCTGACTCTGCCGACACTCTTCAAGGGGGCGCTCAATGATCCTCACCGGGCCCGAGATCAACACGGCCGTCGCCGACGGACGCCTTCGCATCACCCCGTTCGACCCGAAGCAGACCAACCCCAACAGCTACAACGTCCGCCTGGGCGCCACCCTGCTGACGTACGCCACCAAGGTCATCGACGCCCACCGCGCCAATCCCACGCACACGATCCGAATCGACACGGACGGATGCGTCCTCCAGCCCGGCGAGCTATACCTCGGCCACACCGTCGAGGAGGTCGGCTCGGACCTCTTCGTCCCACTGCTCTTCGGCCGCTCCTCGGTCGGACGGCTGGGGTTATTCGTCGAGATCACCGCCCCTATCGGTGACATCGGCTTCCACGGCCAGTGGACTTTGATGCTTTCCCCCATCCGCCCTCTGCGGGTGTACGCGGGCATGAAGATCGGGCAGATCATGTTCTTCGTCTCCACCGGGGACATCGACCTGTACCGAGGCAAGTACCAGGGCGCCGCCGGCCCCCAGCCATCCCGCTACTGGCGGGATGCGGCACACGTGCAGGCAGGCGCCTCGTGATCCTCACCGGCTCCGCCATTGCCGCCGCCATCAGCGCAGGCGAGATCACCATCGCGCCCTACGACCCGGCACGCCTGTCCCCCAATGCCTACGACTGGCGGCTGGGCGACACGATCCGCATCTGCGACGGAGACCTGGACGCCGCCGCCCCCACCACCTTCACCGAACTTGCCATCCCCGCCTCCGGATTGGTCTTGCAGCCCGGCGTGCTCTACCTCGGCGTCACGCTGGAGAGAACCGGCTCGGAAACGTATGCCCAACTTCTCAACGGCAACCGCACCATCGGCGCCCTCGGCATCTGGGTCCACGTCTCCGCCCCACTCGGCCACCAGGGCCACGCGATCCGCTGGACCTTGGAGATCCGCGCCGCTAAGCCCGCCCGGGTCTATCCGGGAATGACCTTCGGCAAGCTCGTCTTCCTCACCACCCTCGGCACCCCGGCCAGCTACCAGCAACAGCGCGCCAAGTACGCCGCCACGCACGGCATCGACATCTCCCGCCTGTACGAAGAGATCCCCCAAGGAGCGCTGTGAGCCCCCTCGTCCGCCCGGCCGCGGGACCGCTGGCCGCCACCTTCCTCGACCTCCCAGCCGGAAGCCCCGGCGGCAGCGTCGAACTCTTCCTCGACCTGTACACCGGCGACAAGCCCCTCATCCCTGCACGGGCCTTCATGCTGGCCCCCACCCGCCCCAAACCCCACCTCCCCGCCGGGCTCGACCTGCTGACGGTCGCCGGCAAGTGTCTGGAGGGCGCCGCCTTCAGCCGCTACGTCGCAGCCCTGCGCCGGGCGCTGGTGACCGCGATCGATCCAGCCCAGATCGGGGTAGTGCACCTGCAGCACCTCACCTTCGGCGCCACGCCCGCCCTACTCCGGGCACTGCCGGCCCACCCCAGAATCGCCTTGGTCCACGGCACCGACCTGATCTTCGCCGAGGCCCACCGCGACCAGCTCCAAGTCCTGCGCGAGACGGTAAGGGCCGCCGACGCGATCGTCGTCCCCACCGGCGCGATGGCCGACCGCCTTCTCAAGCTCACCCCGCAGATCGACCGCCGCAAGATCGTCCGCATTCCATGGGGCATCCCCGACCATCTGCTCACCGATCCGCCGACGCGGCCCGCCCGCACCTCCACCAGCCACCTACGACTGCTCTACGCAGGCAGGCTGACCGCCGAGAAAGGCGCAGAGCACCTGATCACGGGCCTGGCGCCCATTCCAGGAGTCGAGCTGAGCATCGCCGCCCCCAGAGCCCAGTTCCACGCCTTGGCCCCGCTCCTCCAGCGGATCGGAGTGCGGGCCCGGTACCTCGGCTGGCTCCGCCGTCCACAGCTGTGGAAAGCCTTCGCCGAGCACGACGTCCTGGTCATGCCGTCCACCACCCTGGAAGCCATGGGCCTGGTCGCGCTGGAGGCCCAAGCATGCGGTCTGCCTGTCCTGTACCAACCCGTGGCTGGCCTCAACGAAGTCGTCGCCGCGTCCGGAGTGGCCACCGACTTCACCCATTCCGCCGCACTCGCCCGCGACCTCGGCCGCCTACGGACCGCCCCCGGCCTGCTGCCCGCCCTGCGACAGGCGGGCTACACGAATGCCGCCCGCTACCCCCTCACCACTACCGTCCAGGCCCTGGCCGACCTTGGCTGCCAGCTCACCTGAGACACACGCCGACCAGCCCCCGCGGCCGACGTCCGACACGCCATTGCCCCACTGGTGCCGCCCGCGTCACTACGCTGATCCGGCGGGTTGGCCACGGCGAACAGGGAGACCATGACGTACAGCACCGACCGCATCGAAGCCCTCCTGAACGAAGGCGTCCGCGACAAGGTCTACCCCGGCGCCGTATGGGCAGTCGGTGACGCCACCGGCACCCGCGCCCACGGCGCCACCGGGGTCCTAGACCCCAACGAGCCGAACGTGCCGATGCAGCCCGACACCGTCTTCGACGCCGCCAGCCTCACCAAGATCCTCGCCGTGTGGTCAACCGTCGGAGCCCTGTGGGAGGAAGGCAAGCTCGACCTCGACACCCCGCTCGGTGGCTTCTGGTCCGAGGTCGACGGCCACCCACTCGGCGCCGTGACCGCCCGCCACCTGCTGACCCACACGGCCGGCGCACCGCTCCGCGCCCAGCTCAAGAACCTCTACGGCACCGACCCCCAGGACATCCGCGACGGAGTCCTCCACGAGGCCCTGTACCGTCCGCCCGGCGAAGCCGTCGAGTACACCGACCGAGCCGCCCTCATCCTCGGATACCTCGCCGAATACCTCTCCGGACGACGCCTCGACCAGCTCGCCACGGAACGGACCTGGCAGCCGCTGGGCATGCACTCCACCCGCTTCGGGCCCCTGCCCGCCGAGATCACCACGCGGTGCGCACCGACCGAACTCGACCAGGACACCGGCACCCACCTCAAGGGCGTCGCCCACGACTTCTCCGCCCGCCTCCTGGGCGGAGTGTGCGGGATCGCCGGTGCCTTCACCGTCCTCGACGACCTCGCCGTCTTCCTGCGCTACATGCTGGACACCTCAACCAGCGACGGACGAGCCGGATTCGGCCCCGACTGGACCGGGCAGTCACTGACGGTCCAGACCGGCACCCTGGAACCTGTACGCGGCCTGTTCTGGCACCCCGCCCCTGGCACGCACCCCGCTGAGAACATCTGGGTCCACTACGGCTTCACCGGCACCGGCATGTGGATCTCACCCCACCAGGGGCGCTGGGCCGTACTCCTGACCAACAAGCTCTACTACACCCGCGACCGCCAGCCCCTGACCGACGTCCGCAACACCTTCCGTGCGCTTGCGTTCGCCTGAAGCAACCAGTGGCAGTCCTGCCGACATGATGAAGGCTTCAGCCCCCGAGAGAGGCCACGGTTCGGCCAGAAGTTGCCTACGTGGTGGGCCTCTGCGCTGCGGCTCGGGCCCTCTTCGCATTTGCCGCTGCCTTCGGGCGAGGTGGGCGCGTCGTGAGACTTCGCCTCCGAAAGATCGCCAGCCGTAGAGAGAGGCCAGTAGCTCGGCCACGCCAGTTGCCGCCGCAGATGCCGCAGCCATGACGCGAGCCATGAGGGCAGGCGGACGCGCAACCAATCGGCCGCGGCTCCGCGCTGCCGTGACAGTGCGCTGCTCGGACCAGAGTTCAAAGACCTGCGCGAGACGGGCGCAGAAGGTTGCCACGGCGGCCAAGCTGCCGTAGGCGAAAACCAACCCGCCGATGACGCGTTCAGCGACGCCTGGGGGCGATGCACCATCGGACAGGGGCCAGCCCATGGCCTCGTGCCCAACGGCAAGGCTCGTCACTGCGCGCGTACGCGTACCGCTCGTTCGTGCCACGGATCCTGGCCACCCAGCCGGTCGTCGCGTCGCAGCTCACCCGCTACGTCATGATGGACACCCCGGGGAACACGGCGGCAGGGTCAATGGTGCCGAGATCCACGGGAGTGTCGAGCGCGGCCGTTGAGGCAGCCTTCTGCTCCGAGGCCGCGTGGCGCACGCAGACCCGGGTGCGGGCCGATGCCGTACCAGACCATGAGCGGTGCCCGACACGGACCACCCTTCGCGGTCGTGCACTTGTTCACACGCTCCCCTGGCTTCTCTCGTCCCAGCTGCTCGTGCACGGCGGCGCAGACTGGACCGACCAGCAGCGCGCAGGATGGCGGCAGGGTGACCGGCCTGCGCGGCGAAGGGGTCGCCCGGACAGGCGGACCTCGTACCCACGGCATGGTGCCCGTGGTCCTCGCATCGCCCGTGGCAAAGTGATCGGCCGTGGATTCGAAGATATGGGCCGCCGTGATCGGCGGTGCCGCGACGCTCGTCGTCTACATCGCCGGGCTCGTGACCAGCCACCTCAAGGACAGGGCGACGCGCCGATCTATGGCTACCAGCAACGCCCGTGCCGCAGTGCAGGATTTGCTCAGAGCAGCTCTCGACACGAAGGCGGCGTTGGCCGTCTGGGAGGCCCGTTGGCGGGACAAGTCGTCGATCACGGTCACGTTGGGGCGGTCGGTCGCTCAGCTCCTTGCTGGGTACAGGGACGATCGCATCTTCCACGGGGCGGCCGACGGGCTCGGCTCGGCAATGGCGTGGCGGCGAGCATCCGACGCCGCGGAAGAGGCGCTCGTAACCGGCCCCCTGTCGCGGATGGCGGCCGCCGCAGCGCAGGTTGCCATGCTCGACGATGCCGAGCTGCGCGAAGCGTCCACCGCGGTCACCGACGCGCTGGGCAAGCTGGTCGCCGCCTACGGGGAGGGGCCGAAGTCCCGCGGCCGCGCCGAAGCGGATCGAGCGGTCGACGAGGCCGTGGGACAGCTCAGCGCCGCCGCGCGGGCCTTCAAAGGCCGTCCGGCTCGCCGCCCGCTGACCAAGTAGGGCAACTACCGCTCGACGCCACCCTTGTCACGGCCCACAACCCACAGGCTCGAGCGGGTGTCGAGGTCGATGGCCTTCTCCCACTCGGCCATCGGCACGGGCCGCTCGAGGACGAACCACTCCTCGGGCTTTCCGTTCCACTGGTTCGGCAGGCCGCCCGCGGCCGCGCTGCTCGACGCCGCCAGCGACCACAATTCTTCGGGCTCGAGGTGGTGCTGCGCCCACTCCTGCCACGGGTGCGCCTCAGCGTCCGGTACTCGCACCAGGATGCGAATCCGCCGGTCCCGTAGCGCCCACGGAAGCGATTCCGGGTCGCCGTCCCGAGACAGGTGGACCGTCAGCGGACTCGCCCCGCGCTGCCAGCTGGCCCGTATCGCCCCCGCGGCGAGGATCTCCGGCCAGTGCTCGGCGTCGGTGAAGTGGTGGAGAAGCACTGCCGCACCATACGGGACGTCACCGCCTCTCAGCGTTTGTACGAGGCGCACGTCTGAGGGTTGCGCATGCCGAGCTGGAACATCTACGCCTCTACGACGTCCCAAAGCTTCCGCACCGGCACCCCGACGCCTCGTCGGCATCGGAGCACCGGGCGGTCAACTCGCCGATGACACCGGCCGGAACGGGGCAGGCTGACGGCTCTCCCAGTACGCCTTGCCTTCTTCACGCCACTCCTCGGCCGTCAACGTGTGCAAGGACTTCGCCGACGACACGTACGGCTGCGGCCGTCTCCCTGAGCTGATCGACGGCCTCGCCGAACTCCAGGTGCGCTCCTCGATCCCCGCCCTTCCCCACAGGCTTCAACTGCCAGAACTGAGGCGAAGAACACCGTTGGCCGTTTTGCAGAATTCCCATCACCCTGCTGCGCTATGGTCGGCACGGTCGATCAGTTCCGGCGTGCGAAACGACCCAAAGGGGGAACCGTCCCATGTACACGGCAATACCGAAGCCGACCGCGAGCTGGGCAAGGGTGTCATGTCGGCGGAGGCACCCAGAGCCGACCAGCGCACGCTGGTGCGGCGGGAACTTGCAGCGGCGGTCACCCTCACGGGTGATGATGAGCAGGGTGACCCACTCGACCAGGGCATGCGGCAGGTCGAGCGCGGCAGGATAGGGAACTAACAGGGCTCCTGCGCCGATGAGTTGAGACCGCGAACACCTCCCTCAACGGCACAGGAGCTATCTGTCTGTGCGGACGCCAGCGTCATCACCCGATCAGTGGCCATGTTGAAAAGGCTGACTCTTCCCACATGCATGCCGATTAAACGAAGGCAACTCGACATCTAGTTTCTCTGCCACAACGTTCCTCCATCGCCGCTTGAATTCTTCAGCCCACGTCGGCTCGACATCCGATGCGTAGGAAATGAGGCCCGAGACGTGAAGAATTAGACCATCGACGGAACTAAATTTCACATGCTTTGCGTGATCGGCAAATCCGAAGGTCTCTACGCCTCGCACGTGAAGAGAAATGCGTTGGCGCATTTTCTTTGTAAGTCGAATCCTATCGCCGTCAACGAGTAGCCCGAGAACCACCTTCCGTGCACCCGGAGTTACTATGCGCGTTTTCTGGTCATGTACGACAAATCCGTGTTGCCGAATAGCCTCTGATGCCTGATTAATGAGCGCAAGAGCGGCGCTCCTCGCAAAGGGGCCACCTGAGGAAAAGGTCATGTCGTCGGCGTACCGCGTATAAACGAGGCCGTGCGAATCGGCTATCGCGCTCAAGCGCTTGTCCAGGGGCACAGCTACCTGGTTTGCGAGCGCTCCACTAGTGGGCGCACCTTGAGGAAGGAACCCGAGGAGCGGCTTACGGTAAACCTGGATAGAGGAGTATTCTTTCGTCCTTACGAGAATCCTGTCAGGATGCGGCCGTGGATCATGGTCGGCATACCTAGTACACACTCTTGCAAGTTCGAGTGCTGGCAAGGGTTCATATCCGACACGCCGGAATACCTTATACACCGGCATCTCGTTTATGGACTCAAAAAAATCCCTGATGTCCAGCTTGACGAGCCATTTTGCGCCGATGTGACGACTGGCGCACTGCTTAACAGATCGTCCAGGAGAATAGGCATAACTGGATGAGTGGGTCGGGATCCTTTCCGCTATGCGTCTCAAAATCCATTGCTGCACCTGCAACAAAGATGGCTCAGGGGAAGAGACTGTGCGCATTTTTCGACCATTACGTCGAGTGATGACAATGTCAGTGTACGGGTCTCTTTCGCGCGTAACAATCTGGCGAAGGTACCCGTAACTTGCCCCTGTTGAATGCGCCAAGTGATTTAGCGTCAGGACGGCGGCGAGCCCGTTTTGCTCTACTTTTTCGGCTGCTGCGATAGCGTTATCGATGACGCTCGCGGCCACATTGCTCTTGATGCCCCGAGATCGATAGAGGTGAGGGGAGCCAGTGATCATCTACCTTTGAGCCTCCGCGACGCCAGTCGTGTCGTGAACCGCGCCCAAGACATCGCCGGAGCAGCGCGGTTCACGGCAGGAGGCGAAGCGCAGGTTTGGTCCAGGCTTGCGGGTATCCCGCCGCCTGCATAAGCCCCGGGTCCAACCCGGCGGTGTCGACACCAACGGCGTCGACAGACGCTAGACGTCACGGACCCCCCTCAGGGACTCAGGATAGTAGGGCAGGTCGCTGCCCTTCAAGCGACTTGACCTCCCAGGCTCCAGAGGTTCTGGTTGCGCTTCCTTGAGCCCACTCCTGCCAGCGTCCGTGAGGCGTCCGGCCATATCAAGCAGTCCCATCCGAATGCACAGTGCTTTCAGTTCGGCGGCCCGGGACTCGGTCATGCCGAGATAGCGTGCCAACCGTACTTCAGCACGAATACCTTGTTCGGCGGCCTGCAACATTTCGATCACAACCAGTGCAGCATCACCCGACGCGGCCGCAGCCAGCTCACCGCGACTCGCCAGTTGTCGCAAGTCCAATTCCCTCTGCGCCGAACTCTGTTCGAGAACGTAGTCACTCCATGTTTCCTGCATATTTGGACTCATTCGCCGATCCGCGAACAGGGGTACCCAATCCTTCACCCCCTTGGCCCTATTCTGCCAGAGAATACAAGGTGTATTGTTCGGAACGGTGTGCTGCATGACAAAGAGAGCCTCGGATTCCTTAAATCCGAGCGTCATATTGGACATCTTAGAGTACTTTCGACAGATGTCTCGGATGCCAGCAGCCTCCGCCGGCGTCCATTTTGCTGAGGCGAAGTCCGCCGCCATGGTGGAATAGCGAACTGATTCAATCTTTGGGTTGCGCTTCAGTTTTTTCAGTGCTCGCGAAGATATAGCGTATGAAGCCACATGAAATCGAATGAAGCCGTACGAGTGCCAACTGCGTATGGTCTTGTTGCGCATCCAATGGTCAACATACCCTTGCATCCTGTCGCCGGTTCCGCAATAGTCCTCCACGAGCAAGATGCTCCGGGTTCGGACATTTCTCATATCGTCAATTGATTCCGGATAACTCAAACGAGTTCTGTCCGGGTAAGCTCCTAGCGATTCACGGATTACATTGCCCACTAGCCCCTCACTCCCGGCAAGCGGCTGGAACGGTTGATCGAGAGGGGGAAATATGGCCTCCTCGGGTCCAATGCTCTCTTCATCTGAATTCGAGGGCGTCGGTGAACCGAGCTCCCTCACAGGAACGATCGCAATCGGAGTTGTGAGGCCGTCTACAACGTCTTTCAAAAGACTGGCAAGTTTCGCGCGCAACGTACTGTCAAAGCAGATTTGCAAGCTATCTAGCAGGAGTTTTGCTAGAGCTTTTTCTTCGGGGAGAAAATTTCCGAGCCAGGTCGACCCCTGGGTCGTATCGCTTGGACGGTCCATATGGACAGTTTAGAGAATCGGAACGCTCCGTCATCCCCTAATCTCCAACGTGTTTGGCACGCCCTCCCCCGAGCATGACGGGCGGGCGCCCGCCGACGGCCCTATGGCACCTGCCGCATTCCGAGCCGCGGTCGGAGTGCCAGCTGGTGATCGCCCGCAGTGCAACGCTGACGACGGCGGTTTCGCGTCGGGCCTATGGCGTATCCAGGTGCCCGACCGGCGAACGCGTCGTGGCCGGACGCGATGTAGAGCTTGCCCTTACCGGTGCCGATCTCGGTTATATCGCCTCCGGTGCGACGGCGTCGAAACCCCGTCGCGCCAGGACAGGAGGGGCTTTCCGGTTGCCCTGCCGCGCCAGCAACCTGCGTCGGCAGGGCGGTTCGCCGACATCAGGACGTCACGGGCCGCTGCGCCTCAGCTCAACCAGCCAGCAATGGCGTGGACGAGTGCTTCACCGCCTTGCTCGACCACTGTTCCCGCCACCAGAGCGGGCAGGGCCTGGACGACTCCCCGGAGCGCGCCGGCCCGGGCCTGGGGGTCGGGAGCAGACAAGGACGCATCGACGGTGTTGGTCATCGCCCTCAGCGCCGCCGCGTGGTCCAGGGCTCCCTCGTTACGGTCGATTTCAGCCCGAAAGGATGTGAGGAGCCCCCGTACGGCCTCAATGTCGACGGCTCCCTGGACGGACGCGTGCTGGTGCACATGGGAGATGTTCTGACCCGCGACGTTCTGGATGGGGGCATTGTTGTTGCCGCCCACGTGGATGCCCGAGCCGCGCCCCGGCAGTTCCTCCTCGCGACGGCCACGTCCCACGGTCATCGTTTCCCTCCTGAAGATCCGTTGCTCTGGCCCACGCCGTGGATGTCGCTGCCCGCGACGTTCTGAATGGGAGCGTTGTTGTCGCCGTACACCTGGATGTTGGTGATGACCGCGGCCACCTGACGCTCGTACGGCGCCGTGTCGACGCCCAGTTCGTCGAGGTACTCGGAGACGGTGCGGAAGATGCAGGTCTGCATCAGTACGACGTGCCGTTTGGCGTCGTCGCTCTGGTGCATGTCGGTGACCTCCTCGGTGGAGTACCGGTCGCGCAGGCTGACCGGGTCCTTCTCCTCCGCCCGACCGTCTTCGCCCTGCTCTTCGCTGGCGAGCCGGGACACGGACCTCCAGAGCGCGAGCGGCCCCGACATAGCGTCCAGCAGTGCCTGTACAGCGATCCAGCCGAGCAGGCGAACTCCGCGCTTGGCAACCGGAGCGGCGGTCACGCGTAATTCGTTGTACAGGGGCGTCATCACGTGCGGTCGTACTGTCAGGCGCACTTCTCCCGCCTCCAGCGCGGCGTGCACGAAGACACTCACCACGACCTGCCCGTCCCAGCTGACGCACTGGGCACGCAGGTACAGCCGATCAGGGACGCTCGACGGCGACCGGCGACCCCGGCCGCGCAGGTCCGGCAGTTCCAGCTTCGATGCGCGGGTGCGCTGCAGCCACAAGGCAGCGGGAAGCCCCTGCACCTTCGTTGCGGTCAGGCCGGGCAGCGGCTCGGTGATCTCACGCGCTCCACGTCCGAGATCTCTCAGGGCCGTGCCCATCCGCCGTAGCAGTTCCTCCTCCCCGAACTGTTTGACCGACACCTCAGGGTCTTTGGGTACGAGCGGAATGCCGATGTCCGCGGCGCCCCAGACATCGCGTCCGGCGCCGACAAATCGCTCCGGATCGTCGTACGGCAGCTCCAGCCACGTCTGCTCGCGGCCGAGCCTCGCCATCCGGCGCCCACCTCTCGGAGCCACCCAAGGCAACCGGTCCGAGGACACTCCCTCACGGGTGATTCCTCTCAGGGCGGCCCGAGCCACGAACCGGTCACCGGCATACACCAGCGCCGCCGCCACCAGCAGAGCGAATGGCAGGACGACCAGGCCGACCCGCAGGTCCACCACTTCAGCGCCGGTCGGCTCATAAGGCACAACCGCGAGCACCCACGGCACGCACAGCACGAGATACGCCGACCGGGGAGAGACCGCCAGCCGTGACTTCTTCGCCTTTCTCTGCGCCCGCAATGCAGCCCACCGCATCAACAAGGCCACGAGGACTGCAACGACCCACACCACGCCGGCTCGTGGTGTCAGGTATGCCAGGGCCGCAGCCACCAGCAGCACGCCAAGCCTTCTCACCCACCAGCGCCTTCGTGCGCGCAGGCTGTGCGCCACGACCGGCACCAGGTCGAATCCGTATGAAGGGACAGCCAGCGGCGGCCCATGCAGAACGTGATCCATCACCCAGCGCGCCATCGGCTCGCCCAGGGGAGGGCAGTTGTCACTCCCCTCCAGATAGATCCGCCGACGCGTACTGCGCCGCGGCTTGTCGGCCTTGCCACCCTTGCCGCGTACCTTGCGCCACCATGCTTTGACAGCCCCGATGCGGTCAGGACGGGTGTACACGGCCTGGCACAGCAACCCAGTCACTTCCGAAGAAGTCGGGTCCCCTGCATCGGACCGTCTGTCCCCGACCGTCGGAGGACCGGTCTGGACCGGCACTTCGGGCCCGTCGGACAGCTCTTCTCCGGCCCGCTCCCAGTCACGCGATCCCCACCCGAACCCCATTAACCGCCCCCCGGTTCTCAGTACGGCGGGCATCCTCACTGCACGGCGGGCAAAGCGCTAGAGCACAAACACGACAATGTACCCAACCAGAGGGAAGCCTGGGCTCTTTGGCCGAATCTCACCGCTACGGGGAAGCCGAAGAGGCTACGCCTGCGACCCACTGGACAATGCGCCGCCTGACGAAAGGTCCCAGGGCACATCCTCGGCACATGAGCCCGGGAAACGGCGTTGACCTGTGAGAACTACCGAGAGGAGTCTTCCCAGGTCAACGCACATTTCCCCGCGAAACCCCAGGTCAGCGCCCTACCATCACCAACCGCTGCACTAGTGACAGGGCGTCCGGTACCTGGCAATACGGGACGGGCCACGGCGTGTCTCGGCGCGGTCAGGCAGCGGTCACGGCCAGCGGCGGTCCGCGCTGCGCAGTGTGGCAGCGGGCCAGGGCAGTTGGTCCGGGGCGGAGCCGGGAACTGGTCGCCGTCCGTGTACGCCGCCCTACAGGTCAGCGTCGGGCTCCCCGACGTATCGGGCTTGATGTCGCTGTCGTACGACAGCTCCCCGGTCGGCACCTGTAGCGCGTCCGGCGCGGGCTCGGCCGCCAGGTGTACTGTGAAGTCGTCCGCGGACCAGGCCAGTGCGACGGCGTTGCCGTCGTCGACTTCGGGTGGCGTCTCCTCGGCCACCTGCCCCGACTTGACCTGCTACATGGTGGCGAGGTCCATGCGGGCGCTCGCCGTCAGCCGGAAGCGGACGTGTGCGCCGCCCGCGTTGGTGACCTCAAAGACCTCTTCGAGCCAGCCATCGGTCGTGCTGCGGCGGCGGTCCAGGGCGACGGCCAGGCCGGGTGTCACCTCCCCAAGCCCGCGCCAGATGGCCCGGAAGCCAGCGCGGTCCGCGCCTCGCAGCCCGCTGTGAACCGAGGCCAGGGCGATGCCCTCGGCCGTGACGGTCAGTCGGGACAGCGCCCTGCGGTCGCCGTGGTAGAAGCCGTCCGCGCTGCCGCTGAGCTGCCGTCTCCCTCGAGATCACCAGGCTGGGCGCGTAGCCGCTGGAAGAGGTTGGCCAGCAGTGCGTACGACTGCTGCTGGCGCGGATCGCCGCTCCCGACGCGGCGCCGGAGCGCCTGCTGCTGGAGCCGTCGCTGGTCGTGCGCGACAGCGTCTGCGCACCTGGCGACGACGCGCCGGAGACCGACATAGTCAAGTAGCCGCAGCCTCAGTCCAGCCGTCACCACGGCAGCCGAGCCGAGCAGGGACCAGCGGACTCTCCCTCTCCCGGCCATGGTCAACCTTATGGCCGCCCCGGCCACGTCACCTGTGCGACGCTGATGGCCGCCACAGGCTGCTCGTCGGGTTTCGACAGCGGCAAGAAGACTGAGCAGGACTCCAGCTCCAAGCCGAGATCGTCTACCTGGAAATCCGCGCATGGAAGGAGAACCAGTGAGGACCGCCTACGGGTGCTGGGGCTCTGCAGGGGGCGAGCGGCTCTGTGAGTGCTGTTACATCAGCAGGGGAACGATCAGCGCGTGCGCGACAAATGTCCCGGTGAAGGTGGCTGCTGCGTATGCAAGGCGCTTGGTCTTGCTCGGGGTGGGAGCCGGGGGTGCCCCTGCCGGGACGGTGGTTTGCCCAGTGACCTCGTACGCGACGTATCCGAAGAAGAGCGCGAGGACCGCCGTGATGACCGTGATGGCGATGCGGGAGGGGCTGGAGTGGCCGTCTCGGAGGTCCAGGGTTTGGCCGGCAAGGCATACGTCGGTGATCACGGCTAAGGCAGCGCCTCCGGATGCTCCCCAGGCGCTAGGACGGGGGACGCCATCGTTGGTGGCGAAGCGGAAAGCAACGTGTGCGCAGACCAGGGTGGCCGGCGCGGTGCACCCTAGAAGCACGGCGACAGCGATGGACACAGAATCCCCCTTGAGGCGGGGTGCCTTGCGGGCACGACGAGGGGACGGGACTGGATGTGAATCCCCCGTTCTCACTGTCCCAGATTTACTGAGACAATGGAAACAATGCACTGAGGGGTGGTGACGAAGCATGACCGGCACTCGTCGGGTCGGACGACGGATGGCTGATCTGCCCTACGATCTGCCGCCTGCCCGTCGCGCCTTCGCCGCCGAAGTGCGACGCCTGCACGCACGGTCCGGCCTAAGCCTGCGTGAGCTCGCCGAGGCTGCCCATTGGAGCCCTTCGTCGTTGTCCCGTGTATTCAATGGCGTGCGCCTGATCAAAAGTTCGGACCTGCCCTTCCTCGCCCAGGCCCTCCGTCTGAGCGAGGAGGAGACCAGAGGGCTAGAGCTTCGTGCTCAACGGGCGCAGGCTGAGGCTCTCGGAGAGGGGGGACCGCACTCCGACCGGAGTGCCCTTTTCGACCATCTGCTGACCTTGCAGGAGGAGTCCGGCCTGAGCTTGCGCGAGATCTCACAGCGCCTCGAGCTGGACGCCACCCCCTTGTCAAAGTCCAGTATCGAGCGGGCGCTTCGGCACCCGGACCGCGCGCTGCCGCATGCCCTGCAGGTGGCGAAGGTGCTCATCGACTCGCTGCCAGAGACAGAACGCAAGGCGGCGGCCGAGGGCGTGCTCAACGCCGCCCTCGCAGCCTCCCGAGCCGACGCGGCCGACTCCGTCACACCCCGGACAGCCACGCATGAGGCCGTGGTCGTGGAGTTGCTCCAGGCCGTGATCCGTCGGTCCCTATCGCTCAGCGCACAGGCCCCGGACGCGCCCCTGCCCGAGGCCACGCTCAGTACCCTCTCGCAGTCGATGGCCGCCCTGACAGCGTCCCTCACCGTCCCGGAACTGCCGCCCCATGGCCGGGCCATTGCGGCAAGCACCGGCCGCAGCACTCTGAAGCCGATCAGCGAATGGAACCCGTTCGATCTGGAAGTCCACCCGGCCGTCGAGCCGTCGGGTCACCGCACCGGGCAAGTGCTGCCGGCCTACGTTGTGCGCGAGCCCGATCGGCTCCTGCTCAACGAGGTTGCGGCAGCTGGCGCGGGCAGTAGCCGGATGGTGGTTTTGGTGGGGACTTCCTCGTCAGGCAAGACGCGGGCGTGCTGGGAAGCGGTCAAGTCGCTTGCATCGGGGGGCTGGAAGCTGTGGCATCCGTTCGACCCCACCCGTGCCGAGGAAGCGCTGGAGAGTATGAGGGATGTAGCCCCGCGCACGGTGGTCTGGCTCAATGAGAGCCAGCACTATCTCGGCCACCCGCGCCATGGTGAGCGAATCGCGGCTGCGCTGCGGGATCTGCTCGCACGGCCTGACCGAGGCCCCGTCCTGGTCATGGGCACGTTGTGGCCCGAGTATGCGAGCCGGTTCACCGACCCGCCTGCTGCCGGCGTGCCCGACCCGCATGCCCAGGTCCGGGCACTGCTTGCCGGACGGCTCATCCATATCCCGGACGGCTTCGACGACAGGGCGCTCGAGTCGGCGAACGGCCTGGCACAGCAGGGCGATGCGCGCCTCGCCGAAGCGCTCGCCTACAGCGTCGACGGTCGCGTCACTCAATTCCTTGCGGGCGCGCCCGCACTTGTGACCCGCTATCACGCCGCTACACCAGCGGCCCGGGCCGTCCTGCATGCCGCGATGGATGCCCGCCGATGCGGCGCGGGAGCCGCTCTGCCCGCCGCGTTCCTTGCCGACGCCGCAGTGGACTACCTCTCCGACGCCGAGTTCGACACGCTCCCCAACGACTGGACCACCGGCGCGTTCGAAGAAGTCACCAGGGCCGTCCATGGACACATGGCCCCAATGACCAAGGTACGCACGCCTGCCGGCCCCAGGGTCGAGGAACAAGTGGGGACAGCCGCCCAGGAACGCGCACCTGATGGGGCGTTCCAGGTGGCTGAGTACCTCGTACAGGTCGGCAAAATGACACGGAGATCCCTCTTCCCGCCCGCTTCCTTCTGGCACGCCGCGTACGACTACCTGGCTCCCCCCGACCTGTTCGCCCTGTCCGAGGCTGCTTTCAGGGGGGCCCGGCTGGAGTGGGCCAATGGTCTCCTGCGTCGCGCCGTCGACTTGGGTGGTGACGTGGGAGCCACCTCTGACCTCTACCGGCGGGCGGTAGTCACGGAACAGTCAGGCGATCTTCAGGGTGCCGAGGCGCTGTATGAGCAGGCCGTTGACGCTGGCGACCCACTCGCCTTGTTCCGCATGGCTCAGAAGTATGAGCACGCAGGAGACAGCAAAAGCCTAGAACGCCTCGCCCGTAAAGCTGCAGACCTGGAAGGGTTCCTCCCCCTCACTGACGCGCAGAGGCTGGAACAGGAAGGTGATCGCGAAGGCGCCAAGGCGCTGTACGGGCAAGCCGCCGACGCGGGAGATCCCTCCGCCCTGTTCCTCCTCGCGCAGATGCACGAGGAGGCAGGAGACAGCGACGGCGCCGAGCGAGTTGCCCGGAAGGCCG
This sequence comes from Streptomyces sp. NPDC003284, assembly GCF_053589675.1. NCBI lineage: Bacteria > Bacillati > Actinomycetota > Actinomycetes > Kitasatosporales > Streptomycetaceae > Streptomyces > Streptomyces sp. NPDC003284. The sequence goes on from NZ_JBSFSI010000005.1 coordinate 250,671, forward strand.
CTGATGCCGGCCACGCCTGGCTTTTCGATTTCCCCGCCCGATGGCCTCACGGACTGGACCCGGACGGCGGGATCACCATCCCCCGCCGGTTCTCCGACGAGCAGGACTAAGACGGTCGGTTTCCCACGGCCGCACGAATGGCCTCGCGGATCCGAAGATCCACGGTTCTGTCCTGCGCCAAGCCGGAGAAGTGCCGCGCAGAGCGCGGGTGATCACGCAGCACTGCGGCTACGAGTTGCGCTGCCTGGCCCGACAAAGAGCGAAGCCAGGGTGCGATTCGGTCCTGGGCGCTCCACTGGTCCCACGCAGCGTCCCAGGTGCACATCGTGCGGGCGGACTCGTCGAGAAGGTCCCAGTCGTCCTTGGCTGCAGCGAAGTTCGCAATGGTGTGAAGCCAAACAGCGGCGCGGGCAGCCTCGGCGAACTGGACACGCCCTGTTCCTCGGCCAACGGCATGGTCGGCCAGAGCCTTGAAGATGCGTTCGCTCCCCTGGGGGTTACGGGACAGCCAGGGGCCCGCCTCTTCGGCAGGGAGCCCCGTCAGGGTGCGGACGTACAGCTCGTAGTTTTCAGGGTGGTCTGCGATCAGTTCGAGCAGGGAAGCCACGGCTGCCGGATCACCGGCACGCGTCCGCTCCCATAGCCGCTTCGCTTGTTCGGTCGGAGGTTCCGCTGGTTCAGTGAGCTCGCGGTTGATCAGGTCGCGGAGGTCCTGGATGCTCTGCGACCGCTGTTCGGGGTCGGGATGGGCAGCAATGCGAGTGACGTTCCTCCACGGGCCTGGGTCAGGCAGGAGCGGCACATTCATCTGCGGATACTTGCCTGTCAGTGCCCACGCAATGACGCGCCCGATGCCGTAGATGTCGGCGGCCGGCGTAGCTTCGTGTGCGTCGATGAAGAGTTCAGGCGCCGCGAAACCCTCCGTTCCGATCTCGAAACGAGTCCGCCCGGCCTTGGTGGTCTGGCCTCTCGGCCGGCGGACGATTCCCCAGTCCCCAAGGGTCCATCGGCTGTCCAGCAGCAGGATGTTGGAGGGTTTGACATCGCGGTGTAGCCAGTCGTGTGCGTGAGCGAGTTCTAGTACGTCCATCAGCGCCTCGACCAGGGCGCGCAGCTGTGCAGGGTCCTTGAGGTCGTCGCGTCGGTCCTCAGCGGTCGCCTGTGCCATCGGCATGACGAGCCAGCCGTCTTCCGGGTCGGAGTCGAGGATGGGCATGTAGTGGGGGTGTCGGCCCAGCAGTTGAGAGATCTCGATCTCTCGTCGCATCCGTGCGGCTGGCGTGTCCCGTTGCGAACTGCGGCGCTTGAAGGCGACCTCGGCCTCGGTCGGCTTGTGAACGGCCCGGAAGACCTGGGCCTGTCCGCCCTCCTCCATGGGGAGTCGATCAAGGCGGTAGTCCTTCCGGTCACCGCGGGCTTGAGCGCGCACCAGGTCGTACGGGTTCACAGCACCGTCCTTGGCCGCAGATGCGCGGTGGGGTGCCAGCGGGGAAGGGCCTGGAATCATGGGGCGGGCCTGTACTGGAATGCGGCGCCCGCCGTAGATGGTGTAGCCGCTGATGGAGTCGACGGGTACGAGTGCATAACCGTCTCGGGCTAGCAAGGTGTTGAAGAGCTCCATCAGCTGTCGCAGCTCTTCTGTGTCAGTGCGCACGACAGGGTGGAGCATTTCGGCGAGGAAACGCAGGAGGACGGCGTCCGGGCCGCGACTCAATCCGAACCGATCATCGGTGAAGACCCAGTCGTCTTCCCAGTCATAGTTGTTGACGCGGTGCTGGTAGATGTCGCCCTCGGCGGTTGTGAAGCGAGAGTCGTAGCTTGCGAACGCATCCAGGTCGAAGATGCGCCTGAGGAAGTCTGACTCTTCCAGCCTGCCGGACCAGTCGACGTTCTGAAGTCGAAGGGTGTCGAAGAGCCGCATGCGGGTGACTTCGGTGATGCGGGCCTGTTTACCCTCGCCGGTGCGCACGTCGTCCGGCCGGAGGAGTGCCGGCGACTGCCCCGCCTCCAATGCCTGCCGCCAGTTCACGTCTGGGTCGCGGAGTGCCGGCTTGACCAGAATCCGGTCGACATCTGGACGGCCGTTTTGACCGGCTACTTCGGCGATCGTCGGCAATAGGTGGTCCAGGACCTCGTCGTCGAAGCTGGGGATATCCACGGCGTCGATGTAGAAGACGGCGGCCCAGTAGTAGTCGTGCCAGTTGGTGGACGTCCTGTACCCGTCCTCTGTCTGCTCGAAATCCAGCTTCTCAACCGCGCGGAGCAACTCCGTCGCGCCGACATCCGAACGAGCAGAGAAGATCGCTGCGGCCTGCGCCAAGACCCGCTCCCCGAGCTGCTCCTGTCCACGATCCATGGTCTGTTGCCCCCTCACGCACACAGTCGGACACGGCCTGCGTCTACGGCAGCAGTGCCTGGCAGCACCAGCGCGGCGGGCCAGCGTCCTCCCCCTCCGACAGGACCTCCACTCAACGCGGAAGGACAGCTAGCTTAGTGACCTTCCCGAGGCAGGACTGCGAGAGTTCGTCTCCAACCCATGTGCTCGTGCGAGGACACCCGCGGACACGTAGCACAACACGGGAGTTGACCATGTGCTTCAAAAGCCTGCCGTGCGTGCGGATCCGGCGTTCCTCGCAGAACGGGGAGCAGTTGCTCGACCCGTCCCAGTGGTGGGCCGGCACCCGGGCTTGGGTGGTGTTCATCACGGGCGGCAGCTACACGGCGTTCTCTGTCATCACCTGCTGCATTCCACCGAGGCCGGTAGCTGGGCGTTGCGCGACAAGCCCAGGGAGAGCGGCCTGAACGACGTCATCTGGGCGGCCATCTGCCTGATCCAGGCCATTCGCGCACCTCGCTGTCTTGGGAGACATCGTCCCCCGGCGTCGCCCATGCCGCAGCGCCGACAACTAACCCCAGCGGCGCCCCGCTTCAGGACGTCCGGCATCCGCAGGGGGCGCCCTACAGCCCCTGACGAGTGTCCTCTGGGCAGAACGCATTCATCAGGCCGGGAAACCCCGCGAACGAGCGAGAACTTCGGAGGGGTATTTTCCCAGACCGGACGCCATGCAGTGCACGTTCCCGCAGGTCACAGCCCCACCCAGGGAAGACCCCTAAGTGGGTGTCGCAGGTTCGAATCCTGCCGGGGGCACAAGGCATTACGTCGCTGACCTGGGATTTGTCCCCCGGGGAGGCGCTCTGTTCGGCCTCGGACCCTTCATCCGGGCCGTTCGCATAGCGGACCGTTGGACATGCAGCAGGGCGAACGGCGCCTCGGTATCACGGCCTTGACCTGAGATCGATCTGCCAGGAATCTGACGCCATGTCTTCTTCATGGGTGGCCATCGACTTCGAGACCGCGAACGAACACAGGGGAAGCCCCTGTGCAGTCGGCATGACAAAGGTCATTGAAGGCCGCATAGTCGACAATTGGGACACACTGATCCAGCCGCCCTCCAGCCTGGCGAACTTCAACCCGTTCAATGTGGCTGTTCACGGGATCACATCCGCCGACGTGGCGACCGCCCCGGGCTGGGCAGAAGTCCTCGCCGACGTCATAGCGTTCGCTGACGGACTCCCGCTGGTGGCCCACAACGCCGGCTTCGACATGAGTGTTATACGTGCCGCCTGCGACGCCGAGAGCTTGACGTGGCCGGAACTGCGTTACACCTGTTCGCAGGTCGTAGCCCGACGCACCTGGACGCTGCTCTCCTACAGCCTCCCTTACTGTGCGGACGCCGCCGGGATCGCCTTCGCCGACCACCATGACGCAGGCGCGGACGCCGCTGCGGCGGCTGAGGTCATGCTCGCTGCCCTGCGAGCGGCCGAGACGGAATCGCTCGACCGCCTGCTCGATGCCCACCAGATCCGGTGGGGGTGGATGACGCCGACGCGTGAGTGGCTGGGCAGCCACTACCGCGGCCACAGTAGAAGCTCGCGCACCCCTCTGCCCGGAGCCAATCCCGACGCCGACCCGGAAGGTGCACTGTACGGGGCGGTGGTCTGCCTGACTGGGAAGCTGACCTCCATGACCAGGGACGAGGCATTTGTCAAGATCGCCGAGGTCGGTGGGCAGCCGATTGAGAATGTCACCAAGAAGACCACCATCCTCGTCTCCGCCTCCCAGACCCAGCTCAAGCCGGGCGACACGCTGAGCGGCAAGACCAAGAAGGCCCAGGCGCTGTTGGAGGCCGGTCAGAACATCGAAGTCCTGGACGAGGACGAATTCCTGCGACGTCTCTATAACTGACACTGCCCCTCGGCAATGGATCGCACGGGAGTCCCGTTACACGTCGAAGGACTGTCCGCCAGAACGGATTCAGCACACATGAGGCCGGGAAACCCCGCGAACACGTGAGAACTACGGAGGGGGCGTGCCCAGACCAGACGCCCCACAGTCGGCGTTTCCGCAGGTCAAGGACCCGCCCAGGGAAAACTCCTAAAGCGGGTGTCGCAGGTTCGAATCCTGCCGGGGGCACAGTGTCTGAACAGCGCGTCCACCTCTCTCGGGTGGGCGCGCTGTTCGTCGGGGCCGTGGCATCGGCCATCGGCACGGCGAAGACCAACCTCAAGCCCGGACGGCCTTCTTCCCGTCCGTCTCGACGCGGACCCGGTTCACGCAACGCGGGCGGCCGATCCCGCGTCTGGCAGGGAGAACAGCCAAGAACCACCCCCCTGAACGGAGCGCTCGGTGCTCATAGGACTCCTGACCGCCGTTGCGGCCTCGATCTGTTACGGCACGGGCTCCGTCCTCCAGGCCGTCGGCTCCCGCAAGTCGGCCCGCCGCGAGGCGGCCGCCGCCGGGCATACCGCCGGACAGGTCACCGCGCATGGCGGCCCCAGTCTCTCCTCCACTGCCCAGGCCGCGATGACCTGGGAATTCATCGTCGGCACGGTCCTGGACTTCGTCGGCTTCGGACTCGGCGCGCTCGCCGCCCGTCTGCTGCCGCTGTTCCTCTCCCAGACGGTCATCAGCGCCAACCTCGTCATCACGGCCGTCCTGAGCGTCAAGCTGCTCGGCATCCGGCTGACCCGGGCGGAGTGGACCTCGATCGCAGTCGTCTGCTCGGCGCTGGTGCTGCTCGCGAGCGCGGCGGGCTCTGAGGGCAGCGGGCACACGCCGATCAGCACCCACTGGTGGCTCCTCGCGATCTCACTGCTGCTGATGGCGGGCGGCACGGTCCTGGTCCGGCTGCTCGGCGCCCGGGCCGCGATCCTGGCCGGTCTGCTCTCCGGTCTCGGCTTCGGCGCGCTGGGCGTGGGCGTGCGAGTGCTGAACGGGATCGATCCGTTCGCCCTGGCCACGCTGCTCACCGACCCGGCCCTGTACGCCATTCTGGTCGCCGGAATCGGCGGCATGTACCTGCACACCGTCGCGCTGCAGATCGGCTCGGTGAACGGGGCGACGGCGGCGCTGGTGGTCGGCGAGACCGTGCTGCCCGGCATGATCGGCGTCTGGTGGCTGGGGGACGCGTCACGCCCCGGCTTCGCCTGGCTGGCGGTGACCGGCTTCGTCCTGGCGGTCTCGGGCGCGGTCGCGGTGGCCTGGTTCGGCGCGGCGGAGAACGCCGGGAAGGACGTCCCGGCCCCGGCCGACACCCCCGCCCAGAACCCGGCGCTTGCCCAGGACCGAGCCTCTTAGCGTCGGGGACCGGCGCGGTGACTGCCGCTCCCTGTCCGGTGCCCGCCGCTTCGGACCATCGGACCATACGTGCGGTTCTCCCGCATACGGCCTTCCGACATCGTTCACCGGTCGGCATGGCTGTCGCCCTGCGCACGGCGTCGTCACGTTGTTGGGCATGTGCTCGCCCGAGAGAGCGTCAAGCCCCCTCCCTCCCGGTTCGTGATCACTCGCTCCGCCGCCCACGGGCAGCACCGGACGAGCGCGGTGTGCATCCCGGCGGCTAGGGCGACGTCGTCTGGGCCTCGTACAAGCAGCCGTGTCCCGGGCGGGACGACGCCGCGCGGCGGGCGCTGGTCCGGCGTGAGCCGCCCCGGTGGACGGCAGGGCGCTAGCCGTCCAGGGACGAGGCCACGCTGCGGGCGGCGACCACGGCTCCTTGGTGGGTGTAGGAGGTGTCGTCCGGTTCGCCGTCGGTGTGGCGGCTGCGGGCGTAGAGGAGGTTCACGCAGAGGTTGCCCGAGCGGAGGATGATCGTGGTCGTGTTGATGCTGAGGTAGGTGTCGCCGCCGTGTGTCTTCTCGTCGTCCTGTTTGTAGACGTCGATGATGGCCTCGTCCCCGAAATCGCCGGGCTTTCCGAGTTCGGTGATCTTCGAGCCGTCGAGTCCGGTGCCGTAGCTGCGCTGCTTCCGTACATAGGCTTCGGCGCTCTGCGTGGTGGCGAACTTCTCCGCTCTGATCGTCAGATCGGAGGCGACGGTGTCGGACGGCGCGGACGACTCGGTCGTCCAGCCGCACTCCCGCTCCGTGTCGGTCGTCCTGGAGTCGGCGGGGCGGCGGTAGGCGATGAGGGTGTCCAGGAACGACTCGTCCGACAGGCTCCCGCAGATGTCCGGGATGGAGGTGAATCTGACGGGCGCCACCGATGGGCCGGACGTCCCGGTCGGTTCTCCTCGGCCCGTCCCGCCCTGCGCCGCGTAGACGGTGCTCACGACAATGGCACAGGTGAGCAGCAGTACGCCGGCGATCACGGCCGGTGTCCTGCCCGTGGGCCAGGAGCGCGGCGGGCCGTCCGGCAGTCTTCTGGTCGGCGGGACCCCTCCGGGGGCGCGGGCCGGGAGCCTCTCGGTCTCCGGTCCGGGCGGGTCGGTCGGTCCGGGCGGTTCGGTCGGTTGGGGCGGTTCGGGGGTGTCGGGGGGCGTGCGGGCGGCGCGGCGGGTCGCTACGTCTCGGACGCCGTACACCGCGATGGCCAGGACGGCCACCGTCACCGTGATCGCCTCCGGGTGGATCAGGGCGACGTACCGTGTGACGGTGGTACGGGCGACGCCTGCCACGGGCAGCACCGTGCCGAGCAGCGCCAGGGCGACGAGGGCCACGAGCGCGTGACCCGCCCTGCGGGGCCAGGGACCGGTGCGGGGTGTGAGGGCGGCGGCCAGTCCCAGGAGGCTCACCAGAGCGGCTGTGGACACCCCGCCGAAGGTCAGCCACCGCCCGAATCCGTGGTAGTGGCCACCGGCGACGGAGATCCCGGTCACCGCGCCGTAGACACCGAACAGGACCATCGGCAGGGCGAAGCGGGAGAGCGCCGCGGCCTTCGTGCGCCATCCCGGCCGTCTCAGCAGGACGAAGCAGCCGGCCAGCCATGCGGTGGCGGCGGCGGTCGCGGCGGCGCCCGACGCCACGTCCCGGCCGTCGTCGACACCGTTGATGTTCGTCGTGGTCACGGTGGTGGCCGCCAGCACGATCAGGAGCCAGAGGGCGGCGGCGAACCTCGCTCCGATCACGGGAGCCCGTGACGGGAGCGGCTGCGGTTGTGGCTGCGGCAGCGGTTGTGGCTGCTGTGGTTGTGGTTGTGGTCGGGGCTGCGGTTGGGGCTCAGGGGTCCGGTCCAGCTGCCGCAGCGCCCGGGAGACCTCGGCGGCGGTCCGGTACCGCTCGGCCGGGTCCTTGCGCAGCAAGGTCAGGACGAGGGCGTCCCAGGCCCCGGGGATGCCCGGCCGCACCGCGCTCGGTACGGGCGGCTCCTGGCTGAGGTGGGCCGTCAGGTAGCCCACGCCGTCGGGGGCCTGGAACGGCAGGCGGCCCGTGATCAGTTCGAAGAGCAGACAGCCGAGCGCGTAGAGGTCGCTGCCCGGTTCCGGATAGCCGCGTGCCTGTTCGGGCGCCATGTACGGGGGCGTGCCCACGATGAAGCCGGTCCGGGTGAGGCGGTCGGCGGTCGCGTAGGGGTCGGCGGCCCGTGCGACGCCGAAGTCGAGGACCTTCACCGTGCCGGCGGGGGTGACGAGGATGTTGGACGGCTTGATGTCCCGGTGCAGGACACCGGCTTCGTGCGCGTCCGCCAGGGCGTCGCAGATCTGCGCGCCCCACCGGGCCGCGTCCTCCAGGGTGACGGCGCCCCGGCGGAGCTTGGCGTCCAGCCCCTCGCCGCGCACCAACTCCATCACCAGAAAAGGGGCGTTGCCGTCATCCGGGCCGCTCTCGCCGAGGTCGTGGACGGTCACGATGTGCGGGTGCTGGAGACGGGCGGTGATCCGGGCCTCGCGCAGGAACCGGGCGCGCGCCTCGCCGCCGCGGCTTCCGCCACCGGCGAGCAGGGAGATCACCTTGACCGCGACCCGCCGGTCCAGTGTCTCGTCCTGGGCCTCCCAGACCTGGCCCATGCCGCCCTCGCCGAGCCGCCGCACCAACCGGTAGCGGCCTCCCAGGAGCCGATCCCGCGTCACAGTCCTCCCCCGTCCCGGACCGGCCTGCCCAGCCGCCCGTGCAGAGATCCCTCGGTCACCTCACCCGTATCGGAACGGCACGGGCGACGCAAGGACACGCGCCGGGGCGTGAGCGTCGGTGTCGTACGCCGTGTACGGGGACGACGCGACCGGGCGGCGTGGTTTCAACCGGCCTGCGGCGAGGGGAGGTTCGGTGCGCGCCCGGAGTCCGTCCCGCGTCACGGCCGGGCACACCGGCTCCGGGCCGGGGCGTCCCGTCGCCCGGACCGGCGGCGGCCGTAACGCCGTTGCCCATTGTGGCCAATCGGCTGCCCGCCTCCGTACTTGTCCATGAAACTGTCGGACAAGTGGCGAAAGAGGCGACGTGATCTTCTTCGTTACGGCGGGGGTGAGTGCCGTCCTGTTGAGCGCGCTGAGCTTCGACCCCGAGCTCGCGGCGTACTGGCGTCGCTGGCTGGGCCGCTCGGGCTATCTGGCGCGGCGGTCGCTGCTGGCGCTGCCGCCGCTGGTGCTGGCGCTGCTTGTGTGCCATGTGGCCCAGGCACCGCGCGGTGGTGTGGCCGAGGCGTTGAACGGCGCCTGGATCGGGCTGACCGTCGCCGCGCTGCTGAAGGCCGACCCCGGGCACCGCAGCGTGCCGAAGCTGCGCGGGACCGCCGACTCCCGGCAGGCGGCCTCCGCGCTGGCCTGGATCCACGGCGTCGCCTGCCACCGGTTCGACGTGGCGGCACGGCGCAAGGTGACCGCCCATCTCGACCGGCTCAAGGTGCTCGGCCCGGGATCGGCCGAACTGGTCGCCACCGCCGAGGAGATGGGGGCGCTGCTGTCCCGGGAGGCCGCGGCGGCACCGGCCAGATCGCGGGCGGCGCTGCGGGAGCGTCTGGAGGAGATCCACCGGCAGACCAGTGTGCTGGAGGACCCGATGGCCACCGAACCCCAGCTCCGCCGGGCCGCGTTCGGGCTGGCGGAGAACCTCATGCAGGAGATGACCACGCGCCGGTGGAGCCGACAGCCGGTCCAGCCGCACCCGGAGGGGAAGAAATGACCGAGACCGGCACCGGGCCGACCCGGTTCACCACCGACTGTGCCACCATCGCCCGGATCCTGCGCGAAGGGGACAGCGAACCACTGGACGCGGCGCAGGAGACCGCGCTGGCGGACGCGCTGCGCAACGTCACCGGCGATCTGCCCCGGATGCTCAGCCACAGAGCCGTGCCCGACGGCGAGGACCCGCGTGACTTCGTGCAGGAGGTACTGGCCCGGTTCGTGGCCGCGGCCACCAAGGGGCTGGTCGATCCGGGCCGCTCACCGTCCGGATATCTGCTGCGCATCGCGTCGAACCTGATGGTCGACGGCGTGCGGTCGGCGCCGGATCCGGTGCCGCTGGCCGACCTCGGGCCGGTGCTCGATTCGGGCGCCGCCCTGCCGGCCGCCGCCGGAACGGGCCCGGACGCCGTCGCCCGGCTGATCGACTCCCTGGGCTCGCGGGCGGCGGTGCGCGAGGGGCTGGCCCGCGCGTACCGGGCCGGGGACCACCTGGTGCTGGAGGTGGTCGCCGCCTGGCTGGACCTCGCGGCGGAGACAGGCGCGGTGCCGGGCAGCCGGGCGGTCGCGGAGCGGGTGGGGGTCAGCAAGACCAGTGTGGCCAACGCGCTGAAGCGGTTCGCCGACCGGTGGGTGGGGCGGCCGTGAGACGGAAGCCGCCGCCCGGCGGAATCGGGGTGGCCACCGCGGCCGCTCCCTACGTACTTGTCACTGACGCCCGTCGTGAGGGCGCCGACCGTCATCCTGGAGCAAGAGAGGTACCCATGGAACGGGACGAGAACCGGTACACGGGGGAAGGGGAGACCGTCCGGGCGGGAGGAGACATGGAGGAGCCGGCCCGCGCGGTACCCCGGCGGCTCCTGGCGTTCCTCTCCGGCCTTGCGGCACTGACGCCACAGGGCCAGGAGATCGCGCTGGGCACACTGGGACCCGGTTCGCGGCTGGTGCTGGAGGCGTTGCGGCTGGTGGAGCCGGGTGAGCGGGGCTCGCTGACCGACCTGGGCCGCCGGCTGTCCGAATCGCTCGCCGGTGGCGCCCCGTCCGACGCGGGGGCCAAGGTCGTACCGCTGGCCCCCCGGCTGCGCCGGATCGCCCGGGTCACCGCGGTCTCCGACTTCGGTACGGCCGCCGCCTCGACCATGGAGCGCCACCGGACGGCGGTGGCGGGGGTCGAGCTGGGTGAGCGCGTGCCGCGGCGCCGCGGGGTCTACTCCCTCTCGCCGCAGTGGGACGTGCCGTTCCCGCCGGAGGCGGTCACCGTCGAGGTCGTGCGGACCACGGGCGGCCTCAGGGTCGCCCAGCGGTCCGGGGCGGAGACCGTCGTGGTGGCCGAGACCATGGAGCCGCTGCCGCGCGGCAACGGACGGCCGCTCCTGCTGGCCAACCCGGAGGACAAACCGCCGTCGGACCTGCTGCCGGAACTGCTGCGGCTGAGCGACGAGTCCGATGGCTGAGGCCCTGCCGCCGCCGGAGCGGTACTCGCAGCGCTGGTATCTGGTGCTGGCCGTCCAGGAGGAGCTGCTGGCCCTGGACGAACTGCTGCACACCTTCACCCTGGCGGAGCCGGGGCGGGCCGACGGCGACGGCGGGAGCGAGGAGGAACGCCACGAGAGGTGGGACCGGGAACTCGAACCGCTGGTGAAGGCCGTCGACCGGGTCATGGACTCCGTGGAGAACCTGGCCGACGAGGAACTGGGCGGGCGGACCGGGCCCGGCTGGCTGGCCGGGGTCCCCGACTGGCTCGGCCCGGGAGGCGGGCGCGCCGTGGGCGGACCGCGGGCGGGGCTGCGGCTGCTGGAGGATCTGCTGGACTCCGCCGCTCCGAGGTGGCGGTACTGGCGGGAAGCGCTGGAGTGGCGGGTCGAGGAGCTGCGCGCCTCCTGGGAGACGGCCGCACCGGACCCGGGCCCGCCTGCGGGGACACCGGCCCCGGCCGGACACACGGCCACCGTGACGCTCCCCGGCGCCCGGACACCCGCCGAGACCGGCGCCGCCCGCCCGGCGCCCTGCATCAGCGTGGTCTTTCCGGTGGTCGACGCCGTGACGGGGCACGGATTCCTGGTGGAGGTACGGCTGCGCCCCCGGGAGCAGGCCGACGCGTCCGGCTGGGTGCCCGAGGAGCAGCGGCTCACGCCGAAATTCCGGCGGGGTCTGCTGGCCGGGCACCGGGCCGGGCTCGAACTGGCACGGCGGGCAGGGGTGGCGGGCCCGGCACTGGAGGAATGGCGGGCCGTCACCCTGGAGGTGCGCGGTGTGCCCGAGCGCTACGAGCTGGACGACACCTCGGCGGGTATCGGCACGGCCGCCGCCGTGGCCGGGCATCTGCTGGGGCTGCCGGTCCCGGCAGCCCTGGTGTCCGGTGCGATCCTGGACGACGGCACCGTCACCGACCTGCCGTCGCGGGAGCAGTTCGCCGCCAAGGAGGCCGCGGCCCGCGACCACGGTCTGGGCCTGCTGCCGCTGTCCTCCGGGACGGCGCTGGCGGAGGTGTGCCACCGGCTGTGGCCGCGCGAGTGGCAGCCGGTGCTGGAGTCGACGGCCGAGACGGCGCTCACGGCGCTGGGCCACAAGGTGTGCCTGATCGAGGAGGTCGGCACCGACAGCACCGTGGACGGGCACCGGTTCGCGCTGACGCCGAGCCCCGTCGTCGAGAGCATCTGCCGGCGGCTGGAAGCGGGGGCACCGGCCGTCGTGGTCGGCGGCCCGCGGTCCTCGACCCGGACGACGTCGGTGCGGCGGGCGGCGCTGGCCTGGCGGAAGAGGTACGGCACACCGGTGATCGAGCTGCGGCCGAGCGCCGGCGCGCTGCCGGACGCGGCGGAGCTGCGCGACGCGATCACGCTGGCCCGCTACGCCACCCGCGTCCCGCTCGGTTCCCCGGCGCTCGTCGTGCTGGAGGACCTCCTCTCGCACCAGGACGCCACCGACCTGGAGACGGTCCTGCCGAGGGCGGCGGCCGAGACCTGCTCGACGGTGATCGCGGTCTGCCTCTACAGCGGTGGTTCACGCTGGCGCGCGCACACGGTGGCGACCGTCCCGGTGGTCGTCAACCAGCAGTGGGCCCGGCAGTTCAGCAAGGAGTTCGTCGAGCTGAACGGGCTGGCCGAGCCGGACGACGTCCGGGTCGAGGTGGTCCGGCGGGCCGCCGCCCTGGACATCTGGCTGCTGGTCCATCTGCTGATGGACCTCCGTCCGGCGGCCGCGGGGGGCCACGGGGGATCCGGGCTGGCCCTGGCCGCCACCGCCACGCCGCCCCGCCCGACGGCCGGGGTCCCGGCCGGGGCCGCCCCCGCCTCCACGGCCGCCGGTCCGGTCCCGCCCGCGGCGGAGGCGCCGGAGATACGGAAGCGCCAGGAGGCGAAGGAGTCCGAGACGATCCGGCGGGCCTTCGTGCACCGCGCCCGCGCCGGGACCACGGGGACGGAACTCGCCCTCGTCCAGGCGGTCGCCGCCAGCAGCCTGCTGCGGGTCGGTGTGCCGCAGCAGATGCTGACCGGGGTCTCCCCCGCCGTCCTGCGGCGGGCGGGCGCCTGGCGCGACCGGACGAAACGCTGGTACATCGGGCGGACGTCGGTCTGCCAGGCGCTGCTGGCGACGGAGGAAGCCGTCACCGACGACACCGGCCGGGAGTGGCGCAGGACGGCCGACGCGCAGTACGAGGCGCTGGCGCCGCTGCTGCGGGCCGCGGCGAGCGCCCCGTCGCCGAAGGCCGTCCAGTTCGCGACCGCGCTGCTGTCGGCGGCCGACAGCGCGGGCCACGGCCTGCGCAACCGGCTGCTGCTCCTGGTCACCCCCATGCTGACCGCCATCGGCCCCGACGCGCCGCCCGTGCTGCTCGCCCACGCGGTACTGGCGGACCTGGAGCACGAGGACCAGGTCGGGCTGGTGAAGAAGCTGCTGCGGGCGGTCCTGGCGGGTGGCTGGCACACGCTGACGGGCCGCCAGGCCACGACGTGCCTGTCCGCGATCCGCAGGCGCCGGGAGCTGGCCGTACGCCACTTCCCGTCGCTCTACCGGGACGTACTGGAGCGGATCGGCCACGACATGGCGCCGGTGCTGGCGCGCAGCGACCCGGCGCAGGGGGTGCTGCTGGTGCATGTCCTGGGCTCCTACTGGGAGAAGGCCACCGCGGCACAGGTCTTCCCGCTGGCGGTGAAGGCCACCACGCAGTGCGACCCGTCGCTGGTCGAGCACTACCACGCGGCCGTCGATCTCGTGGACGCCGCGCTGAAGTTCCGGGGCAACCGGCGGTCGGACCTGCTGAAGGAGTTCACCCGCGCTCCCGGCATCAGGCGCCTGCTGGCGGCCGACCACCGGCGCGACGCCGGTCTGGTCCTGGCGCAGGCGGCACTGATGCTGATGCTGGGCCAGTGGCCGGAGCACCCGGGGGCGCCGCACGAGCGGATGGCCGGCCTGGTCTCCTCGGCTCTGCCGCACTCGTCGTTGGACAGCGTGACGCGGGGGCTGGCCCTCATCGGCCGGGTGGGGGTGTGGGACGGCCGGCAGATCGTGCGCTCCTCGTCGATCGTCTCGTGGCTCAAGAGCCGGGTCCTGCGGATCGGGGCGCCGCCGGTCACACCGTGGCAGACGGCGCAGCTGGTCCAGGAACTGGGCCGGATCGACGCGCCGACGTGCATGCGCGTGCTCTACGCCCCGGACGGTGTGACGCCCGATCCCGAGGTGGTGGAGATGCTCGTGGACCGGGTCCTGGCCATGGGCGATCTGAAGGGGGTCGGCCATGTGATCAGCGCGCTCACCCCCGTCGACAGGTTCTGGGGGCCGGGCGACCACGGGATCTGCGCGGTGCTGTGCACCCGGCTGGGACCGTTCATCGGGTTCGCGCTGGAGACGGAGGAGCGCGGCAGTGTCGTCCTCAGGCTGATGTCGGCGCTGGTGGGCGCGGACGTCCCTCCGCAGGCCCTGGCGCCGCTGCTGGAGCGGTGCGTGGAGCGGGTGGCGGTGGACGCGGACGCGAGCGAGAAGGACCACGCACCGCGGCTGGCCCTGCTGCTGGGCGGACACCCGGTGGTCGGCCAGGAGTTCATGGAGCGGCTCACGCCCCGGATCGAGGACGAGCTGCTGCTGCGGCGGGCGACCCGGGCCGGTTCGGCGGAGACCAGGGCGCTCTACCTGGACCTGACGCGGCTCCTGGGCCGCACCCTGGACCGCGGTTTCGCCGAGGAGTTCGTGGGAGAGGACGGACTCAACACGGCCCTGCGGGAGCTGGGCAGCCAGAACGTGACCTTCGCACTGAAGGTGGTCCGCTCCTTCGGGCTGGCGCTGCGGGACGCCGGTGCGGTGGTGGACCACGGCAGCATGCTGCGCTTCGTCGAGCCGGAACCCTCGGTGTGGGCGCTGCGGCTGAAGGGGACGACCAGCCCGGAGAACCTGGTGGAGGCCCTGCACCTGCTGCGGAAACTGGACGCGGGCTTCGCCCGCGCGTGCCTGCGCGAACTGGACCGGCTGCACCGCCCCGAGACCACGTTCGGCACCGAACTTCCGCTCCCCGCACCGGTGTCCGCGTCACCAGCCGCGCCGGCCGCGCCGGAGCGGCCGATCCCGGCGGCGCCCACGCCCAGCCGCGTCGCCGCGCTGGCCCGCCGCTCGGAGGACCGGCGGGCCGCGGCCGATCGCCGGCTGGCGGGCGTCCTTCGGCTGGCCGAGCGCCGGTTCACCGACGCCGACCAGGCCGTACGGATCGTGCACGCCGTACGGTCGATCGACGAGGAGGGCGGCTGCGCGGTGGCGGCCGCGCTGTCCGCGGGAGCCCGTTGGAGCAACCGGGTACGGGCTCTGCTGGACACCGACTCGCCCGTCGAACTCGGCAATCTGCTGCGCATGATGGCCGGCGCGGGGGTCGATCTGCCGGAGCGGGTGCTCAAGGAACTGTTCCGGCAGTGGCTGCCCCACGCGACGGAGTTCCGTTCCCCCGCGGCGGCGCAGAGCATGATCCGGGGCCTGGCCGCCTGGCAGCCGGAGGATCCGGTGATGGCACACCAGTGGGCGCGGCGCCTCGCTCTGTCCAGCATCGGCCGACGGCTGGGCCGCGGGCTGCCGAGGGACATGGGCATGGCGGGGCCGCTCCTGGAGTCCCTGGACGTGTGGGGGCCGCCCGGTGCGGCCGAGCGACTGGCGGCGGCGCTCCCGAAGGACGCCGCGGCGGACTCGCTGGCCGGGTCGGTCCATCTGCTGGCCGCGCTGGAACGGGTGGCCCCGCGCACCGCCCGCGAACACGCGGCGGCGGTGGGCACGCTGGTCGTCGAGCGGGCGTCGATGAGGTACGTACGCGATCCGGAGTCGCACTGGCGGGACATCGGCTGGCTGATCCGCCGCGCCGTCCGGCTGGCCGGACCGCGGACGGTCCCGGCGTCGGTGATCCTTCCGCTGGTGCGGCGGGGCTGCCGCCGCCCCGAGGTCGTCGCCTGGGTCACCGGCTGTCTGGGCCTGCCGGTGGACGACGCCGACTGGGCCCCGGCCGGGGTCCCACCGGCCGGCTGGGCCCGGGTGGCCCGGCTGCTGATCCGCTCCGACCTCGGCCGGCTCGGCCCCGGCGTGGCGGCGGAACTCCACGAGATCATGGAGTCCGCCTCCCCGCGCTGGCTGACCGCCCTCGTGTGCGGAGCGCGGCGCGATCCGGTGCTGGACCGGGCCCTGTCCGACTCCGTTCTGCGGTTCCTGCGCGACCTCGGTCAGTGGTACGTCGACGGCGGGCAGCCCCAGGGGGCCGAACTGATGCATGAGGTACGGCGGTTGCGGCCCGCCCTCGGAACGGAGTGAGCAGCCGTCGCCGCCACCGTCCATCTGGCGCACCTGCGCGCCGGACAGCTCGTCGGCAGTACGCAACTACAGCGAGTGGAACGGGCGCCGGGGCGCGGGCCCGCCCCGCACCCCGGCGTCACGTCCACAGCAGGTCCGCCACGGCACGGAGCCTCGCGCGCCAGGTGAGGCTCCGTAGCGCCGCCATCCGGGAAGAGAGCGGGTCCGGGTGCGGGTGCAGCCATGCGTACCGGCGGCTCGTGCCCGCGATGTCGCCGCTGCACGCGGCGGCCGCCAGGCCGGTCAGCGGCACGCCGAGTGCCGTCAGGAGCACCGGCAGTACGCCGCCCTCCACACTGACCGCGAACTCGCCGAGGAACAGCGCCCCGGCGACGGCGGCCGCCAGGAGCCCGCGGGGCCACGTGCGGGAGGCCAGCCGGGCGGGCGTGAACGCCAGCACCGTGCCGAGCAGCAGCCCCAGCACCACGCCCACCGCCAGGCTGCCGCCGACGAAGGCCGCTTCGAAGAAGAGGGCCTCGGACGCCTGCCGCCAGTAACCCCGTACGGCCACCACCGCCACGCCCGCTGTCGTCACGGTGGCCCAGCAGAGCGCGCACACCCCGCCGACGGCCAGCCCGAACCGCAGGCCCCGCCTCGTCACCGCCCCGCGCTGCGAGGCGGTGACGGCGCGGAGTTCAGGGGGCTCGTACGGGCTGCCGCTCATGGTCGTGCAAGTGTTCAGCGGTCGGCGGGCGCCGGTCAAGCGGTTCCCCGCGGGCGGGCGCCCGGCCCGTGCCTCCGCGCTCGCCGCGTCGTGCACCTCACAGGGCGCGTGGTGTGCGGTGGGCGGTCAGGGCCCAGATCACCCAGGCGTCCAGGCCGATGGAGATCAGGGCCCACAGGGGCTGGTAGGGCAGCCAGAGGAAGTTGGCGATGAGGCTGAGGCAGGCCATGAAGACGCCGAGGACGCGGGCCCAGAGGGCGTCGGTGAGAAGGCCGAGGCCGGTGACCACGGCGATCAGGCCGACGACGACCAGGACCCAGCCCCAGGCCGTCAGGTTGAAGCGGTAGACGTAGTCGCCGATGCGCGTGTAGATGGTGTCGGACGCGATGGACGAGATGCCCTTGAGGATGTCCAGCAGACCGCCCACCAGCAGCACCACCCCGGCGAAGACCGTCCCGCCTGCCACCCACGCGCTCGGCCCGCCCTCCCCGGTGCCGCCACCGGCGCCTCCCCCCGCGGTGCCCGCCGTCCCCGCCGGGCCCGTGGGGGAGCCGGGGGCGGCGGCGGTGCGGTCCTGGTGACGGTGGTGGCCCGGCTCACGGCCAGGAGTCGCCGGCTGCTCCGTCATGGTGTCGCCCTCCTGCGGTCGGATGCGTCCACCGTGGGCGGCGGCGGGACGCTCCACCAGCGGGGGACCGCCAGGCGGGTGAACGGCGGGAGCCGCGCCCGTGCGGTGCGCGGCCGGACCCGGCCGCCTACTCGACCTCGATGCCGTGGTCCTCGACGAGCTGGACCAGGCCGCCCGGATAGCCCTTGCCGCCGAGGACGAAGTCCCAGTCGCCGTTGGCGCGGCGGCGGAAGGAGCCCAGGACGAGGGCCGTCTCGCCGGGGCGGCCGTCGGAGACGTCCAGGACGCCCAGCTCGGTCAGGGCCGGGTCCAGGAGGCGGATGCGGGCGTCGGTGAAGCCGGTGAGGTCGGCGTGCGGGTCGGCCTCCGGGTCGATGGCGGCGACCAGGACGAGCCGGTCGGAACGGGCCGGGAGGGCGTCGAAGGAGACCCTGATGGCCGCCTTGTCCGGGGGTGCGGCGGCGAGCGCGCCGACGGAGCCGTCGGGGGTGCTCGGGTTGTTGTAGAAGACGAAGTGGTCGTCGTCGAGGACCCGGTTGCCGGTGCAGACCAGGGCGCACACGTCCAGGGCGACGTCGCCGGACCAGGACATGCCGAGGACGTTGTAGTCGTCGGTGGGCGCGGCGGGGGCGCCGGGCGCGGGCGCGGCGGCCGGGGGCGCCGGGTCCGGGGTCCGGCGCGGGTCGCCGAGCCTGCCGCGCAGGCCGTGCCGGTGCAGCAGGTCGACGAGTTCGGTGCCGGAGACCAGTTCCAGCGGCTTGCCGCCCGCGAAGGTGTGCGAGCCGGGGCCGAACTTCGACGTGGTCACCAGGACGCCCTTGTTGGCGCCGGTGTCCTGGACGGTGCCGTACAGATCGCGTACGGCCGTGGGCGGCACGGTGTTGCGGTACCGCTTCACCTGGACGACTATCTTGCCGCCGCGTATCGGCGCGGGGTCCAGCGCGTCGACGTCCACGCCGCCGTCGCCCGAACGCTGCGTCGTCACGGCCTGCATGCCCATGGCGCGGAACAACTCGGCGACCAGGGACTCGAACACGAGCGGGTCCATCGTGTAGAGGTCGGGTTCGTCGTCGCCGTCGCCGCCGTGGGTGACGACCCGGTCGCCGATGTCCTCCGGCCGTCTGCCCGGCCGTACGGCGGTGAGCTGGTCGGGCCGGGAGGTCAGCTGGCCCCGGAGCGCTTCGGTCAGACAGCTGACCGGGTCCACCTGGGCCAGGTGCAGCCCGCCGAACACCGGGCGCGGGGCCATGACGGTGGCGAGCGGGATGTGGCCCTGGCGTCCGGTGGCCGGATCGTGGGCGTCCACGAAGCCGTTCAGCGCCACCGACTCCAGCGCGCCGAACTCGCTGTCCGCCGCGAAGAGTTCGTGCAGCACCAGCAGCATGCACTGGGCGACGGTCTCCCGGTACAGCGTCCGGCACTGGGTCGCGGGCCGGGCGGTCTCCTTGTCCTCGTCGCTCGCGGCGACGTAGCGGACGGACCTGACCGCGGGGACGATGTCGTAGCCGGGCAGCTCCCAGTCCAGTACGAGCTGGCCCGCCGGTGCGTCGTACGCCGCCGAGAGCTGCCGGGGGAAGCCCTCGGGCCAGGCGGTGGAGGCGTACAGCGCGGCGGAGAAGTACTCGACCACGGAGCGCGGGTCGCGCCGCCGCACCCCCTGGGTCACCTCGGTGATACCGGCGTTGTGACGGCGCACCTCGGACAGCTGGGCGGCGGCCCACTGGTCGTACTCGCGCCGGTACGCCTCCAGTTGCTCCACCCGGCGGGCCTCGGCGGCCTGGGCCGCGTACCAGTCCTGCTCGAAGCGGGCGCGGGCGTCGGCCTCGGCCTGGGCGCGGCGGCCCGCCGTCCAGCCGCCCTGCGCCTGGTACTGGTGGGGCTGCGGCATGGTGACGGGCTGGGCGAGCGGTCCCGGGGCGAAGGGCTGCACGTCCTCGGCGCGCAGCAGCGCGGCGGCGGTGAAGGCGGGTGCCAGGCAGCCCTCGGCGAGCAGGCCCTGCAACGCGGCGACCTGCGCGTCCAGTTCGTCGGTGCGCCGCCGGGCCTCGGCCTGCCGGTACTGGCGGTGGTCCTGGGCCGCCCGCCGCTGGTAGGCCTGCGCCTGCCGGGCCTGGTCCCTGCGGCGCCGGTCGTCGGCCTCGCGCTGGCGCTGCTGCTGCCGCTGCGCCTCGGCCCAGACCCCGACCAAACCCGTAGAGCGACGACTCATGCTCGAAGGCCCCCTCCCCAGGACACCGCGCGCGGCCAGGCACCACCGGTCACCCCCACGACCGGCTCATCAGGCGACTCTATCCCGCGGGGCCGGGCGGCGGCCCACCCCTGTATATCCGGGTTCGTGCAAGCGGGCCGCAAGGGGGCACATCGGGCCGGGAGTCGGCGGTCACGGTGCCGGGGCCGGGCGGGGGCGGCCGTCCGCCTGTGCCGGGGTGCGCCGGGCGGCCGCCGCCAGGGCCAGGGTCACCGCGGCGGACGCCGCCGCCATGGCCGTCGTCGCGACCGCCGGTGAGGTGAACTGGGCCACCGAGCCCGCCAGCGCCGCGCTGACGCCCTGGAGGGTCAGCATCCCCGCCGAGTGCAGGCCGAGGGCGTGGCCGCTGAGCGCGGCCGGGGTCAGGGCCATCAGCCGTTCCTGCTGGACCAGGTTGGCGGCGAACCCGGCGGAGGCGAGCGCGGCGAGGGCGGCGGCCACCGGCAGCGGCGGGCGCAGCGCGAAGAGCAGATAGGGCGCGGCCAGGAGCAGCAGCAGCGGTGTGGCCGCGCGGCGGCGCACGGCGGGCGGCAGCAGCCGGCCGACCGTGGCGTCCCCGGCCAGCATGCCCAGCGCCGCGCAGGCGAAGAGCGGCCCGGCCGCGTCGGGGGCGTAGGAGACGTACAGCGACTCGCAGCCGACGACGAGGCCGTTGGGCAGCCACAGGCCCAGGTAGGTCAGGCGGCGCGGGCGGTCGGACCACAGCAGGACGTTGGTGCGCCAGGTCGCCGCGGCGGAGGGGCGGCCGGTGGCGCGGGGCGGGCGCCTGCTCAGGCCGAGGCGGACGACGGCGCACGCGAGCGCGTACAGGACGGCGGCCGACAGCAGCGAGAAGCGCGGGGACAGCACGGCGACCAGGGCGCCGCCCACCGCGTACCCGACGATCTGGAGGAGGCCGCCCATCATGTTGAACAGCGACCGCCCCAGCAGATAGCCGGTGTCGCCGCCGGGCACCAGGATCTCGTTCAGCAGGCCCCAGCGGACCCCGCCGCCGAGCGAGGCGACCAGCCCCTGGACGAGGACGACGGCGAAGAGCGCGCCGAGCGGCAGTCCGGGCAGCGCGAGCACGGCCGTGGTGGCGGCGAAGGCGAGTGTCACACCGGTCAGGGCCGGGCGCGGGGCCAGCCGGTCGGAGCCGGACAGCAGCAGCGTCGCGCCCAGCACCTGCGCGAGCGAGGGGCCGAACATGCTGACCGCCGACAGCAGCGGCGACCCGGTGGCCCGGTACACGAGGGTGCCCAGGGCCAGTCCGCTCATCGTCTGGGCGGCGGTCTGGGCCGCGGTGGACAGGAACAGCGGGGTGAACTCAGGGGTGCGGAACAGGTCCTGGTAGCTGCGCATGCGCCGGAGTCTGGGGCGGTGCGGTGGCGGCCGGTACTGTTTCGCGCGGGTGCGAAACGTCACGGGGAGGGCGGTCGGTTCCGTGGGCTGGTGGCAGGTCAACGCCGACACGCTCGCCGGGAGCCGGTTCCTCGTCTCGCCGCTGGCCGAGACGTTCGCGAGCCTGATCCTGCTGCACAAGGGCGCGGCCGGGCACACGGGCGGGCATCCGGGCGAGCGGGAGTGGCTGCGCGGCCACCTGCCCGGCTACCGCGCGCTGCTGACCGGGGACCCGGTCACCGCCGCGCTGGTACGGGCCGGTCTCGGCCGGGAGTGGATCGCCGACTTCCTCACGCCCACGCCCCGCGACGGGGAGTCCTTCGCCGAGGAGGTGGCGCGGGTGCGGGCCACCGGCCCGGCCGCCGCCCGCGCGCACCTGCGGACCGCGCTCGCCGGGCCCGTACCGGAGCTGCTGGAGCGGGACGACCTGCCCGAGCGGGCGGCGCGGCTGCTGGAGTACGTCTGGACGGAGACCGTACGGCCCACCTGGGAGCGGCGGCGGCGGATCCTCCAGGCCGATGTGGCGGCGCGGACCGCGCAGGCCGGCCGGGGCGGCTGGGCGGCGGTGCTGGACGGGCTGCGGCCGGGGACGCGGTGGCTGGGCGGGAGCCGCTTCCAGGTCAATCTGCACGAGTACCCGCCGCGGGAGATCTCCGGCGCGCAGCTCCTCTTCGTGCCCGTCACCCCGTACTGCGGCTGGGTGTCCTGGGAGGAGTCCGGGCTGCGGTACGCCGTCGTCTACCCCTGCACGGGTGTGCTGGCCGGTGCGGACGAGCGGCGGACGGCCGCGCCCGCCGCCCTCGGCGCGCTGCTGGGCGCCTCCCGGGCGCAGGTGCTCGTCCTGCTCGGCTCGCCGCTGAGCACGACCCAGCTGACCGCCGTGACCGGGCAGGCGCTGGGCTCCGTCGGCCGCCATCTGCGGGTGCTGCTGGACGCGGGGCTGGCCCAGCGGCACCGGGCGGGCCGGTCGGTCCTGTACACGCGCACGGCGGCGGGCCAGGTGCTCGTGGAGGCGGCTTCGGGGAGGACCGGGGCCGGTGACCGGACTCCGGGACGTGGCGGGCGGGGGCCGGGGCCGGAAAGGCGCGGCGGGCCGGGGCCGGGCGGGCCGGGGTGCGGGGGCAGGGCCTAGCATCCGACGCATGACCACTTCAGACAGCAACGGCGCCCTCTCCCCCACCTCTCCGCTCGGTGTGGAGATCGGCGCGCTCCAGGGCGGGGACGCGGACCTCGGGCAGTACGCGGGACGCGTGGTCCTCGTCGTGAACGTGGCGTCCAAGTGCGGGCTCACCCCGCAGTACGCCGGACTCGAGAAGCTCCACGAGCGGTACGCGGAGCAGGGCTTCACCGTGCTCGGGGTGCCCTGCAACCAGTTCATGGGGCAGGAGCCGGGCAGCGCCGACGAGATCGCCGCGTTCTGCTCGGCGACGTACGGCATCACCTTCCCGATGACCGAGAAGGCCGAGGTCAAC
The DNA here is from genome assembly GCF_053589675.1 of Streptomyces sp. NPDC003284. Lineage (NCBI taxonomy): Bacteria > Bacillati > Actinomycetota > Actinomycetes > Kitasatosporales > Streptomycetaceae > Streptomyces > Streptomyces sp. NPDC003284. The sequence goes on from NZ_JBSFSI010000005.1 coordinate 273,271, forward strand.
GGGGACGGCCGGCATCCGCTGTACGAGCGGCTGACCGGTTTCGCCGACGCCGAGGGGCACAGCGGGGACATCCGCTGGAACTTCGAGAAGTTCCTCGTCGGCCGGGACGGCGAGGTCGTCGCCCGGTTCTCCCCGCAGACCGAGCCGGACGCGCCCGAGCTGGTCGCGGCCGTCGAGGCGCGGCTCGGCTGAGCCCCCTTTGACCTTGCCCCTTGACCTTGCCCCTGGGGCAGGGGGGAACGTCCTCGGCACCGGGCGGACAGGCCGCCCGGTGACGGAGGATGGCACGGTGGACGGGGAAGCCGGGCGAGCCGGGGAAGAAGAGGAACTGCTCACCATCGGCGCGTTCGCCGCGCGGGCCCGGCTGTCGGCCAAGGCGCTGCGGCTGTACGACCGCCTGGGGCTGCTGGTACCGGCGCAGGTCGACGAGGCCAGCGGCTACCGCTACTACCGCGCGTCGCAGACGGAGCGGGCCCGGCTGGTGGCGCTGCTGCGGCGGCTGGACATGCCGCTGGCGCGGGTGGCCGAGGTGCTCGCGGCGGCCGAACTGGACGGGCCCGGCGCGGCCGGGCTGCTCAGCGCGTACTGGGCGGACGTCGAGCGCCGGGTGGCCGGGCAGCGGACCCTCGCCGACTACCTCCGTGGACGGCTGTCCGGGAGGAGCGAGGACATGTACGGGAAGTTCGCGGTCGAGACGGTCGAGGTGCCCGCGCAGGTGGTGGTCACCGAGACCCGGCACACGCTGGCGGGCGAGCTGCCCGCGTGGATCGGGGCGTCGCTGGGCCGGCTGGAGGAGGCGGCGCGGGCGTGCGGCGGGGTGGCGGGGCCGCCGTTCGTCGTCTACCACGCCGAGGTGTCCATGGAGAGCGACGGCCCCGCCGAGTGCTGCGTCCCGGTCGCCGACGAGCGGGCCGCGCGTGCCTGGGCCGAGGCGCGGGGGCGGTCCTGGGACACGGCGGTGCGCGTCGAGCCCGTACGGCGGCTGGCGTACACCCGGATCACCAAGGCACAGGTCGCCCACCCGCAGATCCAGGCCGCCTTCGACGCCGTGGGGCGGTGGATCACCGGTCAGGGGCTGACGCCTGCCGGGCCCTGCCGCGAGGTGTACTTCGCCGACTGGGAGGCGGCCGGGCCGGAGGACCCGGTGTGCGACGTGGCCTTTCCGGTGAGGTGAGGCGAGGTGAGGTGATCCGGTGAGGTGAGCGCCGGGGCCCGGCTCACTTGCCGGGCTTCAGCTCGTCCGGGCACGGGGTGCCGCGCGGCAGGCGGTAGGGCGCCGCGAGGTGGTAGGTGCCCGTCTTCGGGGCGAGCAGGCTCGTCCACCTGTCGCCCCTGGCGTCCTGCGGGGTCTCCGCCAGACAGCCGTTGACGTTGTCGAACGTCTTCGGCGTGCCCTCGGTCCGGTGCTTGGACGCCTCGGTCTCCTGGGGCGCCTTGAGACTCTTGCCGTGCTCGTCGACCAGGCTCAGCCAGGGCGAGTACGGGATGCGGATGAGGACCCGGCCGGGCTCGCGCACCTCGATGGTCAGCTCGCCCTGCTCGGCCCGGTCGACGACGGCGTGGGGCTCGGCGAGCGGCTTGGGGTCGGTGACCTTGAACAGCTGCCAGTTGGCGTCGCCCCAGACCTGGCTGAGGTAGGGCATGCCGCGCTGCACGAGCGCCCGCTCGCGCTGCCCGCCGTCGCCGTCCGGCTCGCCCTTGGGCAGCACCACGTAGTGCACCGCCCAGCGCTGGAGCCAGTCGTGGTAGTTGGCCGAGTTGAGCGTGTCGTCGTAGAAGAGCGGGTTGCGCTCCATGTCGGCCTGGCGGTTCCAGCCGCGGGCGAGGTTGACGTACGGCGCCAGCGCGGACGCCTCGCGGTGCGAGCTGGCCGGGACGACCTCGACCCGGCCCTTCTGCGCGCCGGCCTTCTGCAACTGGTTGACCAGTGGGGCCAGCTCGCGCGACCAGGAGGCGGCGGGCGCGGTGTGCACGATGTCGTCCACCGACTTGAAGCCGATCCAGACGACGAAGCCGGTCAGCGCCAGCACGGTCGCGTACCACTTGCGCGAGCGCGGCACCGTGAACGGCAGCGCCGCCACCAGCGCCACCCCGGCGAACAGCATCGCCAGGCGGGTGATGTTGGAGCCGATCTGGGAGCTGATCACCCAGACCCCGACCACCGACAGGGCGTACACCCAGGAGGTGATCCGGACCGTCGTCCACTCCCGGGGGACGAGGACGGCCGCGAGGACGGCGTACAGCAGCGGCAGGGACGCCGAGCCGAAGCCCATCGGCTGGGTGCCGGAGAAGGGGAAGAGCAGCGCGGAGACGGCCACCACCACGGCCGGAGCCAGCCCGAGCGCCCAGGCGCCGGGGCGGCGCTTCTGGAGGAAGAGGGCGACCGCCACCAGGCCCACGAACAGGCCCGCCACCGGGGAGCCCATGGTGGCGAGCGCGGCCAGCGGCGCCGCCACCAGGGCCTTCGCCCAGCGCTTGCGGCGCCAGCGGTGCGGCCAGCAGAAGACGGCGGCGACCGCGCCCAGCGCGAACATCGTGCCCAGACCGAAGGTCACCCGGCCCGACAGCGCGTTGCACAGCAGCCCGAACACCCCGGCCAGCGCCGCCCACAGCGGGTTTCTGACCACACGGCTGCGCAGCAGTATCAGGGTGAGCAGGCCCGCGGAGACCGTGCCCGCGATCATCATCGTCGTACGGACGCCGAGCAGGGACATCAGATACGGCGACACCATGCTGTAGGAGACCGCGTGCATCCCGCCGTACCAGGCGAGGTTGTACGCCGAGTCCGGGTGGCGGCCGACGAACTCGGCCCACGCGTCCTGCGCGGCGAGGTCGCCGCCGCTGTTGGCGAAGGCGAAGAACCAGATGATGTGCAGCACACCGGCCAGCGCGGTGATCGAGAGGACGGGATGCCGGAGCATCCGCTCACGCAGCGCCAGGACGGCACCGCGGGCACGCGGCCACCGGGCCGCCCAGGCGAGTTCGTCACCACCGGCCCGCGCCGTGTCACCGTCCGCCCGCGTCCGGTCGCGCTCCGTGTCAGGGGCGCGCGAACCTATTCGCGGGCCTGCTCCCGGGCCCGGATCGGCGTCGTCGGCGCGTGTCGGCTCCGCTGTGGCCACCTGAAGGCACTCCCCGTGTCCCGTCCTCTGTTCGCGGCCTCGTCCCACGACCGGTGACGTGCCCGATTCGTGACGCTAGCACGCACCCCGCCGGGGAGCGCCCCGGGTGGGGCTCCCCGACGGGGTGTGCGGACCGCTGGCGCGGGCCCGGGGCCGGGCCCGCACCGGTCAGCTGATCCGGGTCAGCTTGGCCAGGAAGTCCGGCTCGCCGAGGTCCTGGCGGAGGGCGACCGGCACCTTGATCGCGCCGCCCGCGCCGCCGTCGCCCACGGTGAGCGTGCCGACCTTGGTCCCAGCCTTCGCCGAGTGGGGCACCTGGTCGGCGGCGAAGGACAGCTTCACCCGCGAACCGGCCCAGCCGACCGCGGTGACGTCCTCGGTGGCCACGACGGGGGTGTGGCCGCCGAGCTTGTCGTCCACGTACCCGACGACGTCGCCCTTCTTGAGGATCTTCGCGGAGGTCAGGGCCTCCTTGGCGGCTTCCAGGGCGGTCTTGCTGACGGCGTTGGCGGTGCCGAGGATCGACGGGCCCTTGTGCTGGCCGAGGATCGCGCCGACGATCGTGACCGTCTCGCCGCCGACCTTCTTGCGGGCGGCGAAGAGCAGATTGCCGCCGGCCGCGGTGGTGCTGCCCGTCTTGATGCCGATCGCGCCCATCCGGTACGGCAGCTCGTTCCAGTTGGGCCAGTTCTTGCCGGACGGGTCCGTCCAGCTGGCCGCGCTGGTGATGGCCACCAGCGCCGGGTTCTGCACCACCTGGTTGCCGAGCTTCACCTGGTCCTCGGCGGTGGAGACGGTCGTCTCCTTCAGACCGGAGGGGTCGGTGTACGTCGTGTGGGTCATCCCCAGTTCCTTGGCGGTGTCGTTCATCTTCTTGACGAACGCCGCTTCGGAACCCGCGTCCCAGCGCGCCAGCAGCCGCGCGATGTTGTTCGCGGACGGGATCATGACGGCGGACAGCGCCTGCTTCTCGGTGAGGCTCTGGCCGGCCTTGACCGTGTTGAGCGTGGACTCACCGCCCTTGTCGTAGCCGCCCTCCTTCTCGGCCGTCGGGTCGATCTGGATCTTCGGGCCCTCCTGGCCCACCTTGAGCGGGTGGTCGCGCAGGATGATGTACGACGTCATGGTCTTGGCGACCGACCCGATGGCCACCGGCTTCTGGGCACCGAACTGCCCCATCGCGCCGACGCCCTGCACGTCCATCCAGCCCTGGCCCTCGTCCGGCCACGGCAGGGACAGCTTGCCGCCGTCGAAGGCGTAGGTGTCCTTCGCGGTGAGGGCGAGGGCGGGCGCCGGCAGCGGGCGCAGAGCCTGTACGACCGCAAAGACGACCAGGAGCAGCAGGACCAGCGGGGTCCAGATCTTCACCCGGCGCATCGTCGTGCGCAGCGGGGTCTCCGGCGGCGGCGGAGTGTTCGTCAGCTCCGCCAGCAGGTCCAGCGGGGGCTTGGGCGGCAGCGGCTGCTGGGTGGTCCGCTCGAAGCCGGGCCGGGCCGCGGGCGTGGTGCGCGCGGTCGGCGCGGTGGGCTGCGCCTTCGGCCCGGCCGGGGCGGCGGACTCCGGCTTCGGGGCGTCCGGGGCGTCCAGGGGCTTGAGCGCGACGAACTTGCTGGTGCGCTCGGCCTCGGACTCCGCGGGCTTGGGGGCGGGCTTGGCGCCGCCCTTGCCCTCGCCGCCCTCGCCGGGCTTCGGGGCGGCCTTCGCGCCGTCCTTCGCCGCATCCTTCGCCGCGCCGCCCAGCTTCAGCATGGTGGTGGGCTGGTCGACGGCGGGCCTGGGCTTCTTGAAGACGGCGGTGGGCCGGTCGACGGCGGGCTCGGACTCGGCCTCGGTTTCGGCTTCGGCTTCGGCTTCGGCTTCGGCTTCGGCTTCGGAGGCGGCGGTGCCCGCTTTCGGGGTCTCGGACTCCGGAGTCCCGGTCTCGGGGGCCTTGGGCTCGGCGGTCTTCGCCTTCGCCTCGGGCTCGGGCTCGGGGTCGTCGGCCGTCCCGGCGTCCGCCTTCGTGTCCGTCGCGACGTCCGCCTCGGGCTTCCCGCCGTCCTCGGCGTCCTCGCCGTCCCGGGCTTCCTCCGCCGCCGGTTCCTCCGCCTGCCCGGCGTCCTCGCCCGCCTCCGGCGCTTCCGCCGGATCGTCCTCCGCCTCCGGCTTCGGCTTCGGCTCCGACTCCGGCTCCGTCACCACATCCCGCACCGAGAGCACCCGTGTGGCCGTGTCCACGCCACCGCGGCTCCCCGACGTACCGGACGTACCGGACGTACCCGACGTACCCGACGCTTCACCGGCCGCCGCCCCGGACGCACCGGACTCCCCGCTCAGCGCGAGGCGCGGATCGCGGGGATCCCGCGTCTCGCTCCTGGCCCCGGGAACCGGGCCCGCGCTCCCCGACGTCGGTTCTGCCGACGACTCGCGCTGCTTCGACCTGTCGGGGGACTCGCCCGCCACCGATGCCTCCTCATGTGCCGCACGCCCCGCGTGCCGCTACCGAACCGTGAACCGCCACCCGCACACAGCCGTACCGGCCGGCCGTACCAGCGGAGGTACCACCGCCTGTACCACCCGGTCGTACCGCTGTCCGAACCATGTACCAGTGTCCTGTGTGCGGACCAAACCCACGGGGAAGACGAGAACGACATACCTACTGGTTCCACTACGAAGCGGTCACGCACTCTCGACAGACCAATGTGAGAGGGGTCACCCTGTCGTACATCCACGCGGGGAGGCATGGATGGGCAGGAGCCGCAGAACACTTCCGGAGGAGCTTCTGCTGCTGGCACTGGACCCGACCACGGGTACCACTGCGCAGCCGCAGTCGCTCGACCTGGGTCTGGCCGGGGCACAGCTAGTGGAGCTGGCGCTGGCCGGACGGATAGCCCCAGACGGGGATCGTATCGCCGTGGTGGTGCCACGGCCGACAGGAGATCCGACACTGGACTGCGCGTTGGAGTTGCTGCGGAGGCGCGGCGCTCCGGTACGGGCCGTCCACTGGATCGGCGGGCCGCGTCTCGGGCTCCGCCAGACCTATCTCTCGCATCTGGAGCGGTGCGGCATGGTGCACGCCGTGGCCGGCCAGATGTGCGGGGTGCTGCCGACGACTCGCTATCAGGCGACGGACAACGCGATCAGCCGGGAGATCAGGGCCCGGCTCGACTCCGCGATCCGCACCGGCGTACCGCCGGACCCGCGGACCGCGGCGCTCGCGGCGCTGGCCCACGCGGTCGGCCTCGGCAAGCACCTGTATCCGGGCAACGAGGGGCGTTCGTCCCGGTCCCGGCTGCGCGATCTGATCCGGCACGACCCCATGGGGGGTCTCGTCGCACACGCCGTGATGGACGTGCAGAACGGCGCGGCGGCCCAGCCCCGCCGCGGCCAGGCGCCGGTCGGCCGGCAGGCCACCGCGGGCGGCAGGCCCGCTCCGGAACCGGCCCGCGGCGTTCCGATGCAGCCGCAGCACGGCGCCGGGGCCATGATGCGCGCGGTGGCGCACTGATCCGCCGCGGCGGCGCGGCAGCCGCTCCACGGCGAAGGCACCGCGGCGCACCGTAGAAGCACCGCACCGCACCGCACAAACACCGCACCACAGGAACACCGCACGACCGCACCACGGAAGCACGACACCACCGCACCCACGCGCACGCCGTACAGGTCGTACGACCGTACGGGCCGCGCACGCCGCACACGCCGCAGCGCAGTCCCCAGACCCGGTTCGGGAGCCGCTGGTCCGGGCGGGGTGGCGGAACCCGGGGGTCCACCCCGGGGTTCCGGCGCCCCGCCCGGCCGCTCACCAGGGCCCCCGAACCGGCTTGCGGACGCCGCATATCCGGCGTTTCCCAGCGGAGGCAAGCCGCTTGGTGGCAATCTGCTCAGCAGCAGATACGCAAAGTAGAGGCATGCAGCCGGAGGTGCGCGTCCCGTGGCGTCCAATGTCAATCCCACCGTCAGGCGGCGCCGGCTGGGCCAGGAGCTGCGCAGGCTCCGTGAGCTCAAGGGCATGACGGCGGAAGAAGTGGCGGAACGACTGCTCGTGTCGCAGTCGAAGATCAGCCGTCTGGAGAACGGCCGGCGCAGCATCAGCCAGCGCGACGTCCGCGATCTGTGCGGGGTCTACGAGGTCGAGGACCACCGGATCGTCGACTCGCTGATGCAGATGGCCAAGGACTCGCGCCAGCAGGGCTGGTGGCACTCCTTCGGCGACATCCCGTACAGCGTGTACATCGGTCTGGAGACCGACGCGGCGAGTCTGCGGGTGTACGACCCGCAGGTGGTCCCGGGGCTGCTCCAGACCCGTCAGTACGCGGAGGCGCTGATCGCCGGCGCGCTGCCGGAGACGACGCCCGCGGACATCGAGAAGCGCGTCCAGGTGCGGATGCGCAGACAGGAGCGCATCGCGGCCGCCGAGAACCCGCTGCGGCTGTGGACGGTCCTGGACGAGGCCGCGCTGCGCCGGGTCGTCGGCGGTCCGGCGCTGATGCGGGAGCAGTTGGAGCACCTGGTCGAGCAGTCGCAACTGCCGCACGTGACCGTGCAGGTGATCCCCTTCGGGATGGGCGCACATCCGGGTCTGAACGGCCAGTACGCCATCCTGGAGTTCCCGGACACGGCGGACTCCAGCGTGGTCTACATCGAGGGCGTGACCAGCGACCTGTATCTGGAGAAGGCCAACGACGTGCAGAAGTACAGCGTGATGTACGAGCACCTGCGCGCGCAGGCCCTCAACGTGGAGCAGTCGCGGGAGTTCATCGAGAAGGCCGCGAAGGACTACGCACGCTGAGAGGCGGGCACGGTACACCGTCAACAGCCGTAGACGGAAGAGCTGTTGGAATATGCCATCCGGTCGAGTGAACGGCTGCTTCACCCATCGAGCGCGGCGAGTAGCGTCGATCACGCCATCGAGCAACACCGTTGGCGCAAACCGCGCTGTGGGTTCCCCGAACGCGTCGTGCGGTGTCAGCCATTCAACCCCTCACTCGCAATCCGGAGCAGAAATGGCAATTCGTCAGGGTGCCACGGCGAAGTGGACCAAGTCCTCGTACTCCACGGGCAACGGCGCGTGCGTCGAGGTCAAGTCACCGGTCGTCGCGGCCATGGCGGTCCGGGACTCCAAGGTCCCCGGGGGCCCGGCGCTCGGCTTCCGCGCCGACGCGTGGAACTCCTTCGTGGCGTCGGTCAAGTCCTGAGGCAGGGGCCTCTGCCGGGGCCCTCCCGTTCCTCGCCCGGCACACCGCACCACAACTGAAGAGCACACAGCAGGCGCACGCGGCAGCCCCGTGAGCGCCGCCCGCAGAAGCCCCCTCGGCCGGTCCGCCGTCGTTGCCGAGGGGGCTTCGCCCTGCCCGGACCGGCCCCGCCGGAACACCCCGACACCACCCCCGCGTGTTCATATAGCTGAACCAAGGTCAGCAAGCAGAACCTTTTACTCCGTCTTGACCTTCCGCTTTCTTGTCGTGCCCATGCGAGCGATCCCACGATGAGCGGGCACTTCGCGGCCTTCGTCGCCCCTCCCCCGTTCAGGCGAAGTGCCCACCTGCTGAGCGGAGTTCACAAGGCGGACCCTGGAAGGGGGCACATGAACAGTCTCGACTGGGCCGTGCTCATCGGCTACTTCGGTGTGATGGTGGCGATCGGCCTCTGGTCGCACCGGCGGGTGGGCGACGTGAGCGACTTCTTCACCGCGGGCGGCCGGATGCCCTGGTGGCTGTCCGGCATCTCGCACCACATGTCGGGCTACAGCGCGGTGCTGTTCACCGGGTACGCGGGCATCTCCTACACCTACGGCGTCACCTCCTTCGTCACCTGGTCGTTCCCCATCGCCCTGGGCATCGCCATCGGCTCGAAGCTGTTCGCGCCGCGCATCAACCGGATGCGCTCCCGGCTGCACGTGGCCTCGCCGCTGGAGTATCTGAAGAACCGCTACAACCTCCCCACGCAGCAGGCGCTCGCCTGGTCCGGCATGCTGCTGAAGATCGTGGACGTGGGCGCCAAGTGGGCGGCGATCGCGACCCTGCTGTCCGTCTTCACCGGGATCAGCCTCGACCAGGGCATCCTCATCACCGGGGCGATCACCGCCGTCTACTGCACGATCGGCGGCCTGTGGGCGGACGCGCTCACCGAACTGGGGCAGTTCGTCATCCAGTTGCTCGCCGGTGTCTCCATGTTCGTGGCCGTCGTCCTCAAGCTGGAGGACAAGGGCATCGGCTTCCTCGGCGCCTGGGACGAGCCCGCCCTGCACGGCCACGGCAAGCCGCTGGTCGGCCCGTACGGCACGGTGTTCCTGCTGGCCTTCCTGTTCATCAAGCTCTTCGAGTACAACGGCGGCATGCTCAACCAGGCCCAGCGCTACATGGCCACGAGCAGCGCCCGCCAGGCCGAGCGCTCGGCGCGCCTGTCCGCCGCGCTGTGGCTCGTCTGGCCGGCCGTCCTCTTCTTCCCCATGTGGATGTCGCCGCTGCTGGTGCACGCGGCCAGGCCCGACGGCTCCGACTCCTACGCCCTGATGACCGAACAACTGCTGCCGCACGGGCTGCTGGGCCTGGTCGTCGTCGGCTTCTTCTCCCACACGATGGCCATGTGCTCCTCGGACGCCAACGCGATCGCCGCCGTCTTCACCCGGGACGTGGCACCGGTGCTGTCGCGGCGGGCGCGGGCGTGGGGCACGCGCGGCGCGCTGGTGGCCGCCCGGGTGACGACCGTCGTCTTCCTCGGCCTGTCCATGGCGGTGGCGACCCAGGTCGAGTCCCCCGCCTTCAAGGACATCATCACGGTCGTCATCAAGTGGGTCGCCGGTCTCATGGGCCCGATCGCCATCCCGATGATGCTGGGCCTGCTCCGCCCCTTCCGCCGCTCCGGACCGACCGCGGCGCTCACCAGCTGGGCGCTGGGTCTGCTGGCGTTCTGGCTGGTGAACTACCCGGTCGACGCGCACGTGGACGGCGGCGTACCGCTCCAGTACCAGGTGTCGATCCCGCTCGCGGTCTCCCTGGTCCTGTACGTCGTCATCGGCTACGTCCGCCCGGAGGACACCCCCGAACGGCTCGCCGTCATCGAGCGGGTCAACACCGACGGGGACGGCGACGGCGCCTCCTCGGCGGCGGTACCGGCCCCGGCGGGCGCGGGCGACGACGTGGTGGGCACCCCGCCGTCGTGAGGGCCGCGCCCACGGAGCCCCTGAACGCACCGTTCCCGTTCGGCTACAGTGCCGAACGTCGTACGTACGGACGGTGCCGTGAGGAGGTCTGGGTGGGTACGACGTCCGGGGTGGTCTGGGGGCGTGCCGAGCAGCAGGACTTCCGCAGCAGAGTGCGGGGCACGCTGCTCGGCGTGGGGCTGGGGGACGCGCTCGGGGCCCCGGTGGACGGGCTCGGCCTCGACGCGATCCGCGCGGCGCACGGCCCCGAGGGGATCGCGGACCTGGCCCCCGCGCACGGGCGGCCCGGCGGGATCACGCACCTCACCCAGCTCACGCTGTTCACCGTGGACGGGCTGATCCGGGCGCAGGTGCGCCGCGACACCGGGGCCTGGCACCCGCCGACCGACCTGCACCGCGCGTATCTGCGCTGGGCGGCCACCCAGCGGGACTGGGGACCCGACGAGCGCCGCGAGGACGACGGCTGGCTGGCCCGCGAGGAGTGGCTGTACGCCCGGCGGGAGCCGACGCGGGCGCTGCTCGGCGGGTTCGGCGACACCGTCATGGGGACCCCGGAGACGCCGAAGAACCCCGGGGAGGCGGGTCCGGAGGCCGCCGCCCGGTCCGCGCCGTTCGGGCTGCTGGTCGGCTGGGAGCCCCAGCTGGTCGTGCAGCTCGCGGTGGAGTGCGCCGCGCAGAGCCACGGCCACCCCTCGGCGTGGCTGGCGGCCGGCGCGTACGCCGTGATCGTGCACGGGCTGGCCCGCGGGGACGCGCTGGACGCCGCGGTGCAGAAGGCGCTGGCGCTGCTCGCGGTGCGGCCGGGCCACGAGCCGGTGTCGGACGCCCTCCAGCACGCGCTGGGCGCGGTCCGCCAGGGCATGCCGGGCCCGGCGCGGGTGGCGGAACTGGCCGGGCGGGGTGCGGCGGAGGGCGTGCTCGCGGTCGCCGTGTACTGCGCGCTGGTCGGCGAGGACGTACGGCACGGGCTGTGCCTGGCGGTGAACCAGAGCGGCCCCTCGGGCGCGGCCGGTGCGCTCACCGGCGGGCTGCTCGGCGCCCTGCACGGCGAGACGGCCCTGCCGCCCGCCTGGCTGGCCGAACTGGAGGGCCGCCCCACCCTGCTGGTCCTCGCGGACGACTTCGCGATGGAGATGACCCAGGGCCCCGCCCTGCACGGCCCCACCGGCTCGTCCCCGGGCTGGCTCGCCCGCTACCCGAGGGGGGCCGGGGCCGCGTAGGCGTACGACGCCGCCGGGGAGGCGGTGGCCGCGGGGCCGGGGCGTCAGTCGACCACGACCACCCGCGTCCCCTTCGCCGCGAAGTCCCACAGGGCCGTGCCGTCCTCCTTGCCGGTGCGGACGCCGCCCGTCTTGATGCCCTCGGCGACCGGTGGCGGCGAGGAGCCGTCGACGGCGTTGCTGAAGGCGACGAAGACGCCCGCCTTCCCGGCGAAGTACATGATGTGCTCGATCTCCACGCCGTCCGAGCCCTTCGTGGGGTCGGCGACCCGCTGGGAGATCGCGTAGGCGCCCGGGTCGGGGCTGACCGTGCCGGGCCAGACGGCGAACGTCCGGGAGGGCATGCCGCGTTCGTCCATCAGCCAGACGCGCTTCTGGCCGAGGGAGTAGACGACACGGCGGCCGGTGCCCGAGCCGGTCGGGGCCGCGGGCGGCGCGGTGTGCTTGGGGGCGGCGGCCGGGGGGTGCTTGCCCGCGGAGGCCGAGGCGCTCGGACGGGGCGCGGCGGCGACGGGGTGCGGGCCCTGGTCCGCCTGGGCGGCGAGGGCTCCGACCGCGACGACCGCCGCGACGGTGAGGCCGCTGACCCAGGCCCACGAAGGTATTCGGGCAGGCATGGGCACGCATCTCCTCGGCTACTCAGCTGTTCGGCCCCGGGAACCGTCGGCTCATCGTACTGTGGGCCGCCTCCCGCGCGGTTCAGTCCAGCACCGGCAGCAGCCGCGGCAGATGGCCGTCGGAGGCGGCCGCCGCGCGCTGCCGCTCCTCGGGGACCTCACCGTAGAGGGTGGTGCGCGGTTTCGCGGGCCGGCCGGCCGCGGCGGCGACCTCGGTCAGGTCCTTGACCGACTTGTAGGAGCCGTAGGAGGAGCCCGCCATCCGGGAGATGGTCTCCTCCATGAGGGTCCCGCCCAGGTCGTTGGCGCCGGAGCGGAGCATCTCGGCCGCGCCCTCCGTGCCCAGTTTGACCCAGCTCGTCTGGATGTTGGGGATCCAGGGGTGCAGCAGCAGCCGGGCCATCGCGGTGACCGCCCGGTTGTCGCGGACCGTGGGGCCGGGGCGGGCGATACCGGCCAGGTAGACGGGCGCGTTGGTATGGATGAAGGGCAGCGTCACGAACTCGGTGAACCCGCCCGTGCGCTGCTGGATCCCGGCCAGCGTGCGCAGATGGCCGAGCCAGTGGCGGGGCTGGTCGACATGGCCGTACATCATCGTCGACGAGGAGCGGATGCCCAGCTCGTGCGCGGTGGTCACCACCTCGATCCAGGTGGCGGCGGGCAGTTTGCCCTTGGTCAGCACCCAGCGGACCTCGTCGTCCAGGATCTCCGCCGCGGTGCCGGGGATGCTGTCCAGGCCCGCCTCCCTGGCCGCCGTCAGCCACTCCCGGACCGACAGCCCGGTGCGGGAGGCGCCGTTGACCACCTCCATCGGCGAGAAGGCGTGCACATGCATGCCCGGGACGCGTTCCTTGACCGCGCGCGCGATGTCGAAGTACGCGGTACCGGGCAGGTCCGGGTGGATGCCGCCCTGCATGCAGACCTCCACCGCGCCCACCTCCCAGGCCTGCTGGGCGCGGTCGGCGACCTGATCGAGGGAGAGGGTGTAGGCGTCGGCGTCGGTGCGGCGCTGGGCGAACGCGCAGAAGCGGCAGCCGGTGTAGCAGACGTTGGTGAAGTTGATGTTGCGGGTGACGATGTACGTCACGTCGTCGCCCACCGCCGACCTGCGGACGTCGTCCGCGATCCGGGTGAGGGCGTCCAGCGCGGGCCCGTCCGCGTGCAGCAGGGCCAGCGCCTCGGCGTCGGTCAGCCGCGTCGGGTCGTCGGCCGCGGTGCGCAGCGCCTGGCGTACGTCGGTGTCGATGCGCTCGGGCACCATGCCGGGTGCCGCGGCCTCGCGCAGGGCCTCCCAGTCGCCGTAGACCTCGTCGAAGTCGCCGCGCCGGTCGCCGGTGCGGCCCTCGGTGTCGACGGCGGTGTGCAGGTCGGTGCGGCCGGACGCGGTGAACGCCTCGTCGGGCTCCTGCCAGGGGCGGCCCTCGACGACGGCGTCCTCGCGGGCCAGTCCGGTGTCCGGGTCGGCGAGGGCGCCGACGTGCGGGAGCAGCCGCGGGTCGAGCCAGGGTTCGCCGCGGGTGACGAACTCCGGGTAGACGCAGAGCCGTTCGCGCAGCTCGAAACCGGCGGCGGCGGAGCGCTCGCGCAACTGGTCGATCTGCGGCCAGGGGCGCTCGGGGTTGACGTGGTCGATGGTGAGCGGGGAGACACCGCCCCAGTCGTCGATGCCGGCCTCGATGAGGCGTTCGTACTCGCCGTCGACCAGGTTGGGCGGGGCCTGGAGGCAGGCGGCGGGGCCCATGATGTGCCGGGCGACGGCGACGGTGGCGACCAGGTCGTCCAGTTCGGCGTCGGGCATGCCGCGCATCGCCGTGTCCGGCTTGGCGCGGAAGTTCTGGATGATCAGTTCCTGGATGCCGTGGTGGGCGCGGGCGACCTTGCGCAGCGCGAACAGGGACTCGGCGCGCTCCTCGTGGCTCTCGCCGATGCCGATGAGGATTCCGGAGGTGAAGGGGACGGAGGAGCGTCCGGCGTCCTCCAGGACCCGCAGCCGCACGGCGGGTTCCTTGTCCGGGGAGCCGTGGTGGGGGCCGCCGGGCTCGGACCACAGGCGGGTGGCGGTGGTCTCCAGCATCATGCCCATGGACGGGGCGACGGGCTTGAGGCGCTGGAAGTCCGTCCAGCTCATGACGCCCGGGTTGAGGTGCGGCAGCAGTCCGGTCTCCTCCAGGATGCGGACGGAGATCGCGCGGACGTAGGCGATGGTGTCGTCGTAGCCGTGCGCGTCGAGCCACTCGCGCGCCTCGGGCCAGCGGTCCTCCGGCTTGTCGCCGAGGGTGATGAGGGCTTCCTTGCAGCCGAGTGCGGCGCCCCGGCGGGCGATGTCCAGCACCTCGTCCGGGGACATGAACATCCCGTGCCCGGCCCGGCGCAGCTTGCCGGGGACGGTGACGAAGGTGCAGTAGTGGCACTTGTCCCGGCACAGCCGGGTCAGCGGGACGAAGACGCTCTTGGAGTAGGTGATGACGCCGGGCCGCCCGGCGGCGTCGAGCCCGGCGTCGCGCACCCGGGCGGCGGAGGCGACGAGGTCGCGCAGGTGTTCGCCGCGGGCCTGGAGCAGCACCGCCGCCTCGGCGACGTCGAGCGCGACACCGTCCCGCGCGCGTTTGAGGGCGCGGCGCAGGGAGTTCTCGGTGGGGCCGGTTCCGGAGGTCGCGGAAGTCGTCATCCTCCGAGCATACGAGTGCGCTGATCACCGGCGCTGATCACGGCGGCGGGCGCGACCGCGCCGCCCGGCCCCCGCTCACTTGATCTGATCCGCCGCCCACTGGGCCCACTCGCGGCGCATGGCGTTGAAGCGCAGTCCGTACTCCAGGGCGATGCGGCCGTGCACGGAGAGGCTGTCGTCGCCCCAGTCGATGGAGTCGGTGAGCCGACGCAGTTCGCCGTGCTCGCGCTCGGACATCTCGGCGAGGCCGGTGAGGTAGGCGCGGCCCTGCGCGGGGGTGAGCACGCCGAGGAAGAAGACGCGCAGCAGGATGTCGCTGCGGACGGTGCGCTGGGGCTCGGTCGCGGTGAGCCAGTGGCGCAGTTCGGCCAGTCCGCCGCCGGTGAGGGCGTACTCCTTGCGGCCCCGGGGGCCCTCGGCCGCCACCTCGATCAGTCCGGCACCGGCGAGCTTGGTCAGTTCGGTGTAGATCTGGCTCTGGGTGGCCGGCCAGACGTTGGCCAACGAGGTCTCGAACCGCTTCAGCAGGTCGTAGCCGCTGGCGGGGCGCTCCGAGAGCAGGCCGAGCAGTGCGTGTCTGAGGCTCATGCCCCCACTGTAGCCGCGACCTTCCAGTGTTGACATGTCACCCCTCGACCTTCTACTTTCGACATGTCAGAACAGAAGTAAGTGCCATCGGGGAAAACGGGGAACGCCATGTCCTATCTGCGCACCTTCCTGCCATGGATCGTCTTCGCGGTGCTGCCCTCGGGAAGCTGGCAGTGGGCGGCCCTGGCCGCGCTCGTCATCGCCGTCGCGGTCATCGTCGGCCAGGTGCGCTCCGGCGCCGGTTTCGACGCGCTGATCATCGAGTCCGGCTCGGCGGTCTTCTTCGCCGTGCTGGCGGCCGTCGCCTTCGCCGACCACGACTCGGGCGTGCACACCTACTCCGCAGCGCTCTCCTCGGGCACCCTCGCCGTCATCGCCGGGGTCTCCCTGCTCATCGGCAGGCCGTTCACCCTGGGCATCGCCAAGCGCGGCACGCCGCGCGAGGTGTGGGGACTGAAGCCCTTCATCCGGACCAACACCGTCATCACCGCGGTGTGGACCGCCGCGTTCGCCGTGACCGCCGTCGTCCTCGCCCTGCTGAGCCACGCCGGGCACGCCCACTCCGCCCTCGCCGCCGTCATCCAGATCGCCGGTTTCGCGATCCCGATGGTCTTCACCGTCCGCTACGTCGCCCATGTCCGGGCCAGAGCCCGCGCCACCGGCCGGGCGACCCGGTGACCGCCCCGCACCCGGTGACCACCCGTCACCCGGCGGGCGCCCACTGCCCGGGACGCGCCCCCGGTCTACGCTGACGCCCCATGACCCGTCACAGCGACCTGAAGCACCGGATGGTCACCCGCTTCCAGCGGTACGTCGCCAACCCGGTCACCCGGCGCCTCCCGCTCCAGACCCTGCTGGAGACCACCGGACGCGTCTCCGGCCTGCCCCGCCGCACCCCCGTGGGCGGCCGCCGCACCGGCGAGTCCTTCTGGATCGTCTCCGAGTTCGGCACCCGCTCCCAGTACGTGCGCAACATCCTGGCCGACCCCGCGGTCCGGGTCCGGATCGGGGGCCGCTGGCACCACGGCACCGCGCACCTGCTGCCCGAGGACGACGCCGCGGCCCGGCTGCGCCGCCTGCCCCGGTTCAACAGCGCGGCGGTCCGCGCCTTCGGGACCGACCTGCTGACCGTCCGGGTGGACCTGGCGGACTGAGAGCGCTTGCCACCCGGGCGCGGCCCGCTCTCCGGATGCGGAGAGCATGTGTGGGCCTTGTGTCACCGGGCACCACGACCTGTGATCGCCGTCTCCCGGAGCTGACGCATCTGCCATTTAGAAGGCAAACTGACCTATCGAAGAAGGACAGTTCGGCTGGCGGCCAGGGAGCAGCGATGGACGGTGTACCCCGAGTACCTGAGCAGCGGCGTGCCGGACCGCCGGCGGCGCTGCGCTTCTGCGTACTCGGACCGGTGCGCGCCTGGCGCGGCGAGGAGCCGCTGCCCACCGGGTCGCCGCAGCAGCGCGCCCTGCTCGCCGCGCTGCTGCTGCGCGAGGGGCGCACGGCGACGGCGGCCGAGCTGATCGACGCCCTGTGGGGCGAGGAGCCGCCCTCGCAGGCGCTGGCGGCGCTGCGCACCTACGCCTCCCGGCTGCGCAAGATCCTGGACCCCGGGGTGCTGGTCAGCGAGTCCGGCGGTTACGCCGTACGCGGCCTCGACGCGGGCGCGCTGGACCTGGCCACGGCCCAGGACCTCGGCACGGAGGCGGACAAGGCCCGCGCCGCCGGGGACCTGCACCGGGCACGGGCACTGCTGGGCCGCGCGCTGCACCTGTGGGACGGCGAGCCCCTGGCCGGGGTGCCCGGTCCGTACGCCGAGGCCCAGCGGGTGCGCCTCGAGGAGTGGCGGCTGCAACTGCTGGAGGCGCGCCTGGACATGGACCTGGAGCAGGCCCGCCACGGCGAGGCCGTCTCGGAGCTGACCGCGCTCACCGCCGCCCACCCGCTGCGCGAACGCCTGCGCGAGCTGCTGATGCTCGCCCTCTACCGCAGCGGCCGGCAGGCCGAGGCGCTGGCCGTGTACGCGGACACCCGGCGGCTGCTCGCCGACGAACTGGGCGTGGACCCGCGCCCGGCGCTGCGCGAGCTCCAGCAGCGGATCCTGCGCGCCGACCCGGCCCTGGCCGAGCCCTCCGCCCCCGCGCCCGAGCCGGTGGCGGCACCGGTGCGGCCCGCCCAACTGCCCGCGACCGTGCCCGACTTCACCGGCCGCGCGTCCTTCGTCACCGAGCTGAGCGACATGCTGGCCTCGGCCGAGGGCCGGGTGATGGCCGTCTCGGCGCTGGCCGGGATCGGCGGGGTCGGCAAGACGACCCTGGCCGTCCATGTGGCGCACCGGGCCCGCGCGTCCTTCCCCGACGGCCAGCTCTACGTCGACCTCCAGGGCGCGGGCCAGCGCGCGGCCGAACCGGAGACCGTCCTCGGCTCCTTCCTGCGCGCCCTGGGCACCGCCGACTCGGCGATCCCCGACTCGCTGGAGGAGCGGGCCGCCCTGTACCGCTCCGTCCTGGACGGCCGCCGGGTCCTGGTGCTGCTGGACAACGCGCGCGACGCCGCCCAGATCAGACCCCTGCTGCCGGGCACGGAGGGCTGCGCCGCGCTGGTCACCTCCCGGGTGCGGATGGTCGGACTCGCGGGCGCCCATCTGGTCGACCTGGACGTGATGAGCCCGGAGGAGGCGCTCCAGCTCTTCGTCCGGATCGTCGGCGAGGAGCGGGTGGCGAGCGAGCGCGAGGCGGCCCTCGACGTGGTCGCCGCCTGCGGCTTCCTGCCGCTGGCCATCCGTATCGCCGCCTCCCGGCTGGCCGCCCGGCGCACCTGGACGGTCTCCGTGCTGGCCGCCAAGCTGGCCGACGAGCGGCGCCGCCTGGACGAACTCCAGGCGGGCGACCTGGCGGTGAAGGCCACCTTCGAGCTGGGCTACGGCCAGTTGGAACCCGCCCAGGCCCGCGCCTTCCGGCTGCTGGGCCTGGCCGACGGCCCGGACATCTCCCTCGCCGCGGCGGCCGCCGTCCTCGACCTGCCCGCCGAGGACACCGAGGACCTGCTCGAAGCGCTCGTCGACACCTCCCTGCTGGAGTCCGCCGCCCCCGGCCGCTACCGCTTCCACGACCTGGTCCGGCTCTACGCCCGCGCCTGCGCCGAACGCGACGAGCAGCCGCCCGGCGAGCGGGACGCGGCGCTGTCGCGGCTGCTGGACTTCTACCTGGCCACGGCGGCGGGCGCGTACGCGCTGGAGCGGCCGGGCGACCGGCTGGTGGACCATCTGCACACCGCGCGCCACCCGGGGCTGGTCTTCGAGGACCGGCACAAGGCCCAGGACTGGCTGTACACCGAGGCGGTCTCGCTGCTGGCCTGCGTCCGCCAGTCCACCCGGCCCGCGTCCCTGGAGCGGGCCGTGGACACCCTGTGGGCGGCCGTCGACCTCGCCGAGTCGGGCACCAACTCCAAGGCGTACGAGAGCGTCGCCGCCGCGCTGCGGGACGCGGCCGAACGCGACGCGGCCCCGCGGGCGGAGGCCCGTGCCCTGATCTGCCTCGCCTACGTCCACAGCATCACCGGCCGCTTCGACCTCGCGGTGCGGGCCGCCGAGCACTCCGCGCGGCTCAGCTCCGGCACCGATCCGCTGGCCGCCTGCTGGGCGTACAACACCCTCGGCGTGATCGCGATCTACCAGAAGCGGTTCGAGGACGGCGAGAGCCTGCTCACCCGGGCCATCGAGGGGTTCCGCGCCTGCCAGGACCGCGCGGGCGAGGCCAGCGCGCTGTGCAACCTGTCGCGGATCCACCTGGACAGCGGGCGCACCCACAGCGCGGTGTCGCTGGCCCAGCAGGGCACCGACATGTACGACGACATGGGGCACGCGCTCAAGGGCGCCAACGGCCGCTACGCGCTGGGCCTGGCGCTCACCCAGAGCGGCCGGACGAGCGAGGCGGCGGCCCGCCTCCAGGAAGCGCTCACCGTCTTCGAGGACAGCCGCCAGCAACTGTGGGCGGGCATGACGCTGTTCCGGCTGGCCGAGGTCGACCTCGCCGCCCGGCGGCCCGCGCAGGCCGCGGCGGGCGCCGAACTGGCCCTCGGGGTGCTCCGGGACATCGGCGGCGACTGGCGGCGCGGGAACGTCCTCGTCGTGCTCGGCCGCGCCCTCAGCGGCATCGGGCAGACCGGCCGCGCCCAGGTCTGCTGGCAGGACGCCCTGGCGCTCTACGAGGCGTCGGGCGCGCCGGAGGCCGAGGCGGTCCGGGCGCTGATCAACCCGCTCGCCGTGGCCTGAGCCCACGGGCCGTCCCCGGGCCGGGCGTTCATCGTTTGTTTATCGCCGCACGGCACTCTCGACCTGTCGTTCCGTCGCGTCGGGGGGCAGGCGGAACGGATCAGGGCCGTGCCATAGGGTGAACGGCCCCGAGCAGTCCGCCCGGAGGCCCTCGGGGGAGCCTCCGGGCGGACTGCCCGGCCAACGAACGGAATCCTTGAGACGGGGAAAGCGGACATGAGCGACGACGAGAAGAGCAACGGCAACATCCACGCCACCGGCACCAAGCCCGGCGGCGCGGTCAGCGCGAAGAACATCCACGCCACCAGCGAGCCGCTGACCACCCCGAACCCGCTCAAGGCGGACGAGGACGCCGGCGAGGCGGGCACGGACAACATCCACGCGACGGACGAGAAGGCCTGAGCCGGGTCCGTTCGCACACACGGGGGATCGGCCGCGGCGGCGCGGAGGGGGAGCCGTCGCGGCCGACGTGTGTGTTCAGGCGGTGGTGCGGGCCGTGCCCGTGCCCTTCTCGGCGTCCAGGGCGTAGACGCAGCGGTCCTTGCTGCACGCGTAGACGACGCCGTCGCGGACCACCGGTGAGCCGGTGATCTCGCCGCCGGTCGCCAGCTTCCAGCGCAGCCGGCCGTCGTCGGCCTTGAGCGTGTAGAGCAGGTGGTCGGTGGAGCCGAAGTGGATACGGCCCTCGGCGACCACCGGGGAGCCGACGATCTCGCCGCCGGACTGGAAGCGCCACTTGGGCGTGCCGGTCACCGCGTCCAGGGTGTAGAGCCCCTTGCCGCTGCCGACGTGCACATGCCCGGCGGCGACCAGGACCGGGTCGACGGAGGCCCGCGCCTCGGTGGCGATCCGCCAGCGGTCGCGGCCGTCGGTGGCGTCCAGGGCGTAGACGGTGCCCAGGTAGTCGGCGAGGTAGATGCCGCCGCCGGTGACCGCCGGGCCCGGCACGAAGGCGGGCGGCGAGAGGAAGACGGCGGGCGCCTCGAAGTGCCAGCGGACATGGCCGCTCACCACGTCGACGGCGAGGACCCGGGTGCCGGCCGCGATGTAGGCGTAGCCGTCGGGTGCCGCCGTGATGCGCACCGGGACGCCGCCGCAGGAGGCCGCGTCCCCGATCGGGTAGGACCAGCGCTCCTCGCCGGTGCGGGCCTCCAGGGCGCGCAGCCGGGCGTCCTGCCAGACGTAGACGGTGCCCTCGTGCAGGGCGGGGCCCGCCTCGGGCGACTCGAAGTCGGTCTGGCAGCCGGTGATCTCCCACAGCTTCTGGCCGCCGGCGGCCTCCCACGCCTGGACGCCGCCGCCGCGGGTGCCGGTGACGACCGTGCCCCGTTCGGCCTGGATCGTGTACACCCAGGCGTCGGTCGGCAGCCGCCACAGGTCGGCGCCGTCGCGGGCGTTCAGCGCGAACAGGGTGGGGCCGTCGGAGGCGTGCACGCGGCCGTCGGCGACCGCCATGGACCAGGCGACGTCCCGGGTCTTGAAGCGGCGGCGGCCGGTGGCCACGTCCAGGGCGTGCACCTCGAAGGAGGTGACGTAGACGAGGTCGGAGGCGACGGCCGGGGTGCCCCAGACGTCGTTGGACATCCGGAAGCGCCAGGGGCGCCAGCCGGGCGCGGTCTCCGGCGGCGCGGCGGGCGCGGCCGGGACGACGGGCGCGGCGCCGGGGCGGGGCTTGGACCAGGTGGCGGCGAGGCTCGCCTCCGGCGGCGGCGCCTTCACCGCGGCGGCGCGGGCGTCGGCGACGCGCGGGCCGGGGCCGATGGGCGCGGCGGCACCGGCCAGCCGCACCGGGCCGCTGTCGGGGGCGCCGACCGGCGCGGGCATCGCGGGCAGCGGCGGCGCCTGCGGGGCCGGGACGGCGGGGTCGTAGGAGGGCGGGGGCGGCGGGGCCATCGGGGGCCGGGCGCCGTTCGCCGGGCCGCCCGAGGTGGGCGGCGGCGGGACGAGGCGTCCGCCGCGGCGGGACTCGATCAGGCCGACCGCCGGGGCGGGCAGCCAGGCGGAGGCGGTGCCGCTGTCGTCGGAGCCGGAGCCGAAGAGGTGCGGCGCGAGCTGCGACTGGAGGTCGGCGGGGGTGGGCCGGGCCGCCAGCTCCATCTGCATGCAGGACTCGATCAGCGGGCGCAGCTCGTCCGGGAGCCCTTCGAGGTCCGGGCCCTCGCGCAGCAGCATGAAGACGGTCTCGACCGGGTTGGCGCCGTGGAAGGGCGGGTGTCCGGTGGCGGCGAAGACCAGCATGGAGCCGAGCGAGAACACATCGCTGGCGCCGGTGACGCTGCGCGAGTCCTTGGCCTGCTCGGGCGACATGTAGGCGGGCGTGCCCACGGCGACGTTCGTCATGGTCAGGCGGGTGTTGGAGACGCCGGAGGCGATACCGAAGTCGATCACCCGCGGCCCGTCCTCGACGACGAGCACATTGGACGGCTTCAGGTCGCGGTGCACGAGCCCGGCGCCGTGGATGGACTGGAGCGCCTCGGCGACGCCCGCCGCCAGCCAGCGCACCGCCTGCGCGGGCAGCGGCCCGCACTCGGTCACTATCTCCTCCAGCGACGGCGCGGGCACATAGGCGGTGGCCAGCCAGGGCACGGCGGCGCGCGGGTCGGCGTCCACCACCGCGGCCGTGTAGAAGCCGGAGACCGCCCGCGCCGCCTCCACCTCGCGGGTGAAGCGGACCCGGAAGAGCTGGTCCTCGGCCAGCTCGGTGCGGACCGTCTTGATCGCCACCCGCCGGCCGGACGCCGAGCGCGCGAGATAGACCAGTCCCATGCCGCCGGCGCCCAGCCGTCCCAGCACCTCGAACGGACCGATCCGCCGCGGATCGTGCTGCGTCAGCTGATCCACCACTTGCCTGCCACCTCCCCGTACGAGCCGCGCCACCTCCGTGTGTCCGCGGCCCCCGTGCAGCGTCTCACCACCGCACCGCCGTGGCGGCACGCACTCCGATTCTTCCTGGCCGCGGCACTGGTTGCGAACCCGCCGACGAACCGGGATGTCCTGGTGTATTTTCGGCGCGGAATGACGGTTTCCCGCCGTGCGGACGGTGTCAGGTGTCCGACCTTCACCGCCCCGCCATTATCTTCACCGCTCCATGACGGCGAAGGACGCCCCCTGGTCGTCCACGGCGACCGCGACCTTCCCGTACGACGTCTCGAAGGGCGGCACCTGGACCCGGCCGCCGAGCCGGACGACCGTGTCGAGGGCGGTGGCGGCCTCCTCGACCAGGAAGTGGACGAGGAAGTGCGGGGGCATCTCGGCCGGGAAGACGTCCCCGACCGGGGCCCGGCCGAAGTCGGGCCGGGCGCCGGGGCCGAACAGGGCCGCGTGGAAGAGGCCGCCGTAGAAGGTGTTCGCGCCCTCGGTGTCACGGGTGTAGAGCTGGACCCAGCCGAAGCTGCCCGGCCGGTGGCGGCGGCCGAAGCCCGCGTGCCGCCCCGGCTGCCACAGCCCGAACACGGCGCCCTCCGGACCGGCGGCCAGCGCCGCGGTGCCGTACGGGCCGAGCTGCCGGGGCTCACCGAGGAGCTGGCCGCCGCCCGCCCGGATCCGCCCGGCCAGCGCCCCGAGGTCCGGGGCCGCGAAGTACACCGTCCAGACGGTGGGCATCCGGCCGTCCGACTTCGGGGTGAGCGCCGCGACGGGCTCCCCCTCCAGCAGGGCCACGACGGAGCCGCCGTACGCCTCCCTCTCCTCGAAGGTCCACCCGAAAAGCTCACCGTAGAAGCGCCACCCCGCGGCGGTGTCGGGGAGCTGTGCGTCCACCCAGCAGGGGACGCCCTCCGTGTACGCGGATGCCCTGTTTTCGGCCATGCCGTCAAAGTAGCCGGGACTGCCGCACCGCGCAGACCAGGCACACCAGCCTCGCAGCGCCCTCGCGACCCATTTGCAGTCGGCCGAATCGCGCTCCCATCACCCCTCGGTAAGCTGACGACATGACAGGACAAGTGCGTACCGTCGACGGCCGCGTGGCCGGCCGGCGTGGGCAGGCGACCCGGCAGAAGCTGCTCGACTGCCTCAGCGAGATGCTCAGCTCCTCCCCCTACCGGGACGTCAAGGTCATCGATGTCGCCCGGAAGGCGGGCACTTCGCCCGCGACCTTCTACCAGTACTTCCCGGACGTCGAGGGTGCCGTCCTGGAGATCGCCGAGCAAATGGCCGCCGAGGGCGCCGATTTGGCCGGACTGCTCGAAGGCAGGTCCTGGGCCGGCAAGGCGGGCTGGCAGACGGCCCAGGAACTCGTCGACGGCTTCCTGGACTTCTGGCGCCGCAACGACGCGATCCTGCGCGTGATCGACCTCGGGGCGGCCGAGGGCGACAAGCGCTTCTACAAACTCCGTATGAAGATCCTCAACGCGGTGAACGGCTCCCTCGCGGATTCGGTTGCCGAACTCCAGTCCAAGGGCAAGGTCGACAAGGACGTGAACCCGGCCGCCGTCGCCGGTTCGCTGGTGACGATGCTCGCCGCCGTCGCCTCGCACCAGAAGGGATTCACCTCCTGGGGCGTGAAGCAGGCCGAACTGAAGCCGAACCTCGCGCTGTTGGTGTACCTGGGTGTCACCGGCAGGAAGCCGACGAGATAGCGGACCCTCCGGCCGGGCGCTCTCACGGCACCTCCAGGCCACAAGTCCTGTCAGGCAGGCGGCGGTTCACCCGGGTGGACCGCCGCCTGTCGTGTTGCGGGGCGCGGTCACCTGCGCGCCCGGCGGCGGGGGTGAACGCCAGGGTGCCGGGGGCGAGCGATACTCGGGGCATGGACACGGATCTCGACGCCCTGCTGAGGTCGCTGCGCGTGTGGGACCCGGAGGTCACCCGGCTGCCCGCGTTCGATCCGGGCGAGGCGCCCGCCGACCCCCTGGACCTGTTCACCGCGTGGTTCGCGCAGGCGGTGGCGGCCGGTGAGCCAGAGCCGCACACCATGTCCCTGGCGACGGCCGACGCCGGGGGCGACCCGGACGTACGCGTGGTGATGCTGCACGGCGCCGACGCGCGGGGCTGGGCCTTCGCCACCCACGCGGGCAGCCGCAAGGGCCGCCAGCTGGCCGCCCGCCCGCATGCGGCGCTCCTCTTCTACTGGCCCGTGCTGGGCCGCCAGGTCCGGGTGCGCGGCCCGGTCACCACCGCGCCCCGCGCAGAGGCGCGGACGGATCTGCACGCCCGCTCGACGGGGGCGCTGGCCGCCGCCCTCACCGGGGCGCAGAGCGAACTCCTCGGCTCCCTCGGCGAACTGGACCGGGCCTCGGCCGCGGCCTGGCAGCGCGCCGAGGCCGCACCGGACACGGACGCCCCCTCCTGGACGCTCTACCGGCTGCGCCCCGACGAGGTCGAGTTCTTCCAGGGCGACGCCCGGCGCCGCCATGTCCGCCTGCGCTACCGGGCGCGGGCGGAACAGGAGGGACGGGAGGAACAGGCAGGGCAGGGGGGACAAGAGGGACGGGAGGAGAGGGGCTGGGTGCGGGAGCTGCTGTGGCCGTGAGGCCGCCGCCCGGTCCCGGCGCTCGCACCGCTCCCGCCACGGCCCGGCGCCTTCCGGTCGTCGTCCGGTCGCCTTCCGGTCGTCGTCCGGGCGTCATCCGGTGAAGGCGTGCTCCGCGAAGTCGGAGACCGGGCGGTAGCCGATGCGCTGGTACAGGCCGTTGCTGGTCGGGTTGGCGAGGTCGGCGAAGAGCAGCACCTCGCGGACGCCGTCCGTCCGCGCGGCGGCCCGGCTGACCTCCGCAGTGACGGCGCCCGCGTAGCCGCGGCCCCGCAGGTGCGCGGGGGTGTAGACGGCGTTGACCCGGATCTGACCGGCGACCGGCGGCGCACTTCCGGCCATGGCGACGGGCGTCCCGTCCGGGGCCTCCCAGAACAGCACGTCACCGCGCTCGGCACGGTCGGCGGCCCAGTCCGCCGGATCGCGGACGGCCGCCTCGCCGACGGCGGCGGAGAACTCCACGTACCAGCGGGCCAGCAGCTCCCGGTCCGCCGCGCCCGCGGTGCGCGCCCGGCCCGGCGGCGCGGGGCGCGGCGCGGTCAGCTCGCCCAGCCGGTACAGCCGCAGCCGCCGCCGGACGGCGGTACGGGCGCCGGTGTGCCGCCGCCAGGCGGCGGCGAAGGCGGCGGCCGTGGCGTCGTCGGCGTTCACTCCGGTGAGGCCGCCGCTCCCGTCGTGCTCCCGCCCGGCCAGCCGCGCCGCCAGCGCGTCGGCCTGCCGCCCGGTCAGCGCGGTGGGCACCAGCGGATGCGGCGGCGTACGCAGGAACGCCGCCCGCACGCCGTGCCCGTCCGCTCCCGCCAGCACCCCGAACTCGGGGTCGCTCGCGCCGTACACCCGGGCCCCGCGGGTGCGCAGCGTCTCCGCCACGGTCAGGTGCACGGTGTGCTGTACGGCGCGCGAGCGCAGGAACTCCCCCGCGCGGTCCAGGAATTCGTCCGGGTCACGGGTGAAGTGCCAGTCGTCGTGGGTCATGCCTCATGCTCCACCGCCGCGCCCGGAGCCGCCTGTGATTTTCCCGGCGGGGCAACGAGGCCGCGGGTCAGGGCAGTTCGGGCTCGGGGTCGGTGGCGAGGCGGGCGTGCAGGTGGCAGTCGCGGAAGGCGTCGTGGCGGCCCGCCTGCCACATGGCACCGCGCGCGGTCCCCTCGTAGAGGTAGCCGCAGCGCTCGGCGACCCGGCAGGACGCCTCGTGCCCGACGGCGTGGTCCAGTTCCAGGCGGTGCAGGCCGAACTCGTCGAAGGCCCAGCGTCCCGCCAGGCGCAGCGCGAGGGTCGCGACGCCGCGGCCCCGGGCCTCGGGCAGCACCCAGTAGCCGACCCGTCCGGACCGCATCGGGCGGCTGAGGACGCCGATCCCGACGTGCCCCAGGGTGGCGCCGGTCGCCTCGTCCGTGACGCAGAAGGGCATGCCCATGCCGCCCTTGGCGGTGTCCAGGTGGGAGGCGAGCGACTCCCGCGCGTCGGCCGGTTCCTGCTCCCTCACCAGCGGGGTGTTCCAGCGCAGGAAATCCGGGTCCGTCCGCCCGCGCAGCCACGCCGCCAGATCGGCCTCGGACTCCAGGTCCCACAGCCGCAGCCGCAGGCCGTGGCCGCGCAGCACGGGAGCGGGGTCGACGAGGGGCTTGTCAGATATCTCGGCCATCCGGCCATTGTGGCCGAATCCACCGAGTCCGACACCTGAGTTGTCGTGGGGCACGGCGCCCCGGCCCGGCACGCGGCCGCACCCGATCGAGTCGTACGTGATCAATCCGCAACCAATTCCGGTCTTGACCGAGACCCATCAACCGGGTGCGTGATTACGCTCGCGCTCATGGCCGACTCCCCGTCCACCGCTGCCGCCCCCGCTCCGCCGCCGGTGCCCGCACCCGGGCAGACCGACCGGCCCGTCTATGTCATCGGGGCCGGTCCGGGCGGCCTCGCCGCCGCGTACGCGCTGCGCGCGCGGGGCGTACGCGCCGTCGTGCTGGAGCGGTCCGACCAGGTCGGCGCCTCCTGGCGGGGGCACTACGACCGGCTGCGCCTGCACACCACCCGACGGCTCTCGGCGCTGCCCGGACTGCCGATACCGCGCCGGTTCGGCCGCTGGGTGGCGCGCGACGACGTGGTGCGGTACCTGGAGAAGTACGCCGAGCACCACGAGCTGGAGATCGTGACCGGGGTCGAGGTCTCCCGGGTGGAGCGCACCGCCGACGGCACCGGCTGGCTGCTGCGCGCCACCGGCGGCCGGGAGCTGACCGGCACCGCCGTGGTCGTCGCCACCGGCTACAACCACACGCCCCGCCTGCCCGACTGGCCCGGCCGCGCCGCGTACACCGGCGAGCTGCTGCACGCCTCGGCCTACCGCTCGCCCGGCCCGTACGCCGGACGGGACGTGCTCGTCGTCGGCATCGGCAACACCGGCGCCGAGATCGCCGTCGACCTGGTGGAGGGCGGCGCCGCGCGGGTGCGGCTGGCCGTGCGCACCGCCCCGCACCTGCTGCGCCGCTCGACCGCCGGGTGGCCCGCGCAGTACACCGGAGTGCTGTGCCGACGGCTGCCCGTCGCGCTCGTCGACAGGCTCGCCGGACCGCTCGGCCGCCTGAGCGTCCCCGACCTGTCCGCGCACGGCCTGCCCCGCCCGGACACGGGCCTGTACACGCGGGTCGGGCAGGGGGCGATCCCGGTCCAGGACGTCGGTCTGATCGAGGCCGTGCGCACCGGCCGGGTCGAGATCACGGCCGCCGTCGACGGCTTCGAGGACGGCGAGGTCGTCCTCGCCGACGGCGAGCGGATCCGGCCGGACGCGGTCATCGCCGCCACCGGCTACGCCCGCGGCCTGGAGCCCCTGGTCGGGCACCTCGGCGTGCTGGACGAGCGCGGCCGTCCGGTGGTGACCGGCGCGCGCGCCCCGGCCGGTGCGCCCGGCCTGTACTTCACCGGCTTCACCAACCCCATCAGCGGCATGCTCCGCGAACTGGCCCTGGACGCCCGGAAGATCGCCCGCGCGGCGGCCCGTTCCCAGGCCCGTTCCCAGGCCCGTTCCCAGGCCCGCTCCTGAGCGGGCGCCGGGGCGGGCGCCGGGGGCGCAGGAGGACGACCTAGGCGAGCGCCCCCGCGAGGACGGGCGGCCGGCGCCGGATCACCAGGGCCATCAGCGCCGCCGCCGCGCACAGCGCCCCGGAGGCGTACCAGACGACGTCGTAGGAGCCGAAGACGTCGCGGGCCACTCCGCCGAGGTAGGCGACGAGTGCCGCGCCGACCTGGTGCGAGGCGAGCACCCAGCCGAAGACGATCGCGCTGTCCTCGCCGTAGTGCTCCCGGCACAGGGCGAGCGTGGGCGGCACGGTGGCGACCCAGTCCAGGCCGTAGAAGACGATGAAGAAGACCATGGGCGGGTGCACGCCCGGCGCGAGCAGCATCGGCAGGAAGAGCAGGGAGACGCCGCGCAGGGCGTAGTAGACCGCGAGCAGCCGGCGCGGCTCGAAGCGGTCGGTGAACCAGCCGGAGGCGATGGTCCCGGCCACGTCGAACACCCCGATGACCGCGAGCAGCGAGGCCGCCGTGGTGACGGGCATGCCGTGGTCGTGGGCGGCGGGCACGAAGTGGGTCTGGATCAGGCCGTTGGTGGAGGCGCCGCAGATCGCGAAGGTGCCGGCCAGCAGCCAGAACGGGCCGGTGCGCACCGCCGAGAAGAGCACGGCGAGCGTGCGCCGGGCGGCCCCCGGCACGGGCGGCGGCTTGGGCACGAACTCGGTCGCGCCGTAGGGCCGTACGCCCAGGTCGGCCGGGTGGTCGCGGAGCAGCAGCCAGACGAAGGGGACGACGGCGAGGGCCGCGAGGCCGACCGTGACGGCGGCCGGGCGCCAGCCGTGCGACTGGACCGTCCAGGACAGGATGGGCAGGAAGATCAGCTGGCCGGACGCGGAGGCCGCGGTGAGGATGCCGCTGACCAGGCCGCGCCGCTCGGTGAACCAGCGGTTGGTGACGGTCGCGGCGAAGGCCAGCGCCATCGAGCCGGACCCGAGGCCCACCAGCAGGCCCCAGCACAGCCACAGCTGCCAGGGCGCGGTCATCCACACGGTCAGGACCGAGCCGACGGCGATCACGACCAGCGCGAAGGCGACCACCCGGCGGATGCCGAAACGGTCCATCAGCGCGGCGGCGAACGGCGCGGTGAGCCCGTACAGCGCCAGGTTGAGCGAGACGGCGACGCCGATCGTGCCGCGCGACCAGCCGAACTCGTCGTGCAGCGGGTCGAAGAGCAGTCCGGGCAGGGACCGGAACGCCGCCGCTCCGATGATGGTGCCGAAGGTGACGGCGGCGACGAACCACGCGCGGTGCACACGGGCCCGGCTGCGGGGCGGCTGCGGTTCCTCGGTACCGGCCCCGGAGGTGCCGGATGCGGGGTGCGTTGTCTGGGTCACGTCACCCAGCTTCGGGCGTGCGCGTCCGCGCAACGAGTGGCCCGAAGGACAGCATTCGTTAGAATCGGGCCATGGACTCCGTCATGGACAGGAACAGGAACAGGAACGGCTCGGAAGAACCGGCGGAGCCGGAGGGCCCGGCAGACCTGGCGGACCCGGCGGAGCCAGAAGAGCCGGAGGAGCCGGGAGGCCCCGGAGACCGGGCAGGGCTCCCGCGCGCGTACCGCCCGCACCGCGTCGTCGTGCTCGCGCTGGACGGGCTGCTCCCCTTCGAGCTGGGCATCCCGCACCGGATCTTCGGCCGCCCCTCGGACGCCGCGGGCCGCCCGCTGTACGAGGTGGTCACCTGCTCGGTCCGGCCCCCGGGCCCGGTGCGGACGGACGCCGACTTCTCGATCGTCGTCGAACACGGCCCGGAGGCCCTGGCAGGCGCCGACACCGTGGTCGTCCCGGCCTCGTACGAGCTGGGGCCGCTGTACGAGGAGGGCAGGCTGACCGGGGAGCTGGCCGCCGCGCTGGCCCGGATCCGGCCCGGCACCCGGCTCGCCTCCATCTGCACGGGTGTGTACGTGCTGGCCGCCGCCGGTTATCTGGACGGCCGCCCCGCGACCACCCACTGGGCCGACGCCGAGCGCTTCCAGCGGCTCTTCCCGCGCATCGACGTCGACGCGGACGTGCTGTTCATCGACGACGGCGACGTGCTGACCTCGGCGGGGGTCGCGGCCGGGATCGACCTGTGCCTGCACATGGTGCGCCGCGATCACGGCACCGCGGTCGCCAACGACGTGGCCCGGCGCACCGTCGTACCGCCGCACCGCGACGGCGGGCAGGCGCAGTACATCCACCGGCCGGTGCCGGACGCACCGGCGGCGGGCACGACCACCGCCCGCGCCTGGGCGCTGGGGCGGCTGCACGAGCCGATCCAGTTGCGCGACATGGCCGAGCAGGAGGCCATGTCGGTACGGACCTTCACCCGCCGCTTCCGCGAGGAGACCGGGGTCAGCCCGGGGCAGTGGCTCACCCGGCAGCGGGTCGAACGGGCCCGGCACCTGCTGGAGTCCACGGACCTGTCGGTGGACCAGGTGGCCCAGGAGTCGGGGTTCGGCACGGCCCAGTCGATGCGGCAGCACCTCCAGGCGGCCCTCGGCGTGACGCCGACCGCCTACCGGCGCACCTTCCGGACCGCGGCCGGGGCGACCGCCGCCTCCGCCTGACCCCGCGCCCCGCTCCCCGCCGACCCCATGACCCTTCTCACAATTCAGGTGAAACAGGGACGAGGGTGACGGGCGTCACCGCCCGCCGCCGGGTGTTCTGTTTATGTTTCGCCCCATGCCGAACCCTTCGCGCTCCCGGCAGCGCCGCCCGAAGACCGGAGCCCTGCTCGCCCTGGCCGCGGTACTGCTGCCCGCGGGCGCGCTGGGCGCCGCCGTACCGGCCCAGGCCGCCCAGGCCCAGTCCGGAACCCAGACCCAGGCCCAGTCGCAGTCGCAGTCGCAGTCGCAGTCGCAGTCGCAGGAGCCACGGGCGGGCGCGCCCCGGGTGACGGCGGCGGTGCTCCCGCTGGACGGTTCGCGGCAGCGGCCCGCCGTGTACGGCGACGACACCGCGTACGACACGGCCAGCATCATCAAGGTCGACATCCTCGCGGCGGCGCTGCTGCGGGCGCAGGACGCCGGACGGACCCTCACCGCGCAGGAACGCGCCTACGCCGAGCCCATGATCCGGCAGAGCGACAACGCCTCCGCGAACGCCCTGTGGCGGCAGATCGGCGAGGCGCCGGGGCTCGACGCGGCGAACCGGCGGCTGGGCCTGACCGAGACCCGGGGCGGCTCCGGCCCCCGCTGGGGTCTGACCCGGACGACGGCGAGCGACCAGATACGGCTGCTGCGCGCCGTGTTCGCCCCGGAGAGCGGCGGCACAGCAGGCGGCGGTGCGTTGAACGCGACCTCCCGCGCCTATGTCCGCACCCTGATGAACGGGATCGCCGACGGCCAGGACTGGGGTGTCTCGGCGGCCGGGTCGCCCGCGGGGGCGGCGCTGAAGAACGGCTGGCTCCAGCGCAGCACCTCCGGCCTCTGGGACGTGAACAGCGTCGGGCGGATCACCGTGGACGGGCGCCCCTGCCTGGTGGCGGTGCTGTCCGACGGCAACGCCTCGATGAGCGAGGGCGTTTCGCTGGTGGAGCGCACCGCGCGGGCCGCCGTGTCGTCGACCGCCGCGCACTGAGGAAGCCGCCGGAACGGAACCGCCCGCCCGCCCGTCCGTCCACAGGCTGTGGACGGCCCCGCCCCGGGGACCTCGACGTCCGGACGGCGGTACGCCCATGCCCGCCCCGAGCACGGCACCGCGCACCGCCGTCCGGCTCCGGCGCACCGGTCCCACCCCCCTCACCCCTGAAGGGACCGGTCGACGCCGACCTCACGACTCACATGCGTCGAGGGCTCCGACCCCCGGGCTCCCTCGACGTCCCCTCACGGCGAATCGCTGCCACAAGCGTGATCAAACGGACACGGACCGTCAATGGCTGCTCGGAGATTCGCCCGTTATGCCGGTATCACAACGGGCGCGCACAGAAGCACCCCCCGGCGCACGCCACCCCGCCCGCACCGTTCACGGGTCCCTCCGGGCCGCCTACACCGCCTGGTACCTCAACGCCCCGTGCACCACACCCTCGTGGTCCGCGCCGTTCGGCCGGGCGGCCGCCCGGTAGGCCGGGGCCTGCCAGGCGGCCGCGTCGAGTCCGGTGCCGTCGCACAGGGGTGCCTGGCCGCCGCAGCCCGCGGGCCGCGCCGTGACGGACGCCACCGGCGGCGGGCAGCGGTCCAGTTCGCACCAGATGCGCTTGCCGGCGCCCTCCGCGCTCCAGCCCCAGCGGTCGGCCAGGCCGTCGACCAGGGCGAGACCGCGGCCGCCCGTGGCCTCGTCGCCCGCGCAGCGCGGCACGGGCGCGCACGTGCTGGCGTCGGCCACCTCCAGGCGCACGGTCGCCGCCCCGGCCGCCGTGCCGGGCAGGGAGAGGCGCAGCACGGCCGGACAGCCGGTGTGCACCACCGCGTTGGTGACCAGCTCGGAGACGAGCAGGACCAGCGTCTCGGCGAGCGGCTCGTCGGCCGCTATCCCCGACCCGGCGAGACGCGACCGGGCCCACCTGCGGGCTCGCCCCACTTCTGCGGGGTCGGGCCGGATCTCCAGCTGCACTTGAAGCACCTGCACCGCTCACACCATCCGAACCGGCGGACCCGCCACCCCGCACCGTGCGGGGTCCGCGAGCACAGCCATTCTCTGCATGGCCAGAACAACGGCCAGAGCAAGGGTCACGGACTGTGACTCCCTTGCCAGACAGCATGGTTGACGTACCGTCACCGCAACAAGCGCTTCGGGCATATTCCCGCGCGAAGGAGTACCCGTGCGGCATACTGTGCGACGCCCGTCACCGGGAATCGAACCCATGGGCGACACAGGCCGCCCGACCTCGTGAACAGCGGCGCGCACCGCCGGATCCGGGGCCGCCGCACGGGCAACACCGGGACGCCCGGCCCTCGGAACCACTCGCATCTCACACAAGGTACCCGAGCCGGACGGTGACTCCGGGACGTGACGAGTCCGGTCGACGGCACCATCCGGCCGCGACTCTCCGTGATCATCATGTGCCGCGTCCTGGAAGAGGCGGCTGCCGAACAGCCCCTCACCGCGGTCCGGCGGTCCGTACGCCGTGCCGTGACGGCCGGTCCGCTCCGGCCGGTCGTCGATCACTCTCCGTGACATCGACACGGCGGCGGATCCCTCGCGCCACCGGCCCGCCGAGGCGGGCGCGCGCGTGGACTGCCTGGTGAGGCGGGTGCGCTCGGGCGCCCGGAGGCGGTCGCGGGCGGTGCGCGGGAGCGGGCTCACGGCCGCGCGCGCGACCCGCGCGAGGACCCGCCGGACCGGCGGCGGCGCACCGCCGGGCGGGCCGTGTCCCGCCGGGCGTACGTCCCCGGCGCACCGCGCCGCCGGGGCGTGCCGCGCCGTCGTACGGGCCCCGGCCGGGCCCCGGCAGGTCATCCGAACTGCTCGCGCGTCCGGGCGTGTTGCGCCCGGCTCTCGCACACGCGCACACCACCGCCCGGCTGTTCGGGGCAACGGGCGGGACGGCGGGACGGACTGCGGGACGGACGGCGGGACGGACGGCGGGACGGGCAGTGGTGAGGAGGGCGGCGGAAGGACCGGTGCCCCAGGGGACCCAAGGGGCCCAAGGGGCGGCGCGGGCAGCGGCACAGCCGGACGGCACAGCACGGCGGCGCCTACTCGGGAACGGTGAAATAGCGGGCGAAGGCCGGCACGATCTCGTCCTCGCCCACCCGGCCGTCCGCGTCCGCGTCGAGCGCGGCGGCGGTCGCCCGCGCGATCTCCTCAGGCACTCCCAGCACCCTGAGCACCCGTACCGTGTCCGCGACGGTCGCGGCGCCGTCGCCGTCACCGTCCGCGACGGCCAGGGCCGCGTGCAGGAAGGGACGGGCGATCTCGGCGAACCGTTCGGGAGTGTCGCGCAGCCGTTTGACGGCGCCGGTCACGAACTCCTCCCGGGTGATGCGCTGGTCGCCGTCGCGGTCGGCGATCCCGGCCATGCCCTGCCAGAAGGCCTCCGCCCCGGCGTACAGGGCCTGGCCCTTGTCGGAGCGCGCGGGGGTGCGGAACTCGGCGAGCAGCGCCCTGGCCGCCACGCCGAAGTCCTCACGGGCGATGTAGCCGTTGCCGTCCTGGTCGAAGGTGGCGAACCGGGCCGCGATCCTGCGCTCGTACTCGCTGCTGACCATGTCTTCTCTGGCCGCCTCACATGTGGGGGTCTGCGTTGGCTGGGAGCGTACGACGCGGGTGGCCCCCAGGGGCCGGAACGCCGTGGCTGTGCCAGGACCGGGTGAATCCCGGACACGACCGGAGCACGGAGGGCACGAACAGCGCGGAGGGAGCGCAGGGAGCGCGTGGAGCGTGCGGGACGGGTCGTGGGAAGCGCGGAAGGCCGGAGGGGGCTCGCTCAGGCGGACAGGGGTTCGTCGTCGACGGCCGCCGCCAGGTCGGGATAGACGTCGAAGAGGCGGCGCACGCCGAGGGCGCCGAGCACGCGGTTGACGTGGGACCCGTCGACGGCGCCCCCGGCGGGCAGGATCAGCCGCAGGCGGCCCTGGCAGGAGCGGATCAGACGGCGGGCGGCGATGAGCACGCCGACCCCGCTGGAGTCGCAGAAGAAGACCTCCGAGAGGTCCAGCACCAGGTCGTGCCGTCCCTCGGCCACCACGTCATGGACGCGCTGGCGCAGCAACGGCGAGGTCACCAGGTCCAGTTCGCCCGCGACCCGCAGGACGCTCCATCCGCCCTGCCCGTCGCCGGTCACGTTCAACGCCACGGCCTGCCCTCCGCTCGCCGGATCTTCCCCGGAACCGCCCGGAACCGCCCGGAAACGGAAGCAGTTCCTACGCTTCATTCCGCGCGGCTGCCCAGCGGCCGTTCCCCCAAACGCCGCACAGCAAACGACCATGGTGCCCCAGAGGACTTGTTTCAGTCACATTCGGGATCTTTTCCATCAGACCCGATCGCAGATGATCTGGAAGAGAGGGGGTAGCCGATGCCTCGTACGCTCCTCTACCACCTGGGGCTCTCCAGGGGGCGCACAACGGCACAAAGGGGCGTGCGCGGGCGAATGTGCCGACTACGTTCGAGGAGACCGGGCAGACACGCTGGACCGGTCACCTCCCCGGGGCAGCACCCTCGGGACGGCCGGGCGCGAAGGGGGCCGCATGGCGAAGAAGGACGCACCGCCCCGCTGGGACCGCGAGATGCGGCGGCGGCTGACCCGCGGCGAGGCGGCGGCGCTCGGCGAGCTGTACGACCGGTTCGCCCCGCTCGTGCACGGGCTCGCGCACCGTGTCCTCGGCGACGATCAGGCGGCCGACACCGTCACCCGCGAGGTCTTCCTGCACGTCTGGCAGTACCCCGGCGCCTACGAACCGGCCGAGGGCCCGCTGCGCTCCTGGCTGACCGCGCTGGCGCACCGGCTCGCCGCGGAACGACTGCGCACCACCGGCGCCGCCCCCGCCGGCCCCGCCTCCGTCGCCGCCCGTGCCGACCACATCGTCCACTCCCTGCCCGCCCCGCTGCGCGCCGCCCTCGACCTGGCCTACTTCCAGCGCCGCGACCACCACCGGACCGCCGCGGACCTCGGTGTCTCCGCGGACGAGGCCCGGCGGCGCCTGCGCCTCGGGCTGCATCTGCTGGCCACCGCCCACGACACCGGCGGCCGCGCGGCCGGGAGCGGCGGACCGCCGCCCGTCCCGGCGCCGGAGGCGGCACGGACCAAGGGTCCGACCGTGCCGGAGCACCACGTCCTGAAGTCGCTGCTCGGCGCCTGGGCCCTGGCCGCCTGCACGCCGCGGGAGACGACGGCCGTCGAGGAGCACCTGGGCGGCTGCGGCGACTGCGCGGACGAGGCGCTGCGGCTGCGCGGGGCGGTCGGCCTGCTGCACCGGCCCGACAGCCTGGACCTCGACCCGGGTCTGCGGGCCCGGGTCCTGGACGCCTGTCTGGAGCGGCGGCCCCCGAGCGTCCCGGTGCCCGGCTGGGCGGCGCCCTACGACGCGGAGACGGCCCGCCTGGACGCGCTGCTCCAGGACTTCGGGAACGCCGAGTGGCACGCGCCGGTGCGGCTGCGGTGGTTCGAGGACGGGAAGGCGGTGAGCCGGCGGAGCACGGTCGCCGGGGTCATCGCGCATCTGACGAGCGCCGACGGACTGGTGGCGGTGGCGCTCGGCCTCGACGACCCGCTCGGCGGCCTGGACGACCCGCTCGGCGGCCGGTCCGCGCGCGGACCGGATCCGGCCGCGCGCACCGAGGCGTACGGGCGGTCCCGGCCCTCCCCGCCGACCCGCGCGGTCCGCGGGCCCTGGCGCGAGCAGACCCACGCGCTCGTCCGGACCGCGTCCCTCACCGGTACGGACGGCCCGGCGGGAAGCCCCGTGAGCGGTGCGGGCGGTGCGGCTGGTGTGGGCGGTGCGGCTGGTGCGGGCGGTGTGCCGGGCGGCCGGTCCGTTGGCCCGCCCGGTGATCCGTACGCGGTTCCGTGCACGGTTCCGTACGGTGACTTCACCCTGCCGCTGCGGGACGCGATGGTCGACCGGGCGTTCGAATGCTGGGTGCACGCGGAGGACATCGCGCAGGCCGTGGACTACCCCTACGACCCGCCCGCCCCGCGCCATCTGCACGAGATGATCGACCTGGCCGCCCGGATGCTGCCGGGCGCGCTGGCCACCCGGCGCCGGGCCGGGCTCGCCGCGCCCGCGCGGACGGGGCGGCACCTGGTGGCGGTGGGCGCCCCCGCGCGCAGCGTCCGGCTGGAGATCGAGGGCCTGGGCGGCGGCGAGTGGCTGGTCCCGCTGGACGCGCCGGGCGCGGTGGGCTCGGCGGAGCACCAGGTGGCCCATGTGGCCCTGGACGGAGTGGAGTTCTGCCGACTGGCGGCCGGGCACGTCGCCCCGCGCGAGGCGGCGGCCGGACAGGACGGCGATCCGGACGCGGTCAGCGACGTCCTGTGCGCGGCGGCCGCGCTGAGCCGGATGTGAGACACCGGGCCGAGCCGTGCGGGGGCTCCCGCACGGCGCCCGCGCGGCGCACCCGTCCTACGCGAACACCACCGTGCGCCGGCCGTTGAGCAGGATGCGGTGCTCGGCGTGCCACTTCACCGCGCGGGCCAGCGCCTGGCACTCCACGTCACGGCCGATGGCGACGAGCTGGTCGGGGGTGACGCCGTGGCCGACCCGCTCGACCTCCTGCTCGATGATCGGGCCCTCGTCGAGGTCGGCGGTGACGTAGTGCGCGGTCGCGCCGATCAGCTTCACGCCCCGGGCGTGCGCCTGGTGGTAGGGCTTGGCGCCCTTGAAGCTCGGCAGGAAGGAGTGGTGGATGTTGATGATCCGGCCGCTGAGCTGCTTGCACAGGTCGTCGGAGAGGACCTGCATGTAGCGGGCGAGGACGACCAGCTCCACGTCCTCCTCGCGGACCAGTTCGAGCAGCCGCGCCTCGGCCTCGGCCTTGGTGTCCCGGGTCACCGGGATGTGATGGAACGGAATGTTGTACGAGCCCACCAGCTCGGCGAAGTCCGTATGGTTGGACACCACTGCCGCGATCTCCACCGGCAGCGCGCCGATCCGGGCGCGGAACAGCAGGTCGTTCAGGCAGTGCCCGAACCTGCTGACCATCAGGACGATCCGCATCCTGTCCTCGGCCCGGTGGAGCTGCCAGTCCATGCCGAAGGAGTCACCGACCGCCGCGAAGCTGGCCCGCAGCTTGTCCACGGTCACCGGCGGCTCGGCGGAGAAGTGGACCCGCATGAAGAACAGTCCCGTGTCCTGGTCGCCGAACTGCTGGCTGTCCACGATGTTGCAGCCGGTCATGAAGAGATAGCTCGACACGGCGTGCACGATGCCCTGCTTGTCCGGACAGGAGAGGGTCAGGACGTACTGGTCGGCCTGGCCGGACTCGGCCGGGGCCGTCGCGGAACGGGGAGACTGCTCAGTCATGCCGAACAGGGTCCCACACGGTCCGCCCGGCGCGGGCCGCCGTCCCGCGTGCCGGGACGGCACCATCGCCCCGGCCCGGCCCGGCCCGCCCCGGCTACGCGGCGCGCGTCATGAGGCGCAGGGTCTCCAGGCTGCGCGGCGGCGCGGCCGGGTCGTCGCCGTCACTGGCCGCGAGGCGCAGATGCGCGTCGTGCGCCGCCCGCACCGCCTCCGGCCAGCCGTGGTGGTCGAGATAGGCGGACACCGGGGCGTCCGGCCCCACCTGGTGCATGATCCGCAGCACCCGCAGCACGGCCGTGTCGACGAGGGCCGCCTCCTGCGAGTCGCGGAAGATCGTGCCGACGTACTTCTCGGCGGACCAGCTGTCCAGCCAGGTGTCCTCGACCAGGCGGTAGACGGCGTCGGTGACGTCGCCGTACCCTTCGACGCCCGCGAGCCAGACGTCCCGCTGGAACACCGGGTCGGAGAGCATGTGCAGCGCGGAACGCACATTGCAGCGCCAGCGCCACCACGGCATGTCGTTGAGTGGCATGCCGCCCATGGTGGAGGAGCGACGGCCACGACGGGAAGAGTTCTCCGAACCTTGCACGGTCATCGATCGTACGTTCTCCTTCCCGGTGTCCCCACCGGCCCCCGCAATTCACCTGTGCGTCACCCATTGTCGACCATGGATCACTCCGGGGTTAGGGATGTGCCGGAATCGTGCGGAAGCATGACCGGCAGGCGAGACAGGCACACCGCACTCCGCACCGCCGCCGCGCGGCCCGCCGGACGGAGGAGAACCCTCCGGACCGCGGGCGCGCTGGCGGCCGCCGTCTCGCTGTCCGCCGGCTGCGGTGTCGTCCCCGGCACCACGGGGGGCTCGGGGAACGACACCGTCACCGTGATGACCTGGGCCCCGGACAGCACCCCGGCGACCAACAAGCCCGGCATGCCCGCCATGGCGCGCGCCTACGCCCGCTGGGTCAACGACGCCGGCGGCATCGCCGGACACAAGCTCAAGGTCCTCACCTGCAACGACAGCAACGACAGCGTGGCCGCGGCCAAGTGCGCCCGGCTCGCCGTCAAGGAGGACGTGGCCGCCGTCGTCGGCTCGTACAGCCAGTACAGCGACTCCTTCTTCCCGCCGCTGGAGAGCGCCGGCATCCCCTACATCGGCGGCTACGGCCTCACCACCGCCGAGTTCACCCGCGCCCTGTCCTACCCGGTCAACGGCGGCCAGCCCGCGCTGCTGGTCGGCCTCGGCCGGGAACTGGCCAAGGACTGCGGTCCGGTCGCCCTGGTGCGGCCCGACAGCATCGCGGGCGACGAGCTGCCCGGACTGCTCGACACCGGTCTGAAGGCCGGCGGCCACCGCGCCGCCCACGACCAGCCGGCCGCCGAGGACGCCACCGAGTACGCGGGCGAGGCCGCCAGGGCGCTGGCGCAGGCGACCTCCCGGCCGGGGAAGAAGGGCTGTGTGATCCCGGCCCTGGGCGAGCGCACCAGCATCTTCATGGACTCCTTCCGCCGCGCCGGCGCCGGTCACCCGGCGGTGCGCACCGCCGCCGTGCTCGGCAACGTGGACCAGACCGTCATCGACGCGAGCGGGGGCCGGGCGGGCCCGTACGAGGGGGCGTCCGTCACCGGCTGGTACCCGGTGGCGGACGATCCGCGCTGGAACGCCATGAAGAAGGTGATCGACGAGCAGGCGTTCGGCGACAACCGCGTCGACCCGGCGGACGCCGGGGTGCAGACGACGTGGATCGCCTACACGGTGCTCCGGGCCGTCCTGGAGAAGATCGGCTCCGGTCCGGTGAACGCCGGGACCGTCCGGCGCGCCCTCGACTCGGGCCTGGCCGTCGACACCGGCGGGCTGACCCCGCGGCTGCGCTGGCCCCTGTCCGGCCCGTTCGCCCCGGCCGGCTTCGCCCGCCTGGCCAACGCCGAGGTGACCCTCCAGGCGGTGCGCGCGGGGCGGCTGGTGGCGGCCACGAAGGGCTTCGTCGACGTCACCGGGCCGCTCCGGGAGACGGACACGGACTGACCCCGCCCGCGCCCCCGCCGCGAGGAACGGAGCACGCGGAACGGAGCACGGGGCAACGGGGAGCGGGGCAACGGGGAGCGGGGCAACGGGGAGCGGGGCAACGGGGAGCGGGGCAACGGGGAGCGGGCAACGGAGAACGGGTCAGAGCTGGGTCGGCTGGCGCTCGGTGAGGCCGTACTTCCGGGCGATGGCGTTCCACAGCTTGGCCGCCTTGGCCTTCTGGATGCTGGCGACACCGCTCTGGTGGTTGGCGGCCTGCGCATGGCTGGTGTTGCGGGCGTGGCCCTTGTCGCAGCCCTTCTTGCCACGCGTCTGGTCGGCCCAGGCCGCGTAGTGCTGGTCGGCCGACTGGGACGCCTTCCAGGCGCTGGTGAGCGCGCCGGTCAGCTCCGCGTGCTGGGGCAGCTTGTCCACGGGCAGCGCGCCGAGTCTGCTCACCAGCGCGGCGCGCTGCTTGGCGGCGCTGCGCAGATCGGTGGCCGCCTCGCCGAGGTCGTCGCACTTCTTGACGTCGTCCACGGCCTTGATCACGGAGGCGCGGCTGCCGCCGCTGTCGGCGAGCAGCTTGTCCAGCGCGACCGCCTGCTCGCGGGCGGGGTCGGGAGCGGCCGGGGCCGAGGAGCCACCGCCGGTGGCCGGGGCCGCCGAGGAGACGTTCGCTGCCTTGTCGGTCTTGTCGTCGCTGCCGCCGCCCCCGCTGAGCAGCGCACCGGCGCCCACCCCGAGGACGACGATGCCGACGCCGACCGCCGCGATCAGCGGCATCCGCGAGCGGGGCCGCCGCCCGGCGCCATCCTGACCGTCCGGGCCGTCCGGGCCGCCCTGTCCGCCCGCGTACGGCGGACCGGCCGGAGCGCCCGGCCCCGGCTGGAAGGTCTGCGCGGGCGGCTGGCCCAGGTTGACGGGCGCCCCGCCGGGACGCAGACCCGGTCCGGACCGGCCGTCGCGCGGCTGGAGGTGCGGGAGCTGCTGCGTGCCCGGGGCGGTGCCGCCCGAACCGTCGCGGAACAGGTTGTCGAACTCGGCGGGCGTCTGCCGCCCGCCGCCCGCCCCGGGGCCCGCGCCGAACGGCGGCGCCGACGCCCCGCCCGGCCCGCCGGGCACCGGCGCGATGAACTGCGTGGCCTCGGCGTCCGGACCGGCACCGGGCACGGCGGGCGGCATACCGCCCGACGGCACCGGCGGTATGTACTGCGTCGCGCCCTCGTCCACCGGCGCGGCGGGCACGGGCGGCAGGAACTGCGTGGCGCCCTCGTCCGCGGACCCGGCGGCGACCGGCGGCAGGAACTGGGTGGCCCCCTCGTCGGCGGCCGGCGGCAGCGGGACACCCGCGGACGTGCCGTACGGGCCCGGCCCGGCGGCCGGAGGCAGGGATGCCGCCTGGTGCTGGTGCTGGTGCGGATGCTGCGGGGGCGCCTGGTGCTGCTGGTGCTGCTGGAATCCCTGGTGCTGCTGGGGGACCTGCCCCTGGGGGCCGTGGTCCTGCGGGTACCCCTGGTGCTGCTGGTACGGCGGCTGCGGGGCGCCGCCGTGGCGGCCGTGCCCGGGGGCCGGTGCGCCCTCCGGCGGGAGCGGGCCCGCTCCCGGGTGCCCGGCGGACCCGCCGTGGGCGTCCCACTGGCCCGACGGCGCCTGCGGATACGACGGCGCGGCCCCCCACGTCTGGGTGGGCGGCGCCTGCCAGTCCTGCCCGGACTGCGGCCGCTGCTCCCCCTCCGGGCCCCAGGGCTGCCCCCAGGACTGTCCGCCGGCGGGCGGCCGGGCGGCCGGACCCGGTCCGTCCGCCCGCGCGGGCGGACGGCCGCCCGGTCCGCCGGTCGCGCCCGGCAGCAGGGGCTGCCCACCGTCGGAAGGCAGCACGATGCCTTCGCGCGCGGGCCGCGCCGAGGGCTCCTCGCCCTGTCCACTCTGCGTCACCGGGACTCCTACGAATGGGGGACTTGCGGAATCGTCGGCTCACGCTACCGGGTCCCCCGAGCCCGGTGCCACGCAGCACGGGGCCCGGCCGCCCTCCTCCCCCGGTGCGGTAACGGATCCGAGGCCGGGCGCGCTGTTCTACGGCGTCCCGCGGCGCCGTACCTCCCCCGCGCGCCCGGCACTCCCCCGCTCACGCCGCCATCTGCACCTCCAGCCGGGCCCCGAACTCCCGTACCACCGGCTCGTCCCGGTACGGGTCCAGGCGCTGCTGGAAGTCCTCCAGATACTCGGCGCCCCGGTTGGACCGCAGCCGCTCCAGCAGCTCCACCGCCTTCAGGCCGGTGGCGCAGGCCTGTTCGACCTCGCGCTGCTGCACCTGTGCCGTGGCGAGCAGCACATAGCCGATGGCCCGGCGCCTGGTCCGCGAGAGCGGATGCCCCGCCAGCGCCTGCTCGGCCTGGCGCGCCGCCGCCTCCGCCTGCCCCAGGTCCCGGTGGCAGTGCGCCAACTCGTCGGCGAGATACGCCTCGTCGAAGTGCGCGATCCAGGCCGGGTCGTCCCCGGTGTCCGGCGCGGCGCGCTCCAGCGCGCCCACCGCGCGCCCCGACGAGAGCTGGGCCGCGCGCGCGTCCCCCAGCAGGGCGTGCCCGCGCGCCTCGGCGGCGTGGAACATCGCCTCCGCGCGCGGGGTCACCCGGCCGCGCGCCCCCTCCTGCGCCGCCCGCGCCAACTGCGCGATCTCCCGCGGGTTTCCGAGCTGGGCGGCCAGATGGCTCATGGAGGCGGCCAGCACATAGCCGCCGTACCCGCGGTCCCCGGCCGCCTGGGCGAGCCGCAGCGCCTGGATGTAGTACCGCTGGGCGAGCCCCGGTTGACCGGTGTCCACGGCCATGTACCCGGCCAGCTCGGTCAACCGGGCCACGGCGCCGAAGAGATCACGGCCCACCGCCTCCCGGTAGGATCCGGCGAGCAGCCCGGAGACGACACTGTTGAGGTAGTGCACGACCACCGGG
This sequence comes from Streptomyces sp. NPDC003284, assembly GCF_053589675.1. Lineage (NCBI taxonomy): Bacteria > Bacillati > Actinomycetota > Actinomycetes > Kitasatosporales > Streptomycetaceae > Streptomyces > Streptomyces sp. NPDC003284. The sequence continues at coordinate 316,278 of NZ_JBSFSI010000005.1, forward strand.
CGCACATGCCCGCTGCCGTGGGTGTGGTCCAGGTCGACCAGCGCCTGCGTCATGGCCCGTACCGCCGCCACGTCCGACTGCCCCACCCTCGGGCCGGCCGAGCGCGCCACCTGTCCGTCCGGCGCGGTGATCAGCCAGTCGCGGCTGGGCTCCACCAGCGCGGAGGCGGCGACGGAGGAGCCGGACAGGAAGTCCCGCCGGCCCACGTCGCTGCGCCACAGCTCGCAGACCTGCTCGATGGCCCCCAGGACGGTCGGCGAGAACTGGAGGCCCACGCCCGAGGCGAGGTTCTTGCCGTTGGCCATGCCGATCTCGTCGATCGTGACCGTACGGCCGAGCTTGCGGCCCAGGGCCTCGGCGATGACCGCCGGGGCGCGGCCGCGCGGCTGCTGTCCGCGCAGCCAGCGCGCCACGGACGTCTTGTCGTAGCGCAGGTCGAGGCCGTGTTCGGCGCCGCACATGTTGACCCGGCGGGCCAAACCGGCGTTGGAACAGCCCGCTTCCTGGATGAGCGCCTGCAACCGTTCGTTCGGCTGCCGCGCGACGAGAGGCCTGGCGGCCATGGCGTAAACCCCCTGCTTCCTGGCGGCTCGCGTGGCTGCGGTGCCCTGCCCAAGCACCGACTCTGACGTGTCTTGCACGACCGGATCCCGCCCGTCACGGCCGAGTTGTCCGGTCGTGAAGATCAATGCCCCACGGACATAACGAAAATGCGGGACATGCGAAGATTGCCGGAGTGCCGGAGCGGAAAAGCGAGGCGGACACCCCTGTGTCCCCTGGTACCGCCGCACCCCCGTCGCTCCCGATTCCCCCGTACGGACGCCCGTGAGCGCCCATGGGCACCCCCGCCGCGAACTCCCCCACAACCACTACCCCACGCCCGCCGGTGCCCCTCCCGCGCGCCCCCGCACATGCACCCGTGCGCCCCAGGTACGGACCGGATGCTCCTCCCCCGCGCGCGGGCCGCCTCCCGAGCCTCCCGTGTGCCCGTAACTCCAGGTGGGCGCGGGAGTTGAGTGAGCGTGGAAAAGACGATCCCGGGCGCGGAAGCCGCACAGACCGCCGGTCAGATCCCCGGGCAGCGCGGAGACTCGCTGCCGGAGACCGCCGTTCGCTACACCGAGGAGCGCCACTGGGACGTGGTCCCCGGCACCTGGCTGGTGACCGCCGACGGGACCCCGCGCTGCTCCTGCGGCGACCCCGGCTGCACCGCGCCCGGCGCACACCCGGCGCACGAGGACTGGGCGGCCCGCGCCACCGGCAGCGCCACCGTCGCGCGCCGGATGTGGCAGCAGCAGCCGGACGCGTCGATCCTGCTGCCCACCGGGCGCTCCTTCGACGCGCTCTGCGTCCCGGAGAGCGCCGGGTTCCTCGCCCTGGCCCGGCTGGAGCGGTGGGAGCTGACACCCGGGCCGGTGCTCCTCACTCCGGGCCGCCGGATGCAGTTCCTCGTCCTGCCCGGCGCCTGCGCCAAGCTGCCCGGCCTGGTGCGCAGGCTGGGCTGGTCGCCGGGGTCCCTGGACCTGGCCGCGCTGGGCGAGGGCGGCTGGGTCGCCGCGCCGCCCACCCGGTGCGGGTCGCGCGGCGCCGTGCAGTGGGCCTGCCGCCCCACCCCCGCGAACCGGTGGCTGCCGGACGCGGAGGAACTGGTGCCCGCGCTGGCGTACGCCTGCGGCCGGGACAAATAGCCGGGGCAGGGAAGCGGGTCGAGGAGGCGGAGCGACGGCGAGGAGGCGGGACGGACGTCCGGGACCGTCCCGGCGGCTCCCCCGTAGGGTTCCTCCTGACGGAGGGAGCAGCAGTGACGACTACCAGCGCCGTACGGATCCAAGGGCTGTGGAAGCGGTTCGGACAGCAGGTCGCGGTGGCCGGGATCGATCTGGACCTGCCGGCCGGCCGGTTCATCGGCCTGGTCGGGCCGAACGGAGCCGGGAAGACCACCACCCTGTCCATGGTGACCGGCCTGCTCCGCCCCGACCAGGGCACCGTGGAGATCGTCGGCCACGACGTGTGGCGCGACCCGGTCGCCGTGAAGGCCCGGATCGGCGTCCTGCCCGAGGGACTGCGGCTCTTCGAACGCCTCTCGGGCCGCGAACTCCTCTCCTACTCCGGCCGGCTGCGCGGACTGCCCGGCGCCGAGGTGGAGCGGCGGGCGACCCAGCTGCTCGACGTGCTCGACCTGGCCGGCGCCCAGCACAAACTGGTCGTCGACTACTCGACCGGCATGCGCAAGAAGATCGGACTGGCCGCCGCGCTGCTGCACAACCCCGAAGTGCTCTTCCTGGACGAGCCGTTCGAGGGCGTCGACCCGGTCTCTGCGCAGACCATCCGGGGCGTCCTGGAGCGGTACACCGCCTCCGGCGCCACCGTCGTCTTCTCCTCCCACGTCATGGAACTCGTCGAGTCCCTGTGCGACTGGGTGGCCGTCCTCGCCGCGGGCCGCATCCGCGCGCACGGCCCGCTCGCCGAGGTGCGCGGCGACGCGCCCACCCTCCAGCAGGCCTTCCTCGAACTCGTCGGCGCGCAGGGCCGGGACGCCGGGTCCGACCTCGACTGGCTGGGCGGCGGCACCCGATGAGCACCGGCCCCCGGACGGACGCCGTCCCACCCGCCGCCCCTGCCGTTCCCGCCGCCCCGGCCGCCCCCGTCACCGCCGTACTCGTCCGGCTGAAGCTGTCCCTGCTGCGCAACGGGCTGCGCCAGTCCGGCGGACGCCGCGCCGCGTACGTCGCCTCCGCCGTGGTCGCCCTGCTCTTCGGCGTCCTGCAACTGCTCGGCTTCGTGCTGCTGCGCGGCCATGAGCACGCCGCGTCCGTGGCCGTGCCGTGCGCTGCCGTGCTCGCCCTCGGCTGGGCGGTGATGCCGCTGTTCTTCCCCAGCGGCGACGAGACCCTGGACCCGACCCGTCTGGTGATGCTGCCGCTGCGCCCGCGCCCGCTCGTCCGGGGCCTGCTGGCCGCCTCCCTGGTCGGCATCGGACCGCTGTTCACGGCGCTGCTGCTGATCGGCTGCGCGATCTCGGTGGCGCACGGCGCGGGGGCGTACGCCGTCGCGGTCGTCGGCGTCGTCCTCGCGCTGCTGGTGTGCGTGGCGCTGGCCCGCGCGGTGGCCGCCGCCAACACCCGCCTGCTGACCAGCCGCAAGGGCCGCGACCTGGCCGTGCTCAGCGGCCTCGTCGTCGCGGTCGGCGCCCAGCTCGTCAACTTCGGCGCGCAGCGCCTCGGCTCCTCGGGGCTCGGGCGGCTCGACCCGGTCACCGACGTGCTGCGCTGGGTGCCGCCCGCCTCCGCCGTGGACGCGATCGACTCGGCGAGCGACGGCTCGTACGGCGTCGCCGCGGCCCAGCTCGCCCTGGCCGCCGCCGCGCTCGCCGTCCTGCTGCGCGCCTGGTCGCGCACCCTGACCCGGCTGATGACCTCCCCGGACGCCTCCACCGTCCAGGCCCCCGACACCGCCGCCCGCAGGCGCACCGCGAGCCCGGGGCGGCGACGGCTGCTCCCGGCCGGCCGCACCGGCACCGTGATGGAACGCTCGCTGCGCTATGTGCTGCGCGACCCGAAGACCAAGGCGGCCTGGGTGACCTCGCTGGCCATCGGTCTGATCGTGCCGGTGTTCAACGCGCTCCAGGGCACCGGCTCGGTTTACCTCTCCTGCTTCGCGGCCGGGATGCTCGGCGTGCAGATGTACAACCAGTTCGGCCAGGACACCTCCGCCTTCTGGATGGTCGCGCTCACCATCTCCTCGCCCCGCGACGCCTACCTGGAACTGCGCGGCCGGGCCCTCGCCCTGCTCGCCGTCACCCTGCCCTACGCCACCCTCGTCACGGTCCTGACGGCGGCGCTGGTCGGCGACTGGGCCCGGCTGCCCGAGGTGCTCGGGGTGTCCTTCGCCCTGCTCGGCGCGATGCTGGCGACCGGGGCCTGGGCGTCGGCCCGCTTCCCGTACTCCATCCCGCAGGAGGGCTACAAGAACGTGGCCCCGGGGCAGGCCGGGCTCGCCTGGATCGCCATCTTCGGCGGCATGCTTTCCGCGGCCCTGCTGTGCTCCCCGGTCATCGCCTTCGCCGTCTGGACCCACGTCAGCGCGACCGGCGACGGCCTCGGCTGGCTCCTCCTGCCCACCGGCGCCCTCTACGGCACCGCCGTCACCCTCCTCGGCCTGCGCCTGTCCGCCCCCCGCACGGCATCCCGCCTCCCGGAGATCCTCACCGCGGTGAGCAAGGGCTGACACCGGACGCCACCGGCCCCACGGCGGATCCGCACACCGCCTCCTCCCCCGGCGATCTCAGGGGAGGAGACGGCCGACGCCCGCCCCCACCAGCCTCCGGGACCGACGTCCCGGGGGGGGGCGTGCCACCGACGGCCCCGCGCAAGCACCGCACCGGAGGCCGGACGCCGGACACAGCACCCCACGACCCGCGCTCCCGGCTCCGCTCAGACGGCGCGCAGGGCCGTCGCGATGTGGACGCGGGCCCCGCCACGGCCACGGACCGGCGTCCCGCAGCACCGCCGATCCCCCGGAAGCGCGCCGAGGACCGCAGCCGCGCCGGTACGACAGCCGCCGGGTGGGGTACCGCAACCGGCAGCGGCACCCGAGCGGAGACCGCACCGAGGGCCGGGCGCCGGACACAGCGCCCACGCGCCCCGCGACCCGCACTCCGGGTACCGGCGCCCGGCGGCCCGAGGCGCCGTCACGTCCCCGGAACCGGGCCGGGCCGGGCCGCCGGGCGGACCCGCCGGGGTGCGCGGCTCAGGCGGCGCGTCGGGCCGTCGCGATGTGGACGCGGAAGCCGCACGGGACGCGGCCGTCCGCCGACGCCAGGGACTGCGCCCCGGTGAGGAAGTCCGCCCGGAGGGCGGCGACGGCGGCCGGGGCGAGCGGGCCGACGTCGTAGATGCCGGAGACGGCCGCCCGGACCCGCTCCGCCGGTCCGCTCAGATCGATCTCCACGGTCTCCCGGCGCGGCGGCTCGAACCCGGCCGGGGCCAGGAGCCCGGCGAGCCCGGCGCGGCTGCGGGTCCGGCGGTCGCCCAGCGCCGGTATGCGCTGCGTCCCGGGCGCCTGCCGCACGGCGGCGCCCAGCAGCGAGCCGAACAGCTCGTACGCCTCACCGCCCACGGCCCCGCCACCCACCGCGCAGGCCAGCACACCGCCCGGCACGAGCACCCGGGCGGTCTCCGCGACGACCTTCTCGGCGTCGCTCATGAGCATCAGCGCGAGATGGCCGACGCAGGACGCAGGCGTCGAAGGCACCGTCGGAGAAGGGCAGCCGCTGCGCCCGCGCCTGAGCGAGCGCGGTCCCCGCGAGGGCCGGGCGGCGGCGGGCCAGGGCCGGCGAGCCGGGCGAGAGGTCGACGCCCGCCAGCCGTCGGCCCGGCGCAGCGGCCGGCAACTCCAGCAGCACGCCGTCGCCGCAGCCGAGGTCGAGGATCCGGCGGCGGCCCGCCACCCGGTCGGCGAGGATCGCGTAACTGGACCGCCCGTCCGGGGCCCGGCCGCCGCCGAGGGCATCGCCGGTGACGGCGGGGTGCTCGGCGTGGAAGGACCACAGGAACTCCTCCCCAGGACCCGTCCGGCCGATCACGGCGAAGACGCGGGCCCACAAGGCACTGTCGACTCCCTCCACCCTGACCGGCCGGACAGGTCCTGGGCGGCGGTGGAGGGAGCCGGGACGGTGGGCGTGTTCACGGGGCGAGGACCCTTTCCAGGAACGGCGAGACGGCCGCCCGCCATGCCTCGGGCTGGTCGAAGTGGACGAGGTGGCCGGCGTCGGTGACCTCCGCGTACTCGCCGAGCGGCAGGACGCGGACCATCTCCTGCGCCTCCGCACGGCCCAGTTCACCGTCGAGGCCGCGGACGACGAGGGCCGGGCACCGCACCTGGGCCAGTTCCTCCCAGTGCGCGTCGTACACCCAGGTCTCGCGGGAGACGAGCATCTGCTCGGGTTCGAACACGGGGCGCCAGCCGTCCGCGCCTTCGTGCATGATCTCGGCGTAGAACGCGCCGCGGGCCGGATCCGGCCGCTCCACCCAGGGATCGTCCGCGCCGAACCACTTGCGGACATCGGCGAGGGTGGCGAACGGCGTCGGCCAGGTCTTGAACCAGTCCTCCCACTCGCGCTGGGAGGCCGCGCCGAGCGCGGAGGCGCGCATGTCGCAGATGACCAGTGCGCGCACCAGGTCGGGGCGCTTGGCGGCGAGCTGCCAGGCGGTCAGCGCCCCCATGGCGTGTCCGACGAGGACGGCCGGGCCGAGACCGAGCTGCTCCACGGCCGCCTCGGCGTCCTCGATGTAGGCCTCGCGGGTGTACGCGCGCCGCGGGGGCTTCTCGCTCTGGCCGTGGCCCCGCTGGTCCAGGGCCACGGTGCGGTGCCGCTCGGCGAGCCAGCGGGCGGTCGGCGCCCAGTGGGAGGCCCGGCCCATGAGTCCGTGCAGTAACAGCACCCCGGCGCCCCCGGCACCGGCCGCCCGCGCGTGACCGGCCGCCGGTGCCTGCGGATCAGGGGGCTCGGGCGGCTCGCTGAGCTGCCGCGGCAGCCCGCCGCGGTGGGCACCGGCCCGCGCCGGTACGTACGGCCGCTCCTTCGGGGGTTCGGCGAACTCCCAGGCGGCCAGCCGTACGCCGCCCGCCCCGGTCACGTCGATACGCCGCGCCATGTGGTCCTGGCACCCCCTAGCTCTGCCCTGGCTCCGCCACGACCGCCCGCTCACCACCGCCCGGCAGGCCGTCCGGCAGTTCTGCCCGGTCCACCCGGTCTGTCCGGTCCGTTCGTGCGCTGTCCGTGCGGGTGCGGGAGCCGTGATTCCACTTACCAGATTATCGAATACTCATTCGAAAAAGCCGCTTGCGTCACGAACACCCCTCGTTCGAGTGACCCGCCGCAAGGAATGATCGCCGCCGCCGAGGGGAGATCTTCAACGGGAGGCGGACCACTCGGGGAAAAGCGGTCCGAGGGGACGACCCTGGGAGCTCGGGGCTCCGGGTCGCACAGGGGAGGACAGGCCCCGGCGCCGCTCAGCGCCGGGGCCCTCTCCACGTCCGCGTGGTGTGCACGGTGCGCCACATCCTCCCCCACCCCCCAGCGTCATATGCCTCACGCAACAGCGTCGCACGCCGGACTCCCGAGCGCTCCGCTTCGACGCACGAAAACCGGACGGAGACGGCCACCGGAGAGGCCCCCCGGAAGACCGGAAACGGATCGGACGACCGCACACGACGGCCGACGCGACGACCCCGGCGGACTGGACGGGCGGACCGGACGGGCGGACCGGACCGCCACCCGGTCGTCCGGGCCGACCGGACCAGCCGGGTCAGCGCTTGGCGACGAAGACGTGCGAGGCGACCTCCGACTCCAGCTCCGCCGCCTCACCCCCGCTGCCCACCAGCACACCGCCCGCCGACTCGGTCACGCTCACCACCGAGCCCGGCTGCACACCCGCGCGCCGCAGCGTGTACATCAGCTGCGCGTCCGTCTGGATCGGCTCCCCGATCCGGCGCACCACGACCGTCTTCCCCTCGGCGCCCGGATCCAGCTCGCTCAGCGCGACCAGACCCGCGTCCAGGAACGGGTCCGCGCCGTCCTTCTCGCCCAGCTCCTCAAGACCCGGGATCGGATTGCCGTACGGCGACTCGGTCGGATGCCGCAGCAGCTCCAGCACCCGGCGCTCCACCGCCTCGCTCATCACATGCTCCCAGCGGCACGCCTCGGCGTGCACCTGCTCCCACTCCAGGCCGATCACGTCGACCAGCAGACACTCCGCCAGCCGGTGCTTGCGCATCACGCGCGTGGCCAGCCTGCGGCCCTCGTCCGTCAGCTCCAGATGCCGGTCCGCGGCCACCGAGACGAGACCGTCCCGCTCCATCCGCGCGACCGTCTGGCTCACGGTCGGCCCACTCTGGTCCAGGCGCTCCGCGATCCGGGCGCGCATGGGGACGACGCCTTCCTCCTCCAGCTCGAGGATGGTGCGGAGATACATCTCCGTGGTGTCGATCAGTCCGGACATACGTGCCCCTCGATTACCTCTGCCGGAAGCCCTGCGACTTCACGGCGCGTGCGCTGACCCTGAACTCAATTCTGACGCATACCACTGACAATCGGAGCGCTCCGCGCGAACAGCGGTCTCCGGCGGAAACGGAGTGCGACAATCCGCGCACACGCAGACGACCCGCGAGCTGGGTCCTCCGCCTGACGGCGGAGAGCCGGCCGGACGTACCGGCAGCTCGCGGGTCGGGTGACTGCTTGGGATCGGGCCGGCTGCGCGCACAACTCACACGCCGGTCCGGCACCGCACTGAACGTGGTGACGGGCCGCTAGCCCGCAGCCACCTCACGCGTCCGGTTTCCATACATCTGCCGAACCACCTCCCTTCTCGTGTACTCCACACCCTAGGAACCGTCCGGCGCCCGATCAACCGCTTTTTCCAGGACCGCTCCCGGGGCGTCAAGGACGCTCGGGACGCTCCAGCAGTTCCGCCAGGTCCAGGGTGGTCGCGATGCGGGCGGCGATGTCCTCGGCGTGGGCCGAGTCGGCGCGTTCGAAGGGGGCTCGGCCCGTGGTGCGCAGGAAGGTGACGACGCCGAGGGTGCGGCCGCGGCTGCGGAGGACCGCGCACAGGGCGTGGACGGTGTCGGTGGGCCACTGCCGGGCCTGGGCCCAGAGGCGGGCCTGGTCGGCCGGTGCGGTGCCGACGGTGGCGCGTACCGAGCCGGTGCGCTGGACGCACTGGAGGGCGGGGTGGCCCTCGGCGTAGCGGACGGGGAGTCCGGCCTGGCCGGTGAGCAGGCTGGGGCCGGGTCCGGCGGTGGGGGTGGCGGCGGCGCGGACCAGTTCGGCCGGTGGCGCGTCGGTGTCGTCCGGTGCCGGGGTGCGGGCGGCGCCCGCGGGGTGGCGTACGCGGTCGACGAGGGCGTGGTCGGCGAAGCCCGCCAGGGCGAAGTCGAGGTGGACGGTGGCGGCCTCCAGCGGGTTGTCGCACTCGGCGGCGGCGCGGGCGGCGCGGTGCAGCTGGTTGGTGCGGAAGCGCAGCAGGGAGGCTTCCTGTTCGGTGCGCCGGGATTCGGTGACGTCGGCGAAGAGCCAGGCGACGCCGAGCGGGACGGGTTCCTCGGCGAGGGGCGAGGCGAGCCGGACGAAGCCGCTGCGCCAGCAGCGCCGCCGTTCGCCCTCGGGGGCGCGTACGCCCACCCAGATCTCGGCGGGTGCGGGGGGTGCGCCCTCCGCCAGGACGTGGGTGAGGGCGCTCTCCAGTTCCTCGACGCCCTGGGAGAGGAGTTCACCGAGGGGGCGGCCGAGGGCGGCGGTGCGGCCGGTGCCGAGGGCCTGGGCCGCGTGCGCGTTGACGACGGCGGGGCGCAGGTCGGCGTCGATGAGGACGACGCCCCAGGAGGCGTCCTCGAAGAGGGCCTCGCTCAGGGCGATGGAGCGTTCCAGGTCGATCTGGGCGTGTACTTCGCTGAAGGCGCAGTACAGGCCGGCGGGCCTGCCGTCGGGGCCGCGCACGGCGGCGGACTGGGTGCGTACGAGGACGCGTCCGCCGTCCTTGGTGAGCAGGGCGAACTCGTGGACCTGCCGTCCGGTGGCGTGCATGGCGGACATCAGCCGCCGTTCGACCTCCTCGGCGTCGGCGCTGCGTACGGCCCAGCCGGCGAAGCCGTGCCGGCCGACGGCCTCGGCGCTGCTCCAGCCGAGGATGCGTTCGGCCTCGCGGTTCCAGTGGGTGACCACGCCGTCCGCGTCGAAGGCGCACAGGGCGGCGTCCATGCCGTCGAGGAGGGCGGCGAGCAGGTCGGAGCCGTCGGGGCCGCCGGGGACACCGGGCCCGTCGGGGCCGTCGTCGGCCCCGGAGCCGTCCCGTCGGGGATCGGGCTCGTCCGGTCCCAGTTCGTCGGTGGCTCCTCTACGCCGGGAAGCACTCACCTGGACCCCCATCAGGCTGCGTCCGCTGGTACGGCGCGTCGGTTCGCTCTCTCACCATCATTCAACTTGAACGTGATGCAGCACACACCGGGTTCCCCGAGATTGGTCTCCCGAGCCGGTGCGGAGCGGGGAGCGCGGGGTTCCCGTGTCAGCGGGTGTCAGCGGCCGTCAGGCGCAGCGTCAGCCATACGTCGTGCTCGTCGGGGAGTACGTACCGCTCGGTCTCGGTGAAGCCGCGGGCGGCGGCGAAGCGTACGCCGTCCTCGTTGGCGGCCAGGACGACGGTCTCCACGGCGCGCGCGCCGAGCACGCGCGCGTGGGCGAGGCCCCGGGTGTACAGGGCGGTGCCGATGCCCGTGCGGCGGTGGCCGGGGAGCACGCGCGCGATGACGGTGGCGACGGCGTCCTCGCCCGCGGGCGGGCGCACGGTGGAGCAGCCCACGAGGGTGTCGCCGAGGTAGGCGTTCTCCAGCCGGTTGCGTCCGGCGCGCTCGCGGACCTCGTCGGGGGTGAGGGCGGCGGGGGGCACGATCGTGTTGTGGACGTGCCGCCACTCGCGGAGCATGGCCTCGCCGGACACGGGTTCGATACGAAGATCAGACACGGGAGCAGCGAACCGTACCTCCGCGGGGCGGTCAACCGGTATGGCGCGGTGGCGCGCGCGACCGGTGCCGCGGGGGCGTGGTGTCGCGGTGGCGGCCGTCAGCGCCGGTAGAAGATGCGGTCCGCGTACTGGTCGAAGACGCGGCTGTTCCATTCGAGGCCGCCGTCGACGTTGCCGGAGCGCAGCAGCGGGGGCTCGATGCCGCGCTCGGCCAGGACTCCGGCGGCGGTCGCGAGGACGGCCTGGAGGAGGGCGGAGGTGACGACGGTGGAGGCGGGGGCGAAGGGCGCCGGGACGGTGTCGAGGGTGAGTTCGGCGTCGCCGATGGCGATCTTGGAGTCGAGGACCAGGTCGCAGTGGTCCTTGAGGTAGGTGCCCGAGGAGTGGCGGGAGCTGGTCTCGCTCGCGTAGGCGACGGAGGTCACGCCGATCACGTGGACGCCGAGGGAGCGGGCGTGCAGGGCCATGTCGACGGGCAGGGCGTTGCGGCCGGACAGCGAGACGATGACGAGGGTGTCGCCCGCGCGCAGCGGGGAGCTGTCCAGGACGGCGGCGGCGAGGCCGTCGACGCGTTCGAGGGCGGAGCCGAGGGTGGCGGGCATGACGTCGACGCCGACGGTGCCGGGGACGGTGAGCAGGTTCATCAGGGCGAGGCCGCCGGCGCGGTAGACGACGTCCTGGGCGGCGAGGGAGGAGTGTCCGGCGCCGAAGGCGAAGAGCCGGCCGCCCGCGGCGACGGTGTCGGCGAGCAGGGTGCCGGCGGCCGTGATGGAGTCGGCCTCCTCGTCCCGGACCCGCTGGAGCAGGCCGATGGCGGCGTCGAAGAACTGGCCGGCCAACGTGCGGTCGCTCATGCGGGGTCCGTCCCTTCGGCAGGTCTGCGTGTCGCGGATCACGGTGAGGTCTGAACCACAGCCGTGTCAATACGGCGTGTCCGCGCGGTGAACCGCCCCGGCGGCGCTCGGGGGGCTCAGGGGCTCAGCCGCTCCACCCGCCAGCCGCCGTCCGCCTCGGCGACGTAGCGCAGGCGGTCGTGCAGGCGGTTCTCGCGGCCCTGCCAGAACTCGACGGAGCGGGGCGCGACGCGGAAGCCGCCCCAGTGGGGCGGGACGGGGACCTCTTCGCCCTCGGGGTAGCGGGCGGCGAGTTCGGCGTAGGAGGCGTCGAGGACGCCGCGGGTGGTGATGACCGTGGACTGGGCGCTGGCCCAGGCGCCGAGCCGGGAGCCGTGCGGGCGGCTGCGGAAGTAGGCGGCGGTCTCCTCGCGTCCGGTGCGGCGGGCGACGCCCTGGACGATGACCTGGCGGGCCATGGGGTGCCAGGGGAACAGCAGGGAGATGTGCGGGTTCTCGGCGAGGTCGTGTCCCTTGCGGGAGTCGTAGTTGGTGTAGAAGACGAAGCCCTGTTCGTCGAAGCCCTTGAGCAGGACCGTGCGGGAGCTGGGGCGGCCCGCGGCGTCGGCGGTGGAGACGACCATGGCGTTGGGTTCGAACAGGTGTCCCTCGGCGGCCGCCTGCCGGAACCAGCGGGCGAACTGCGCCACGGGAGTGTCGGCCAGCCCGTCCTCGGACAGGCCCTCGGCGCGGTAGTGCTTGCGCATGGAGGCGAGGTCGAGCGGCGCTGATTCTCCGGCTTCTCGGTCGTTCACGCGGTCATCCTGCCGTATGGCGGCCCGTGCTCCGCAGCGTGTCCTTCGTCACTGCGTGGCACTGAGTGCCGCGCTCTCTCCCCAAAGGTGGCACTCAGGGATATCGTGCTGTTGCCGACCCGGTGGGGTGACCGCCGACCGCGCGGGGCATGACAGGGATGACCGCCCCGGACCGCGAGTCTGTGCCACGCGACCGCGGATCCGTACGGCGCGCGCCACTTCCGACCTCCGACAGCTGGGCGTCGTCTCCGTCGCCCCATCTGTCGCACAGACCACGAGGAGCCGCCTGATGTCCGATTTCGTGCCCGGACTCGAGGGAGTCGTCGCGTTCGAGACGGAGATCGCCGAACCCGACAAGGAGGGCGGCGCCCTGCGGTACCGGGGCGTCGACATCGAGGACCTCGTCGGCAAGGTCTCCTTCGGCAATGTGTGGGGGCTGCTCGTCGACGGCGCCTTCAATCCCGGGCTGCCGCCCGCCGAGCCGTTCCCGATCCCGGTGCACTCGGGCGACATCCGGGTGGACGTGCAGTCGGCGCTGGCGATGCTGGCGCCGGTGTGGGGCCTGAAGCCGCTGCTGGACATCGACGCCGAGCAGGCCCGCGACGACCTGGCGCGGGCGGCCGTGATGGCGCTGTCCTACGTCGCCCAGTCGGCGCGCGGGCAGGGCCTGCCGATGGTGCCGCAGAGCGAGATCGACAAGGCGGCCTCCATCACCGAGCGGTTCATGATCCGCTGGCGCGGCGAGCCCGATCCGCGGCATGTGGCGGCCGTGGACGCCTACTGGTCCTCCGCCGCCGAGCACGGCATGAACGCCTCCACGTTCACCGCCCGGGTCATCGCCTCCACCGGCGCCGACGTGGCCGCCGCCCTGTCGGGCGCGGTGGGCGCGATGTCCGGTCCGCTGCACGGCGGGGCGCCCTCCCGGGTGCTCGGCATGATCGAGGAGATCGAGCGGACCGGGGACGCGGCCGGGTATGTGCGGCGCACCCTGGACCGCGGCGAGCGGCTGATGGGCTTCGGCCACCGGGTGTACCGGGCCGAGGACCCGCGCGCGCGGGTGCTGCGCCGCACCGCCCGCGAACTGGGCGCGCCGCGCTACGAGGTGGCCGAGGCGCTGGAGAAGGCGGCTCTGGAGGAGCTGCACAGCCGCCGTCCGGACCGGGTGCTGGCCACGAACGTGGAGTTCTGGGCGGCGATCATGCTGGACTTCGCCGAGGTCCCGGCGCACATGTTCACGTCGATGTTCACCTGTGCCCGTACGGCGGGCTGGTCGGCGCACATCCTGGAGCAGAAGCGGACCGGCCGCCTGGTGCGTCCCTCTGCGCGGTACATCGGTCCCGGTCCGCGCGGTCCGCAGGAGATCGAGGGGTACGAGGCCATCGCGCACTGAGCGCACCCGCGCCGCCCGTCCGGGCGTCGGGGCGTCGGGGCGTCGGGGCGTCGGGGCGTCGGGGCGTGCGGGCGTCGGGTCAGCCCAGCGCCTCGTCGAGCATGGCCGCCCACTGGGCGACGACGCGGTCGCGGCGGGCCGCGTCGTCGGTGAGGAGGTTGGCCAGGCCCAGGCCGCGCGCCATGTCGAGGAAGCCCTGCACGCTCTCGCGGGCGCCGGGGCGGCTCTCGTCGGCGCCGAGGAGTTCCACGGCGATGCGGTGGGTCTCGCGGCCGACGCGGGCCTCCAGTTCGGTGACGCGGGCGCCGAGCTGGTCCTCGTTGGAGGCGGCCACCCACAGGTGCAGGGCGGCGCGGAAGAGCGGTCCGGTGAACAGGTCGACCAGGGCGCCCGCGACCGCCCGCCGGTCGCCGCGCGGGCCCTGCGCGCCCTGCGGGAACAGGGCGCGCAGGGCGGTGGAGCGCTCCTCGGCGACGTACTCGACGGCGGCGGTGAACAGGTCCTCGCGGGTGGGGAAGTGGTGCTGTGCGGCGCCCCGGGAGACCCCGGCGCGCTCGGCGACGACGGACACCGTGGATCCGGCCCAGCCGTGTTCGGCGAGGCAGGCGACCGCCGCCTGGAGGAGCCGCTGCCGGGTGGCCCGGCTGCGGTCCTGCTTGGGGCGGCGGTCGGCGGGGGTCACAGCACCCATGCGGCATCCCGTCGTTCGAGGAAGGCCGTCATCCCCTCCCTGGCCTGGGCGGAGGCGAACAGCCGGGCCGAGAGCGCGGTCAGGCCGTCCGCCTCCCGGTCGAAGGTCTCCAGCACCTTAGCCGTGAGCAGCCGTTTCGTCGCGGCCAGGGCCTCGGGGGCCGAGCGGCGCAGCCCGTCGAGCATGGGGTCGAGTACGGCGTCGACGTCGTCGCCCGCGGCGGTGAGCAGTCCGATGCGCGCCGCCTCCGCCGCGTCGAAGCGCTCCCCGGTGAGGTAGTAGCGGGCCAGGGCGCGCGGGTCGGCGCGCGGCAGCAGCGGCAGCGAGATCACGGCGGGCGCGACCCCGATGCGCACCTCGGTGAACGCGAAGGTCGACGTGTGCGCACCGGCGGCGATGTCGCAGGCCGTGAGCAGGCCGAGGCCGCCCGCGCGGACGTGTCCGGTGACCCGGGCGAGGACCGGGCGGGGCAGTTCCACGATCCGGCGCAGCAGTCCGGTCAGGGCCTCGGGGGCGGGCGGGTCGCGCAGGTCGGCGCCCGCGCTGAAGGTGGTGCCGGTGTGGGTGAGGACGACGGCGCGGACGCCGGGGTCGGCGGCGCAGTCGGCGAGGGCCGCGTCGAGTTCGGCGACGAGCGCGGCGGACAGGGCGTTGCGGGTGGCGGGCGCGTCGAGGGTGAGGGTCTGCACACCGCGGGTGCGGGCGCGGGTGACGAGGGCGGTGGTGTCGGTGGTCATGTGCGGTCCCTGAGCTGTCGTCGCAGGATCTTGCCGGAGGCGGCGCGCGGCACGGCGTCGGTGAAGGTGACGCGGCGCACCCGCTTGTAGGGGGCGGCGCGCTCGGCGACGTAGCGCATGACCGCTTCCTCGGAGAGTCCGGCGGCGGCGGGGCCGCGCACCACGTGGGCGTGCGGGATCTCGTTGCCGTCGGCGTCGCGGGCGCCGACCACGGCGGCGTCGGCGATGTCCGGGTGGGTGAGGAGCAGGGCCTCCAGTTCGGCGGGTGCCACCTGGTAGCCCTTGTACTTGATGAGTTCCTTGACGCGGTCGACGACGAAGAGCCAGCCGTCCTCGTCCACCCGGCCGACGTCGCCGGTGTGCAGCCAGCCGTCGGCGTCGATCAGGGCGGCGGTCTCCTCGGGCCGCCCCAGGTAGCCCTTCATGACCTGGGGGCCGCGCACCAGGATCTCGCCGGCCTCGCCGGGGCCGAGGTCGTGTGCCGGGTCGTCGAGGGCGACGATGCGCATCTCGGTACCGGCGATGAGCTTGCCGACGGTGCCGGGGGGCGCCTCGTGCAGGGCGGTGGGCGGGACGACATGGGTGCCCGGGGACAGTTCGGTCATGCCGTACGCCTGGCCGACCGGGGGCAGGCCCAGGCGCCGTGAGCAGGCGGCGGCGAGCTGGGCGTCCAGGGGGGCGGCCGCGCTGAGGACGTACTTCAGCGACGACAGGTCGTATCCGTCGACCGCCGGGTGCTTGGCGAGGGCGAGGACGATCGGCGGGGCGGCGTACAGGATGCCGATGCGGTGGTTCTGGACGGCGGCGAGGAAGGTGTCCAGCTCGAAGCGGGGCAGGACGACGACGGTGGCGCCCCTGCGCAGCGGGGCGTTCATCAGGGCGGTGAGCCCGTAGATATGAAAAAAGGGCAGGACGGCGAGGATGCGGTCGCCGGGGCCGATGGTGACCGCCGGTTCGAGCTGGGCGAGGTTGGTGCCGATCTGCCGGTGGGTGAGCATCACGCCCTTGGGGGTGCCGGTGGTGCCCGAGGAGTACGGCAGGACGGCGACGTCCTCCACCGGGTCGATCACGACGTCCGGTTCGGGCGCGGTGGAGGCCAGCATGGCGGTCAGCGAGCGGTGCCCCTCCGCGCTGTCGCAGACCAGGATCTCCCGTACGCCGCCCGCGAGGCGGGCGGCCTCGCGGGCGGTGCCGAGCAGCGGCGAGACGGTGACGATCCAGCGGGCCGCGGAGTCCCGCAGCTGCTTGGCGAACTCCTCGGGCGTGGCGAGCGGGTGCACGGTGGTGACCGAGGCACCCGCGCGCGTGGCGGCGTAGAAGGCGAGCGGGAAGGCGATCGTGTTGGGGCTGTGCAGGGCGAGGACGTCGCCCTTGCGCACGCCGGTCTCCGCGAGCGCCGCGGCGAGGCGGCGGTGGAACCGGTCGACCTGTGCGTAGGTGAGGGTGGTGCCGTCCGTGCCGTCGATCAGCGCGGGGGTGTCGCCGAAGCCGGCGGCGTGCCCCAGGACGGCTTCGTGGATGGGCAGTTCCACGGCCGGAACGTCTGCGTACTCGCTGCGGAACACGGTTCCTCCTCGCCCCGCCGGCGGCGGGTCGGCGGGTCAGTACGACTTGGGCAGGCCCAGGCTCTGGTGGGACACGTAGTTCAGGATCATTTCCCGGCTGACCGGGGCGATACGGGCCACGCGGGACGCGGTGATCAGGGAGGCGAGGCCGAACTCGCGGGTGAGGCCGTTGCCGCCGAGGGTGTGCACGGCCTGGTCGACCGCCTTCACACAGGCTTCCCCGGCCGCGTACTTGGCCATGTTCGCGGCCTCCCCGGCGCCGATGTCGTCGCCCGCGTCGTACAGGTGGGCGGCCTTCTGCATCATCAGGCGGGCCAGTTCGAGGTCGATGTGGGCCTGGGCGAGCGGGTGGGCGATGGCCTGGTGGGCGCCGATCGGGGTCTTCCACACGGAGCGCTCGCGGGCGTACTCCAGGGCCCGTTCCAGCGCGTAGCGGCCCATGCCGATCGCGAAGGCGGCGGTCATGATGCGTTCGGGGTTGAGTCCGGCGAACAGCTGGAGCAGGCCCGCGTCCTCGTCGCCGACGAGCGCGTCGGCGGGCAGCCGCACGTCGTCCAGGGTCAGCTCGAACTGCTTCTCGGCCGCGTTCAGTTCCATGTCGATGGGGCGGCGCCCGAAGCCCTCGGCGTCCGGCGGGACGATGAACAGGCAGGGCTTGAGGCGGCCGGTGCGGGCGTCCTCGGTGCGGCCGACGACGAGCACGGCGTCGGCGATGTCCACCCCGGAGATGAACACCTTGCGGCCGGTGAGCAGCCAGTCGTCGCCGTCGCGGCGCGCGGTGGTGGTGATGCGGTGGGAGTTGGACCCGGCGTCGGGTTCGGTGATGGCGAAGGCCATGGTGCGGGTGCCGTCGGCGATCCCGGGCAGCCAGGCGCGCTTCTGCTCCTCGGTGCCGAAGCGGGCGATGACGGTGCCGCAGATGGCCGGTGAGACGACCAGCATCAGCAACGGGGCTCCCGCGGCGCCCAGTTCCTCCAGGACGAGGCAGAGTTCGGCGACGCCGCCGCCTCCGCCGCCGTACTCCTCGGGCAGGTTGACGCCGAGGTAGCCGAGCTTTCCGGCCTCGGCCCACAGTTCGGCGGGGTGGCGGCCCTCGGCGACGGTGCGGGCGATGTAGTCGCGGCCGTAGCGCTTGCCGAGCGCCGACACGGCGGCTCGCAGGGCCTTGTGCTCTTCGGTTTCGATGACGGGGCTCATGCGGTCTCCCGGGTGCGAGTGGGCTGGGGTTGCTCGCGCGGTTCTCCGTGCCCCTGGTCCTCCCGCACCACCGCCAGCAGCGCGCCGGGCTCGACCTGCTGCCCGGGGGTGGCGTGCAGGGCCGTGAGGGTGCCGGTGACGGGCGCGGAGATCTTGTGTTCCATCTTCATCGCCTCCAGCCACAGCAGGGGCTCTCCGGCCCGTACGGCGGCTCCCTCGGCGAGGCCGTCGGCGAGGCGGACGACGGTGCCGGGCATGGGGGCGAGCAGGGACCCGGGGGCGCGCTGGGCGGCCGGGTCGGGGAAGCGGGGCAGGGCGGTCAGGGCGGTGCCGTTCACATGGACCCGGTCGCCGTAGCGGGTGACGGTGTACGGGCGCCGTACGCCGTCCGCCTCCAGGACGACCCGGCGCGCGTCCACCTGGACCACGCGCACCTCTCCGGTGTCGGCGGCCAGTCCCGCGCGGGTGTGCCGGTAGCGGACCTCGTGCTCCTCGCCCGCCATCAGGTAGCGCTTGACCTGCGGCTGCGAGGGCACGTTGCGCCAGCCGCCGAAGCGGGAGCGGCCGTGGGCGTCGGCGAGGGCGGCGGCCAGCGGGGCGTACGGGTCGGGCTCGGGCGCGGTCAGCCCGGCGAGGTGGCGGCCGTAGAAGCCGGTGTCCATGCGGCCGGCGGTGAACTCCTCGTGCCGCAGGGAGCGGACGAGCAGGTCGCGGTTGGTGACCGGGCCGTGCACCTCGGCGCGTTCCAGGGCCCCGGCGAGGCGGCGGACGGCCTCCGCGCGCGTGGGGGCGTGGGCGACGACCTTGGCGAGCATCGGGTCGTAGTGCACGCCGATGGTGTCGCCGTCGGTGTAGCCGGTGTCCAGGCGGACGCCGTCCGGGACGGCGAGGCGGTGCAGGGTGCCGGTCTGCGGGGCCCAGTCGCGGGCGGGGTCCTCGGCGTACAGGCGGGCCTCGATCGCGTGTCCACGCGCGCGTGGCGGTGCGGCGGGCAGGGCGTGGCCCTCGGCGACGCGGAGCTGCTCGGCGACCAGGTCGACGCCGAACACGGCCTCGGTGACGGGGTGTTCCACCTGGAGGCGGGTGTTCATCTCCAGGAAGTGCGCCCGGCCGCCGGCCACCAGGAACTCGACGGTCCCGGCGCCGGTGTAGTCGACGGCGCGCGCGGCCCGTACCGCCAGCTCGCGCAGTTCCTCTTCGAGGGCGGCGGACAGCCCGGGGGCGGGTGCCTCCTCGACGACCTTCTGGTGGCGGCGCTGGAGGGAGCAGTCGCGGGTGCCCAGCGCCCACACGGTGCCGTGGGTGTCGGCGAGCACCTGCACCTCGATGTGGCGGCCGTCCTCCAGGTACGGCTCGGTGAACACCTCGCCGTCGCCGAAGGCGTGCGCGGCCTCCGCGCGCGCGGCGGCCCGTTCGGTCTCCAGATCCGCCAGGCGCCGTACGATCCGCATCCCGCGGCCGCCGCCGCCCGCCGCCGCCTTCACCAGGACGGGCAGGTCGGCCTCGGTGACCTCGTCCAGGGGCGCGATGCCCATGAGCCGCTTGGCGCGGGTCTTGGACGCCATCGCCTCGATCGCCTCGGGCGGCGGGCCGACCCAGACCAGGCCCGCGTCCAGGACGGCGCGGGCGAATCCGGCGTTCTCGGAGAGGAAGCCGTAGCCGGGGTGCACGGCGTCCGCCCCGGCCGCGAGGGCCGCCTTCACGATCAGGTCGCCGCGCAGATACGTCTCGGCGGGGGTGTCCCCCGGCAGGCGTACGGCGGCGTCGGCCACGCGCGCGTGCAGGGCGTCCGCGTCCGCGTCGGAGTGCACGGCCAGGGTGCGGATGCCCAGTGCGCGGCAGGTGCGGAAGATCCGGCAGGCGATCTCGCCCCGGTTGGCGACGAGCAGGTGGGAAATCACAGGACGGTCCCTCACATCCGGAAGACGCCGAAGCCGCCGCGGGCGCCCTCGTAGGGGGCGGTGTGGACGGCGGACAGGCACAGGCCGAGCACGGTGCGGGTGTCGCGCGGGTCGATGACGCCGTCGTCGTAGAGCCGCCCGGACAGGAACATCGGCAGCGACTCGGCCTCGATCTGCTGTTCGACCATGGCGCGCAGCGCCGCGTCCGCGTCGTCGTCGTAGGGCTGTCCCTTGGCCGCCGCCGACTGCCGGGCGACGATCGACAGGACGCCCGCGAGCTGCTGCGGGCCCATCACGGCCGACTTGGCGCTGGGCCAGGCGAACAGGAAGCGCGGGTCGTAGGCCCGTCCGCACATGCCGTAGTGCCCGGCGCCGTAGGAGGCGCCCAGGAGCACGGACAGGTGCGGGACGCGGGAGTTGGAGACCGCGTTGATCATCATGGCGCCGTGCTTGATGATGCCGCCCTGCTCATACTCGCGGCCCACCATGTAGCCGGTGGTGTTGTGCAGGAACAGCAGCGGGATGTCGCGCTGGTTCGCGAGCTGGATGAACTGCGCGGCCTTCTGCGACTCCTCGCTGAACAGCACCCCCCGCGCGTTGGCCAGGATGCCGACCGGGTAGCCGTGCAGGCTCGCCCAGCCGGTGGCCAGGCTGGTCCCGTACAGCGGTTTGAACTCGTCGAAGTCGGAGGCGTCGACGATCCGGGCGATGACCTCGCGCGGGTCGAAGGGGACCTTCAGATCGCCCGGAACGATCCCGAGAAGTTCCTCGTTGTCGTATTTGGGTGGCGGTGCGAAGGGGGGATCGGGATGGGCCTTGCGGTGGTGGAGACGGGCGACGACCCGGCGCGCCTGGCGCAGCGCGTCGCGTTCGTCGACGGCGAAGTGGTCGGCGAGGCCGGACACGCGCGCGTGCATCTCGGCGCCGCCCAGCGACTCGTCGTCGCTCTCCTCGCCGGTGGCCATCTTCACCAGCGGCGGCCCGCCGAGGAACACCTTGGCGCGCTCCTTGACCATGATCGTGTGGTCGGACATGCCGGGGATGTAGGCGCCGCCCGCCGTCGAGTTGCCGAAGACGACGGCGACGGTCGGGACACCGGCCGCCGAGAGCCTGGTGAGGTCCCGGAAGATGGCGCCGCCGGGGATGAAGATCTCCTTCTGGGAGGGCAGGTCGGCGCCGCCGGACTCGACCAGGCTGATGCAGGGCAGCCGGTTGGCGAGCGCGATGTCGTTGGCGCGCAGGGCCTTCTTCAGGCTCCACGGATTGCTGGCGCCGCCGCGCACGGTCGGGTCGTTGGCGGTGATCAGGCACTCGACGCCCTCGACGACACCGATCCCGGTGACCAGCGAGGCGCCGACGGTGTACTCGCTGCCCCAGCCGGCCAGCGGCGACAGCTCCAGGAAGGGCGTGTCGGGGTCGAGCAGCAGCTCGATGCGCTCGCGGGCAAGCAGCTTGCCGCGTCCGCGGTGCCGTTCGACGTACTTGGGGCCGCCGCCCGCGAGCGCCTTCGCGTGCTCGGCCTCCAGTGCGGCGAGCCTGGCGAGCATGGCCTCGCGGTTCGCCCGGTGTTCGGCGGAGCCGGTGTCCAGGGCGGTGGGCAGGACCGTCACAGCAGAGCCTCCGGAATGTCCAGGTGGCGGGCGCGCAGCCACTCCCCGAGGGCCTTGGCCTGCGGATCGAAGCGGTGCTGGGCGGCGACGCCCTCGCCGAGGATCCCCTCGACGACGAAGTTCAGCGCGCGCAGCGCGGGCAGCGCGTGCCGGGTCACGGGCAGCGTGCGGGCCTCCGGGATCAGCTCCCGGAACCGGTCGGCGGTCAGCTCGTGCGCGAGCCACCGCCAGGCGTCGTCGGTCCGTGCCCACACCCCGACGTTGGCGCTGCCGCCCTTGTCGCCGCTGCGGGCCCCGGCGACCAGACCGAGCGGCGCCCGCCGCACCGGGCCGTCCGGCAGCGGCGGCGGCAGATCCGGTGCGGGCACGTCCGCCAGGGCGCGCGCCCGGGGCGCGGGCGGCACGGTGAGACGGCGGCCGTCGTGCAGGACGGCCGTGTGCGGGACGGAGTCCTGGGGCACATGGGCGGCCTCGAAGACGCCGTAGGGGGCGCCCTTGCCGGGCGGGGCGAGGACGTGGAAGCCGGGGTATCCGGCCAGCGCCAGTTCCACGGCGGCGCCGCTGAGGGCCCGGCCCACCGCCTCCGGGTCCCGGTCGCGCACGACGAGGCGGAGCAGCGCGCTGGCCGTCTCCTCGGTGTCGGCGTCGGGCCGGTCGGTGCGCACGAGGTCCCAGCGGACCTCGGCGGGGGCGCGCCTCGCGGCGCGCAGCGCGTCGTCGAGCTGCCGCCGCACCAGCTCGGCCTTGCGCTCGATGTCGAGCCCGGTGAGGACGAAGGTGACCTCGTTGCGGAAGCCGCCGAGCCGGTTGACGCCGACCTTGAGGGTGGGCGGCGGCGCCTCCCCGCGCACCCCGTCCACCCGCACCCGGTCCGGCCCGTCCTGGCGCAGCCGTACGGTGTCCAGCCGCGTGGTGACGTCGGGCCCGGCGTAGCGGGCGCCGCCGGTCTCGTAGAGGAGCTGGGCGGTCACCGTGCCGGTGTCCACGACCCCGCCGGTGCCGGGGTGCTTGGTGACGACGGCGCTGCCGTCGTCGTGGAGCTCGGCGAGCGGGAAGCCGGGGTGGCGCAGGCGGTCGAGGGGGTGACCGGCGAAGAAGGCGTAGTTGCCGCCGGTGACCTGCGCGCCGCACTCCAGCAGGTGCCCGGCGACGGTGGCGCCCGCGAGCCGGTCCCAGTCGTCGGGCCGCCAGCCGAAGTGGGCGGCGGCGGGGCCGGTGACCAGGGAGGCGTCGGTGACCCGGCCGGTGACGACGACGTCGGCGCCCGCGCGCAGGCACGCGGCGATCCCGAAGCCGCCGAGGTAGGCGTGGGCGGCGAGGCCGCCCGGATGGGAGGCGGTGAGGTCGTCGCCCTCGACATGGGCGACACGGACGGGAAGGCCGAGCCGGTCGGCCAGCTCCCGGACCCGTGCGGCGAGCCCGGCCGGGTTCAGTCCGCCCGCGTTGGCCACGATCCGCACGCCCCGCTCGTGCGCGAGGCCGAGGCACTCCTCCAGTTGCCGCAGGAAGGTGCGGGCGTATCCGGCGGCCGGGTCCTTCAGACGGTCGCGGCCCAGGATCAGCATGGTCAGTTCGGCGAGGTAGTCGCCGGTGAGGACGTCCAGGCCGCCGCCGGTGAGCATCTCGCGCATGGCGTCGAAGCGGTCGCCGTAGAAGCCGGAGGCATTGCCGATGCGCAGCGTCACGCGGCCGGTCCCCCGTCCGTCCTGGGCGCGCGTCCGGCGCCCGGGGGCCCGGCGAACGCCTGGGCGATGTCCAGCCAGCGGCCGGCGTCCGGCCCCTCGGCGCGTACCGCGAGGTCGGCGCGGTGGGCGCGCTGGGTGACCAGCAGGCAGAAGTCGAGCGCGGGGCCGGTGACGCGCTGCGCGGCGCCCTCGGGTCCGTACGTCCACAGGTCGCCGGAGGGCCCGCGCACCTCCACCCGGAACTCCTCCTCCGGCACGGGCAGTCCCCGCACCCCGAACGCGAAGTCCCGCGCCCGCACCCCGATGCGCACCACATGCCGCAGCCGGTCACTGGGTGCGCGCACCACACCCAGCGCGTCCGCCACGTCCTGTCCGTGCGCCCAGGTCTCCATCAGCCGCCCGGTGGCCACCGACGCCGCCGACATGGGCGGCCCGTACCAGGGGAAGCGCGCGCCGGGCGGCGCGGCCCGCAGCGCCGTGTCGAGTCCGGCGCGGACCTCCCGCCACCGGGCCAGCAGCACATCGGACGGCAGCCCGGCGCCTTCCTCCGCGCCCCGGTCCACGAACGCGTCGGGCTCGGCGAGCGCCTTCTCCACCAGCTCCCGGAACCCGTCCGCGTCGGTGACGGCGAGCAGCGCGGAACGGTCCGTCCAGGCGAGGTGCGCGATCTGATGCGCCACGCTCCACCCGGGCGCGGGCGTCGCCAGCCCCCACTCCCGCGGCGCCAACCACGCGACCAGCCGGTCGAGTTCTTCGCTTTCCTGCCGCAGATCGTCGAACACGGGTGTCGGATCGGCCATGGCAGGGAGCATGGCAGCGCCATTGAAAACAATCAAGCGTGCTTGCATGATTTTTTACCGGGCGTAGACGCCCCGGGACAGTGGCCCGATGTCAGGAGTCCAGTCGGGGGGCCGGGGGCTTGCCCCGGCCTATCTGGGTGCGTACCGCACCCATGCTCGCCGCGATGACCAGGGCTATCGCGACGAGTTCGAGGGGGGCCAGGGACTGGCTGAGGACGAGGAAACCGGCCAGGGCGGCGATGGCCGGTTCCAGGCTCATCAGGATGGCGAAGGTGGCGGCGGGCAGGCGGCGCAGGGCGAGCAGTTCCAGGGTGTACGGGAGGACGGAGGACAGCACCGCCACCGCGGCGCCGAGGCCGAAGGTCGTCGGGTCGGCCAGCTTCGTGCCGGACTCCGCGATGCCCAGCGGCAGGAACAGCACCGCGCCCACCGCCATCGCCAGGGCGAGCCCGTCGGCCTGCGGGAAGCGCCGTCCGGTGCGGGCGCTGAAGACGATGTACGCCGCCCACATCGCGCCCGCGCCCACCGCGAAGGCGGCCCCGGCCCCGTCGAGTCCGCCGAAGCCACCGCCGCCGAGGAGGAAGACGCCGACCAGGGCGAGACCCGCCCAGACCGCGTTGACCGCCCGGCGCGAGGCCACCACCGACAGGGCGAGCGGGCCGAGGACTTCGAGGGTGACGGCGGGGCCGAGGGGGATGCGGGCGACGGCCTGGTAGAAGAGGCCGTTCATCGCGGCCATGGCCACACCGAACGCGACCACCGTGCCCCAGTCGGCGCGCGAGTGCCCGCGCAGCCGGGGGCGGCAGACCACCAGCAGCACGATCGCGGCGACCAGCAGCCGCAGGCTCACCACGCCCAGCGCGCCCGCCCTCGGCATCAGCGTCACCGCGAGCGCGCCGCCGAACTGCACGGACACACACCCGGCGAGCACCAGACCCACGGGCCCGAAGGACCCGAGACGGCCCGAGCCGCCGGGGGCACCCTGTGCGCCCTGTGCGCCCTGCGGGCCACCCGGCGCCGACGCCGACGCCGACGGCAGGGGTGACGAGGAGGGCGACGGGACGGAGGTCATGGGTGCGGCGTCGGGGGTGCTCACGGGCGGTCCAGGGGCTGGTGCGGGAAGGGTCGGGGCAGGGGGCGGGGGTGGTGTGCGTGGGGGGCGCCGCCGGGAGGGGTGGTCCGGCAGGCGTTCATCGCGGTGTAGGTGTACCGGTACGCCGCGATGTACTGGTACGTCCACGGTAGTGGACCGGGTCAGGCGTGTGAACCTCTTATGGAACTTACGCCCCCACCCCGGAGGCTGTCATTCCGTGGCGGCACCTCCGTCCCCTCCCCCGCCCGGGGCCGCACCGGCGCCGTCCAGTGCCGCGGCCAGCACCTCCGCCAGGTGTCTGCCGCGCACCCCGGCGAGCTGCTCCAGCTGCGTACGGCAGGAGAAGCCGTCCGCCAGGACCACCGTGCCGTCCGGGGCGCTGCGCACGGAGGGCAGGAGCTGTTCCTCCGCGCACGCCGTGGACACCTCCCAGTGCCCCTTCTCGAAGCCGAAGTCACCGGCCAGGCCACAGCAGCCGCCGGAGAGGTCGCCGGTCAGGCCCGCCGCTGTACGCAGTCGGCGCTCCGCCTCGTCGCCGAGGACGGCGTGCTGGTGGCAGTGGGTCTGACCAGCGACGGGACGGTCGAGGCGGGGTGGCCGCCAGCCGGGGGCGTGGCGCTCAAGGGCCTGGGCGAAGGTCAGCACGCGGTCGGCCAGGCGCTGGGCGCGCGGGTCCTCGGGCAGCAGGGCGGGCAGGTCGGTGCGGAGCGCGGCGGCGCAGCTCGGTTCCAGGACGACGACCGGGGCGGTGGTCTCCAGGACCGGTTCCATCAGGTCGAGGGTGCGGCGCAGCACCGTACGGGCGCGGTCGAGCTGGCCCGTCGAGACGTAGGTGAGGCCGCAGCAGACGCGGCCCCGGCCCCGCAGGACGGAGAGCGGGTTCACGGCGGCCGATCTCCCGTCGCCGATGCGCGCCCCGGGCAGCCGCAGCGTCGGCGGCAGCGCCACCCGGAGCCCGGCCGCCTCCAGCACCCGTACGGCGGCGCTGCCCACGGACGGCGACAGATGCTCGGTGAAGGTGTCGGGCCACAGGACGACCAGGTCGCCGCCGCCCGCCGGGACCGGCCGCCGCCGGGTGCGCCACCAGCGGGTGAACGGCCGCGTCGCCAGGCGTGGGATGGCGCGCTCGGGCGCGATCCCGGCCAGGCGCTTGGCGACGGCGGCCAGCGGGGGGACGGCGGCGAGCGCGTTGAGGACCGGTGCCGTGCGGGTGGCCGCCGCCCAGCGCAGCCAGCGCGGGAGCAGGCCCATGGAGTAGTGCGCGGCGGGGCGGCGGCGCCCGGCGTAGTGGTGGTGCAGGAACTCCGCCTTGTACGTGGCCATGTCGACGCCGACCGGGCAGTCCGAGCGGCAGCCCTTGCAGGCCAGGCACAGGTCGAGGGCGTCCCGCACCTCCGTGGAGCGCCAGCCGTCGGTGATCAGCTCGCCCGCGAGCATCTCGTGCAGCAGCCGGGCCCGGCCGCGCGTGGAGTGCTCCTCGGCGCCGGTCGCCCGGAACGACGGGCACATCACGGCGGTCCCGGACGCCTCCGTCGTACGGCACTTGGCGACGCCGACGCACCGGCGGACCGCCGCGCCGAAGTCGCCGCCGTCGGCCGGATACCCGAAGGCGACGTCCACCGGTTCGCGCGGCAGCACGGCGAAGCGGAGGCCAGCGTCCAGCGGGGCGGGGCGGACCAGCATGCCCGGGTTGAGCAGGTCGTCGGGGTCCCAGACGGCCTTGGCGCGCTCGAACAGGGCGACCGTCCGCGCGCCGTACATCCTCGGCAGCAGCTCGGCGCGGGCCTGGCCGTCGCCGTGCTCCCCGGACAGCGAGCCGCCGTGCGCGGCCACCAGGTCGGCCAGCTCCTCCGAGAACAGCCGGAACCGCCCGACGCCCGCCTCGGTCAGCAGGTCGAAGTCGATGCGGACGTGGATGCAGCCGTCGCCGAAGTGCCCGTACGGAGTGCCGCGCAGGTCGTGGGCCCTGAGCAGGGAGCGGAAGTCCCGCAGATAGGGGCCCAGCCGGGCGGGCGGCACCGCGCAGTCCTCCCAGCCGGGCCAGGCCTCGGTGCCGTCCGGCATCCGGGTCGCCGTACCGGCGGCGTCCTCGCGGATGCGCCACAGGGCGCGCTGCGCGCGCGGGTCGGTGACGACCAGGGTGTCGACGGCGTCGGCCGCGCCGGTGATCGCCTCGGCTCGCGCGCGTGCCTCCGCCTCCGTGTCACCGCCCGTCTCCACGAACAGCCAGGCGCCGCCCCGGGGCAGCCCGGACGCCGAGGCGGGCACCAGGTCGCGGGCCATGCCCTCCACCGTGAGCGGCCGGTGGGGCAGCAGCGCGGGGGCCGCCTCGGCGGCGGCGCCCTCGTCCGCGTACCCGAGCACGGCCAGCGCCCGTGCGGCCGGAGCGCGGACCAGGGACACGACCGCCTCGGTCAGCACGCCCAGGGTGCCTTCCGAGCCGCAGAAGGACCGCGCCACGTCGGCGCCGCGCTCGGGCAGCAGGGCGTCCAGCGCATACCCGGAGATACGGCGGGGGAGGTCGGGGAAGCCGGTGCGCAGCCGGGCCAACTCGCCCTCGGCCAGCGCGCGCAGCCCGTCCGGCGCCCCGGCCCACTCCTTGCCGGGACGCAGCCGCTCGCCGCGCGCGGTGAGCACGGACAACTCGCGCACGCTGTCGGCGGTCGTGCCCCAGGCCACCGAGTGGGAGCCGCACGAGTTGTTGGCGATCATGCCGCCGAGCGTGCAGCGGCTGTGCGTGGACGGGTCGGGTCCGAAGCGGAGTCCGTGCGGGGCGGCGGCCTCCTGGAGCCGGTCGAGCACCAGTCCCGGCTGGACGACGGCGGTCCGGGCCACGGGGTCGAGCTCCAGCACCCGGTTCATGTGCCGGGTGAAGTCCAGCACCACGCCGGTGCCGGTCGCCTGGCCCGCGATCGACGTGCCGCCGCCGCGCGGGACCACCGGCACGCCGTGCTCCCGGCACACGGCGAGCGCCGCCGCCACGTCGTCGGCGTCCCGCGGTGCCACCACGCCCAGCGGGACCCGGCGGTAGTTGGAGGCGTCCATGGTGACCAGCGCCCGGGAGGTGACGTCGAAACCGACCTCGCCCCGGACGGCGCGCCGCAGGTCCGCCTCAAGAGCCGAGCCGGCATGAGGCGCCGACCGGGCCGAGCGATCCGTCTGATCCGTCATGCGTCCAGAATGCATCCGGCCACGGATCGTCACCCGAAGTTGTCCACAGCGCCTCCATTCTCGTCGTACGAAATGACGAGCACACCACTAGTCCGTCTCGTCTCATCGGACGGACACGGTTACGTCCCGTTTCGCCCAGCGACTACCCTCCGATCCGTGGCCGACATCGAGATCCCCGCTGACATCAAGCCCGCCGACGGACGCTTCGGCGCGGGCCCCTCCAAGGTGCGCACCGAGGCGCTGGACGCCCTCGCCGCCACCGGTACGTCCCTCATGGGCACCTCCCACCGTCAGGCTCCCGTCAAGAACCTGGTCGGCAAGGTGCGCGAGGGCATCAGCGCGCTGTTCCAGCTCCCCGAGGGCTACGAGGTGGTCCTCGGCAACGGCGGCTCCACCGCCTTCTGGGACATCGCGACCCACGGTCTGATCGAGAACAAGTCGCAGCACCTCACCTTCGGCGAGTTCAGCTCGAAGTTCGCCAAGGCAGCCAAGCTCGCGCCGTGGCTGGCCGAGCCCACCGTCGTCTCCGCCGACCCGGGCACCCACCCCGAGGCGCGGGCCGAGGCCGGCACCGACGTCTACGCCCTCACCCACAACGAGACCTCGACCGGTGTCGCCATGCCCATCCGGCGCGTGGCCGGTGCCGACGACGGCGCGCTCGTGCTGGTCGACGCCACCTCCGGCGCGGGCGGCCTGCCGGTCGACGTCTCCGAGACCGACGTCTACTACTTCGCCCCGCAGAAGTCCTTCGCCTCCGACGGCGGCCTGTGGATCGGCGTGTTCTCCCCCGCCGCGATCGAGCGCGCCGAGCGCGTCCACGCCTCCGGCCGCCACATCCCGGAGTTCTTCTCGCTGCCCACGGCGATCGACAACTCCCGCAAGAACCAGACGTACAACACCCCGGCGCTGGCCACCCTCTTCCTGCTCAACGAGCAGCTGGAGTGGATGAACGGCCAGGGCGGCCTGGACTTCACCACCGCCCGCACCAAGGACTCCTCGAACCGTCTGTACACCTGGGCGGAGGAGTCCAAGTACGCCACCCCGTTCGTCGCCGACCCGGCCAAGCGGTCCCAGGTCATCGGCACGATCGACTTCGCCGACGAGATCGACGCCGCCGCCGTCGCCAAGGCCCTGCGCGCCAACGGCATCGTCGACACCGAGCCCTACCGCAAGCTCGGCCGCAACCAGCTCCGTATCGCGATGTTCCCCGCGATCGACCCGGCGGACGTCGAGGCGCTGACGAAGTGCGTCGACTACGTCATCGAGAAGCTGTGACCGTCCGTCCACGACGGTGACCCGTGTGACGGAGGGCGCCCCCGGAGTACGTCTCCGAGGGCGCCCTCCGTCGTGCATACGCGCGCGTGCGTGCGTGCCGCCTACGCGAACTGCTGGAGGAACGCCTGCCAGCCGTCACGGGAGACGGTGAGGAGGGGGCCGTCCTGCTGCTTGCTGTCACGGACGGCACGGCCGCGGT
Organism: Streptomyces sp. NPDC003284; assembly: GCF_053589675.1. Taxonomy (NCBI): domain Bacteria; kingdom Bacillati; phylum Actinomycetota; class Actinomycetes; order Kitasatosporales; family Streptomycetaceae; genus Streptomyces; species Streptomyces sp. NPDC003284. The sequence continues at coordinate 345,760 of NZ_JBSFSI010000005.1, forward strand.
CCGCTGTGCGGGCAACCTCTACACAGTTGCTCTCCGCACCGGAGTACGACGACTTCCGGAAGGGGCCTATAGCCTCGGTCACGATGAGTCTTCCTTCAAGGTCCGCAGTACACCCCGGATGAGCTTCGCGCTCGCGTCCGGCGCCAGTGCCGCCGATCGTAGTAGGTCGTACATATTCGCGTAAGCGGCAAGGTCTTCGGGCCCTTCAAGAACCGATGTCCCTCTGAGGTTCTCCAGGGCCACCGCCTGGACCGTCGGTTCCGAGTCGAAACTGAAGGTGGAGAAGGCCGAAGTCACTGTGGCCAGTGCTCCTACGCTGAATGGGAGTACCTGCACGGTGACGTTCTTCCGCTTCCCCACTTCAAGGATCGCCGAGAGCTGTTGCCGGTGGATCTCGACGCTCACCAGCGGATGGCTGATCACCGCTTCCCAGATGACAGCGGAGTACGCGGCACCGCCCTCGTTGATCTTCGCCTGGCGCGCCTCCCGCACCTTGAGCATCTTGGCGACGCGTTCGGAAGGCATATAGGTGGGGCTCGTCTGGATGACGGCCTCTGTGTAAGCAGAGGTCTGAAGGAGTCCGGGTACCAGAACCTGCTGCCACTCCCGGATATAGGTCGCATCGTCTTCCAGGGCGATGTGGTCCAGGTAGTCCGGTCGCAGGTGTTCCGCGTGTTCGAGCCACCAGCCGCGCTTCTTGGAGTGCTTGGCCAAATCCTCCAGCTTGGAGCGGACTTCCAGATCTTCAATCCCGTACGCGTCCAGCAGCAGCCGCACTTCGATGACGCGCGCGGTCACGCTGCCGCTCTCAAGCCTGCTGATCCTGGCCTGACTCGCCGCGATGACCTCCGCCGCCTGCGGCTGGTCCAGCTTCGCGGCCAGCCGATATTGCCTCAGCGCCGTTCCCAGGCGCCTGCTGCGCACGGTCGGTCGTCCACCTGCGGGCATGGTGTCTCCCCTCTCCTGGCGGTCACGATGCCACAGAGGTCACCCACCCCGAGAGTCCATCACTCGATCGAGTGGACAAGTGAATGCATTCACTGAAGCCTATTGCAGGCAACCCAGATTCGCCCCTAGCTTCCGGGGCATGCCCTCCACGGAAACCTTCCGCATCCCCAAGCACCGAAGGCACGTCCCCGCCGCACGCCAACGCACCGCCAAGGCGCTCGCGGACTGGGGCATCACCGGCGAACTCGCCGACTCCGTCGCCTTATTGACGAGCGAGCTCGTCACCAACGCCGTGCTCCACTGCCGGGTCACCTACGCCCAGGTCAGGGTCACCCTCACCCTGGACGGGCCGGACCTGCTGCTGGAGGTCTCCGATCCCGACCGGGACAGACTGCCCAGGCTCCACGACGCCGCCCCGGACGAGGAGGGCGGGCGCGGTCTGGCCCTCGTGACGGCGCTGGCCGACGCGTGGGGGTGCCGACAGGAGCCGTACACGAAATGCGTGTGGGCCCAGTTCACGCTCGCCGAGGCCCGGCAGGCCGGCGTCAGGGCTTGATGCTCCGGCGGACGCGGGCGATCACCTGCTGGGCTTCGGCCCCGAAGACAGCCGACTCCGCGAGCGCATCCCAGGCTCGCCGGTAGAGAGCGATCGTTTCCGCATCGTCGAGCCAGAGTTCGGCGTGCCAGTCCTCGACCGTGACCAGCCGGTCGTCCAGAATCCAGAACCCGTTCCCGGCCGGAACGCGCAAGGGAGCGTCCAGGGGCACAACCCCCAGGTGGACGGTGTCCATACCCACGACGCCGAGAAGCCGGTCCAGTTGAGCGGCCAGAACCTCCGGCGCACAGACACGGGACCGAAGCGCGGCTTCCCACATCAGCAGGTTCAACCGCTTGCCCGGCTGGTACAGCCACTCCTGCCGCTTCATCCGGGCTCGTACCGCGTTCTCCGTGTCCTGCGGAGAACGGCGGAGCCCTGCATGCGATGTGAAGAGGCTTCTGGCGTAGTCGGCGGTCTGAAGGAGGCCGTTGACGACGTGGTCGTCCCACACATGGAGCGTTCGCGACTCGCTGACGAGGGCGTTCCACGTCTCCTGCACCGGAGCATGGCCTGCCGCGAGCAGCCGCCGCCAGGACCGGATGTGACTCTCGAAGCCCTTCAGCCGAGCCCGCAGCTCATCGAAGGCGGTCGGCCGGCCCACCGCCTCGGCCCATGCCCGGAGGTCGCCGACCGTGGGTGTCTGCCGACCGCTCTCCAACTTGCTGACCTTCGACTGGGGCCACCCCAGCCGTCGGGCCAGCTCCGTACCGGTGAGCCGGCCATCAGGGTGCTCGACGCGTAACTCCCGCAGCCTCCGGCCCAGTTCCTCGCGCGCCCTCTGATAGTCCGTGCTCACCGGTGCCCGCTCTTGCCCCTACGTGTCGCTGCGCATCTCCGCCATGAACTGCTTCCACGGTACGGCGTGGTGCCAAGCAGCATCCCGGATCATGCAGCAGCGCACCACCTCCGCGGGCTCCGTGATCAGATCCACGTGCGTGAGCTGGTCGTCGTCATCGAAGCGCAGGAGTGCGATGAGTCGGCTGTCGAACAGCCAGAAGTCCTCGGCGGGCAGCCGGAGTCGATCGGCGTCGGCTCGCCACATGTTCCGGATGTCCTCGCCGGACTCGATGTTCCACCGAGCGTGCCCCAGCAGGTAGCGCTGGCCGGTGGTGGGGGACTCGTCCACCAGCCGTACCCGTTCGATGCGCTTGCCCTCCGCACTCTGGGCCTGGATCGTCCTGCGGAAGGCATTGACCGGCGTGTCCTCGGTCCAGTCCTCCGAGACGTGCCCGACCTCCATGAACTGCTTCCAGGCATCGCCGGTCTCGTCGCTCGCGTACCGCCGCCGTGTCTCCAGGCGCCACGCGGTGTGTTCGAACTTGCCGAACAGGTCGCCGAACTCGTCCAGATCGATGGTCCGCACCTGCCGCGTCCGCTCCTTCGGCGTCCAGTCCACCAGCAGGTCGCGCGGCACCACCACGGCGACCTCCCCCTCGGAAAGGTGCTGGAGCTGTGCGACGTCGTCCTGGCCGAGCGGAGGCCCGTGCACGATCACCTCGCCGCTGTCCAAGTCCTCGTGCACGGAGGGGCATCCGCCACCGTTGCTCCCCGTCCCGTTGAACCGTAACCTGCGCGCCATCCGGCCCCACTCCTCAACCCTCGACGATGTTGGCGCGCTCAGCATGTCCGTGCCTCTGTGTGAATGTCCATGCATCCAGAGTCACCGCAGGGGAATAACGGAGAATATTCGCGCCCGAGTCGAGCCCTTCCCGCCTAGCTTCGTCACGCAGAGAAGTCAGGCCGCCACATGGCGACACGGGAAGGACAGAACCCATGCTCAACGCAGACGACGACCTCTACGCCCTCGACCTCACCGACGCCTCCTTCGTCAGGGCCTGCGGAGGCCCCTGCACCGAGGGGTGTGTGACGCTCGCCCGGATCGGGGCGGACGCCTGGGCCCTCGGGGACAGCAAGCGGCCGGATGCCGAGCCGCTGCGGTTCACCTCGGAGGAGCTGAGCGCGGCCGGGATCGATCCGACCCGGTTCGGGCTGCCTCTCTGACCCCGGTGCACCACCACGCCTATCTGTGGACCGGCCCGAAGGAGCGTTTCGACCAGGACGCGCTGCGGCGCCCGCCGCACCCGGAGCCGCCGCCCGGCAGCCGGCCGGAGCTGGTCCAGCGGTACCGGGAGGTCGCCGCCGCGTTCCCGGCCTCGGAGCTGCCACCGTTGGAGACGGCGTACTGGCTGGTCAAGCCGCGTACGGCGGTGCGGGGGACGTGGCAGGAGCCGGAGGGGGCGGTGGACTGGCTCGGTGGGCGACTGGGCGCGTACGCACCACGGTTCGCGAGCAGGGCGGCTCGCGAACCGGGCCGCCTGGCCGCCCTCGCCGGCGCCGCGGCCGAGCGGCTGAGGGCGGGCGGTGACGTGGCCCTCGGGTTCTATCTGGAGCGGCCCTCGTACCTCTCCCTCGCCGTGGTGACCTGCTCGCCGAACCGGCTGCGCCCCCGCCTGCCGTGTCCGCTCACGCCGCGAACCACGGAACCCGGCAGGCATGCGGAGCATCACCCTCCGGGCACAGGGCGGTGAGGACCTGCTTGCGGATCGACCGCCAGGTGCGCAGGGAGCAGGCCAGGCGGACGTGGAGTTCGACGGGTTCGCGGGTGCCCGCGGGACGGCCCGGGTGCTCGTAGAACCACTGTTCCGCGAGGAAGTCGTACATCTCGGCGGTCGTCAGGCCGGTTCCGCTGCCCGGCAGTTCGCGGCGCACCTCCTGGCCCAGGAGCCGGGCCCCGCGGGCCCGCGCGGCCTCCTGGACGAGGCCGGTGACCCAGGCCAGGCCCTGCTCGTCGGCGTAGAGGCCGAACCTCAGGGTGCGTGTCCTCATGTCCGCGCTCTCCTCCGCTCGCGTGCGGCGCGGCGTCGCGCCGCACGGCCGGTGCTCAGGCGACGCCGTCCCGGACGATACCGCGGGCCACCTGGGCGCGCGCCGTGGCGAGTTCGGCGGCTATCCGCTGCTGCCGGACCTCGTCGAGGACCACGGCGGCCGCGGCGGGCGGCCCGGCCAGGAGGCAGGCGCGCCTGAGGTGGGTCGGCGGATGGGTGGAGTCGACGCTGTTCCCGCGCCGGGCGCCCGCGCGCCGCTGACGCTCGTACTCGTGCTCGGGTACGGACGCCAGGTGCGCGGCCAGCCGCGTCCAGAGGTCGTCCCCGTCCCGTGCGCCCGCCGCGTCGCCGCGGGCCGAACGCGCCCCGGCCAGCGCCGCGCTGTTGCACTCGCGGCGCAGGAACACGTCGACGGAGTCCAGCACCAGCATCCGGTCCATCAGCCCCACGGCGGCCTCGGTGGAGGCGGTGCGGGCGGCCTCCCGGTCGGCCAGGTACTCGGCGCGCTGGGTCGCCCGCAGGGTGAGATGGTCGAGCAGGGTCAGCGTGCCCTGGACGAGCAGCAGGGGCACCGCGTAGACGGCGTTGACGATCATCTCGCCGAGGGACGGCCGCGGGGTCGGCAGGAAGTAGTAGCGCCAGGTGGCCAGTGAGCGCAGCGCGCTGCCCACCACCCTGCCGTGCCGGGTGTCGCCGTTGCCGTAGTGGCCCAGTTCATGGCCCAGGAGCGCGACCCGCTGCTGCGGGGTCAGCACCTCCCACAGCGGCAGGCCCAGGTCCAGGGCACGGTGCCCGCGCAGGCCGCGGGACATGACACCGGCGTTGATCGCCTTGCCGACGCTGATCGTGTCCACACCGCGGGTGCCGACGGCTTCGGCGACCTCGTCGACGAGCGCGTACAGCTCCGGCGCGTCGGCGCGGCGCAGTACGGTGCCGTCGCCGAGGGGCGGGGACAGGCGCGGCCGCAGTGCCACGGCCATCACCAGCAGCACGGCCCCCAGCAGCATCAGGCCGCTCCCCCAGCCCCACACCAGGCACGCGACCCCGCCGAACAGCAGCGCCGCGGTCACGCCGTGCACGGCGAGGGCGATCACGTACGCGAGGACCGAGGCGCCGTCCCGCCGGGCACGCAGGCCGGCGCCGTCCCGGGTCACCTCGGCGTGCAGCCGCTCGCCGTGGCGCCGGGCGAGCGCGCGCCGGGCCTCCTCCAGCCGGTCCTGTCCCGGCCGCCTCCCCCGCTTCTTCCGCGTCTCCTGTTTCTGCTGCTGTTCCTGCTGCTTCTGGCGCTCCCCCGGGTCGACGTTCCAGTCGCAGGAGGCGCACCAGACGGTGAACCGTTCGTCGACCGGGATCTGCGCCCCGCATTCCGGGCACGGCCGGGTCGTTCCCCCCACAGCGGTGGACATGACGGTGCTGCTCTCCCCTCCTCGCGGCCCCTCCCCAAGGGCCGCCCGAACACGGCAGGGAGATCTGATCATGTCAACCCGGTCCGGTAAAGCGGGATTCACGACCGGCGCCGGAAGAGCCGTCCCAGCCCGAACACCGCGAGGGCGACGGCGAGCACCGCGACGGCGCCCTTGGTGAGCTTGCCCGTGGTGCCGCTGCCCGCCGTGTCCGAGGCGCCGGACTTGCCGTCCTTGGACGAACCGGAGCCGTCCGCCCCGCCCCCGGGCGCGTCCTCCGCCTTCACGGGGCTCTCGGCGCCCTCGCTGCCGTAGAGGAGCTTGGTGCCGTCGGCGCTGTAGGTGACCGACTCGCCCTGCCGTTGCAGGGGCATGTCGAGGGTGCCGAGGCGTTTGATCTTCCCGCCGTTCCAGTCGTAGTAGATGCCGCCGAAGTAGCCGCGCACGGCGAGCCGGGTGCCGTCGGGGGAGAACGCGGCGTCGGTGGCCCACAGGTCGACGGGGGCGATCGGCCTGAAGACGTTGGTCCCGGAGGCGGACAGATGGGCCGGGCCCTCGAAGAGGTGGCCGCCGTCCTCCTTCTTGTCGATGATGTAGACGCGTCCCGTCTTCGGGTGCACGATCAGCGACTCGGCGTTGCGAGCGCCGTCGGAGTACTTCACCACGTACTGCGTGGCCCGGACCGTCTGGTCCTTCAGCTCCTTCGGCTCGGGCAGCCGGTAGATCCACACATGGGGCCAGGTGCCGTCGAGGTTGTCGCCGATGTCGCCGACGTAGATCTCGTTGCCGGGGCCTATGGAGATCGCCTCGACGTCGCGGGGGCGGCCGATGCCCGCGAGGGTGACCCTGGCGACGGTCTTCCCGGTGCGGCTGTCCACGGCGTAGAGGTACGGACCGTCGTCGCTGTCGTTGTGGGTCCAGTAGATCCCGGGGTGCAGGTGCGAGGCGGCGAGGCCGCTGGACTCCTTGATCCTCGGGTCCGTGATGGTGAACCCGCCGTCCCCGTCGGCGGCGAGGACGGGCGAGGCGGCGGCGGGCACGGCGAACGCGCCCAAGAACAGGGCCCCGGCAAGCAGGGCGGACGGTCGGCGCATGCCCCAAGCCTGCCATCACCCGCGGGTGTTCAGGCGGGGTGGCCGTCCGCCCGCGCACGAGGGCGACCGCGGAGCCGCCCCGGAGCGGCCCCGGCGCACCCCGGGAACACCCCCGGGCCGCCGCGCGCCGCGCCGATCGTCCATCATGAGCGGATGCTCAGGTTCATGCCCGTCGGTGACTCCATGACGATCGGGAGCGCGGGGGAGCACACCTGGCGCTACCGGCTGTGGCGGCATCTGCGCGCCACGTACGACGGCCCGTTCACCCTGGTCGGCCCGCGCGAGGCGCTGTACGACAAGGCGGCCGACGCACCCGTGTCGTACGCGTACGCCGACCCCGACCCCGCTTTCCCGCGCGCCCACCTGGCCGGGTGGGGCGAGGGCTGGACGCACATGGCGCCGGTGATCGGCGAGGCGGTGCGCGCCTGCCGGGCGGATGTGCTGCTCGTCTCCCTCGGCCTGATCGACCTGGGCTTCTACACCGACGCCGGACAGACGGAGGAGAACGTGCGCGCCTTCGTCGCCGGGGCGCGCGCCGCCAACCCCCGCGTCCGGGCGGTGCTGCTCCCGGTCGCCCCGAACGTCCGCGCCCGCGACGACGCGCCCTTCGCCGCCCAGGTCGCCCTGTTCAACGACCTCCTCGCCAAGGCCGCCGCCGACCTCGACGAGCCGCGCTCCCCGCTGCTGCTCGCCACCTGGCCCAACGGCCACGACATCGACCGCGACACCTACGACGGCACGCATCCCAACACCGGCGGCGAACACGTCATCGCGCGGGCGTTCGCGGACGCGATGCACCAGGGCTGGGGCATCGGACAGCCGTACGTGACGGGAACAGACTGACCGGAATGGCCGAATACCGGCGTCTCTCCGGCGCTGTGCGTATCGTTGTACCGCGCGGTTGCCCTCTCCGCGAGGCAACCGGGGAGGAGCGCCACGATGACCGTCCTGGAAGACAGGATCGCGATGACCGACGCCAGTACCGAGCAGTTGGACGTGTGGTTCGAGCGTCTTGAGCGTATGCCCGTCCCCGAAGGATTCAGGGTCGAGATCGTCGGGGGCAGCGTCTTCATGACACCGCAGCGGGACACACACTGGCAGATCATCCGGCGATTCCTGTGGGCGATCGACGACAGGTTCGGAAGGGAAGCCATGGTGTTCTCCGACGTCCGCATCGACTTCCCCGGCCACCAGAACGGCTTCTGTCCGGACGTCGCCCTGCTCCGTGAGGGCGCGAAGAAGGACGCCAAGGGCCACTGGCGCCACCAGGACGTCGTCTTCGTCGCCGAGGTCATCTCCGAGGGCACGGCACCGAACGACTACGGCCCCAAGAAGTTCGCCTACGCGGAGGCCGAGGTCCCCGTCTACGTCATCGCCGACCCCTACCAGGGGCGCTGCTTCGTGCACGCCGACCCCGAGGACGGCGACTACGGCAGCAGGACCGTGGTCGACTTCGGCACCGATGTCGACCTGACCGGCACGTCGGTGGACCTCCTCGTGCCGACCGACGAGTTCCCCCGCGACACCCCGCGCGACTGAGGCGACTCGCTCTTGCCTGGAGCGCACTCGAAGTCGTTGGCTGGGGAGTCATGAAGTACACACAGCTCGGACGCACCGGACTCAAGGTCAGCAGGCTGGTCCTCGGCACGATGAACTTCGGTCCGCAGACCGACGAGGCGGACAGCCACGCGATCATGGACGCGGCGGTGGACGCCGGGATCAACTTCTTCGACACCGCCAATGTGTACGGCTGGGGCGAGAACAAGGGCCGCACCGAGTCGATCATCGGCAGCTGGTTCGCCCGGGGCGGCGACCGCCGGGACAAGGTCGTCCTCGCCACCAAGGTCTACGGCAACATGGGCACCGACGGCGAGCCCTGGCCCAACCACGACAAGCTCTCCGCGCTGAACATCCGGCGGGCCGTCGACGCCTCCCTCAAGCGGCTGGGCACCGACCACATCGATCTGTACCAGTTCCACCACATCGACCGCGCCACCCCCTTCGAGGAGATCTGGCAGGCCGTCGACGTCCTGGTGCGCCAGGGCAAGATCCTCTACGCCGGGTCCTCCAACTTCCCCGGGTACAAGATCGCCCAGGCGAACGAGACCGCGGCCCGGCTCGGCTCGTACGGCCTGGTCAGCGAGCAGTGCCTGTACAACCTGGTCGAGCGGCGCGCCGAGATGGAGGTCATCCCGGCCGCCCGGGACTACGGGCTCGGGGTCATCCCCTGGTCGCCGCTGCACGGCGGGCTGCTGGGCGGGGTGCTCAAGAAGCAGGCGGAGGGTGGCCGCCGCTCCGGCGGGCGCACCGTCGACTCCCTCGCCGATCCGGAGCTGCGCGGCAAGGTCCAGGCGTACGAGGACCTGCTCGACAAGCACGGCCTCGAACCGGGCGAGACCGCGCTCGCCTGGCTGCTCACCCGGCCGGGGGTGACCGGTCCGATCGTCGGTCCGCGCACCGCCGGGCAGCTCGCGTCCGCGCTGCGCGCCGTCGAGCTGGAGCTGAGCGAGGAACTGCTGACCGAGCTGGACGCGATCTTCCCGGGGCCGGGGCCGTCGCCGGAGGCCTTCGCCTGGTGAGGCGGGCCGGTCGGGTCAGGCGGGCCTGGCGGGTCTGGCGGGCCGGGGGCACCTGAACGGGCGCGGGCGCGGTGGCCGTCGCCGCCGCGCCCGCGGTCACCGGCCGACCGCTGCCGCGATGGCGACGACGATCAACATCAGCACAAGCGCACCGGCCATGATCCGGTTCCGGGTTTTCGGGTCCACGCATGCGAGCCTAACCGGCGCCGCCCAGCGGCCAGCGGGCGACCGTGTCGTAGCGGGGCTGTGCGCCGGGCACCCCGGAGGCGGGCAGCAGGCTGTGTACGAGGACGATCTCGTCGACCGTCCAGGTGCGGCCGGTGAAGCCGGCCAGGGCGTCGGCGTGCGGACGGACGTCCGCCAGGGGCGGGCGGCCGCGGGCCAGGGTCAGATGGGGCCGGTAGGGGCGGTGCCCGTCCGCCGCCGTACCCGGCGCGCCCGCCCTGCGGCCGGCCGCCTGGGCGCGTTCTGCCAGCAGCCGCAGCGCCGGCAGATCGCCCTCCGCGCCGGTCCACAGCGCCTTCCCGTGCCCGAACCGGCCGCCGCCGCGCAGGGCGAGGGGGAAGGGGCGGGTGCGGTGCGCGGCCTTCACGAGGCGGGTCTCCAGCTCGGGCACGGTCTCCTCGGCGACCTCGCCGTAGAAGGCGAGCGTGAGGTGCCACCCGGCCCGACCGGTCCAGCGCAGCCGGTCCGCGCCGGGCAGCGCGCGCAGCGCCGCCACCTCGTCCGCCAGGGCGTCCAGGACGTCCGGCGGGGGCAGGACGGCGGCGAAGAGTCTCATGGGTCCAGTGTCCCCGGCACGGTGCGTGTCGTTGTACTGCTCAGCCGCAGGCGGCCCGGCGGCGGCCGGAGGAAGCGGTACCGGGGCTGTACCACGCGGACGGGACCCAGATGGCCGACCAGAGCCACGGACTCACCCTCGACACTCTGTTCGAGCAACTGGAACGCATGCGTGTCCCCGAGGGCTTCAAGACCGAGATCGTCGGTGGGCACATCCACGTGACGGCGCAGCGGACAACACACTGGGAGATCACCGCCGCCGTCTACGAGCAGTTGCGTGCCCGGTATCCGCGCGTGCGCGTGGTGTCCGATGTCCGCATGGACTACCCCGGGTATCTCAACGGCTTCGCATCCGACGTCGTGGCCCTGGGGGAGCGCGCCCAGCAGGACGAGAACGGCCACTGGCGGCCCGAGGGCGTCGACATCGTCACCGAGGTGATCTCCAAGGACACCGCCAGGAACGACTACGGGCCGAAGAAGGACGCCTACGCCGCCGCCGGAGTGCCGGTGTATCTGATCGTGGACCCGTACACCGGTGTGTGGCACCTGCACACCCTGCCGAAGGACGGCGAGTACCGGGGCGGACTCAGCCTCGGCTTCGGCGACGACATCGACCTGACCGGCACCCCCGTCGGTCTCGTCCTCAGGACCAGTGAGTTCCCCCGGGACTGCCCCGGGGGAACTCGTTCACGCCGCCGCCGCCAGTTCCTCCCGGCGCTCCCGCGGGACGAGGCCGACCCGGGGGTGGCCGCGGTGCCAGCCGACCGTGAGGCGCAGGCCGCCGAGGCGGGTCAGGACCAGGCCGATGGTGACGGCCGCGGTGAGCGAGATGAGACCGCCGAGGGCGAAGCCGACCCGGGCGCCGTAGGCGTCGGTGACCCAGCCGACCAGGGGCGCGCCCAGCGGGGTGCCGCCCACGAAGACCATCATGAACAGGGCCATCACCCGGCCGCGCATGGCCGGGTCGGTGGACATCTGGACGGCCGTGTTGGCGGTGACGTTGACCGTCAGGCCGAAGACGCCGATGGGCGCCATCAGCAGCGCGAACAGCCAGTACGACGGGGCCAGCGCGGCGACGATCTCCAGCACGCCGAAGAGCGCGGCGGCGCCGACCAGCACCCGCAGCCGGGCGGTGCCGCGCCGGGCGGCGAGCAGGGCGCCGACCAGGGAGCCGACCGCCATGACGGTGTTGAAGAGGCTGTAGGCACCGGCTCCGGCGTGGAAGACGTCGTCGGCGTAGGCCGACAGCCACACCGGGAAGTTGAAGCCGAAGGTACCGATGAAGCCGACCAGCACGATCGGCCAGACCAGGTCGGGGCGGCCCGCGACATAGCGCAGGCCCTCGCGGAGCTGGCCCTTGCCGCGCGGGGTGCGCCGGACGGCGTGCAGCTCACGGGCGCGCATCAGCAGCAGGCCGCCGATGGGCGCGACGAAGGAGAGGCCGTTGGCGAGGAAGGCCCAGCCGGTGCCGACCCCGGTGATCATGAGGCCCGCGACGGCGGGGCCGACCAGCCGGGCGGACTGGAAGTTCGCCGAGTTCAGGCTGACCGCGTTCTGGAGCTGCTCGGGGCCGACCATCTCGGACACGAAGGACTGGCGGGCCGGGTTGTCCACGACCGTGGCCATGCCGACCGCGAACGCGGCGAGGTAGACGTGCCAGACCTGGACGTGGCCGCTGAGCGTGAGCGCGGCGAGCGCCAGGCCGGTGAGGGCCATCGCGGACTGGGTGACGAGCAGGGCGGGACGCTTGGGCAGCCGGTCGACGAGGACGCCGCCGTAGAGGCCGAACAGGAGCATCGGCAGGAACTGGAGGGCCGTGGTGATGCCCACGGCGGCGGAGGAGCCGGTGAGACTGAGGACCAGCCAGTCCTGGGCGATGCGCTGCATCCAGGTGCCGGTGTTGGAGACGACCTGGCCCAGGAAGAACAGCCGGTAGTTCCTGACCTTCAGCGAACTGAACATCGAGGACCTGCGGGGCGAGTCGTGGGCCGTCGGTGCGGGGGCGGAAGCTGCTCCGGATCCCGTACTCAAAGTGGGTTCGCCTCCTTGCGGCTGCTGACGTGCGTTACAGATGCGCGAGTTTCTCCAGCACGGGGGCGGCCTCGCGCAGCTTCGCCCACTCGTCCTCGTCGAGCCCGTCGACCAGGCGGGCCAGGAAGGCGTTCCGCTTGCGGCGGCTCTCCTCCAGCATGGTCTCGGCCTGCTCGGTGCGGGTGACGACCTTCTGGCGCCGGTCCTCGGGGTGCGGCTCCAGGCGGACCAGGCCCTTGGCCTCCAGCAGCGCGACGATGCGGGTCATCGACGGCGGCTGCACATGCTCCTTGCGGGCCAGTTCGCCCGGGGTGGCGCTGCCGCAGTTGGACAGGGTGCCCAGCACCGACATCTCGGTGGGGCTGAGCGACTCGTCGACCCGCTGGTGCTTGAGCCGACGGGACAACCGCATCACGGCGGAGCGCAGGGAGTTCACGGCGGCTGTGTCGTCGCCATGGGTAAGGTCCGGCATGTTCTTTAGCGTAACTCATTACTCTCGCTAAAGACCACCGCGGACACGCACACGGACCGTGACTCCGGCCACTCCCGTCCGCTCACATCACTCATATGGGTGATACGGACGGGGAACGTGACACCTCATGCGGAACGGTGCCGCGACCCTCGTCTCCATGGGGACCAGCGTGCTCAGCCTGCGCGTGGACCGCGAGCTGCTCGACCGGCTCCGGTCCCATGCCGCGAAAAGAGGAATGAGCGTCCAGGACTATGTCGTCCAGACGCTCATCCGCAACGATTTCGACGAACGGTTCCGGTCCGCCGTCGAGGAGACGGACCGGTTCTACGGGGTCACCTGAGCGCCCCGGCCGCCGTCCCGCCCCCGCCCGCCAGGGCCACCGGGGCCACCGGGGCCACCGGGGCCACCGGGCTCAGGTGAGGCCCAGGGCCGGCATCAGGTAGTAGAAGGCGAAGACCGCCGCGACCACGTACATCGCCACCGGCACCTCGCGGGAGCGCCCCGCGGCCAGGCGCAGCGCGACGAAGGTGATGAAGCCCATCCCGATGCCGTTGGTGATCGAGTAGGTGAACGGCATCATCAGCATCGTCACGAAGGCCGGGATCGCGATCGTGTGGTCGGCCCAGTCGATCTCCCGGATCGAGCCGGACAGGATCAGGAAGCCGACCGCGAGCAGCGCCGGGGTGGCCGCCTGGGACGGGACCATGGTGGCGATCGGGGTGAGGAAGAGCGCGACGGCGAAGAGCAGGCCGGTGACGACGTTGGCGAAGCCGGTCCGCGCGCCCTCGCCGACACCCGCCGTGGACTCCACGAAGCAGGTGGTGGCCGAGGCCGAGCTGGCACCGCCGGCGGCGACGGCGATGCCGTCGACGAAGAGCACCTTGTTCATGCCGGGCATCTGGCCCTGCGCGTCCGTCAGCTTGGCCTCGTCACTGATGCCCATGATCGTGCCCATGGCGTCGAAGAAGCAGGACAGCAGCACGGTGAAGACGAACAGGATGCCGGTCAGCAGCCCGACCTTGTCGAAGCCGCCGAACAGGCTGACCTTGCCGAGCAGCCCGAAGTCCGGGGTGGAGACGGGGTTGCCCGGCCACTTGGGCGTGGTCAGGCCCCAGGACGTCACGTGCGCCACGGCGTTGATCACGACCGCCAGGACGGTCATGGCGACGATCGAGATGAGGATCGCGCCGGGCACCTTGCGCACGATCAGCGCGAGGGTGAGCAGCGCGCCCAGCACGAAGACCAGGACCGGCCAGCCGTTGAGGTGGCCGTCGGCGCCGAGCTGGAGCGGGACGGTGGTGTGGGCGGCGTCCGGGATGCGGGAGACGAACCCGGAGTCGACCAGGCCGATCAGCATGATGAACAGGCCGATGCCGATGGAGATGCCCTTGCGCAGGCCGAGCGGCACCGCGTTCATCACGCGCTCGCGCAGCCCGGTGGCGACCAGCAGCATCACCACGAAACCGGCGAGGACGACCATGCCCATCGCGTCCGGCCAGGACATGCGGGGGGCGAGCTGGAGCGCGACGACCGTGTTGACGCCGAGGCCGGCGGCCAGCGCGATCGGGACGTTGCCGATGACGCCCATGAGGAGCGTGGTGAAGGCCGCGGTCAGGGCGGTGGCGGTGACCAGCTGGCCGTTGTCGAGCTGGTGCCCGTACATGTCCTTCGCGCTGCCCAGGATGATCGGGTTCAGCACGATGATGTAGGCCATCGCGAAGAAGGTGGCGAAGCCGCCGCGGATCTCGCGGGGCAGGGAGCTGCCCCGCTCGGAGATCTTGAAGTAGCGGTCGAGGGCGCCGAAGGCGGGCGTTCCCGGCTTCTGGGGGGCGGGGACCTTGGCGGTGGCCGAGGTGGACATGCGGATGACCTCAGGGGTGCGGGAAGTACGTGAGTACCGGGCCGGGAGGGGGACCAAACGTGAACGAGTCCGCCACTTCCGTCACCGGCAGGTTCCCCCCGGACTGCCCCATTGGTGCTTTTCTACGACAAGAAGTAGCCAGACTCAGACTGTTTCAGTATGAACATATGAAGCCGGAAAAGGCCATCTCCGCGCGTAGACCCCGCATCCGCCCCGCCCCGGACCCGGTGCCTGCCCGCTCCGGAGTCTCCTTCTGCCCGCCGCGCACCGGGCCGTAAGCTGGGCCCATGGCGAAGTGGACCCCCAAGCACGAGGCGCCGGAGCCCCTGGAGGGCCCCGTGGTCGCCACCATCACCGGCGGCACGATCGTGTGGTTCGTCCTCTTCCTGGCCCAGCTCCCCTTCTACGGCTGGTTCGACGACCACGGCCGCACCTGGTGGCTGTGGACCTGCCTGGCCGGCGGCGGCCTCGGCCTGATCGGCATCTGGTACGTGCGCAAGCGCGACGCGGCGATCAAGCGCGCGGCCCAGCGGCAGGACGCGGCCCCGGCGGGCCGCCCGGCCACCACGGAGTAGCCGCCGCAGCCACCGCGGAGTAGCCGCCACGGCCGGGCGGCGGCCGGCGCGAGACGGCGACCCCGGCGCAGCGGCGGCGGTCCGGCCGGGCATGGGTGCGGGGCACCAGTTCCCCCGGGCAGGGCCCCCACCGGCTACGACCCTCGCAGGACGTGCGTCATCCCCTGGTCGGATCTTGCCCCCGCTCGACGAGTGAAGGCGCACATCGCCACGTACCGTCGAAAGCATGAGCCATACCGACGCGGGCGCGGAGCTGGACCCCGTACACCCCCTACCCGTCCCGCCGGCGCGGGCGCCCGGACTGACCCATGCCGAGGTGGCCGAGCGCCTCGCCCGCGGCGAGGTCAACGACGTGCCGGTGCGCAGCAGCCGTTCCCTCGCCGAGATCGTCCGGGCGAACGTCTTCACCCGCTTCAACGCGATCATCGGCGTGCTCTGGCTGATCACGCTGTTCGTCGCGCCGATCCAGGACAGCCTCTTCGGCTTCGTGATCATCGCCAACACCGGCATCGGGATCATCCAGGAGTGGCGGGCCAAGAAGACCCTGGACTCGCTCGCCGTGATCGGCGAGTCCCGGCCCACCGTCCGGCGCGACGGCGCCGCCACCGAGATCGCCACCTCGGAGATCGTCCTCGACGACGTCCTGGAGATCGGCCCCGGGGACAAGATCGTCGTGGACGGCACCTGTGTCGAGGCCGACGGCCTGGAGATCGACGAGTCGCTGCTCACCGGCGAGGCCGACCCGGTCGTCAAGCACCCCGGCGACCAGGTCATGTCCGGCAGCTTCGTCGTCGCCGGGGGCGGCGCGTTCCGGGCGGTCAAGGTCGGGCACAAGGCCTACGCCGCCCAGCTCGCCGAGGAGGCGTCCCGCTTCACCCTCGTCCACTCCGAGCTGCGCACGGGCATCTCCACCATCCTCAAGTACGTCACCTGGATGATGGTGCCCACCGCGCTCGGCCTGGTCGTCAGCCAGCTCGTGGCGAAGGACGACGACCTCAAGGACTCGGTCGCCCGCACCATCGGCGGGATCGTCCCGATGGTCCCGGAGGGGCTGGTCCTGCTCACCTCGGTGGCCTTCGCCATCGGCGTCATCCGGCTGGGCCGCAAGCAGTGCCTGGTGCAGGAGCTGCCCGCCATCGAGGGCCTGGCCCGCGTCGACACCGTCTGCCTGGACAAGACCGGCACCCTCACCGAGGGCGGCATGGACGTCACCGAGCTGCGCACGCTCGACGGCCGGCCCGAGCCGTACGTCCGCCAGGTGCTCGGCGCGCTCGGCGAGTCCGACCCGCGTCCCAACGCCTCCCTCCAGGCGATCATCGACGCCTGCCCGGACACCGAGGAGTGGCGCTGCGTGGAGTCGCTGCCCTTCTCCTCCGCCCGCAAGTACAGCGGCGCCAGCTTCAGCGAGAGCGACGGCGAGTCCAGTACGTGGCTGCTGGGCGCCCCGGACGTGCTGCTGCCCGAGGACTCGCCCGCGCTCGCCGAGACCGTCCGCCTCAACGAGCAGGGCCTGCGGGTGCTGCTGCTGGCCCGCGCCGGGCGCGAGCTGGACGATCCGGCGGTGGCCTCGGACGTCACCCCGGCCGCGCTGGTCGTGCTGGAGCAGCGGCTGCGCCCGGACGCCGCCGACACCCTGCGCTACTTCGCCGACCAGGACGTCCACGCCAAGGTCATCTCCGGTGACAACGCGGTGTCGGTGGGCGCGGTGGCCGCCAAGGTCGGGCTCACCGGCGCCGCCGTCGACGCGCGCCGGCTGCCCGCCGAACGCGACGACCTGGCCCGGGAGCTGGACGAGGCGACCGTGTTCGGCCGGGTCACCCCGCAGCAGAAGCGGGACATGGTGGGCGCCCTCCAGTCGCGCGGGCACACCGTCGCGATGACCGGCGACGGCGTCAACGACGTCCTCGCGCTCAAGGACGCCGACATCGGCGTCTCCATGGGCTCCGGTTCGGAGGCCACCCGGGCGGTCGCCCAGATCGTCCTGCTGAACAACAGCTTCTCCGTGCTGCCGTCCGTGGTCGCCGAGGGGCGGCGGGTCATCGGGAACATCACCCGGGTCGCGACGCTGTTCCTGGTCAAGACGGTCTACTCGGTGCTGCTCGCCGTGCTGGTGGTGTGCTCGCAGGTGGAGTACCCGTTCCTGCCCCGGCACCTGACCCTGCTGTCCACGCTCACCATCGGCGTCCCCGCCTTCTTCCTCGCCCTCGCCCCGAACACCGAGCGGGCCCGGCCGCACTTCGTCCGCCGGGTCATGCGGTACGCGGTGCCGGGCGGGGTGGTCGCCGCCGTCGCGACCTTCGTGACGTATCTGCTCGCCCGCCACCACTACACCGGCCCGCAGGCCCTGGACGCGGAGACCAGCGCGGCCACCCTCACCCTCTTCCTGATCTCCATGTGGGTGCTGGCGATCATCGCCCGGCCCTACACCTGGTGGCGGGTGCTGCTGGTGGCCGCGATGGGAGCGGCCTTCCTCGTCGTGCTGGCCGTGCCCGCGCTCCAGCAGTTCTTCGCGCTGAAGCTGGTGGGGACGGCGATGCCCTGGACGGCGGTGGGCATCGCCGTGGCGGCGTCGGCCGTGCTGGAGTTCCTGTGGAAGTGGGTGGGGCGGCGCTTCCCCGACTAGGACCTGTCCGGCCCCCGGAGGGTCCGGGGGCCGCGGGGCTCAGTCGAACCAGCGGTCCCGGGCCAGCTCCTCCGTGCGGGTCGGGTCCTCCAGCAGGGCGGCGACCTCGAAGCGGCGGGGCCACTGGCCCGCCGCCCAGGCCAGCCCCGCGGCCACGCCCTCCAGGGTGGCGGCGTGCAGGACCCCGTCGTCGGTGAGGCGCCAGTCCAGCTCGGTGCCGTCCACGACCAGCTCCTCGTGCTCGACGTAGGCGGCGGGCGTGCGCGGGCCGAGCAGCACCCGCACCGGCTCCGGTACACCGTGCTCGGTGCCCTCGGAGTCCACCGCGCCGGTGACCGACTCGCTCAGCCGCCGCACCTGGAGCAGCTCGGCCAGTTCGGCGGCGCGCGCGGGCCGTACCGGCAGCAGCGGGACGCCCGCGGTGAAGGGCAGCAGGTCCGGCGAGTCGCACACCACGGCCTCGGCCGCGTCCACCACCTCGACCCGGCCGTCCACGACGGCCCGCAGCTCGTCGGGCAGGGTGACCTGCTCCGGATCCAGGTCGGCGAGCGCCCCGTACAAGGCGTGCAACTGGGCGGGGGCCACCGGGCGTTCGGGGTCGGCGAGCCGGTCGAGGAGTTCGGCGGCGCCGCCCGGCTCGTCCAGCAGGGCGGCCACGGAGGTGCGCACGCCCAGGGCGCGCAGCACCTGCTCGTCCTCGAAGCCGGTGGCGTCGGCCTCGTCGTACAGGCCGCGCAGCAGCGGGTCGGACCCGGCGGCGCGCAGACCGGCCGGGCGGCGCCCGCCGAGCACCGGGTGCCCGCGCAGCCACCACGCGGTGTAGGGGCGTACGACCTCGTGGGTGCCGTCCGGCAGCAGGATCCGCACCGGCTGGGTGAGCGCGTCGCGCAGCGGCGGGCGGGCGAGCAGGGCCAGCGCGCGCGGCCACTGGTCGTCGTCGACGAGGTCCAGGTCGCGCACGGCGACGAGTTCGGTGGCGACCGGCGGGACCGGGGTGTCCGGGAAGCGGTCGAGGACGTCCTCGCACCACACGTCGACCGCGTCGAGCAGCCCCGGGTCGTCGGGCTCGGGGAAGTCGGCCTCGCGCGGCTCCAGTTCGTCCGGGTCGAGGACGACGTCGGTGGCGCGGACGAGCGCGAAGTCCACGAGCACCCCGCAGGCGGCCAGCGGCTGTTCGCCCCAGCGGGCGGCCAGCTCGCCGTCCGCGGAGGGCAGTTCGCCCTCGCGCATGACTTGGGCGAACGGGCCGCCGGGGAAGACCAGTTCACCGGCCGGGGCGAGTTCGCCGTCCTCGTCGGGCAGGGCGAGCGCGCCGAGCCAGGGCTCGTCGCCCGGCTCCAGGCCCGCGTCGCGGACCAGGGCGAGGACGGTGTCGGCGAGTTCCTCGGCGTCCGGGGTGTCCGCGTCCCAGGCGCCGCCGTCCTCGTCCAGGGAGGCGGCGACCGCGGCCCGCACCTGCGGGGTGGTGAGCACCGCGCGCGCGGTGGCGGGCAGCGCGCCCAGCTTCTCCAGGATCGGGTGGGCGGCGTCCGGGTGGGCGACCTTCAGACCCAGCCGGGCCAGCACCTCCGGGTCCGCGACGGCGACGGCGTCCCCGGTGGGCAGCAGCACCTGCCGGGGGCCGAGCGTGGTGCGCCCGTCGGCCAGCGGCACGGGCAGCCCGGTGAGCCGGTCCGGGTCGACACCGGCCAGGCTGTCGTACAGCCGCCGCCACCAGCCGGGCTCCTTCTCCAGACCGGCCAGCCGGTCCACGGCGTCGGTCAGCGGGACCCGGGCCACGCCCAGCGTGCGCAGCTCCACCCGCCGCTCCAGGCCGGCGGGCAGCAGGGTGGGCAGCACCTCGGCGAGGACTCGTACGGTCTCGGCGCCCGCGCCCTCCACCACCTCGGCGTCGCGCGGCCGCAGCGCGACGGGCAGCTCGTCGGCGGTGTCGGCGCCGGCCAGATTGTCTGCGGTGTCTGCGGTGTCTGCGATATCGGCTGTATCGGCGGTGTCCGGTCCGGCGCGGTGGGCGGTGGCAGGCGGCAGGAAGGCGGTGCGCGGCAGCCGCTCCAGGACGGCCTGGCGCAGGGTGCCGTCCAGCTCGCCCTTGCCGAGCGGCCCGGGGACGAGCCCGATGAGCGCCTCGGACACCGGCCGCCAGTCGGCGAGGAGCCCGGCGTAGGCGTCGGCGGCGCGCTGCGCGAGGAAGTCGGTGAGCGGGCCGGGCGCGGTGTGCCGACGGGTGGTGTCCAGCGGGAACGAGGCGATGAGCAGGGCGGGGACGCCCAGGGGCTCGTCGCTGGGGGTGGGCGCGTGCACGACCGGGCTGGTGCGCGGGGCGCGCGGGGCGCCGTCCTCGTCCACGGGGACCGCCCAGGTCAGGGACCAGTGGGGCCGCAGCCGCTCCTCCACCGGCCGGTCGGCCAGGAGGTCGGCGGTGAGCGGCCCGTGCGCGTCGGCGGTGCGCCAGCGGGTGGTGCCCTCGCGGGTGTCCTCCACGACCGTGAGCGCGCCCTCGGTGCGGCGGCGCAGCGTGCGCGGGGCGTCGTCGCCGGTCTCGATCACGACCTCGGCCAGGCCCGGCAGGGCGAGCAGCAGGGCGTCGTCGACCGCGCGCAGCAGCCGCTCGGCGAGGTCGGCGGCGGCCGTGTCGCGCAACGGCAGGATGACGGCCGTGTCGTACGGGCCGGGTGCGGTGCCCTCGGCGGCGAACGGGAGCCGCAGCAGCGGGACATGGCCGTCGCGGCGGCGGATCTCGTCACCGAGGCCGGGGCTGTGCCGGGCGGTCTCCTCCGCGAGGTTCCGGGCCTCGGCGAGCGACCAGCGCACCCCGCCGTGCCGCCCGACGACGGCGGGCTCGTCGGTGACGGCGAGCACGGCGGCGAAGCCGACGCCGAAGCGGCCCACGGAGGCCACGCGGCCGTCCCCGGTGTCCCGCTTCGCCGAGGCGCGCAGCGTGGACAGCGACTCCACACCGGTCGCGTCCAGCGGGGCACCGGTGTTGGCGGCGACGAGGACGCCGTCGCGCAGGGTGAGCCGCAGCCGGCCCGGTACTCCGGCGCGGGCGGCGGCGTCGGCGGCGTTCTGCGCCAGCTCGACCACGAGCCGGTCGCGGTAGCCGCCGAGGACCAGGTCCTCCTCGGCGTTGGCGTCCTCACGGAACCTGGCCGGGCTGGTCGCCCAGGCGTCCAGCACACCGCGGCGCAGGCGCGCGGTCCCGAACGGGTCTCCCCCGGCGGAGGGCTGCACCAACATGCTCACGTTCATTCTCCTCATGAGGGTGAGGAGAAGGTACCGCGCCGCCGGGAACGGGTGCGCCCCGTCCCGGACAGGGCCCCGGGCGGGGCGGAGAACGGGGTCCCGGGGGCCGCTGGGGCCGCTCCGGGACCGGGGTCCCGCGGGGGCGTACGCGCTACGAGTGCCCCAGCTCGGCGGTCTCGTCGTCGGTGACGGGCACCGAGCCCGAGTCGGGGGCGGGACGCAGCGGGAAGGGGTCCACCCGGGTCTCGTCGACGACCGGCGGGGCGGGCTGGGGCGGCTTCGGCATGACGGCCGCCTCGGAGTGGCCGCCGCAGCCGTACGCCAGGGAGACGACACGGCCGTCCGCCGGGGAGAACTCGTTGGCGCAGACCCCGAAGGCCTGGCCCAGCGAGCCGCCGACGGGCACCAGGAAGGCGCAGCTCACACAGGACGCCGGGGCCGCCTGCGCCATGGGCGTCTGCGGGCCGTACGCCTCCTCCCAGCGGTCGGCGGCGGTGTGCAGGCCGTAGCGGGACAGGACGCGGGCGCGGCCCATGCCCAGCTCCTCGGCGACCGCGGCGACGGAGCCGCGCGAGGGCGCGGTGGGCAGGTTCCGGGGCGGGCCCGCGGTGACGTCGGCGTCCTCGGCCTCCGCCAGCTCGGCCATCTCCTCGGAGACGGCGGAGTTCGGCGCGGGCTCGTCCTCGCCGGAGAAGCCGGGCTCCAGGCGCAGATCCTCGGCGTCGGTGGGCAGCAGGTCGCCGGGGCCCATGTCGCCGGGGCGCAGCCGCTCGCTCCAGGGCACCCACTCGGGGGCGAGCAGGGCGTCGGGGCCGGGCAGCAGGACGGCCTCGTCCAGGGTGACGATCTTCGCGCGGGAGGCGCGGGCCACGGTCACCGCCCAGCGCCAGCCCCGGTAGCCCGGTTCCTTGCACTCGAAGAAGTGGGTGACGACGCGGTCGCCCTCGGACACCAGGCCCGCGTGCTCGCCGACGACGCCGGGGGCCGCCGCCTCCTCGGCTGCGGCACGGGCGAGGTCGACCGCCTCGGCGCACAGGCGGTCGGGGGTGCGGCTTCGCGTGGTCGCTGCGCTCACAGGTATCGCTTCTCTCCTACGCCGT
Source organism: Streptomyces sp. NPDC003284 (assembly GCF_053589675.1). NCBI lineage: Bacteria > Bacillati > Actinomycetota > Actinomycetes > Kitasatosporales > Streptomycetaceae > Streptomyces > Streptomyces sp. NPDC003284. Next base: position 367,892 of record NZ_JBSFSI010000005.1, read on the forward strand.
CTCTCGGGTGCGCCGGCCTGAAGGCGGCGGGGCGGACGGAGCGGACCCTGGACCGCGTCGACGTCCGCGCCCGATCGCGCTCGGGCGCACCTACGTCATCCATTCTGCGGTATGCACGTAAGGCGCGCGGCCGAGAACGTTCGCCACGGCGCGCTACGCACGCTACCTTCTCGTCGCCGCTGGGCCTACACCGACGGTGGCTTCACGCCCGCGCGGCGACCTCCGCGGGGGCGCGCGGGACGCCTCGGGCGGCTGTGTCGCGGGGGCGGGGGGCGCGCATTCCCGGGGCGCGCGGGGGCGATTTCGCGGGCCGGGGCTTGTCGGGCGGCTTCTGCGGGGGACGGCTTCCGGGACGAGCGGAACTTCTTTCGAGGCACGCGAAACTTCTTTTCGGCGGGCGGCCGGGGCGCGGGGCGGGGCGTGCCGGGGCGGGGGCGTGACGGGGCGCGGGGTGGTCCGGCACGCGGCGGAGCGACGGAGCGGCGGAGGAGGCGGGGCCGGTCCGGGCCGAGGTCCGGCGGCCAGTGTCCGGTGTCCAGGACGCCGGGAGGCCGGGAGGCCGGGAAGCCGGGAAGCCGGGAAGCCGGGAAGTCGGGCGAGTCGGCTCCCGGTGGGCGCCCCGGGGCCGGGCGAGCCCGTCCCCCTCCCCGGCTCCCCGGCCGGAAGCCGGACCCGAGCAGAGCGGCTGCCGGAGCGGCGGGTGCGGGGTGCGGCCGCCGGGGCGGGCGATGCGGGGATGTGGTGCGGCCATCGGGCCGTCGCGTGCGGGGGGGGGCAGCCGGTGGGGCCGTCGGGGCGGTCCGGGACGGGTGTTCGGGGGTGGTGGCGCTAGGGGCGGCCGTATCGGGGCACTATGACGGAGTGGCAGCCGCGAGGACGCCCCCGGAGACCGCCGGGCTCGAAGAGCCCGAAGAGGTGACGGCGGGCAGCAGCCGGGGCAGCGGTTCGGGCCGGTTCGGCGGTTCCGTCCGCGCGGTGGGCCGTGCCCTGCGGCTGCCGTTCACCGGCACCGCGCGCGGGATCCGCCGGGTCACCCACGCGCACGGCGCGGGCGAGTCCGGCCTCGGCAAGCTGATCGAGCTGCACGCGGTGAACGGCGCCGGTGACGTGATGATCACCGTGGCGCTCGCCTCCACCGTCTTCTTCTCGGTCCCCACCGACGAGGCCCGCGGCCGGGTCGCGCTGTACCTGGCCATCACCATGGCCCCGTTCACGGTCCTCGCCCCGGTGATCGGCCCGCTCCTGGACCGGCTGCCGCACGGGCGCCGCGCCGCGATGGCCGCCGCGATGCTGGCCCGCGCGCTGCTCGCGCTGATCATCGCGGGCGCCGCGGCGGGCGGCGGGCTCGAACTGTATCCGGCGGCGCTCGGCGTGCTGGTCGCCTCCAAGGCGTACGGCGTGGTCCGCAGCGCGGTGGTGCCGCGGCTGCTGCCGCCGTCGTTCTCGCTGGTCAAGGCGAACTCACGGGTCACGCTCGGCGGACTGCTCGCCACCGGCGCCGCCGCGCCCATCGGGGCCGGGCTGCATCTCGTCGGGCCGGGGTGGCCGCTGTACGGCGCCTTCGTGATCTTCGTCGCGGGGACGTTCCTGTCCTTCTCGCTGCCCCGCAAGGTCGACTCCGCCAAGGGCGAGCACCGGGCGCTGCTCGCCGCCGACGCGCCGTCCCGCCCCCGCGGGCCGCGCCGCAAGCCGCCCCGGCGCCCCGGGCTGCGCGGTGTCGGTACGGCCGTCACGCACGCCCTCGCCGCCAACGCGGCCCTGCGCTGCCTGTCCGGCTTCCTGATCTTCTTCCTCGCCTTTCTCCTGCGCGAGCACCCGCTGGCCGGGCAGAACGCGGCCGTCTCGCTCGGCATCGTGGGCGTGGCGGCGGGCGCGGGCAACGCGCTGGGCACGGCGGTCGGCGCGTGGCTGCGCTCGCGCGCCCCGGAGGTCATCGTGGTGACGGTCGTCGCGATCGTGCTCGGGGTGGCGGTGCTGGCGGCGGCGCTCTTCAGCGCGGTCCTGGTGGCGTGCCTGGCCGCGTTCGCCGGGTTCGGGCAGGCGCTGGGCAAGCTGTCGCTGGACGCGCTGATCCAGCGGGACGTGCCCGAGGCGGTGCGCACCTCGGCGTTCGCGCGCTCCGAGACGCTGCTCCAGATGGCCTGGGTGCTGGGCGGCGCGATCGGCATCGTGCTGCCTCTCAACGGCGTGCTGGGCCTGTCCGTGGGCGCCGCGATCGTCGCGTGCGGCTGGCTGCCCACGGCCCGGGGCCTGCTGGCCTCCGCCCGCCACGGCGGCGCGCCGGACCGCCCCGGGGCACCGGCCTGAGGACCCGCGCCACGGCCACCGCGGCCACGGGAGGGCAGGCCGACGCGCGGTGCGCCGCGCCGCGGTGCGGGAGCGGCCCGCGGGTGGTCGGGGCGTGCCCCGGGGGGCCGTTCGGGCGCACGCCGCACCCCCGCGTGGCCGGAGGGCTGGACGTGCCCGATAGCCTTCCGCCATGACCTCGCTGCAATCCGCCGTGCGACGCCGCCGCGCCGTCGCCGCTGCCGGCGCCGTTTCCGCCGGACTGCTTCTCCTGACGGCCTGCGACAAGCCGACGCCGATGGCCACGATCACCGTGGGCGACGACTCGGTGCACTCGGAGGCGACCTGCTACAACGACGGCAAGGCGATCAAGACCGCCGACCTGCCGAAGTGCCTGAAGTCGGACAAGTCGATCAAGGTCGACCCCGACGAGACCGTCCGCTTCGGTGTCGACCCGGACATCGCGGACAAGGGCTGGACCATCCTGATGAACGGTCAGCCGCTGACCGACTCCAGCAAGAAGTCGTACCGCACCATCCCGGGCAGCGTGTTCTTCAACGCCCAGTACGGCGCCAGCGGCAACTCAACCTGGATCGCCGTCAAGGAGGGCGACAAGGACGTGACCGGTGTGTGGTCCTTCAAGCTCGAGAAGGACTCCTGACACGTCCTCCGTACGCGTACTCGTCGCCACCGCGGTCCCGGCCGAACGGGACGCGGTGGCACGGGCGTTCGCGTCCGCCGGGCCGCCCCGCGAGGTGCCGCTGCCCGGGGTGGCCGTGCACCGCCTCGGCGGTCCCGGCACCGGCCTCGACCTGATCGCCGCCGGCGTCGGCCCCGCCCTCGCCGCCGCGTCCACCGCCACCGCCCTCACCGCCGCCGCGCTCGCGGGCGCCCCGTACGGCCTGGTCGTCTGCGCCGGCATCGCGGGCGGCTTCGCCCCCGCGGCGACAGACCTTCCCGGCCGTCCCGGCCGTCCCGGCTCTCCTCACCGTCCCCGGCTGCCCGGCGCGCCCGTCGGCTCGCTCGTCCTCGCCGACGAGATCACCGCCGCCGACCTGGGCGCCGAGACCGCCGACGGCTTCCTGCCGGTGACCGACCTCGGCTTCGGCACCGTCACCCACCGTCCCCCCGAATCACTCGTACGGGCCGTCGCGTCCGCGACCGGCGCGGCCACGGGCACGGTGCTGACCGTCTCGACCGTGACCGGCACCGCCGCCCGCGCCGCCGCCCTGCGCGCCCGCCACCCCCGTGCCCTCGCCGAGGCCATGGAGGGGTTCGGCGTCGCCGAGGCCGCCGCAGCGCACTCGGTCCCCGTGCTGGAACTGCGCGCGGTCTCCAACCCCGTCGGGCCGCGCGACCGCGCCGCCTGGCGCATCGGCGACGCGCTCGCGGCCCTGACCGAGGGCTTCGGGAAGCTCGCCCCCGTACTGGAGAGTTGGAACGCCCATGAGCCCCCAGAATCCGCAGAGCCCGCACAGTCCGCAGAGCCCGCAGAGCCCGCAGAGCCCGCGGATTCCTGAGCAGGTGCGGATCGCCTACTCGCCCTGCCCCAACGACACCTTCGTCTTCGACGCCCTCGCGCACGGCCGGATCCCCGGCGCGCCCGCCCTCGATGTCACCTTCGCCGACATCGACATCACCAACGGCATGGCCGAGCGCGGCGAGCACGACGTGCTGAAGGTGTCGTACGCGGTGCTGCCCTACGTCCTGGACGAGTACGCGCTGCTGCCGTGCGGCGGCGCGCTGGGCCGGGGCTGCGGGCCGCTGGTGCTGACCCGGGAGCCGGACGCCGATCTGAAGGGGCGCACGGTCGCGGTGCCGAGCGAGCGGTCGACGGCGTACCTGCTGTTCCGGCTCTGGGCGGCGGACACCGTGCCCGGCGGGGTGGGCGAGATCGTCGTGATGCCGTTCCACGAGATCATGCCCGCGGTGCGGGACGGGAAGGTCGACGCCGGTCTGGTGATCCACGAGGCCCGCTTCACGTACCAGAACTACGGTCTGCACAAGCTCGCCGACATGGGCGAGCACTGGGAGGACACCACCGGGCTGCCCATCCCGCTCGGCGCGATCATCGCCAGGCGGTCCCTGGGCGCGGCGGCGCTGACCGGGCTCGCCGACGCGATCCGCGCCTCCGTGCGCGCCGCCTGGGACGACCCCGAGGTGTCCCGGCCGTACGTCATGGAGCACGCCCAGGAGATGGACCCGGCCGTCGCCGACCAGCACATCGGGCTGTACGTCAACGAGTTCACCGCGGGTCTGGGCGAGGACGGCTACGCGGCGGTCCGCGGCCTGCTCACCCGGGCGGCGGCCGAGGGGCTGGTACCGGCCCTCGGACCCGACGCGCTGGCCTTCCCCTGAGCGGGGACCTGCGAGGCGGCCCGGCGGTTCACGTGGTCAGACGTCCAGCTGGTCGGCGACCGCGCGCAGCAGTCCGGCGACCTTCTTGCCGGAGGTCTTCTCGGGGTAGCGGCCGCGCTCCAGGGTCTGGCCGACGCTCTCCAGGAGCGTCGTCAGGTCCTGCACGATGGAGAGCAGCTCGTCCGGCTTCTTGCGCTGGGCCGCCGCGACCGAGGGCGCCGGCTCCAGGAGCGTCACCGTCAGTGCCTGGTCGCCGCGCTGCCCGGCGACCACGCCGAACTCCACGCGCTGTCCCGGCTTGAGCGCGTCTACTCCGGCGGGAAGGACCGAGGAATGGACGAAGACGTCACCGCCGTCGTCGCGGGAGAGGAAGCCGAAGCCCTTCTCGACGTTGAACCACTTGACCTTGCCAGTCGGCAAAGCACACACTCCCTCGATCGGTCCCGGACGCCCTTGAACTGCCGTTGAACCACCTTACCGGGGCTCTCCCCCGCCGAACACGTGCTTAACCACGCCCCGTAACGGCTCCCGGCCGCCGTCCGTCCGGATCCCGACGCCCCGGATCGCGCTCCCGCGCGCGGCGGCACGACCGGTCACCGGCCGGCCGTCGCCGGGACTCCGCCAGGTCGCCGATGGGCCGTCGACGGGCTGTCCGCGCGGGGGCCTACCCTGGTCGGGTGCGTGACAAGACCCAAGAGAATCCCGCCCCCGGCGACCGGCTGATCCGGGCCGGGGCCATCGTGTTCTTCATCGGCACGCTGGCCACCATGGTCACGGTGGCGCCCCTGTTCTTCGGGGCGAAGCCGTTCCCCACCTATATGTTCGGCCTGAGCATGCTCATGGGCGTCGGCTTCCTGATCGCCGCCGCCGGGGTGCTCCAGTCGATCGCCGCGGGCCGCCGCCAGGCGCGCGGCGAGGCCGGGTAGCCGTCAGGCCACGGACTCGCCGGACAGCCGTCAGGCCACGGACTCGTTCTCGGCCGAAACGCGCGCCTGCGCGTCCGGAATCCGGCCCTCGGACCAGCCCGCGAACCACTCGGGGAACGCGGTGAGCGCCCCGAGGACCACATCCGCGCCCGCCTCCGCCAGCTCCCGCTCGTCGCACGGCCCGGTGGCCACCGCCACCGACAGGGCACCGGCCGCGCGAGCACCGCGCACGTCGCCCACGTGGTCGCCGACGTACACCCCGGCGCCGTACGCGCGCAGCGCCTCCGCCTTGCGCTCCGCCCACAGACCGCCGATCACCGCGTCCGGCTCGATGCCCAGGTGCTCCAGGTGCAGCCGGGCGTTCGGCTCGTGCTTGGCGGTGACGACGATCGCCCGGCCGCCCGCCTTCCGCACGGCCGCGACCGCCTCGCGGGCGCCCGGGAGGGCGAGCGTGGGCGCGACGGCGGTCGCCGGGTACAGCTCGCGGTACAGGTCCGCGACGGCCTCGACCCGGTCGGCCGGGAACCAGTTGACCAGCTCGTCCTCCAGCGGCGGCCCGAGCCGGGTGACCACCAGGTCGGCGTCGACGTGCGTCCCGGTCCGCGCGGACAGTTCCACGTAGCAGGCGTGGATGCCGGGGCGGGAGTCGATGAGGGTCATGTCGAGGTCGAAGCCGACGGTCAGCGGGCGCGAGGTCATGGGGCCATTGTGCCCAGGGGCGACGGCGGCGGGACGGCCGGTCCGGGATCCAGGACCTCAGCCGCGCCGCCGCTGCGAGCGCCACACCAGGAACAGCGCCGACAGCACGGCCGCCGTCCGCAGCACCCAGGGCCAGGTCTGGCCGACCGCGTCGTTCATCTGGCCCTGGGCGATGGGGGCGCCCCAGCGGCCCTCGCCCCGGCCCCACAGCCACAGGAGCCCGGCGGCGAGGGCCAGTCCGGGCATCCCCAGGACGGCCCACTTGGTCTCCATGGGCGTCAGCCGCCGGGAGCCGTACGCGATGACCCAGCCGAGCAGCAGCGCGAACAGGTTGCCGGTCACCGCGCCGCCCACCAGCAGCGCGGCGGCGAGCAGGAGCAGCGGGTTGCTCCACCGGGCGCGGGCGGTCTCCTTCGCCGCCCGCCGGGGCAGCAGGCCGAAACGCCGCCGCGACGGGCTCTCCGGCACGGCCTCCGTCGCGTCCGGTGCCTGCGGTGCTGTGTCCGTCGTGTCCGCCGCGTCGGCCGGTGCGGTGCCGGGGCCCGCCGGGCCGTCGGGCCGTCGCGGCGGCGGGGCCTTGAGCAGGTCGGGGATCTCCACCCCGCCGACGAATCCGGCCGGTACGTCGTCGCCGAGGCCGAACGGGCTGTCGTCCCCGCGCCACCAGTCGGGGCGGATCCGGGCGTCGCCCAGGTCGTCGGCGGTCGCCAGGTGCGGCGGCAGCGCGCCGCCGGGCGGGGGCGGAGGCGGGGACGCGGGATTCGGGTCCGGGTTCAGGTCCGGGTCCGGCCGGGCGGGGCGCGGCCGGGGCACGACCCGGCGCAGGCTCTTCAGCAGCGACGGTTCCGCTTCGTCGCCGGTCCCGCCGGAACGGGCGGACGCGGTCCCGGTGGGCCGGGCCGGGCCGGGGTCCCGCTGCACGGGCACGGCGGGCGGCGGCGGGGCGGGCGCGGCACCCGGAGCGGCGCCGAAGACCGCGCCCGCGCCCGGGGCACCGGTGGTGCCGCCCGCCGCCGTGACGATGTCGTCGGGGCTGCCGAGGCGGTCCAGGATGCGGCGGACGGCGGCGGGACTGTCGACGGCGGTCCTGGCCCGGCAGCGGTCGATCTCGTCGCGCAGCTGCGACACCAGCCGCATCCGGGTGGCCGAGGACAGCTGGCGCTGCTGGGCCACGTCCCCGACGCGGCTCAGATACTCGTAGACGACCTGGTCGCTCTCGATCCCCACGAACCCCTCCGGGGCGGCTGGCCGATGACCCCGTGGCACGACGGTACCGCGTACCGGGCGGCTCCCGGGGCCGCCCGCCGCGACCCGCCCGCCGCGCCCCGTACGCCGGTGCCCCGCACGCGGTCCGCCCGCCGCCCGTCCGTGCTCCGGACCGGCCCGACGCCTGCCCGGCCGCCGGGGGCACCCGCTACCGTGGGTCGGATGAGCAGCGACGAGAAACCGGTGGCAGTCCCCCGCTCGCTCGCGGAGGACCTGCGCGCGCGGGACGACGCCTCCCTGACCGCGCTCCTGCGCAGCCGCCCGGACCTCATCACGCCGGTCCCCGCCGACCTGACCCAGCTCGCCACCCGGGCCGGTACCCGGGCCTCGGTGGTGCGCGCGCTGGAGCGGCTGGACCGGTTCGCCCTCCAGACGGCGGAGGCGCTGGCCGTGGCGGCGGACCCGGCGGCGTACGGCGAGCTGCTGGGGCTGATGGCCGGGGACGAGGGGGACGGTGCCGTCGCCGCCGCGCTGCCCCGCGCGCTGGCCACCCTGCGCGAACAGGCGCTGGTCTGGGGCGACGACGACCGGCTGCGCCTGGTGCGCACCGCCCGCGAACTGCTCGCGCCCTCCGCGCAGCACCCCTCCCCCACCGGGCTCGGCCCGACGGTGCAGGAGGCCACGGCGGGCATGTCGCCGGGACGCATCCAGGAGATCGTGGCCGCCGCCGGGCTGCCCTCCACCCATGACTCGGTCTCGGCGGCGGCCGCGCTCACCGCCCTGTTCGCGGACCGGAAGCGGATGGCCGCGCTGCTCGCGGACCTGCCGGAGGACTCCCTTGAGGTGCTGGACCGGCTGGTGTGGGGGCCGCCGTACGGGCAGGTGACCGCCGATCCGGCGCCCCGGCTGCGGCGGCTGCTCGACCGGGGGTTGCTGCTGCCCACCGCGCCCGGCACGGTCGTCCTGCCGCGCGAGGTGGCGCTGCATCTGCGCGCCGGACGCGCGCACCGGGCGCCCGAGCCGCTGCCGCCCGCCGTGGAGGCCGCCGCCGCGCACAGCGCGCAGGTCGTCGACGCGACCGCGGCCGGGCAGGCGTACACCGCGCTGGCCACCGTCGAGGAACTGCTGAAGGACTGGGACGAGGGCGGCCCGAACGTGCTGCGCGCGGGCGGTCTGAGCGTGCGCGACCTCAAGCGCGCCGCCGTCGCCCTGGACGTGGCCGAGCCGGTGGCCGCCTTCTGGATCGAACTCGCCTACGCGGCCGGGCTGCTGGCCTCCGACGGCGACGTGGACGAGCGGTACGCGGCGACCCCGGCGTACGACGAGTGGCGGGAGCGGCCCGCCGCCGAACGCTGGGCGCTGCTGGCGCAGGCGTGGCTGGCGGCGACCCGGACCCCGGGGGTGGCCGGCGGGCGCGACGCCAAGGACCGCGTGCTGTCCGCGCTCGGCCCCGGGCTCGACCGCTCGGCCGCGCCGGAGGTACGGCACCGGGTGCTGGCGCTGCTGGCGGGCCTTCCGCAGGGCACCGCGCCGGTCGCCGAATCGGTGCTCGCCCGGCTGCGCTGGGAGCGCCCGCTGCGCGGGGCGCAGCGCGATCACGAGCACGACCTGCGCGAACGCCTCGCCCGGTGGACGCTGTCCGAGGCGGAGCTGCTGGGTGTCACCGGCCGGGGCGCGCTGTCCGCGCACGGCCGGGCGCTGCTCGGGGCGCCGCCCGCGCCGGAAGCGGTCCCTGCGCCCGAGCCCACCGGGCCCGGCGACAAGCTGCCCGTCCACCACCACCGGGGCACCGGCGTCCCGCAGGCCCAGCAGTCCGCACAGGCCGTACCCACCGCACAGGCCGCGCGGGCCGCCGCGGCGGAGGCCGCCGCCCGGCTGCTCGCGCCGCTGCTGCCCGAACCGCTGGACCACGTCCTGCTCCAGGCGGATCTGACGGCGGTGGCGCCCGGCCCGCTGAGACGTCCGCTGGCGGACACGCTCGGTGTGCTCGCCGACGTGGAGTCCAAGGGCGGCGCGACGGTCTACCGCTTCACCCCGGCCTCGGTGCGGCGCGCCCTGGACGCCGGGCGCACCGCCGCCGACCTGCACGCCTTCCTCGGCCGGCACTCCCGGACGCCGGTGCCGCAGCCGCTGGCGTACCTGATCGACGACGTGGCCCGGCGGCACGGGCATCTGCGGGTCGGCGCGGCCTCGGCCTACGTCCGCTGCGACGACGACGCGCTGCTGAACGAGATCCTGGCCGACAAGCGGTCCGCCGGGCTGCGGCTGCGCCGCCTCGCGCCGACCGTGCTGGCCACCCCCGCCGATCCGGCCGCCCTGCTGGAGGGGCTGCGGGCGATGGGCTACGCACCGGCGGCCGAGTCCGCCGAGGGCGATGTGCTGATCGCGCGCGCCGACTCCCACCGGACCCCGCCGCGCACCGCTCCCGAACCGGTGCCCGACGGTCCGCCGCTGCCCGACGCCACGCTGCTGTCGGCGGCGGTGCGCGCGATCCGGGCGGGCGACCTGGCGTCCACCGCGCCGCGCAAGCCGTCCGCCACGGCCACGGCCGACGGCGGGCTGCCCCGCACCACCGCGGCCGAGACCCTGGCCACGGTGCAGGCCGCCGTGCTCACCGGGGAGGCCCTGTGGATCGGCTACGTCAACGCCGAGGGCACCGCCGGTCAGCACGTCATCGCCCCGATCCGGGTCGAGGGCGGATTCGTGACCGCGTACGACCACACGGCGGACGAGGTGCGCACCTACCCGCTGCACCGGATCACGGGGGTGGCGGAGCTGGAGGCGGACACCGGCTGAGAGCATGTCAGTCAGCCTCAACCAGGCTTCACAGCCTGTCTTTCTGACGTCGCGCCAGGTGCGCCGGGGGCCGCGAGTTCGCCCGCCCGCCGGGAACCGATTCCCTGCCCGCCCGGCCCCCGTAACACCTCGCACCCAGTGTTCACCCGTCAACCAGACCCCTGACGACGGGTGCGACACATGGACCTCAGCAGACGCCGTCTGCTCGGCCGGGCAGGAGCGGGCGCCGCCACGCTCGGCCTGTTCACCGCGGGCTTCAGCACGGCGGGCGCCTGGGCGGCGCCGCGCTTCCCCGACGACCCCTTCCGGCTGGGCGTCGCCTCCGGCGACCCGCACGACGACGGATTCGTGCTGTGGACGCGGCTCGCGCCGGACCCGCTGGCCGTGGACAGCCGCGGCGGCATGCCCGAGCGGACGGTGCCGGTGCAGTGGCAGGTCGCCACCGACGAGCGGTTCCGGCACGTGGTGCGGTCCGGGACCGCACGGGCCGTGCCCGAACTCGCCCACTCCGTCCACCCGGAGGTGCGCGGCCTGCGGCCGGGCACCGAGTACTTCTACCGCTTCCGGGCCGGGCAGGCGATCAGCCAGGCGGGCCGCGCCCGGACCGCCGCCTCGCCGCACGGCCGCGGCGGCGACCGGCTCAGCATGGCCTTCGTCTCCTGCCAGTGCTGGTACGAGGGCTACTACACGGCCTACCGGCACCTGGCCGACGCCGGGCACGACCTGATCGTGCACCTGGGCGACTACCTCTACGAGAACGGCGTCGGCGCCACCGCGGGCGTGCGGGGCATGCCAGAACTCGACGCGCAGTACCGGCGCGAGACGTACACCCTGGCCGAGTACCGCAACCGGTACGCGCTCACCAAGCTGGACACCGACCTCCAGGCCGCGCACGCCGCCGCCGCGTGGGCGCTGACCTGGGACGACCACGAGGTCGAGAACAACTGGGCCGGTGACTGGGCCCAGGTGGACGGCGACGGCTTCCCCGACGGCGACCCGGCCGCCTTCCGGGCCCGCAAGGCCGGCGCCTTCCAGGCCTACTACGAGCACCAGCCGCTCCGGCTGCCGCAGAAGCCGCACGGGGCGCGGGCCCGTATGTACCGCAGGCTGACCTTCGGGCGGGTCATGGACCTGCACGTCCTGGACAGCCGCTCCTACCGCGACGACCAGGTCGGCGGCGACGGCACCAAGCCGGGTTTCGACGCCGAGCGGCGCGCCCCCGGCCGGCAGATGCTGGGCGCCGAGCAGGAGGCGTGGCTGCTGCGCGGCGCGGCCCGCTCGCACGCCACCTGGAACGTGCTCGCCAACCAGACGCTGATCGCCCAGGTCGACCAGGACCCGGACCCGGCGGTGCTCTCCTCCGGCCTGGACATGTGGGACGGGTACGTGGACGCCCGGACCCGGCTGCTGGGCGGCCTGTACGAGCGCGGTGTGCGCAACACGGTCGTCCTCACCGGTGACATCCACCGCAGCGTCGTCGCCGACCTCAAGCTCGACTTCGACGACCCGTCCTCGCCGGTGGTGGCCACCGAGTTCGCCGGTACGTCGGTCACCTCGGGCAAGAACGGCTCGGCCTCCGACCAGGTCGGCGCCAACTGGCTGGCCGAGGGCGTCAACCCGCATCTGAAGTGGCACAACGCGCAGCGCGGCTACACCACGCTGCATCTGAGCCATGACGAGCTGCGGGCGGAGTACCACGTCACGGACTACGTGACCGCGCCCGGCTCCCCGGTCTCCACCGCCGCCGCCTTCACCGTCGCCCCCCGCCGTCCGGGCGCCCGGCAGGTGTGACCCGCTCCCGCGGAGGGCGGGCGCGGGCCGCCCCGGGCCCGCCCTCCGCGGCACGGCCGGGCCGCGCGGGCGGTGGTGCACACTGGAGTGTTGGCCGAGCCGTCCGGCCGCGTCAGCGAAAGGGTGCCGCGCGTGAATGGTCCGTTGATCGTCCAGTCCGACAAGACCCTACTCCTGGAGGTCGACCACGAGCAGGCCGACGACTGCCGTCGTGTCATCGCTCCGTTCGCCGAGCTGGAGCGGGCGCCCGAGCACATCCACACCTACCGGGTGACACCGCTGGGGCTGTGGAACGCGCGCGCGGCGGGGCACGACGCCGAGCAGGTCGTGGACGCGCTGGTGCAGTACAGCCGCTACCCGGTGCCGCACGCGCTGCTGGTGGACATCGCCGAGACGATGGACCGGTACGGGCGGCTGACCCTCAGCAAGCACCCGGCGCACGGGCTGGTGCTGACCACGACGGACCGGCCGGTGCTGGAGGAGGTGCTGAAGTCCAAGCGGATCGCCCCGCTGGTCGGGGCGCGCATCGACCCGGACACCGTGGCCGTGCACCCCTCCGAGCGCGGGCAGATCAAGCAGACGCTGCTGAAGCTGGGCTGGCCCGCCGAGGACCTGGCCGGGTACGTCGACGGCGAGGCGCACCCGATCGAGCTGGCCGAGGACGGCTGGGCGCTGCGGCCCTACCAGAAGCAGGCCGTGGAGAACTTCTGGCACGGCGGCAGCGGAGTGGTGGTGCTGCCCTGCGGGGCGGGCAAGACCCTGGTCGGCGCCGGTGCGATGGCGCAGGCCCGGTCGACCACGCTGATCCTCGTCACCAACACCGTCTCCGCCCGGCAGTGGAAGCACGAGCTGGTGAAGCGGACCTCGCTGACCGAGGACGAGATCGGCGAGTACAGCGGGACGAAGAAGGAGATCCGCCCGGTCACCATCGCCACCTACCAGGTGCTCACCACCCGGCGGAAGGGTGTCTACCCGCACCTGGAGCTGTTCGACTCCCGGGACTGGGGGCTGATCGTCTACGACGAGGTGCACCTGCTGCCCGCGCCGGTCTTCAAGTTCACCGCCGACCTCCAGGCGCGGCGGCGGCTCGGGCTGACCGCGACGCTGGTGCGCGAGGACGGCCGGGAGTCCGACGTCTTCTCGCTGATCGGGCCCAAGCGGTTCGACGCGCCGTGGAAGGAGATCGAGGCGCAGGGCTACATCGCGCCCGCCGACTGCGTCGAGGTCCGGGTGAACCTCACCGACTCCGAGCGGCTGGCCTACGCCACCGCCGAGACCGAGGAGAAGTACCGCTTCTGTGCGACCACCGCGACCAAGCGGAAGGTCACGGAGGCGATCGTGCGCCGCTTCGCCGGGCAGCAGGTGCTGGTGATCGGCCAGTACATCGACCAGCTCGACGAGCTGGGCGAGCACCTGGACGCCCCGGTCATCAAGGGCGAGACGTCCAACGCGCAGCGGGAGAAGCTCTTCGACGCCTTCCGCGCGGGCGAGATCACCGTGCTCGTGGTGTCGAAGGTGGCGAACTTCTCCGTCGACCTGCCGGAGGCGACGGTCGCGGTCCAGGTCTCCGGCACCTTCGGCTCCCGTCAGGAGGAGGCGCAGCGTCTGGGCCGGGTGCTGCGGCCCAAGGCCGACGGCCACCAGGCGCACTTCTACTCGGTGGTCGCCCGCGACACCATCGACCAGGACTTCGCGGCGCACCGCCAGCGCTTCCTGGCCGAGCAGGGCTACGCCTACCGGATCATGGACGCGGACGAGCTGCTGGCGGAGGAAGGCTGACCGGGACGGGGTCATCGCGCGTCCGTCCCGGGCGGCGCGGGAGGGCGGCCGCCGCGAGCAGGGCGAGGCCCAGCAGCACGTAGGGCGAGGCCAGGGGCTGCTGCCACCACGGCAGGCGCAGATCCAGCTCGCCCGCGTGCGGCACCAGCCACAGGGTGCGGGCCGTGAAGCAGAGCGCGGTGAGCGCCGCCGCGCCGCGGTGCCCCTCGGCCAGCAGCACGGCGACCAGGGGGACGCACCACACCCAGTGGTGGGACCAGCTGATCGGGGAGACCAGCAGCGCGGTGAAGGCGGTGAGCAGCACGGCCCACCGCTCCCGGGGCGCCCGGCGGACGAGCCAGAGTCCGGCGGCGGCCACCGCGAGGTCCGGCAGCAGCCAGGCGAGGCCGGGCTCCGGGTCCCGCAGCAGGCGGGCGATCAGCCCCTGGAGGGACTGGTTGTCGACGATCCACAGCTTCCCCACTCGGTCGGTCTCGAAGACATGGCGGGTCCAGTAGGCGACGCTCGCCCCGGGCTGGGCGAGCAGGCCCACGACGACGGTCGCGGCGAAGGCCGCCGTCGCGGTGGCCGCCTCCCGTCCGCGTCCGCGCAGCAGCAGATGGACGACGAAGAGGCCGGGGGTGAGCTTGATGCCGGCCGCGAGGCCGATCGCGGCGCCCCGGCCGCGCGCTCCGGGCGGACGGGTCAGGTCCCACAGCACGAGGCAGGCCAGGGCGAGGTTGATCTGGCCGTAGCGGAAGGTCTGGAAGACCGGTTCGCACCACAGGGCGAGCGCGGTCGCGGTGCACAGCAGCGGCCACCCGGCCGCCCGGCCCGCGAGCCGCGCGGACAGCTGGACCAGCCGGCCCAGCAGCAGCGCGTTGCCCGCGAGGAAGACCAGCTTCAGCACCGGGGCGGGCAGCAGGGCCGTGGGGACGAACAGCACGGCCGCGAAGGGCGGGTAGGTGGCGGGCAGGCGCCCGGCGGTGACCGCGAAGCCGTACAGATCGCGGCCGTGCAGGACGGCCGCGCCCTCGGCCCGGTACACCAGCGCGTCGGGCATGGGCAGCCGCAGATGGGCGAACAGGGCCGCCAGGGCGAGGAAGGAGGCGGCGAGGAGGGCCGGAGCAGCCGCCGTGTGTGACCGGAGGGCCACCGTCCGTTCTGTCACGGACCGACCCTAGTAGGTCACTTGTGGCGTATGCCCGCTTCCTCGCCGTACTCCCCGAGGATGATCACGTCGAACGCGGCGCCCGCGTACACCTTCACGGCGTGCAGGGCGTCGCCCAGGCGGTGGTGGTGGCTGCCTCGGACAGCCGTGGCACCGGCCGGGCGAGCGGCGGGGGCCGGATGGATGGTCGCTGCACTCATGACTCAATGGTGGATCTCGGAGGGCGTGGTCGGCATCGGTCTGCGGAGCCAACCTTCTTGCCCTCCGCGTACCCCTCTGGAGGGAGCACACCCCCTACACCGGACGGGCGACTCCCCCTAGGGGTCACCGGCAGAACCGGACATAGAACCGGACATAGAGGGACCGGGAGCGGGGCAGCGGGCCGGGGCACGGACGTCCGGCGGGAAAACGGTTGGCCTCCCCCGCGCCCGGCGCACTAGACTCTCCGCCCTTGCCCGCCTCCCCACGGAGTGCCGCCGGCCGGACGGAAACCGGACGGCAGATCCCGCGTGCCCGCGCCCCGCCGCACGGCGCCGCGCAGCGCGCACCGCGCCGCCCGTCCCCGCAGGTCCTCCGGAGGCACCGCCTTGTCGTCGTCCACGCCCACCGACCCCGCCGTACGTCCCGCGAGCACCCCCGCGGCCTCCGCCGCTGCCACCGCGCCCGCGGCGGACGATCCGCTCGGCCGCGAGCGGTCCCATCTGGCCGCCTCCCGCGCCGCCCTGCGGACCATGCGCGCGGACGTCGAGTCGCTCGACATCCGCGACGTCAGCGCGAACTGGGTCAACGCCGAGGTGCTCGCCCGCCAGATCGACGAGCGCATCAAGGCACTGGCCGACCTGAGCGACACCCCCCTCTTCTTCGGCCGCCTCGACTACCTGCACGCCCCGGGCGCCGACCAGGCAGAAGGGGCGGAGGGCGAGCGCTTCTACATCGGGCGGCGGCATGTGCACGACGCCGAGGGCGACCCGATGGTCATCGACTGGCGCGCGCCCGTCTCGCAGCCGTTCTACCGGGCGTCGAAGAAGGACCCGATGGACGTCGCCCTGCGCCGCCGCTTCGGCTACACCGGCGGCGACCTCACGGCGTACGAGGACGAGCACCTGTCCGACCCGGCCGAGCAGGAGGGGGCCACGGTCACCAGCAAACTGCTCCAGCAGGAGATCGAACGCCCGCGCGTCGGTCCCATGCGCGACATCGTGGCCACCATCCAGCCCGAGCAGGACGAGATCGTGCGCTCCGGCCTGTCCGGCACCGTCTGCGTCCAGGGCGGCCCCGGCACCGGGAAGACCGCCGTCGGCCTGCACCGGGTCGCCTTCCTCCTCTACGCCCACCGCGACCGTCTGGCCCGCACCGGCACCCTCGTCATCGGCCCGAACCGCTCCTTCCTGCACTACATCGAGCAGGTGCTCCCGGCCCTGGGCGAGCTGGCCGTGCAGCAGGCGACCGTGGACGACCTGGTGGCCCACGCCGAGGTGCGCGGCACGGACGACGCGGCGGCGGCCCTGGTCAAGGGCGACGCGCGGATGGCCGAGGTGCTGCGCCGGGCGCTGTACTCGCACGTCACGCTGCCCACCGAGCCGGTCGTGGTGGTCCGCGGCTCCCGCCGGTGGCGCGTCGCGGCCTACGAGCTGGAGGAGATCGTCAAGGAGCTGCTGGACCGGGGCATCCGCTACGGCGCCGCCCGCGAGGCCCTGCCGCAGCGCGTCGCGCACGCCGTGCTGGTGCAGATGGAGCGGGCGGGCGAGGCGCCCGACGACCGGGTGCAGGACACCGTGGCCCGCAACACGGCGGTGAAGGCCGCCGTCAAGGCCGTCTGGCCGCCCGTCGACCCGGCGAAACTGGTGCTGCGGCTGCTCACGGACGCGGACTTCCTGGCCGCGCACGCCGAGGGGATCCTCACCGAGGAGGAGCAGAAGACGATCCTGTGGGCGAAGCCGGTGCGGTCGGTGAAGTCGGCCAGGTGGTCGGCGGCCGACACCGTGCTGATCGACGAGGCCACCGACCTGGTGGAGCGCACCCACTCCCTGGGGCACGTGGTCCTGGACGAGGCGCAGGACCTGTCCCCCATGCAGTACCGCGCGGTCGGCCGCCGCTGCACCACCGGATCCGCGACCGTCCTGGGCGACCTGGCGCAGGGCACCACCCCGTGGGCGACCCGTACCTGGGAGGAGGCGCTGGCCCAC
The DNA here is from genome assembly GCF_053589675.1 of Streptomyces sp. NPDC003284. Classification (NCBI taxonomy): domain Bacteria; kingdom Bacillati; phylum Actinomycetota; class Actinomycetes; order Kitasatosporales; family Streptomycetaceae; genus Streptomyces; species Streptomyces sp. NPDC003284. The sequence goes on from NZ_JBSFSI010000005.1 coordinate 385,069, forward strand.
CTCGGCAAGAGCGAGGGCGTGATCGAGGAGCTGACGGCCGGTTTCCGCGTGCCGACGGACGTCATCACGTACGCCTCCCGGCTGCTGCCGCACATCGCGCCGGGGCTCACCCCGGTCGCCTCGGTCCGCGAGAACCCGGGCTTCTTCCGGATCCGGGCGGCCGAGGGGGACACCGACGTGGTCGCCGCCTGCGAGGAGCTGCTGCGCCACGAGGGCTCGACCGGTCTGATCGCGGCCGACGCCCGGATCCCCGCGCTGGCCGAGGCCCTCGCGGCGGCGGGTCTGACCCACCTCTCCCCGGGTGCGGAGACGACGGCGGAGACCCGCCTCACCCTGGTCCCGGCCTCCCTCGCCAAGGGCCTGGAGTACGACTACGTGGTCCTGGACGACCCGCAGGCCGTGGTGGACGGCGAACCGGACGAGCGGACCGGCCTGCGCCGCCTGTACGTGGCGCTCACCCGTGCCGTCTCCGGCCTGATCGTCACCCACACGGCGCCGCTCCCGCGACAGCTGGCCTGAGCCGGCCCGGCGGCCGCGCCGGGCCCCGCCTCACGGCGGCGCGGGCCGCACCGGACAAGGGTGCGGCCCGCGCCGCCGTGCACACGTGACGTCCCGCCCCCGCGCGAGCGCCCCGCGCCGGCCGGCCGTTCAGACCGCGAGCTGCTGCGCGCTCAGGCCGTCGAGGACCGAGCGCCACTGGGCGACCGCGTCGGCGCAGACCGCGCCGGACCAGCCGCCGGACCGGGCGGCGCCGCCGATGTGGAAGGCGTCGATCCCGGCGGTGCGCAGCGGCGGCACGTGCTCCAGACGCAGGCCGCCGCCGACCATGATCCGCTGCTCGTAGCCGGGCTCCCCGGCGCGGGCCGCCTCGGCGACCAGGGTGGGCAGGCCGTCGTCCACGCCGCCCGCCGCGCCCGCGGTCAGATACGTGTCCAGGCCCGGCAGTCCGTCCAGCTGCTTGCGCACGGCGTCGCGGTCGGCGGAGCTGTCGATGGCCCGGTGGAAGGTCCACGGGCAGCCGTCCAGCGCGGTGACCACGCGTTCCACGGCCGCCATGTCCACCAGGCCGTCCCCGTCGAGGAACCCGAACACGAACTCCCCGGCGCCCGCGGCCCGCAGGTCGCCGACCACCCCGGCCAGCCTGTCCACGCCCCCGGCCCCGCCCGAGGAGAAGCCGTCCGCGAGCCGCACCATCACGCGCAGCGGGATGTCGACGGCGGCGCGGATCGCGACGACGGTGCCCACCGGCGGGGTCAGCCCGTCGGCCGCCATGTCGGTGACCAGCTCGAGGCGGTCCGCGCCTCCGGCCTGGGCGGCGACCGCGTCCTCGGCGTCGAGGGCGATCACCTCCAGGACTGCACGCATGCTCATAGGACCCCTTTCCTCGGTTTCCCCTGGGGCTTGACAGGTCTAGTCCAATATCAGGGTACGCCGGATGGCGGCCCCGGCGCAGAACCGGTCACCCGAAGATGTTCAGCTCGGCCTGTTCCGCGCCCGCCAGCTCGTAGCCCGAGGCGGGCAGCGGGCGGCCGGTGCAGAGCCGGACCAGGGTGGCCGCGTCCCCGATGTAGCGGGCCGGGGGACGCGCGGCGCGCACGTCACCGAGGCGCAGCGGCTCGTCGACGTCGTCCAGATCGGCGTGCAGCGGCAGCCGGCGCCTGATCCGGGTGACCCGGGCGAGCAGCGGAAGCGCGCAGGACAGGGCGGCTCCGGCGTACGCGCCCGGCGCACCGAAGGTCTCGCGCACATCACCGGCGTGCACCCATTCGCCCAGCGCGAGCCCGTCCAGCGCCCCGTCGGACCGGGCGATCACCGCACCCGCCTCCGTCATGCCGCGTTCCAGCTCGTCCACCACCCGGCCGTCCGTCCACTCCGCCCGCTCCGCGATGTCCCGCTCATTGCACTCTGGCGAGAACACGCCCTCCTCGAAACGATTCTCCACCACCCTGGTCAGCGCGGCGGAGCAGTGCGCGAGCACATCGCGCACCGTCCAGCCCGGACACGCGGCGGTCGGCAGCGTGAAGTCCGCCTCCGGCCGCGCCCGCAGCAGCGGGATCAGCGCGTCCCGTTCCATGGCGAGCAGCCGTCCGGGCAGCCGCGGGTCCCGTACCTCGTGCAGGTCAGCAGAAGTCATGGTCCCCACGCTAGGGGTTACGGCCGGTCCCGCGACGGGAGAATGAGCGCATGGCCGATCACGTCGACACCGAAGCCCTGCGCATCCGGTGGGCCCGCGCCCTGGAAGGGGCCCGCGGCCCCGCCGGCGGGCCGGACCCCGTCCCGTACGCCGACCGTCTGATCGCCCGCTGGCGCGAGCCGCAGCGGCGCTACCACACACTGACCCACCTCGACGCGGTCCTGGACCACGTCGACGTGCTGGAGGAGTACGCCGCCGCACCGGACACGGTGCGGCTGGCCGCGTGGTTCCACGACGCGGTCTACCTGCCCGAGCGGTCCGAGAACGAGGAGCGCTCCGCCCGGCTGGCCGAGCGGGCGCTGACGGAGGCCGGGGTGCCGGCCGGGACGACGGCGGAGGTGGCCCGGCTGGTGCGGCTGACCACCAGCCACGACCCGGCCGCCGACGACCGCGACGGCCAGGTCCTGTGCGACGCCGACCTGGCGGTCCTGGCCGCGCCCCCGTCCGCGTACGCCGCCTACACGGCCGCCGTCCGCGAGGAGTACCACTTCGTGCCCGCCGACGCCTTCCGCGAGGGCCGGGCCGCGATCCTGCGCCGCCTCCTCGGCCGGCCGCTGCTGTTCCGCACCCCCTACGGCCAGCGGCACTGGGAGGCGACGGCCCGCTACAACCTCGCCTCCGAGCTGGAAATGCTGTCGCTCTGAGGGCGTCGCCGCCCCTACCCTGCGCCCATGGAGCCATGGGGTGGGGAACAGGTGGAGCGGGCCGTCGCCGACGCCGTCGCGGTGCTGCGCACGGCGGTGGACCGCGAGTGGGACGGCGTGCCCGCCGGACGGCTGGAGTGGGACTGCCGGCAGACGGCGGAGCATGTGGCGGGCGATCTCCTCGCCTACGCCGGGCAGTTGGCCGGGCGGGCGGGCAGCGCGTACGTCCCGTTCGAGATCACCCTCGACGAGGGGACCAGCAACGCGGACGTGCTGGACGTGATCGTGACGACCGGCGCGCTGCTCGCCGCCACCGTCCGCACCACCCCGGCCGATGTGCGCGCCTTCCACCCGTACCCCTTCCGCGGCGCGGACCGCGAGGGCTTCACCGCGATGGCGGTGGCCGAGATGCTGCTGCACACCCATGACATCACCGCCGGTCTGGGCCTCTCCTACGCGCCGCCCGCCGAACTGGCCGCGGGCGTGCTCGAACGCCTCTTCCCGCACGTGCGGCCCGCCGACGCCCCCTGGCCGACGCTGCTGTGGGCCACCGGCCGCGGCGAACTGCCGGGCCGCGCGCCGGTGTCCGGGTGGCGCTGGGTCAATCCGCCCGAGGTCGCCGCCGACCGTCTCGTCCTGCGCAGCGTCGTCCCCGCCGCCGCGCGGGATCTGGCCGCCGGTGGCGACGGCGGGTTCCGCTGGGTCGAGGACGGCCCGTGGCGCGGGACGCGCGAGGCCGCCGGGATGACCGTGAAGGCGTACGAGAGCGGGGTGCAACGGGCCGAGTGGGGCCTGTTCGTGCTGGTGCGGCGCGAGGACGGGCGCGCGGTCGGCGGCATGGGCTTCCACGGCGCGCCCGACGAGGACGGCTGCGCGGAGGTCGGCTACGACCTCGCGCCCTCCGCCCGCGGCCGGGGCTACGCCACCGAGGCGCTGCGCGCGCTGTCGGCGTGGGCGCTGGCGCGTGACGGCGTACGGCGGCTGATCGCGCTGATCGAGCCGGACAACGGGCCCTCGCAGCGGGTGGTGACCCGCGCCGGTTACCTGCCCGCCCAGGACGCGGACGGCCTGCTCGGCTTCGAACTGCTGCCCTGACCGAGCAGCCGCCGAGCGCGTCCGGCGAGCGCGCGGTGTCCGGGGATCGGGGGTCCGGGGATCGGGGGTCCGGGGACTGACGTCAGGTTCCACAGGAGGGGCGACGGGTGACGGGCCGTCCGGCCCACGCGGGGGCGGTCCGCTCGCACCGGTCGCGGGCGGCCCCGCGGGTCAGCGGCGGGACGCGTCCCAGATGGCGTCCCAGGACGCCGTTCGCACTGGTGGGACGGTGCTGCCGTGGCCAAGGATGGGGGTCGCCGGCCGGCACCCCCCACTCCTTCGTCCGTCCCACCCGGGCCCGTCCCGGGACTTCAGGGAGAGAGTTCCCGTGCCCACAACGACCCTCCGCGCACCCGGACAGGCGGGCGGCGCCCGCGCCGCCGCGCTGGTGCTCGCCCTCGCCGCGGTCCTGGCCGGACTGCTGCTCGGCCCGACGGCCGGGCAGGCCCACGCGGCGACCGATGTACGCCTGCTCCAACGCGACCTGGCCGGCCTCAGCTACGCCCCGCTCAGCGGGGTCGACGGCGTCTACGGAAGCCAGACCACGGAATCGGTGCGCCACTTCCAGCGCGACAACGGCCTGGACGCGGACGGCGACGCCGGACCCGCCACCCTGTCCGCGCTCACCGCGAAGGTGAAGCAGGTGCAGAGCAAGGCAGGCACCTCCGCCGACGGCGACTACGCCACCGCCACCCTCGACGCGGTCAAGACCTACCAGAGCGCACACGGCCTGGCCGCCGACGGCATCGCCGGGCCCCTGACCATGGGCGCGATGAACATCGACCGCATCACCTCCAGCGGCACCGGCACCAACGCCGACACCAAGCTGCTCCAGCGCAACCTGGCGGGCCTCGGCTATCTGGCCGCGAACGGCGTCGACGGGATCTACGGCCCGGCCACCAAGGACGCGGTGCTGTCCTTCCAGAGCGACAACGCGCTGTCCGTCGACGGCATCGCCGGACCGCAGACCGACGCCGCGCTCTCCGCGAAGGTGCAGCAGGTGCAGAGCAAGGCGGGCACCCCCGCCGACGGCGACTACGGCACCGCCACCCTCGACGCGGTCAAGACCTACCAGAGCGCACACGGTCTGGACGCCGACGGCATCGCCGGGCCCGTGACCATGGCGTCCATGGGCATCGCCCGCGAGCTGGGCGGTGGCAGCCCCGGGGGCGAGAGCGGCGGCACGCCCACCGTCCCCCCGCTGTCCGGCAGCACCCGGGACAAGATCGTCCAGGCCGCCCGCTCCCAGCTCGGCGTGCACGAGTGGGGCGCCAACTGCAACCCGTACGGCCCGTGCGAGGCGTGGTGCGCGCTGTTCGCCAGCTGGACCTGGCGGCAGGCCGGGATCAGCTTCAGCACCGCCTTCAGCGGCGACTTCTACTACTACGGACGCAACCACGGCACGCTGCACAGCGGTCTGAGCGACCCGCAGCCCGGTGACGCCATCGTCTTCGGCTCCGGCCCGCAGAACACCAGCACCAGCGTGCACGTCGGCATCATCGAGAAGGCCAACGCGGACGGCACCGTCGACACCATCGAGGGCAACTCCGACGACCAGGTGATGCACCGCCACTTCGTCCCGGCCACGCGCGGCGCCTACGCGATCGTCTCGCCCGCCGGAGCCTGACCGCGCCTCCTCCGTCACCGGAGGCGACCCGGTCGGCACCGTCAAGACCGTGCCCCGCACGCTGGACCGCGGCGTGCGGGGCACGCGTCCCGCCGCCGCGACGCGCGCCGCCAAGGCCGCGTGTCGCGGCGGCAGTATGCTTCCTCTCGAATTTCAGGACCGGAGCACCGGGGCTGGTTCGGGGGGCAGTTCCATCGACGGACCGGCGGGGGCGCCGGTCCGCCGCTGTGTCTTCGGTCCGTCCAGGTGGTCCATCAGCGAATGGGCCCACAGTGAGCGAGAGCGACAGAGATCTCCCCGTATCCCCGTCTCCGCCGGATCCCGCAGCCGCGCTGCACGCGGAACTGCTGTCGCTGAAACAGCGGTCGGGGCTCAGCTACGTCCGGATCGGCGCCCTCACCCACTACTCGAAGTCGTCCTGGGAACGCTGGATCAACGGGAAGCAGTTCCCGCCCCGCGGCGCGGTGGAGAGCTTCGCCGAGGCCGTGCGCACGGACGCGGGTCCGCTGCTGGAGCTGTGGGACCGGGCCGAACTGCTGCGCACCGCCGTCGGGTTCGGCCCGGAACCGGAACTCGCCGAGGGAGAAGGGGAGTCGGCGGGGACCGAGACGGGTGCGGAGCCCGGGACGGCCGGGCCGGAGACAGCGGGCGCACCGGACTCCCTCCCCGCCGCGGCCTCCCTCCCCGCCGCGGACTCCCTCCGCGGGCACCGGCGGTGGCGGTCGCCGCGGCTGATCGGTGCCGTGGCCGCGGCGTGCGCGGTGCTGGCGGCCGGGGCCTTCGCGGCCGTCCACTACGCCACGGACCGCTCGGGCGGCAGGACGGACAGCGGCAGCACGGCCGACACCGCCATGTCCGCGTACGCCGACCCGGTCGGCTGCACCCGGGCCGGCTGCACGGCCAAGGACCCGGCGGCCATGGGGTGTTCCCGGGACGGGCAGACGCTCGCCCTGATCCGCAACGAGGAGATGGTGATCGAACTCCGCTACAGCAGGGCGTGCGGCGCGGCCTGGGGGCGGATCACCTACGCGAAGCCCAAGGCGGTCGTCGACGTGAACAACTCCGGGGGCACCAGCGAGGCCAGCCCGGTGCACTGGGGCAACGACGTGTACTCCCCGATGACCGAACTGAGCGGCGCCCAGAAAGCCTGGGCGTGCGGGACCCGGCCGGACGGCAAGGGCCGTACCTGCACCGTGCACAGCCCGGTGCCCGCGGCCCGCTGACGGCCGCCGCCCGGTGGGGGCCACGGCTCAGACAGGGCCGTGCCGCTTGCGCCGCCGCAGTCCCGAGGCGTGCAGCAGCCGCACCACCTCGCGGCTGCCGACCTCGACGGCTCCGGCGGCCACCGCGTCCGGGTAGCGGTGGGCGGGCAGGTCGTAGTGGTCGCGCTCGAAGGCGCGGCCGGGCACGCCCAGGGCGGCGGCGAAGCGGTGCAGTTCGGCGTAGGAGTCGTCGCTGACCAGGTGCGACCACAGACGGCCGTGGCCGGGCCAGGACGGCGGGTCGATGTAGACGGTCACGACGACGGCTTCCCGCCGAACGCGCGGGCCAGCGCGCCCACCGGCGCGACCTTCACGCCCGCCTGCGCGCACACCCAGTGCGGGTCGGGGCCGAGTTCGGGTTCGACGTCCAGGGCGTGCGGGTCGCCGTAGCCGCACACCGGGCACAGCGGCCAGCGGCCGTACCGCTCCAGCAGGGCGTCCTGGACGTCCTGCGCGACCAGCCCGGCCACGTACCGGGCGCCGTCCGGCCACTGCTCCACCCACCAGCGGCGCTGGACGACGGACTCCTCCACCAGCGAGACGACGTCCGCGTCGGCGACCTCACCGGCGACCAGATCGGCGAGGACCAGGGCGCGCGCGGCGTGCAGGGCCTGCTCCAGGGGGCTGAGGGATTCCATGGCTCCATTGTGCGCATCCGGACCGGCGGCGTGCGCGGGTGCGCCGTCGCGCACTCTTGACCGCACACCGGACAGAAAATATCTTTCATATGTGACCCAGGACGTGAAGGAAATTTTCGCAGGCTCGGGCACCCCCGCGGGCCTGGCCCCGCCCGCGCCCGCCGCCCTCGCCGCCAAGGTGCGCACGCTCGCGCCGTCCATGACCCGCTCCATGCAGCGCGTCGCCGAGGCCGTGGCGAACGACCCGGCCGGCTGCGCCGCCCTGACCGTCACCGGTCTCGCCGAGCTGACCGGCACCAGCGAGGCCACCGTCGTACGGACCGCCCGGCTGCTCGGCTACCCCGGCTACCGCGATCTGCGCCTCGCGCTCGCGGGCCTCGCCGCCCAGCAGCAGTCCGGCCGCGCCCCCGCCATCACGACCGACATCGCGGTGGACGACCCCATCGCCGACGTCGTCGCCAAACTGGCCTACGAGGAGCAGCAGACCCTCGCCGACACCGCCGCCGGACTGGACACGGTCCAGCTCGGCGCGGCCGTCGCCGCCCTGGCCGGGGCCCGCCGCACCGATGTGTACGGCATCGGCGCCTCCGGCCTGGTCGCCCAGGACCTCACCCAGAAGCTGCTGCGCATAGGGCTGATAGCGCACGCCCACAGCGACCCGCACCTGGCCGTCACCAACGCGGTGCAGCTGCGCTCGGGCGACGTGGCCATCGCGATCACCCATTCGGGTTCGACGGGCGACGTGATCGAGCCGCTGCGGGTGGCCTTCGAGCGCGGTGCGACCACCGTCGCCATCACCGGCCGCCCCGACGCGCCCGTCAGCCAGTACGCCGACCATGTGCTGACCACCGCCACCTCCCGGGAGAGCGAGCTGCGCCCGGCCGCGATGTCCTCCCGGACCAGTCAACTGCTGGTCGTGGACTGCCTGTTCGTCGGTGTGGCGCAGCGGACGTACGAGACGGCGGCGCCCGCGCTCGCGGCGTCCTACGAGGCCCTGGCGCACCGGCACAGCCCACGCGGCGGATCCCAGCGCTCCTGACCGTCCCTTCGGGCCCCGCTCCGACCGCCCCGCTCCGACCGCCCTGCTCCCGACCCGCCCGCTTCGGGCCGCCCCCTCCGGGCCGCGCGTCCGGCCCGGACCGGCCCCACGGCCGGGCCGGACGGCACCACCCCCGTCCATACCGCCGAGCCCACCGGCACCGCCCGCACCGCCGCTCCGGCGCACCCTCACCGCACCCGCACCCGCACCGCACGCACGGAGAGAGCCACCCCTCATGACCTCCACCTCCCACTCCCCCTCGCCCTACGGCCGGCTGCGCGCCGAGCTGGAGTCGCTGACGACCGAGGCGTTCCGTCCCGAGCTGTCCGAGATCGACCGGCTGCCCACGCTGGAGATCGCCCGGCTGATGAACGCCGAGGACACCGCCGTGCCCGCCGCCGTCGCCGAGCGGCTGCCGCAGATCGCCGCCGCGATCGACGCGGTGGCCGAGCGGATGGCGCGCGGCGGCCGGCTGATCTACGCGGGCGCGGGCACGGCCGGGCGGCTCGGGGTGCTGGACGCCTCCGAGTGCCCGCCCACCTTCAACACCGACCCGGCCCAGGTCGTCGGGCTGATCGCGGGCGGCCGTGAGGCGATGGTGACGTCGGTCGAGGGCGCGGAGGACTCCAGGGAGCTGGCCGTGGAGGCGCTGGACGCCCTGGGCCTGACCGCCGACGACACGGTGGTCGGCATCTCCGCCTCCGGGCGGACCCCGTACGCGATCGGAGCGGTCGAACACGCCCGCGCGCGGGGCGCGTTGACGATCGGCCTGGCCTGCAACGCGCACAGCGCGCTGGCCGCCGCCGCCGAGCACGGCATCGAGATCGTGGCCGGTCCCGAACTCCTCACCGGCTCGACCCGGCTGAAGGCGGGCACGGCGCAGAAGCTCGTCCTGAACATGCTGTCGACGATCACCATGATCCGGCTGGGCAAGACGTACGGGAACCTGATGGTCGACGTGCGCGCCTCCAACGAGAAGCTGCGCGCCCGCTCGCGCCGCATCGTGGCGCTGGCCACCGGGGCGCCGGACGAGGAGATCGAGCGGGCGCTGACGGCCACCGACGGCGAGGTGAAGGACGCCATCCTGGTGCTGCTCGCCGGGGTCGACGGACCGACGGCGGCCCGCCTGCTCACGGAGTCCGGCGGCCATCTGCGCGCCGCGCTGGCGGCCCCGGACGCGCGCGGACCGGAGACCGGCCACGGCGCCCCCGCGGTCTAGGGCCTGTCGTCACATTCCCGCCTGCCCCGGCCCCGACCCGCGCCCCGGAGCCGATCTAGGACTCGATCTGACCTATATCGCTCCTACCGTGGTGCACGTACGAAGGAACACGGGACAGGACACCACGGAGGGCCGGCCATGACCGAGACCACGCAGAACGAGACCGTGCGCACCGACCGGGCGGCCGTCACCGGCGAGCGCGCGGATCTGCTGGCGGCGCTGGCCAAGCAGCGCCACTTCCTGACCTTCCCCGCCCGCGGCCTCACCGACGAGGAGGCCGGGCGGCGCACCACGGTCAGCGAGCTGTGCCTGGGCGGCCTGATCAAGCACGTCACCGCGGTCGAACGCAGCTGGACGGCCTTCATCGAGCAGGGCCCCTCCGCGATGCCCGACTTCTCGGCGCTGACGGAGGCGGACTTCGCCCGGCGGGCCGACGAGTTCCGCATGCTGCCCGGGGACACCCTGGACGGGGTGCTGGCCGCGTACGCGGAGGTGGCCCGCGGCACCGACGAGCTGGTCGCGTCGCTGCCCGGCCTGGACGCCGACCACCCGCTGCCCAAGGCGCCCTGGTTCGAGTCCGACGCGCGCTGGTCGGCCCGCAGGGTGCTGCTGCACATCATCGCGGAGACCGCGCAGCACGCCGGGCACGCCGACATCGTCCGCGAGGCCCTGGACGGCGCGAAGAGCATGGGCTGAGGTCCCGGGGGCCGCCGTCCGGGACCGGTGAGGTGTGCGACGCTGGCCGGTATGAACCACGCACAGCTCACCGCTCTCGGACGGGCCCTGCGGGTGATCGGGGAGCACGGTGAGGAGCTGGCCTCCGACACCCCGGCCGCGCGGCTGCACGAGGTGAAGGCGGATCTGCGGCGGGCGCTGGACCTGCTGGAGGAGAGCGTCTCGCAGGACCGGCCCTCGACGCGGTGCGCCGAGCATCCGACCGGGCCGGTCGACGAGGACGCCCCCGACCTGTGCCTGCTGTGCGAGACCCGCCGCCGCGCGGCCCGCCGCGACCGGTACGACGGCGGCTCGCGCCCCGCCTCCGGGCCGGGCTCGGGCACCGCCTCCTCCCGCTACGGCGTCCGCGAGGACCGCCCGCAGCCCCAGCAGCGCTGGCTGCCGGAGCTGTGGAACGGCCGGGAGTGGCAGCTGTGCGGCACCCCGCGCCGGGACCGGCGCGAGGCGGAGCTGTTCGTCGCGGCCCAGCGGCGCGGCCCGCACGCGGCGGCGGCCTACCGCCTGGTGCACGAGTTCACCGACTACGAGGTGGTGCGCACCTGGGGGACACCGGTGCGGGTGGACATCGAACCGATGGGCAACCTGTGAGGGCCCCCGGGGCGGTCGGCCGGGCAGGCCCTGGCTAGCCCTTCGGTCCGGCCGCCCCGGTACCGGCGACCCGCGCCGCCGGGTCCGCCGCGCCCGGGGCACCCGAAGCGCCCGGGGTGGGGGCGATGCGCCGGCCCGGGATGAAGGCGGCGATGACGAAGCCGAGCAGGGCGGCGCCCGCGCCCAGCGCGAGGACGGTACGGAAGCCGTTCTCCGAGGGCAGCGCGTAGGGGCCGAACCGGGTGGTCAGATGGGCGAGGACCACACCGGCGACCGCGCTGGCGGTGGAGGTGCCGATGGACCGCATCAGCGTGTTGAGGCTGTTGGCGGCGCCCGTCTCGGAGGCGGGCACGGCGCCCATGATGAGGGTGGGCATCGCCCCGTAGGTGAAGCCGATGCCCGCGCTGATGACGCAGGGCGCCAGCACGAAGTGCCACACCTGGTCCATCAGGACGATGTTCAGCAGGTATCCGGCGGCCACGATCAGCGCGCCGGTCATCAGGGTCACCTTGGCGCCGCGGGCCCGGGACAGGGCCGCCGAGAACGGGGCCACCGCCATCATCACCAGCCCGGAGGGCGCCATGACCAGGCCGGTGGCGAGCAGCGACTTGCCGAGGCCGTAGCCGGTCTGCGAGGGCAGCTGGAGCAGCTGCGGGATGACCAGGGACATCGAGAACATCGCGAAGCCGATCGCGATGGAGGAGAGGTTGGTCATCAGCACCTGGCGGCGGGCCGTGGTGCGCAGGTCCACCAGCGGTGCCTGGACGCGCAGTTCGAAGGCGCCCCAGGCGAGCAGGATCACCACGGCGGCGGCGAACAGGCCCAGGGTGGAGCCGCTGCCCCAGCCCCAGTCGGCGCCCTTGGAGACCGCGAGCAGCAGGCACATCAGGCCCGCCGCCATGCCGAGGGCGCCCACGGCGTCGAACCGGCCGCCGGAGCGCACCTTCGACTCCGGTACGAGCAGCAGCACGAGGACCGCCGCGACGGCGCCCAGGACCGCCGAGGCCCAGAAGAGCATGTGCCAGTCGAAGTTCTCGGCGATGACCGCGGCGGCGGGCAGCCCGAGGGCGCCGCCCACACCGAGCGAGGCGCTCATCATCGCGGTCGCCGAGCCGAGCCGCTCGGCGGGCAGTTCGTCGCGCATGATGCTGATGCCGAGCGGGATCACCCCGGAGGCGAGGCCCTGGAGGGCACGGCCGACGACCATCGGGGCAAGGGAGTCGCTGAGCGCGGCGACGACCGAGCCGATCACCAGCATGACGAGGCTGAGCAGCAGCATGCGGCGCTTGCCGTACATGTCGCCGAGGCGGCCCATGACAGGGGTCGCGATGGCCGCGGCGAGCAGCGTGGCGGTGACGACCCACGCGGCGTCCGACGCGGAGGCGTGCAGCAGCTTCGGCAGCTCCGAGACGATCGGGATCACCAGGGTCTGCATCAGCGAGACCACGATGCCGCCGAAGGCCAGGACGGCCACGATGGCGTTGGGTCTGGGCAGGGCCCCGGCAGCGGTGGGCCGGGCGGGTGCGTCGGACATGGAAGAGGTCTCCGGGAGGGCAGGGGTACTTGACTCAAGCAACCATAATTCGACTTGATTGACTTAAGCAAGCTAAATGGGATGGGTGACGGCCGGAGGCTCTGCGCAGTGGTTCGCCGGTCTGCCTATGCTCAGGCCCATGGCACTGGAATGGGAACAGATCATCGTCGACTCCGCCGACCCCGTCGCTCTCGGGCGCTGGTGGGCCGGGGCCCTCGGCTGGGTCGTGGTCGACGAGTCCGAGGAGGTCATCGAGATCCGCCCCGAGCCGGACCGGATGCCGGGCCTCCTCTTCGTGCCTGTCCCCGAGGGCAAGACGGCGAAGAACAGGCTGCACCCCGACTTCCGCCCCGACGACCAGGAGGCCGAGGTCGCGCGGCTGCTCTCCCTCGGCGCCCGGCGCGCCGACACCGCGCAGGACGGGCAGCAGTGGGTCACCCTCCTCGACCCGGAGGGCAACGAGTTCTGCGTCCTGGGCGAGCGCAGGAGCTGAGCGGGGACGCCGTCGAAGGACACACCGAAGAACACACCGAAGGACACGCCGAAGGACACAGGGACCGGCTGCGGCCGACTGCGACCGGCGGCGGCCGACGAGTCCCGGCTCCGGGCGGCCGCCCCGGAAACGCCCGAGGGCGGCACCCCCTGTTTCCAGGGAGTGCCGCCCTCGGCAGGGACGGGCTGATCCGCGGGCGGATCAGAAGTCCATGTCACCGCCCGGCATGCCGCCCGGAGCGGCCGCGGCGGCCTTCTCCGGCTTGTCGGCGATGACGGCCTCGGTGGTGAGGAACAGCGCGGCGATCGACGCGGCGTTCTGGAGCGCGGAGCGCGTCACCTTCGCCGGGTCGATGATGCCCTCGCCGACCAGGTCGACGTACTCGCCGGTCGCGGCGTTCAGGCCGTGGCCCGGGGTCAGGTTGCGCACCTTCTCCACCACGACACCGCCCTCGAGGCCGGCGTTGACGGCGATCTGCTTCAGCGGGGCTTCCAGGGCCAGCTTGACGGCGGCGGCACCGGTGGCCTCGTCGCCCTCCAGCTCCAGCTTCTCGAACACCTGGGAGGCCTGGAGCAGGGCCACGCCACCACCGGCGACGATGCCCTCCTCGACGGCCGCCTTGGCGTTGCGCACCGCGTCCTCGATGCGGTGCTTGCGCTCCTTCAGCTCCACCTCGGTGGCGGCACCGGCCTTGATGACCGCCACGCCGCCCGCGAGCTTGGCCAGGCGCTCCTGGAGCTTCTCGCGGTCGTAGTCCGAGTCGCTGTTCTCGATCTCGGCGCGGATCTGGTTGACCCGGCCGCCGACCTGCTCGGAGGAGCCGGCGCCGTCGACGATGGTGGTCTCGTCCTTGGTGATGACCACCTTGCGGGCCTTGCCCAGCAGGTCGAGGGTGGCGTTCTCCAGCTTGAGGCCGACCTCCTCGGAGATGACCTCGCCGCCGGTGAGGATGGCGATGTCGCCGAGCATGGCCTTGCGGCGGTCGCCGAAGCCCGGGGCCTTGACGGCGACGGACTTGAAGGTGCCGCGGATCTTGTTGACGACCAGGGTCGACAGGGCCTCGCCCTCGACGTCCTCGGCGATGATCAGCAGCGGCTTGCCCGACTGCATGACCTTCTCCAGGAGCGGGAGCAGGTCCTTGACCGAGGAGATCTTGGAGTTGGCGATGAGGATGTACGGGTCCTCCAGCACCGCCTCCATGCGCTCCATGTCGGTCGCGAAGTAGGCGGAGATGTAGCCCTTGTCGAAGCGCATGCCCTCGGTGAGCTCAAGCTCGAGCCCGAAGGTCTGCGACTCCTCGACGGTGATGACGCCTTCCTTGCCGACCTTGTCCATGGCCTCGGCGATCAGCTCGCCGATCTGGGTGTCGGCGGCGGAGATGGAGGCGGTGGAGGCGATCTGCTCCTTGGTCTCGACCTCCTTGGCCTGGTCGAGCAGGGCGGCGGAGACGGCCTCGACGGCCTTCTCGATACCGCGCTTCAGGGCCATCGGGTTGGCACCGGCGGCCACGTTGCGCAGGCCCTCGCGGACCAGGGCCTGGGCCAGCACGGTCGCGGTGGTCGTACCGTCACCGGCGACGTCGTCCGTCTTCTTGGCGACTTCCTTGACCAGCTCGGCGCCGATCTTCTCGTACGGGTCCTCGAGCTCGATCTCCTTGGCGATGGAGACACCATCGTTGGTGATCGTGGGGGCGCCCCACTTCTTCTCGAGGACGACGTTGCGACCCTTGGGGCCGAGCGTCACCTTGACGGCGTCCGCGAGCTGGTTCATGCCGCGCTCGAGGCCGCGCCGTGCCTCCTCGTCGAACGCGATGATCTTGGCCATGTGAAGTGGTCCCTCCAGGACTGGGGGTGATTCCTTCGGACCGCGCCCGCGCCCGCGACGGACGGCTCGCCGGCCTCGTGGTTCCTTGCCCCACCCGGCCTGCGGGCCTCACCGACCCGGTCCTCGTTGTCACTCTCACCTTCAGAGTGCTAACGCCAATGATTAGCACTCGGCATGGTCGAGTGCAAGCGCCTCTGGCGGGGAGCGCGCCTCGACCGGCCGGGATCAGCCGGAGGCGAACAGAGGGGAGGGGGCGGGGCCCGGCGGGCAGGACGAAGGGCCCACACCCGGCAAGGTGTGGGCCCTTCGCGTGACGTACGTTCAGGCGGTGACGCGAACCATGTCGGCCTGCGGGCCCTTCTGACCCTGCGAGATCTCGAACTCGACCCGCTGGCCCTCTTCCAGCGTGCGGTAGCCGTCCATCTGGATCGCGCTGTAGTGGACGAAGACGTCCGCACCACCGTCGACCGCGATGAAGCCGTACCCCTTCTCCGCGTTGAACCACTTGACGGTGCCCTGAGCCATGCCTAACTCCCCTATTACTGGCCCTTGCACAGATCCGCACTTCGCGGATCCGGGTCAGACCTCACCGCCCGTGAATCGGGGGCGTGCGCCGGAACGCGTCGACCGCGGCTGAATGTATCTGTCCAACTGCCGTCTGCAACAGGTCAATCGGACGAGAAATCCGGGCGGGAGCGGTCCGGAATGTGACGCGAATTCAGCCGAACCCCGGGCAAGTCGGGCCCCATAAACACCGCAAAAGCCGCAAAATACCCGCGGATTTTGGCTGTTTCTCATCGGCGGGCGGCAGAAATCAAGGGGCGCTCGACCGGGAGATCCGGGGCGCCTTCCCCAACTCTACCGCGCTCAATCACATGGAATTGCCCCCTCCGCTTCTCCCGCGGAGGGGGCAATTCACCGGATACTCCGATCACCGTCATTACCGACGGTAATGATCAGCCGCCGGCGACCGCCGGGATGATCGAGACGCCCGCGCCGTCCGGGGTGGCCGTCTCCAGGCCCTGCTCGAAACGGACGTCGTCGTCGTTGACGTAGACGTTGACGAAGCGGCGCAGCTTGCCCTGGTCGTCCAGGACGCGCGCGGCGATGCCCGTGTGGTTCTTCTCCAGGTCGGAGATGACCTCGGCGAGGGTGGCGCCGTCGGCGCTCACCTCGGCCCGCCCGCCGGTGTAGGTGCGCAGGATGGTGGGGATGCGAACGGTCACGCTCATGCGAGGCCAGCCTCTCGGAAGGAGTCCAGGGTGGGGCGGATGGTGGCGGTCAGACCGGTGCCGGCCACCGCGTCGAGGGTCTTGAGGCCGTCGCCGGTGTTGAGCACGACGGTGGTCTTCGACGGGTCGAGCAGACCGCTCTCGACGAGCTTCCTGGTGACGCCGACCGTCACCCCGCCCGCGGTCTCCGCGAAGATGCCCTCGGTGCGGGCCAGCAGCTTGATCGCGTCGACGACCTGCTCGTCCGTCACGTCCTCCACCGCGCCGCCGGTGCGGCGCGCGATGTCCAGGACGTAGGGGCCGTCGGCCGGGTTGCCGATGGCGAGGGACTTGGCGATGGTGTCCGGCTTCTGCGGGCGCACCACGTCGTGTCCGGCCTTGAAGGCGGTGGAGACCGGCGAGCAGCCCTCGGCCTGGGCGCCGAAGATCTTGTACGGCTTGTCCTCGACCAGGCCGAGCGCGATCAGCTCGCGCAGGCCCTTGTCGACCTTGGTGAGCTGGGAGCCGGAGGCGATCGGGACGACGATCTGGTCGGGCAGCCGCCAGCCGAGCTGCTCACAGATCTCGTACGCCAGCGTCTTGGAGCCCTCGGCGTAGTACGGCCGCAGGTTGACGTTGACGAAGCCCCAGCCCTCGCCGGCCGGGTCGCCGATCAGCTCGGAGCAGAAGCGGTTCACATCGTCGTAGTTGCCCTCGATGCCGACGAGTTCGCCGCCGTAGATCGCGGCCATGACGACCTTGCCCTGCTCCAGGTCGTGCGGGATGAACACGCAGGAGCGCAGTCCGGCGCGGGCGGCGGCGGCGCCGACGGCACCGGCCAGGTTGCCGGTGGAGGAGCAGGACAGGGTGGTGAAGCCGAAGGCGCGGGCGGCCTCCAGCGCCTGGGCGACGACGCGGTCCTTGAAGGAGTGCGTCGGGTTGCCGGAGTCGTCCTTGACGAACAGCTTGCCGGGGTCGACGCCGAGTTCGGCGGCGAGGCGGTCGGCCTGGACCAGCTTGGTCCAGCCGGGGTTGATGTTCGGCTTGCCGGCCACGTCGGCGGGGACGGGCAGCAGCGGGGCGTAGCGCCAGATGTTCGCGGGGCCCGCTTCGATCCGCCCGCGCAGTTCCTCGGTGTCGTAGCCCGAGAAGTCGTAGGCGATCTCCAGCGGGCCGAAACACTCCTCGCAGGCGAAGACCGGGCCGAGCGGCACGCGGTGACCGCACTCGCGGCAGCTGAGCGCCGCGGCGGGGCCGAGGTCGACGGTGGAGTCGGTGCTGGTGGCAACTGTCTGCACAGCCATGGAGGCGAGGCCCTTTCTCCTCATCTTCCCCACGACGCATCTCGCCGTGAGACGGAATTGGCACCTTCCCGAGCCGGGAGCCTCGCGGTGGCGACCGCGCGACGGCGATCGGTACGAGACCGGCTGGAGGGTTGCCGGGGCTTCATCGGGCCGTGTCCCTCTGCCCCTCTGGATGAGCGGTATTCGATTGTGGGTCGCGGCGACCCCGGCATGCGACGGTCGTCCGCGTTGTTCAAGACTGTAACCGACGGCCAGGACAGCGAGAGACCGTCGTCCGAACCGCGAGACAGATCACACGATGATGTGATCCGGTCCGTACCGCAGGCCGCAGCGAGCCGCGCAGGAGTGAGGAGCCACCGACCGTGCTGGAAGAAGTCGAGCGCTGGCTGAGGACACGTTCCTGGTCCGTCGCCGACCGGCCGCTCCCCGGCGTCCTGGCCGCCAAACGCGCGAGCGGCGCCACGGTCAGCGTGGTGCTGCCCGCGCTGAACGAGGAGGAGACGGTCGGGGACATCGTCGCCGTGATCCGCCGCGAGCTGATGACGCGGGTGCCGCTGGTCGACGAACTCGTCGTGGTCGACTCGGGCTCCACCGACCGTACCTCGCGGGTGGCCGCCGCGGCGGGCGCGCGGGTGGTGCACCGCGACACCATCCTGCCGCGCATCCCCGCCGTGCCCGGCAAGGGCGAGGTGCTGTGGCGCTCGCTGCTGGTGACCCGCGGGGACGTCGTCTGCTTCGTCGACGCCGATCTGCGCGAGTTCTCCGCCGACTTCGTCACCGGGATCGTCGGCCCGCTGCTGACCGACCCCGGCGTCCAGCTGGTCAAGGCCATGTACGACCGGCCGCTGGGCACCGCCGCCGGGCAGGGCGGCCGGGTCACCGAGCTGATGGCCCGGCCGCTGCTGAACATGCACTGGCCGCAGCTGGCCGGTTTTGTGCAGCCGCTGGGCGGCGAGTACGCGGCCCGCCGCTCCCTGCTCGAACAGCTGCCGTTCCCGGTCGGCTACGGCGTCGAGCTGGGCATGCTCGTGGACGCGCTGCACCTGGTCGGCCTGGACGCGCTGGCCCAGGTCGACGTCGGTGAGCGCCTCCACCGCCACCAGGACGGGCAGGCGCTCGGCCGGATGTCCGCCGCGATCTACCGCACCGCCCAGCTCCGGCTGGCCCGCGGCCATCTGGTGCGCCCCTCGCTCACGCAGTTCGAGCGCGGCGCGGACGGCTTCGAGCCGCGCACGTACTCCGTCGACACCGAGGAACGGCCGCCGATGAGCGAGATCGCGGAGTACGCGGCCCGGCGGGTCGCCTGACCGGCGGCCCGCCGCCGCGCCGGGCCCGGTCCCGTCAGCCGGCCACGCCGTCGGACCAGCGCCAGCGGCCCGCGCCGTCCTGCGCGCAGGTCAGGTACTCGCCGCCCTTGCCGTAGGTGCTCATGCCGTGGTGCCGCGCGGCGCAGAACTGGCCGTCGGCGTAGCAGTTGCCGGCCGGGCTGGTGAGGGCGCACGCCTTGCTGCCGCCGCCGCTGTTCCCGCCGCCGCTGCCGCCGGTCGTGCCGCCACCGCTCGTGCCGCCGCTGCCGCCGCCGGAGGCGGTCTTCGCCGGGGCCGGGGTGTGCAGCAGCTCACCGGCGCAGTCGCGGCCGTCGCGCGCCACGGTGAACGTCACGGCGCCGCCGTCGGCGCGCTGCTCGCAGACCTTCTCGGCGGCGCCCCAGGAGGAGGCGCTCCGGCCGGTGCCCTGGAGGTGGACGGCGTAGCGCAGGCCGCTCGCCCGCGCCGCGGCGACGGCCGTGCCGACGCCGGAACCGGTGTAGTCGCGCAGGGTGGCGGCCGGGGCCGGAGTGGCGGACGCGGCGGGCCGCGGGCTCGCCGGCTCCGTCGCCGGTTCCCCGGACGGCTCCGGGGCGGCGCTGGTGGCCGCCGCGGCGGCCGTGGCCGGTGCCGGGTGCGCCGCCCCCGTCCCGGAGTCGTCGTCGCAGCCGGCCAGCGCCAGCACACCGGCGGCGAGCAGCGCCGCGGTGCCGGCGATCCGGCGCACGCGCAGAAGTCGCATGGAACCCCACCCCTCACAGACCGTCCCGCGCACGGCACGGGACGGAGATCACTGACATGCACCGCACATCTTCCGGGTCTTCACAGTTCCTTTACAAGTCGGCGGGCGGCGAAATCCGCACCGGCCCGCCGCCGCGCACGTTTGAGCGATCGGGGGCCGGGCTAGGTTGAGGACCATGGCTGCAACGCACGGTGCCGAGGTGCTGGTCGCGTCCAATCGCGGACCCGTTTCGTACGAGCTGGGCGAGGACGGTTCGCTGCACGCGAGACGCGGCGGCGGCGGACTCGTCTCCGGTCTGTCCGCGATCGGCCCGGACGCGGGCGCGGTGTGGGTGTGCGCCGCGCTCGGCGACGCCGACCGCGAGGCCGTACGGCGCTACGAGGACGGGCGCAGGCTGCCCGCCGAGGACACCGGCGGCCAGCGGGTCCGGATGCTCGACATCGCCCCGGACGTCTTCTCCGACGCCTACAACGGCATCGCCAACTCGGTGCTGTGGTTCGTCCACCACATGCTCTACCAGACCCCGCTGGAGCCCGTCTTCGACGCGGAGTTCCGGCGGCAGTGGGCGTCGTACGAGGCGTACAACCGCGCCTTCGCCGAGGCGCTGGCGGAGGAGGCCGCCGAGGGCGCGGCCGTGGTGGTGCAGGACTACCACCTGACGCTGGTGCCGGGCATGCTGCGCGACTTCCGGCCGGATCTGCGCATCGGGCACTTCTCGCACACCCCGTGGGCGCCGGTGGACTACTTCCGGATGCTCCCCGACGACATCGCCCGCCAGGTGCTGCGCGGCATGCTGGGCGCGGACCGGCTCGGCTTCCTCACACAGCGGTGGGCGGACGCCTTCGCCCAGTGCTGCGAGGCCCTGACGGGCGGGCTCGGCGGCACCCGGCTCGGGGTGCACGGGCTCGGCGCGGACGCGGAGTTCCTGCGCGAGCGCGCCCACCGCGCCGACGTCAAGGAGCGGATGGCGCTGCTGCGCGAGGAGATCGGCACGGCCCCGGACGGCGGCCCCCGCCGGACGGTCGTCCGGGTGGACCGCACCGAGCTGTCCAAGAACATCGTCCGCGGGCTGCTGGCCTACCGGCACCTGCTGGAAGAGCGCCCCGAGTGGCGCGAGCGGGTGGTGCACGTCGCCTTCGCCTACCCCTCGCGCCAGGATCTCGCCGTCTACCGGGAGTACACGGCCGAGGTGCGGCGGCTGGCCGAGGAGATCGACGAGCGGTACGGCACG
This sequence comes from Streptomyces sp. NPDC003284, assembly GCF_053589675.1. Taxonomy (NCBI): domain Bacteria; kingdom Bacillati; phylum Actinomycetota; class Actinomycetes; order Kitasatosporales; family Streptomycetaceae; genus Streptomyces; species Streptomyces sp. NPDC003284. Next base: position 405,756 of record NZ_JBSFSI010000005.1, read on the forward strand.
CCCGGGTGGCGGCCGGTGCTGCTGCACGTCGAGGACGACTTCGCCCGCTCGCTCGCGGCGTACCGGATCGCCGACGTGGCGCTGGTCAACCCCATCCGCGACGGCATGAACCTGGTCGCCAAGGAGGTGCCGGTCGTCTCCGACGCCGGGTGCGCGCTGGTCCTGTCGCGGGAGGCGGGCGCCTGGGCCGAGCTGGGACCGGACGCGGTGACGGTGAACCCGTACGACGTCGTCGGCACCGCCGAGGCCCTGCACACGGCGCTCACCATGCCGGTGGCGGAGCGGACCGAGCGCTCCGGGCGGCTGGCCGCCGCGGCGACCGCCCTGCCTCCGGCCCGGTGGTTCCTGGACCAGCTGAGGGAGCTGGACGCGGGCTGAGCCCGCGTCCGCCCGCCGCTCACATACGGGCCGCCAGGGCGGCCAGCAGGCGCACCACTCCCTCCGGGCCCGGCACCACCAGGTCGGCCCGTGAGGAGAGTTCGGTGACCTCGGCGCTGCCGCTGCACACCAGGACGCCCGGCAGACCGTCGGAGCGCAGCTTGTCGACGGCGGTGAAGGCGGGCAGGTCGCCGAGGTCGTCACCGGCGTAGAGCACGGAGCCGGCGCCCAGGGCGCGGACGTGCTCCAGCAGGGCGACGCCCTTGTCCATGCCCGGCGGGCGCAGTTCGAGGACCATGCGGCCCGGCTCGACGATCAGTCCGTGGCGGGCCGCGAGACCGGCGAGCGGGCCGCGCAGCGCCTCGAACGCGGCCTGCGGGTCCTCGGCGCGGCGGGTGTGCACGGCCAGGGAGCGGCCCTTCTCCTCGATCCAGGTGCCCTGCCAGGCGCCGATCCGGTCGAGGAAGCCGGGCAGCTCGGCCCGGACGGCGGCGACCCCGGGATGCGGGTCCGGGGCGGTCACCTCCCCGGTGGCCGCGTCCCAGCGTTCGGCGCCGTAGTGGCCGAGGACGACGAGGTGGTCGAGGCCGGGGACACCGGCGAAGCCGCCGTTGCGCACGGCGACCCCGGCGGGGCGGCCGGTGACCACGACCACGGCGGCCACCTCGGGGGCGAGCGCGGCGAGCGCCGGGAGCGCCCCGGGGTGCGCCCTGGCCCGGTCCGGGTCGGGCACGATCGGCGCCAGGGTGCCGTCGAAGTCGAGCGCGATCACCGCGCGCTCGGGCCGTGCCAGCAGCGCGGCCAGCCCGTCCCGCCCGGCCTGTGTGGCGGGCTCGGGCAGCGCGGGTGCGGCGGGAACGGGGTCGGTCGAGTCCGTGTCGTGGCCCATGTGCCGAACCTATCCACACACGGCGCGGCCCACTCCTCGGCGGCGCCGGGTCTCAGCGCTCGGACCGGCGGGCGTCGCGCACCCGGCGCAGCCGGTTGACCGTCACCGGGTCGTGCTCCAGCGCGCGCAGGTCGTCGAGCAGCGCGTTGAGCAGCTGGTAGTAGCGGACCGGGGAGAGGCCCAGCTCCTCGCGGATCGCGCGTTCCTTCAGGCCCGGCCCGGTGAAGCCCCGGCGCTCCAGGGCGAGGATGTCCCGCTCCCGGCGCGCGAGGTGCCGCCCGGGTGCCTGCTCCGGTCCGCCGCCCGGTTCGTCGTCCGCGTCCATAGGGGCACCGTAACCGCCGCCACCGACAGCCGCCGCGGCACGGCGCCGGGCGGCGCGGTGCCGGGCGGCGCGGTGCCGGGCGGCCGGGCTCAGCGCGCGTTCTCCTTGGCCTCCGCCTCCGAGGCCGCGGTCTGGAGCTGGTTGAGCACGCCGGTGGGGTCACCGCCGGGGGCCACCGTGCCGCCGATGCGCTTCTTGACCTCGGCGCTGACCTGGGCCCAGGAGGTCTTGCCCGCCGGGTAGAGCTGGGCCAGCGACAGTTCCTGGAGGAAGGGCCACAGGTTCTTGTCCTGCGGCGCGTCGGCCATCGCCTCGGAGGCGGAGGTGGTGACGGGCAGCAGGTCGTACCCGCGGGAGAAGTCGAGGACGTTCTTCTCGCTGTAGACGTAGTCGAGGAACTCGCCGATCTGCTTCTTGTGGCCGCCCTTCTTGAAGGCCATCATCCAGTCGGTGACGCCCATGGTGGCCTTGGGCGTGCCGTTCTTGCCCGGCACCGGCACCATGCCGAACTTCACGCCCGCCTTGGCGGCCTTCTTCATCAGCGTGGGGTGGCCGTTGAGCATGCCGACCTGGCCCTTGGCGAAGGCGTCGAAGGCGTTCGCGCGGTTGAGCTTGCCGGGTGCGACGGGGCCGGTGAGCCCCTTTCCGACCAGCTCATCGCGCAGCCAGGTGAAGGTCTCGGCGTTCTGCGGGGAGTTGATGGTGTACGTACCGATGTCGTCGGTGTACCCGGCGCCGCCGCTGAGCAGCCACTGCATGGTCTCGGCCTGCGCCTCCTCGGGGCCGAGCGGCAGCGCGTAGGGGTACTTCACGCCCTTGGCCTTCAGCGCCTCGGCGTCCGCGGCGAGGTCGTCCCACGTCTTGGGCGGGGTGAGGTGCGCCTGGTCGAAGAGGGTCTTGTTGTAGAAGAGCACCCGGGTGGAGGCGGCGAACGGGATGCCGTACTGGAGGTGGCGCACCTGGCCCGCGTCGGAGAGCTGGTCGAGGAAGTCGGCCTGCACGGCTATGGAGAGCAGGTCGTCGGCCTTGTAGAGGCGGTCCTGGGCGGCGTAGTCGGCGTACGCGCCGATCTGGGCCAGGTCCGGCGGGTCACCGGCGTCGACCATCTCCTTGACCTTGCGGTCGACGTCGGTCCACGAATAGACCTTGACGTCGATCTTCACGCCGGAGTGCTGGGACTCGTATGCTCGGGCGAGCTTGTCCCAGTACTTCTGGGAGTTGTCGGCCGGGGAGTCGCCGTAGTCGGCGGCGACCAGTTTGAGCGTGACGTCGGAGGAGCCCGTGCTCCCGCAGCCGCCGAGGACCGAGGTCATGCCCAGTGCGGACACTGCCGCGATCATTCCTGCTCTACGCCGCTGCACTGTGTTCCCGCCCCAACCGTCTCGTGTTCACCATGCGGACACGATAGGTCTACACCACGTGAGTGGACTAGACCTCTCGCGGGTCAAAGGGCCACACTGTCATCTGTGAGACACGTCATCGCGCTCGATGTGGGCGGCACCGGGATGAAGGCCGCACTGGTCGACGAGAACGGCGGGCTGCTCCACCAGGCGCGTCGGCCCACCGGCCGCGAGCGCGGCCCCGACGCCGTCGTCGAGGGCATCCTCGGCTTCGCCGCCGAACTGCGCGCCCACGGCGCCGAGCGCTTCGGCGAGCCGGCCGCGGCGGCCGGTGTCGCCGTCCCCGGCATCGTCGACGAGGACGAGGGCGTCGCCGCCTACGCCGCCAACCTCGGCTGGCGCGACGTCCCCCTGCGCGACCTGCTCGGCCGGCGCCTCGGCCTGCCCGTCGCCCTCGGCCACGACGTACGCACCGGCGGACTCGCCGAGGGCCGGATCGGCGCGGGCAAGGGCGCCGACCGCTATCTGTTCGTCCCGCTGGGCACCGGCATCGCGGGCGCCATCGGCATCGACGGCCGGGTCGAGGCCGGAGCGCACGGCTTCGCCGGCGAGATCGGGCACATCGTCGTCCGGCCCGGCGGCACCGAGTGCCCCTGCGGCCAGCGCGGCTGCCTGGAGCGGTACGCGTCCGCCTCCGCGGTCAGCCTGGCCTGGGCCGAGGCGTGCGGCGACCCGGACGCGGACGCGGCCGACTGCGCCAAGGCCGTGCGGTCCGGCGACCCCCGGGCCGGCGCGGTGTGGCAGGAGGCCGTGGACGCCCTCGCCGACGGCCTGGTCACCGCGCTCACCCTGCTGGACCCGCGCACCCTGATCATCGGCGGCGGGCTCGCCGAGGCCGGGGAGACGCTCTTCGCCCCGCTGCGCGAGGCCGTACGCCGCCGGGTCACCTTCCAGAAACTGCCCGCCATCGTCCCCGCGGCCCTCGGCGACACCGCCGGCTGCCTCGGCGCGGGCCTGCTCGCCTGGGACCTCCTCGGCGGCACGTCCGCCGCGGCCGCACCGCACTCTTCCTCTTCCACGACTCCCCGGAGGTAGCCACCAGATGGCCCCCAGCAAGGTTCTCGACGGCGCCCGGGTGGTGCTGCCCACCGGGATCGCGGACGGCGGCCGGGTGATCGTCGACGGCACGCGGATCGCCGGGACCGCACCGGAGAACACCCCGACCGTCGATGTCAGCGGGCACTGGCTGGTCCCCGGCTTCGTCGACCTCCACAACCACGGCGGCGGCGGCGCGGCCTTCTCCGGCTCCGCCGACGACGTCATGACCGCCGTACGCACCCACCGGGCGCACGGCACCACCACCGTCGTCGCCTCCACCGTCACCGACGACATGGGCATCCTCACCAAGCAGGCCGGACTGCTGTCCGAACTGGCCGAGCAGGGCGAGATCGCGGGAATCCACTTCGAGGGCCCCTTCATCTCCCCGTGCCGCAAGGGCGCCCACTCCGAGGCCCTGCTGCGCCACCCGGACCCGGCCGACGTGCGCAGGCTGGTCGACGCGGCCCGCGGCCAGGCCAAGATGGTCACCCTGGCCGCCGAACTGCCCGGCGGCCTGGACTCCGTACGGCTGCTCGCCGAGCGCGGGGTGATCGCGGCCATCGGGCACACCGACGCCACCTACGAGCAGACCGTGGAGGCGATCGACGCCGGGGCCACCGTCGCCACCCACCTGTTCAACGCGATGCCGACGCTCGGCCACCGCGCGCCCGGCCCGATCGCCGCCCTGCTGGAGGACGAGCGGGTCACCGTCGAGCTGATCAACGACGGCGTCCATCTGCACCCCGCCGCCCTGGAACTCGCCTTCCACCACGCCGGTGCGGCCCGGGTCGCCCTCATCACCGACGCCATGGACGCCGCCGGGTCCGGCGACGGCCGCTATCTGCTCGGCCCGCTGGAGGTCGACGTCACCGACGGCGTCGCCCGTCTGGTGGAGGGCGGCTCCATCGCCGGTTCGACGCTCACCCTGGACCGGGCGTTCCGGCGCGCGGTCACCGTCGACGGGCTGCCCGTCGAGGACGTGGTGGCCGCGCTGTCCGCCAACCCGGCCCGGCTGCTCGGCGTCGACGACCGCGTCGGCTCCCTGGAACCCGGCAAGGACGCCGACCTCGTCCTGCTCGACGAGGACTTCGTCCTCAAGGGCGTGATGCGGCGCGGCGAGTGGGTGGTCGATCCCCAACTGAGATAATCAATTCAAGCCCAAGGATATGACTTTCAGGCCAAATGAGGCGCAGCGATTGTTCACCGTAAAGCATAAGCGTAAATTTACGATTATGAATAGAATCTGCAGCCTCATGGCCCGGACTGCGGGAGCCGGATCCGTTGCACTCCTGATCGCCGTCGCGATTCCGAGCACTGCCCAAGCCGCATCAGACCCCGAGTACGCTGGATGTTCCACCACGGGCGCGCGCGGGTTCCTGAAGGACGTTCAGTTAACCGACGAAGGCCCCGCCGGCAAGCACGCAGTGCATATCGAGATCACGGACACACTCGCCGACGGTCACAATGCGCGGGTCCGTTACCTCACGAAAACGGGAACCGGCACAATCAGGTACTGGTCTTGGCACGCCAATAACGTCGGCGCCAACACCACTGTCACTGTCGACACTACGGCACAGGACAGTGCTCACGGAATTTTCAACGCCGGCATTCAAGTAGCCAGAGCCGTAGGCTCGGACCTCTCAAATTCCACCACCTGCTGGGTAGCCTGACATACCCAGCTAAAACGCCCAGTCCGGATGCGGGGGCTGCATCGGCCCCCGCCATTTGGCATGATCGTGGCTTGTAACTGGAAGGCAGGTGTATGCGCTCGCGGAGGCCAGCCACATGATCCTCACGGTCACGCTGAACACCGCTCTCGACATCACCTACCGGGTGCCGTCCCTGCGGCCCCACGGCTCGCACCGGGTGTCGGAGGTGACCGAGCGGCCCGGCGGCAAGGGCATCAACGTGGCCCGCGTCCTGGCGGCCCTCGGCCACCGGGTGACCGTCACCGGCTTCTCGGGCGGCGCCACCGGCGACGAGGTGCGCACCCGGCTCGCGGACGAGCCCGGTGTGACGGACGCGCTGGTCCCGGTGGCCGGCGCGACCCGGCGCACCGTCGCGGTGGTGGACGAGCACACCGGCGACACCACCCAGCTCAACGAGCCGGGCCCGCTGGTCACCGCCGCCGAGTGGGCGGCCTTCCAGGACGCCTACGAGGACATGCTGTCCGGCGTGGCGGCGGTGGCGCTGTGCGGCAGCCTGCCGCCCGGACTGCCGGTGGGCGCCTACGCCGTCCTGGTGCGCGCGGCCCGCGCGGCGGACGTGCCGGTGCTGCTGGACACCAGCGGCGAGGCGCTGCGGCGCGGGCTGGCCGCCCGTCCCGACATCATCAAGCCCAACGCCGACGAACTGGCCGAGCTGACCGGCTCCCACGAGCCGCTGCGCGCCACCCAGGACGCCCGCAGGCGCGGCGCCCGCACGGTCATCGCCTCCCTGGGCGCCGAGGGCCTGCTCGCCCGCACCCCGGACGGCATGTGGCGGGCCGCCCCGCCCGCCCGTGTGCACGGCAACCCGACCGGCGCGGGCGACTCGGCCGTCGCCGGCCTGCTCTCCGGCCTGGTGGAGAACCTCCCCTGGCCGGACCGCCTCGCCCGCGCGGTCGCCCTCTCCGCCGCGACGGTCCTGTCCCCCACGGCGGGCGACTTCGACCGGGCCGCCTACCGGGAGCTGCTGGAGCAGGTGGAGGTCAGCGGCGAGGGCGGTTCGGCGTGAGGGTCAGCCGTTCTCGCCGGTGAGATGCATCTGATCCAGGTTGGCGTTGCACTGATTGCCGTCGTTGCAGGCGATCTCGATCGTGTTGGTGCCCTTGTTCAGGTTCACGTTGGCCCAGGTGGTCTGCCAGTCGTTCTTCCAGTCGCCCTCCGGCAGCTTGCCGAAGTTCTTCATGTTCAACGTCTGCGAGCTGGACTTGCCGTTGACCACCAACGTGGCATTGGCATCCACGCCCGGGATGCCGTATCGCACGTACAGCCGGTACGTGCCGGTCTTCTGGATGCCGTTCACGGACCAGGTGACCTTCGCACCGACGTGGTTGAAGCCGGTGACGTAGATTCCGCCGTCCGCCTTCGCTCCCTCGACCTCGGACGCCGTGGAGGTACCCGTCAGGAGCAGGGCCTTCGCGTCGATCTTGGGGAGTTCGCCGTCGGGGGCCACGGTGCTGTTCGACGAGGGGCTGGGCGGGGCGCTCTGGGTGGCCGGCGGGGCCGTGGTGCCGCCCGTGGCGCCGTCCTTGGTGTCGTCCTTGTCGTTGAGCATGGCGAAGGTGATGCCTATGACCACGGCGGCGACCACCACGACGGCGCCGATCAGCAGTCCCTTGGTGTTGGGCCCGCGCCGGCCACCGCCGCCGGGGCCGCCCTGGGCGGGCTGCCGGGGCGGCTGCTGGCCGCCGGGCAGGGTCTCCGGGGCCGCGTAGTGGGCGCTCGGCCGGCCGTACGCGCCCTGCTGCTGAGGAGCCTGGCCGTAGGCCGCCGTGGGGGCCTGCTGCGTCTGCTGGGGCTGCTGGCCGTACTGACGCTGGCCGACGGCGCGGACCCGGTTGACCGAGCCCGGGTAGCCGTAACCGCCGGAGGGCGGCTGGGCTCCGTTGGCCTGACCGTCGGCGTACAGGTAGCCGAACGGGTCGTCGTCCTCGGGCGTGCTCGGGCCGTTGTCGCCGGGCGTCATCCCTAGGTCTCCTCAACAGGTGCGGGTCGGATGCGGTACGTCGTGAGGATGGCGAGCCTACCCGCTCCCGTGGGCCCGAACGGGTGACTCACCCCGCATCAACGCGCTGACCTGCGGATCAACCGGCGCGGCGATGTTGTTTGGGACGAGATCGTTTCTCGACGTACATCCGCTCGTCGGCGGACTTCAGCACTTCGTCCGCCGTCATCCCGCAATGGGCCCAGCCGATGCCGAAGCTGGCGCCGACCCGGACGGCCCGGCCCTCGGCGCGGATGGGCTGGATGATCTCGTTGCGCAGCCGTACGGCGAGGTCCTGGGCGTCGGCGCGGCCGAGGCCGTCGGCGAGGATCACGAACTCGTCGCCGCCGAGCCGGGCCACCGTGTCGCCGTCGCGGACGCCGCCCGACAGCCGCCGGGCCACCTCGATGAGGACGGCGTCGCCCGCGTTGTGCCCGAAGCGGTCGTTGATCGACTTGAAGCCGTCCAGGTCGCAGAAGAGGACCGCGAGCCCCTTGGTGCCGTCGTCCCGGTCGCCCTCGGGGGCGATGGTGTGCACATGGTGGTCGTAGCCGTCGTAGGGCTGCGGGCCGGAGTCGAAGTCGAAGCCGTGGTCATGGCCGCCGTCGCCCGCCGGGTGGACCGGGTGGCCGTAGGCCGCGTCCAGCGAGGCGAGTTCCTCGGCGTGCGCCGACTGCGGGCGGCGGCACAGGCGGGCGGCGAGCCGGGAGCGCAGTTCGGCGCTGTTGGGCAGGCCGGTCAGGGAGTCGTGGGAGGCGCGGTGGGCGAGGTGCAGCTCGCGGCGCTTGCGCTCCTCGATGTCCTCGACGTGGGTGAGCAGGAAGCGGGGCCCGTCGGCAGCGTCGGCGACCACCGAGTTGCGCAGGGAGACCCAGACGTAGCTGCCGTCGCGGCGGCCCAGGCGCAGCTCGGCCCGGCCGCCCTCGGCGGAGGTGCGCAGCAGGGTGCCTATGTCCTCGGGGTGGACGAGGTCGGAGAAGGAGTAGCGGCGCATCGCGGAGGCGGGGCGGCCCAGCAGCCGGCACAGGGCGTCGTTGGTGCGCAGGATCCGGCCGTGCTGGTCGCCGCCCATCTCGGCGATGGCCATGCCGGAGGGCGCGTACTCGAAGGCCTGCCGGAAGCTCTCCTCGCTGGCGCGCAGGGCCTGCTGCTCGCGCTCCAGGCGCACCAGGGCGCGCTGCATGTTCGCGCGCAGCCGGGCGTTGCTGATCGCGATGGCCGCCTGGAACGCGTACACCTGGAGCGCCTCGCGGCCCCAGGCGCCGGGGCGGCGGCCGTTGCGCGGGCGGTCCACGGAGAGCACGCCGAGCAGCTCGCCCGGGGAGCCGCCGGGTGCGCCGGGCGAGTACATCGGGGCGAAGAGCCGGTCGGAGGGGTGCCACTCGTCCTCGAAGCGGGGAGCGGGCCCGTCCGTGTACCACTGCGGGACGTCGTCGTCGTCGAGGACCCAGCCCTCGGTGTGCGAGATGAAGACCAGGTCGCCCCAGGTCTCGCCCATGGTCAGCCGGCGCTCCCAGGAGGCGCGGGAGCCGACCCGGCCGGTGATCAGGGCCTCGGCGGCGGGGTTCCCGGAGAAGGCGGCGACGACGAGGTCGCCGTCGGGGCGTACGAGGTTGACGCACGCCAGTTCGTACCCGAGGCCGGTCACGACGCCGTCGGCCACGGTCTGGAGCGTGTCGGCCAGACTGCGCGCGGTGTTCATGTCCGCCATGACCTGGTGCAGCTGCCGCAGGGTCGCAAGGCGGACGTACGGCTCCGACTCGGTCTCCATGCTCGCCCTCCCCCCGAGACCTCGCAGTGAATCAAAGGGTCTTCTTCGGCGTATCGTGCGTGCGGTCTACGCCACTGAATCACAGCGTGAAGCCCACTCGGTACACAGGGTCAACAATTCACGCTGCTTGTGACTCAAGTCACAGGCGAACATGAACAATTGGGTAGAGTTTCTGCTTTTTTCCCAAGCGTTGACGGAACGCAAACTCTCTCGTGTGCGGACATGATGCACGAGACGGCCGCCGAACGGGTCGGAATCACTGGTTCCGATGATGTCGCGGGGGTTCGACGACGGCTGCGGGGGTTCGACGGCTGCGGGGAGCGACGGCTGCCCGCTGGGTCCGTGGACCTAGGTCCGGGCTCGGGCCATGGCCCGATGCGGGCGGCGCGGGCCGGTCATTAGCGTTGATGTGTGCTGAACACTTCCTCCGCCCCGTCCTCCGCCCTCGCCCCGGCCGTTCCCGGGCATGCTGAGGGGGTGACCGACGACGAGTTCCGTGCCGCGATGTCCCGGCTGGCCGCGGGCGTGGTCCTGGTGACCGCGCAGGAGCCGCCGCTCGACGCGGAGGACCCGCTGGCGCCGGTCGGCGAGGACGTGGGCATGACCGCGACGGCGTTCCTCTCGGTGTCCCTGGACCCGCCGCTGGCCCTGGTCAGCCTGCGCACCGGCTCCCGCATGGACGACCTGCTCGCGGAACAGCCGCTGTGGGCGGTGTCCGTGCTGACCGGGAACCAGCGGCACATCGCGGGCCGCTTCGCGATGAAGGGCCGCATCAGCGACCGCCTGCTCTTCGCGGACGTCCCCCACACGCGCGGCGAGGTGTCCGGCGCCCCGCTGGTGGACGACGCGCTGGCCACCCTGGAGCTGCGCACCGAGCAGCGGGTCCCGGCGGGCGACCACACCCTGGTCGTCGGCCGCGTCCTGACGGCCCGCCTCCCGGGCGCCGACGACGGCCCGCTGCTGTACTTCCGGGGGCGGTACCGGCAGCTGGGCTGAGCGGGATCCCCGGGGGCGGTGGCCCCCCGGCCCGCCCCTGTCTCCCTCGGCTCTCCCTCGGCCCGCGGCCCTCGGACCCGGCCGTAATCCGGTGGCCGGGCGGCGGACGCGCCCTACGGTGCGCGCATGACGAACCCCGGCCCCGGCCCCGGTCCCGGCACCGCCTCAGCGCCCCGCCTCGAAGAGATCACCCCGGCGAACCTGGACGCCGCGCTCGGCATCCGGGTCCGCCCCGACCAGGAGTACGCGGTCGCGCCGGTCGTGAAGTCCCTCGCCGAGGCGTACGCGTGGCCGGGCGTCGCCTGGCCGCGCCTGATCGCCGACGGCGGGCGCCCCGTGGGCTTCCTGATGGCCTTCCTCGGCATCGACTGGCACCAGGACGGCAGCGAAACGCGCTCGGGGCTGTGGCGGCTGAACATCGCGGCCGGCGAGCAGGGCCGCGGCTACGGCAGGTTCGCCGTCGGCGCCGTGGCGGCGGAGCTCCGCCGCCGGGGCGAGAGGGAGATGTACGTGTCCTGGCACCCGGGTCCGGACGGCCCGGAGCGCTTCTACCTCGGGCTCGGCTTCCGTACGAACGGGGAGACGAGCGGGGGCCAGACGGTGGGCGTGCTCGGCCTGGCGGCGGTCCCGGCCGGGGCATGAGCGCGCCCGCGGGCACATGACCGCGACAGCGACCACGCCCGCGCCCGCGACCGGTGTGGCCGCCGCCTACCCCCAGTCGCGGCCCGTGCGGCCCCGCTTCGTCTCCGAGCGCTGCTTCTTCTCGCGCAGCCGCCGCTCGTTGATGCCGCGGGGGATGCGGGTGGGCCTGCGGGGCTTGGGCGGGGGCGCGGTCGCCTCGGCGAGGAGCGCGGCGAGGCGTACGGCGGCGGTCTCGCGGTTGCGCCACTGGGAGCGGTGCTCGGAGGCGCGGACGGTGACGAAGCCGTCGACGAGGCGGCCGGTCAGCCGGTGCAGGGCGCGCTCCTTCCACACCTCGGGCAGCGCCTCGGTGTTCGCCAGGTCGAAGCGCAGCTCGACCTGGCTGTCGGAGGTGTTGACGTGCTGGCCGCCGGGCCCCGAGGACCGCGAGAAGCGCCAGACCAGCTCGGCCTCGGGGAGCACGACGGAGCCGCGGATGACATGGGGACCGGACATGTCCTCCATGGTCCCTCGCGTGTCCGGGTCACGTCACCGGAATTTCGGCACCGATGGTGCCGGTGGTGCCGGTCCGGGCTGTCCGGGGCTGTTCGGGGCTGTCCGGGCGTTCGAACCCGCCTTGGTAAAAAAGGTAAAGGCGTCAGGAACCATGGGGACCCTCTCGGCGTTCCTAGGGGTGGCGGTAGCTTCGTCCGCACACGCAACGAGGGAAGGGACTCCCCACAATGGCTGTAAGCCTCTCCAAGGGCGGCAATGTCTCGCTCACCAAGGAAGCTCCGGGCCTGACCGCCGTCACCGTGGGCCTCGGCTGGGACGTCCGCACCACCACCGGCACGGACTTCGACCTCGACGCCTCCGCGATCGCGGTCAACACCCAGGGCAAGGTCTACTCCGACGGCCACTTCGTCTTCTTCAACAACAAGCAGACCCCGGACAACACCATCGTCCACACCGGTGACAACCGCACCGGCGAGGGCGAGGGCGACGACGAGGCGATCAACGTCAACCTGGCCGGTCTCCCGGCCGACATCGACAAGATCGTCTTCCCGGTCTCCATCTACGACGCCGAGAACCGCGGCCAGAACTTCGGCCAGGTCCGCAACGCGTACATCCGCATCATCAACCAGGCCGGCGGCGCCGAGATCGCCCGCTACGACCTGTCGGAGGACGCCGCCACCGAGACCGCCATGGTCTTCGGCGAGCTGTACCGCAACGGCGCGGAGTGGAAGTTCCGCGCCGTCGGCCAGGGCTACGCCTCGGGCCTCGTGGGCATCGCGCAGGACTTCGGCGTGAGCGTCTGACCCGCCGCCACGCCAGGCCCGGAGCCCGGATCCGCGACGGCGGTCCGGGCTCCGGCGCGCTCACGGCGCGGCCCGCGCGTAGGTTCCCCCTGTGATCATCGAACCTCTCGCGCTCTCCCCCGACCACGCTCTGCCGGGCGAGCTGCTGACCGAACTCACCGCGCTCTACGCCTCGCAGCGCGACTTCCACGCCCTGAGCGGTGACTTCCCCGACCCGGACGACGTCCGCCCGGAGCAGGTCGCCACCGCGCTCGCCGACGAACTGGCCCACCCCGGCGCACAGGTGCTGCTGGCCCGCAGCGAGGGCGCCCTGGTCGGCGTCGCGATCACCCTGGACCACCACCCCGACCCGGCCGACCCCGATCCGTGGATCGGCCTGCTGATGGTGGACGCGGCGACCCGCCGCCGGGGCCACGGCCGCCGCCTCGCCTCCCTCGTCGAGGACCGCTTCCGCGCGGCCGGCCGCACCGCCGTACGCCTCGCCGTCCTGGACGGCAACCACCCGGCCCTCGCCTTCTGGACCGCCCTCGGCTACCGCCCCCTCGCCCACCGCCGCGACCGCGAGGCCAACCGCCCGTGCACGGTCCTGCGCAAGGAACTGGACACCGGCTCCAGACAGACGGCCTGAAGAAAGGCGAAGGCAAAAGCGAAGACAGAGGCGAAGACGAAGGCGGGGCGGGCGTCAGGGCCGGGTGAAGGTCATGTGGGTGATGCCGCTGGGGGTCGTCACGGACTCGACCCGGAAGCGCTGCTCAAGCCCTTCGAGTCCGTCCCACAGGCGCTCGCCCCGGCCCAGGACGATCGGGACGACGGCGATGTGCAGATGGTCGACGAGGTCTTCGGCGAGGAACTCGCGGACCGTGGTCGGGCCGCCGCCGATCCGCACGTCCAGGCCGCCCGCGGCGTCCCGCGCCTGACGGAGCGCCTCCTGCGGTGTGGCGTCGATGAAGTGGAACGTGGTGCCGCCCTCCATCTCCACCGAGGGGCGCGGGTGGTGGGTCAGGACGAACACCGGGGTGTGGAAGGGCGGGTTGGGCCCCCACCAGCCGACCCAGTCGTCGTCCTCCCACGGTCCGCGCTGGGGGCCGAACTTGTTGCGGCCCATGATCTCCGCTCCGATGCCGGCGTCCCAGGTCCCGGCGACGGCGTCATCGGCCCCACGGCTCCCGTCCGGCTTGTCCTGCATCCGCCGGAAGGTACTGGTCGGGAAGAACCACTCGTGGAGCCGCGCGCCGGCGTGGCCGAACGGGGCGTCGAGGCTCTGCCCCTCACCGGTGGCGAATCCGTCGACGGAGACGGAGAAGTTGTGGACCCTCACGCGGGACATTGCACGGACTCCTGCCCTCGAAGCGATGTGATTGCGAAATGCAATCACCAGCCGCGGGCGAGCCTAGACTCGGTGCCGGCGGAGTGCAATCACTGGAGGTGGGAATGCGGGACGAACCGCGGTCCGGATGCGCGATCAACGCGGCGGTGGAGGCACTCGGGGACCAGTGGAGCCTCATCGTCCTGCGCGACGTGGTCTTCGGCGGACGCAGGCACTTCCGCGAACTGCTCGGCCACTCCGAGGAGGGGATCGCGTCGAACATCCTCAGCAGCCGCCTCAAGGCCCTCGTCACCGGCGGTCTCCTCACCCGTGAGCAGGCCGGGCGAGGACACCGGGCGACCTACAGCCTCACGGAAGCGGGCATCCAGACGGTCCCCGTCATGGTCGCGCTCGGCTCCTGGGGCATGCGGCACCGCCCGACCACCCCCGAACTCACCGTCCGCGCCCGCCTCCTGGAGGAAGGCGGCCCGCAGCTCTGGCAGAACCTCATGGACGAACTCCGCGAGACCCACCTGGGCACCCCACGCCCGAACCCCCACCACCCCCGCGCCTCCGAACTCCTCCGGACGGCCTACGAACAGGCCCTCACGGAGACCCGCTGACGCGGTCCTCCGACCGCGCGGACGGACGGCACCGAGTTCTCGCCCGCCTCAGGGACGGGCCGGTTTGCCCTCGCCGTAGAGCCAGTCGTGCCAGATGGGGGTGAAGTCCTTGTGGGGGGCCTTCTTCTCGACGTAGGCCGTGAAGTCGGCGGTGGAGGCGGTGCCGTGGCGGTGGGTGGCGGCCCAGCCCTGGATGATGTCGTAGAAGGCGTCGTCACCGACGGTCCGGCGGATCTTGTGCAGGACCATGGCGCCGCGCGAGTAGACGGGCTCGTCGGAGATGTGCGCGGCGCCGGAGGGGCGGGCCGGCGGGAAGGACCACAGTTCGTCGCTGTCGACGCCGCTGCCCTTGGCGCCGTCGTACAGCTCCTGGAAGGTCTCCTGGGCGCTGGGGCCGTCGTGGTCCTCGTCCCAGAGCCACTCCGCGTAGGTGGCGAAGCCCTCGTTGAGCCACATGTCCCGCCAGCTCCTGGGGGTGACGGAGTCGCCGTACCACTGGTGGGCCAGTTCATGGACGAGGGTGGCGGTGTCGGGGGCGCCGGGGAAGGTGGGCCGGTTCTGGGTCTCCAGGGCGTAGCTGCCGTCCGGGAGGCGGTCGACGATCGCTCCGGTGGAGGAGAAGGGGTACGGGCCGAAGTTGTACTCCGCCCAGTCCATGATCTCGGGGAGCTGCCCGAGCACGGCGTTACTCGCCTTGGCCAGGGACGGGTCGACGGCCGTGTACACCGGCAGGCCGTTCTTCAGCGTGGAGCGGCGCACGTCGAAGTCGCCGATCGCGACCGTGGCGAGATAGCTGGCCATCGGCTCCCCGGTGTGCCAGCGGTAGGTGGTGCGGCCCTTGGCGGTGGTCGTGCCCGTCAGCTCGCCGTTGGAGACGGCCGTGAGCTTCCCGTCCGCCGGCACGCTGACGGCGATGTCATAAGTGGCCTTGTCGGAGGGATGGTTGTTGGAGGGGAACCAGGCCATGGAGCCGACCGGCTGGCCGAGGGCCAGCGCGCCGTCGGACGTGGGCAGCCAGCCCTCCTTGGACCCGTCGGGGTCGGTGAGGGTCTGCGGGGTGCCCGTGTAGCGGACCGTGGTGCTGAACGTCTCGCCCTTGTCCAGCCCGTCGTGCGGCCGGACCGTCAGTTCCTGCCCGGCCCGGTTGAACCGGGCGTCCCGGCCCTCCACGGTCACGCTCCGCACCTCCATCCCCTGGAGGTCGAGGTCGAAGGCGGACAGGTCCTCGGTGGCGCGGGCGGTGATCACGGCGGTGCCGGTGAGGCGGCGCGGGCCGGGGTCGTAGGCGAGCGTGAGCCCGTAATGGGTCACGTCGTACCCGCCGTTGCCCGCCTTCGGGAAGTACGGGTCGCGCAGGCCGGAACCGCCCGGCTTGCCATGGACACCGCCGTCGCAGGCGGTCAGGGGGAGGGCGCAGAGGAGTAACGCGCCGACGGCTCGGGCAAACGGTGCGGTACGGGACACGAGTGCGATCTTATGCGGCTGCCGTGACACCATCCCTAACGTGCTCGACATCGGCTACGCGCTCTCCACCCGTTTCCCCGACCCGCCGCAGACGGACTACCGGCGCGCGGACGTCCACGCCCTGCGCCACGACCTGTTCTGCGGGGACGTCTATCTGGCGGACACCGAGACCGACCGGGAGCTGGCCACCGCGTGGGGCTGGGTGCCGGTGCTGGACTTCGCCTGGGCGCTGTGCGACATCGTGGAGCAGGTGGACCGGGACCCGGCCGGGTCGCGCGCGTCCCGGCCGCAGCGGGCGGAGCTGGACTTCACCGAGTCCACCGACCGGATGCTCTTCGAGCGCCGCTTCGGCTGGGTGGACGTCGAGGCCGACTGGATGCCGGCCGAGGAGCCCCCGCTGTCCTTCTCCCACAGCGCGCTGCGCCGGGAGGCCCGGGACTTCCTGCACGACCTGATCGCGGACCTGTGCGACCTGCACGAGGATCTCGCGGAGAACCCGGCCCTGTGGACCCTCCAGGCCCGCTTCCCGCGCCTGCCCTGAACCGCGCCCGCGCCCGCGCCCCGGTCACGCGCGGCGGCCGCGGCTCCGCTCAGTCCTCCACCCGCACCCCCAGCTCCGCCGCCAGCACCGGCGCCAGGTCCAGCAGCTGGCCCGTACTGATCACCGCACCCGCCAGCCGGTCCACCCCGCGGGCGATCTCCAGCGAGGCGGCCCCGCGCAGATCGACGTCGGTGAGCACCGCCCCGCCGAGATCGGCGCCCTTGAGGACGCAGTCCGCGAACGCGACCCGCTCCAGCCGGGCGCCCCCGAAGTCCGGCTCGACCAGGACGCAGCCCTCGAAGACCACGTCCCGCAGCCGGGCCGAGCGCAGGTTGAGATAGTCGATCTTGCCGCCGCGGATCCGCACCCGCTCCAGGACCGCGCCGTGCAGCTGCGCCCCGCCGAGCCGGGCGTCCGTCAGCTCCACATCGCGCAGGGTCGCGTCCGCGAGGTTCGTGCCGACGCCCCGTACGCCGGTGAGGACCGTGTCGAGGAACCGCGCGTGGCGCAGCGAGGTGTCGTCCAGGACGCAGCCGCGCAGCGCGCAGTCCAGGAAGCGGGCGCCCGCGCCGTCCTGCCCGGCGAGGTCCGTCTCGCGGAACTCCAGCCCGTCGTAGTCCCCGTCCGGCGCCAGCCCCGCACCGGCGTACGCCTCCAGGGCGGGCAGCCGCACCTCGGGCGGCCGCGGCGGCTTCACCCCGGCCCGCCCGGCGCCCGCACGCCCTGTACCGCCCACACGCCCCGTACCGCCCACACCACCCCCTGTCCCGCCGGACCCGCCGATCCCGCCGGACCCGCCGGTCCCCCTGCCTGTCCCGCCGCCCGCTCTCCTCGCCATGCCCCCATGCTGCACCCGACCACTGACAACCCCCCGGCCCCGTCCCGCTCCCCCCGGTGGACAACCGCGCCCCGCACGGCGACCGGAGATGCGACATGCCCCGATCCATGCTCTTCTGGCGGGATGAGTATCACCCGAAAAGGTGAATCCTCCGTTCTGCACCGGTACGCTCCGCGACACCACCCACGGCATCAGCCCCGGCACGCCCGCCCCTCCGACGCGCACCGCTGGTGGGCGCTGGTGGTGATCGCGACCGCGCAGCTCATGGTGGTGCTGGACGCGACCATCGTGAACATCGCCCTCCCCTCCGCGCAGCGCGCCCTGCACATGTCGGACGCGAACCGCCAGTGGGTGATCACCGCCTACACCCTCGCCTTCGGCGGGCTGCTCCTGCTGGGCGGGCGGATCTCGGACCTGGTGGGCCGCAAGCGCACCTTCGTCATCGGGCTCGTCGGCTTCGCCGCCGCCTCCGCGTTCGGCGGCGCGGCCACCTCCTCGGGCATGCTCTTCGGCGCGCGGGCCCTCCAGGGCGCCTTCGCGGCCGTGCTCGCCCCGGCCGCGCTCTCCCTGCTCACCACCACCTTCACCGATCCGCGCGAGCGCGGGAAGGCGTTCGGGATCTACGGCGCGCTGGCGGGCAGCGGCTCGGCGATCGGCTTCATCCTCGGCGGTCTGCTGACCGAGTACCTGGACTGGCGCTGGTGCCTGTACGTGAACGTGCCCATCGCCGCCGTCGCGGTGCTCGGCGCGTTCGCCCTGCTGCACGACCGGCCGGCGCACACCGGCGTACGCCTCGATGTGCCGGGCGCCGTGCTGGGCTGCGGCGGTCTGGTCGCCGTCGTCTACGGCTTCAGCGAGGCGCAGCCGCGCGGCTGGACGGATCCGCTGGTGCTCGGCCTGTTCGCGGCGGGCGCCGCGATGCTCGCCGCCTTCGTGTGGTGGCAGACCCGGGCGCCGGTGCCGCTGCTGCCCCTGCACGTGCTGCGCGAGCGCAACCGGGCCGGCTGTCTGCTGACCATGCTGCTGGCCGTGATCGGCATGTTCGGGCTGTTCCTGTTCATGACGTACTACCTCCAGGAGATCCTGGGCTACTCGCCGCTGCGGACCGGGTTGGCCTTCCTGCCGCTGACCGCCGCGATCGTCGTCGGTTCCACGCAGATCTCGGCCCGGCTGCTCCAGCACGTGGCGCCGCGCGCGCTCATGGTCCCCGGGATGCTGCTGGCGGCGGGCGGACTGCTGCTGCTCACCCGGCTGACGGTCACCTCGCGCTATCCCACCGAGGT
Source organism: Streptomyces sp. NPDC003284 (assembly GCF_053589675.1). Taxonomy (NCBI): domain Bacteria; kingdom Bacillati; phylum Actinomycetota; class Actinomycetes; order Kitasatosporales; family Streptomycetaceae; genus Streptomyces; species Streptomyces sp. NPDC003284. The sequence goes on from NZ_JBSFSI010000005.1 coordinate 424,235, forward strand.
GCTGCCCGCGCTGCTGCTCCTGGGTCTCGGCATGGGCCTGACCTTCATGCCGGTGTTCGCCACCGCCACCGCGGGTGTCGCCCCGAAGGACTCGGGCGTGACCTCCGCGACCGTGAACACGGCGCAGCAGGTGGGCGGTTCCATCGGGACCGCGCTGCTCAACACGGTCGCCATCTCCAGCAGCACCGCGTACATCACCGCCCACCTGCGCTCCCCCGCCGACCGGGGCAGAGTGGTACCGGAGGGTGTCGTGCACGGCTACACCGTCGCCATCTGGTGGGCCGCGGCCGTCATGCTGCTGGCCGGGCTGGTCGCGGGCCTGATGGTGACAGCCCGCGCACCCAAGCACACCACGGCCCCGGAGGCGGTGCCGGAGTCGCCGGTCTGAAAGAGAGACCCGCGAGGGGCAGAGAGGGTCCCGAGTTCGCACCCGGGACCCTCCTTCTGCGTCCAGGTACGGGACGGCCTCAGTGCCGTCCGGCCACCCGGTCCGCGACCCGGGCCAGCCGGGAGGAGCGGGCGCTGTGGGTGAGCGCCTCCCGGCGGTCGGCCGTGCGGTAGGTGGCGTACATGCCCTGCACGCCCAGCCAGCGCAGCGGCTCCGGTTCCCACTTGCGGACCTTGTGGCCGGTCCAGGGCAGCCCGGTCAGCTCGGTGGGGCCCGCCTGCCCGGAGTCGAGGCGGACCAGGTCGGCCAGGGTGCGGGCGGCGAGGTTGGCGGTGGCGACGCCCGAGCCGACGTAGCCGCCGGCCCAGCCGAGGCCCCGGGACGGGTCCAGGGTGACGGTGGCGCACCAGTCGCGCGGCACGCCGAGCACCCCGGACCAGGCGTGCGCGATGCGCAGCCCGGCCAGCGAGGGGAAGAAGCCGGTGAGGATGTCGCGCAGGTCGCGGACGGTCTCCGGGCGGGTGCCGCCGTCGTTGTCGGTGCGCGAGCCGAAGCGGTAGGGGACGCCGCGTCCGCCGAGCGCGATCCGGTCGTCGGCGGTGCGCTGCGCGTACATGTAGGCGTGCGCCATGTCGCCGAGGGCCTCGCGGCCGTCCCAGCCCAGCTCCTCCCACTGCGCTCCGGTCAGCGGCTCGGTGGCGATCATCGAGGAGTTCATCGGCAGCCAGGTGCGGCGCTGCCCCTTGAGGGAGGCGGTGAAGCCCTCGGTGCAGCGCAGCACGTAGGGGGCGCTGACGGTGCCGTACGGGGTGAGCGCGCGGCGGGGGCGGATCTCGGTGACCGGGGTCGCCTCGTGGATCGTCACGCCGAGCGCGGCCACCGCCCCGGCCAGGCCCTTGACCAGCTTGGCCGGGTTCAGGCGGGCGCCGTGCGGGGTCCAGGTGGAGCCGACCGCGTCCGCGACCCGGATGCGCGCTGCGGTCTCGCGGGCGCCGTACAGCTCGCGGTCCTGCTCGCCGTAGGACAGTTCGTGCGCGTGGAAGTCCTTCAGGCGGGCCAGCTGGGCGGGGGTGCGGGCCACCTCCAGGACTCCGCCCTTGTGGAGGTCCGCGTCGATGCCCTCCTCGGCGGCGACGCGGATCACCTCGTCCACGGTGTCGTTCATCGCCCGCTGGAGCCGTACGGCGGCCTCCCGGCCGTGCAGGCGCGCGTACCGGTCGCGGCCCGCGACGCCGTTGTAGAGCCAGCCGCCGTTGCGGCCGGAGGCGCCGTAGCCGCAGAACTTCTGCTCCAGGACGGTGATCCGCAGCGCGGGCGCGGCCTTCTTCAGGTAGTACGCGGTCCACAGGCCCGTGTAGCCGCCGCCGACGATCACCACGTCGGCGCTCGCGTCCCCGGTCAGCGGCTCCCGCACGGCCGGGAGGCCGTCGTCGGCGAACCAGTGGGAGATGCCGCCGTTCACGGTGCCGCCGTGCCTGCCGCCGCCCGCGGCCGTGCTTGCCGAGCTGCTCATGTCCGGGACGCTAATGCCTGGTGGCGGCCGGTGTCTCCTTCGGATTCCGTGTTTTTCCGGGGCCGGTGGCCAGCGGTCGGCAGGCCAGTCCGATCAGTACGGCGGTGAAATGCCCGAGATCGGTGAAGGTGCGCCCGGTCAGCAGCGGCACGCCGAAGAAGAGGAGCACGGCGGCGGCGTACGGATACCGCCACGGCCTGCGGATCCGGTAGGTCAGCACGGCGACCACCCCGGCCAGCGCGTAGCTGACGCCCACGTCCAGGGTGTCGACCGCGGAGGCGGGCGCCACACCGCGCCGGATCGCCCACAGCAGCGCGCCCTCGCTGATCAGCGTGGCCAGCACGTGCGCGGCCGCGCACACCGCCAGCCAGCGCACGGTGCCCGTCCACCGCTCGGCCTGCGCGTGGAAGACCGTGTAGAGGACGGCGTACGGCAGCCAGCGCCCGCTGGGGATCCACATGGCGCTGGCCAGCAGGACCCGCACCGGGTTGTCCGACAGCTCGTGGATGTTCGTGGACCGCTGCCGCAGGAAGTCCGCCTCGAACGACGGTGACATGCGGTGCAGCGCGACGGTGGTGACGAACAGGACCGTCAGCCAGACGTACGTCCCCGGGGCGGCGCGCACATACGCGACCACCGCCCGCAGCCCGCGCCGAAACCGGATGACCCCGTCCACACCGGCCAGTATGGTCGGCACCGTGATCGAGGTGCCCGCCGAGCTGGCCGCTACGCAGGAGAAGTTCAACGGCGCGGCGGGCCGGGCGTTCGTCGCCGGTCTGCCCGAGCGGGCGGCCCGCTTCCTCGCGGACTGGGACCTGCGCGTGGACGGGCCGCCGATGTACGGGGTGTGCGCGCTGGTCCTTCCGGTGGTACGGGCCGGGGGCGCACCGGCCGCGCTCAAGCTTCAGCCGCTGGACGAGGAGAGCGCGGGCGAGCCGGACGCGCTGCGCGCCTGGGACGGCGACGGGGCCGTACGGCTGCTGGCCCACGACGCGCCCACCTGCACCCTCCTCCTCGAACGGCTGGACGCGTCCCGGACGCTGTCGGACCTGCCGGACAGCCGTGCGGCCGTCGAGGTGATCGGCGCGCTCCTCGCCCGGCTCACCGCCGTACCGGCCCCGGCGGGTGTACGGCGGCTGGGTGACGTGGCGCGGGCGATGCTGGAGCAGGTGCCGCGGGCGCTGGCGCGGGTGCCGGACACCGCCGACCGGCGGCTGCTCGCCGACTGCGCGGCGGCCGTGCGCGAGGTCGCCGACCGCCCCGGCGACCGGCTGCTGCACTGGGACCTGCACTACGACAACGTCCTCGCCTCCGGGCGCGCGCCCTGGCTCGCCATCGACCCCAAGCCGCTCGCCGGCGATCCCGGCTTCGACCTGATGCCCGCGCTCGGCGACCGCTACGACCCCGCCGAGACCCGGTGGCGCTTCGACGCGCTGACCGCGCGGCTCGGCCTGGACCGGGCGCGGGCGCGCGCCTGGACGCTGGGGCGGGTGCTCCAGAACTGCCTGTGGGAGATCGAGGACGGCCGGGCGCCGGAGACCGTGCAGCTGGAGATCGGGCGCGCGCTGCGCGCGTGAGGGCGGGCCCGCGCGGGGACGGCTCGGCGTGGGCCGCCACCGGCCGGCGGGCCCGCTCGGGTGACGGACGGCCGTCGGCAGGCTCAGCCGCACGTGGCCCGTCGGCGGCCCGGCCTCGCACGGCCCGCCCCCCCCCGGCGGCCCCAACGCGCCGGGCGCACCCGACAGCCCAGGGCCCGGCCCCCGCGCCGACACGCCGCCGGACGGCCCATCGGGCAGTCCAGAGGGTCATCGGGTCATAGCGTACAGAATATGACGAAACGCCACATCTCCCTGCTGGTCTGCGCCGCGGCGCTCGTCGGCTCCGGTGTCGCCGCCGCCGCGCCGGTCTCGGTGCCGACGACGCACCTGGTCCACGCCGGGGAATCGATCCAGAAGGCGGTGGACGCCGCACAGCCCGGCGACACCGTGCTGGTCCTGCCCGGCACCTACCGCCAGAGCGTCAAGATCACGACGCCCGGTCTGACCCTGCGCGGCAGCGGCCCCGCCACCGTCCTCACCCCGGCCGCCAAGGCCACGGACGACTGCGGCAAGCGCGGCAACGGCATCTGCGTGGCGGGCACCAAGACGAAGCGCCTGATGGGCGTCACCGTCTCCCACCTGGCCCTGACCGGCTACTCCCGCGCCGGGATGGTCTCCGTCGGCGCCGACGGACTGACCGTGCGGCACGTGCTCTCCGACAAGAACGGCGTGTGGGGCTTCGCCGAGGAGCGCTCCGAGCACAGCACGTACGAGCACGACGCCGCCCGCGACAACGGCGACGCCGGCATCTTCCTCGCCAACACCATCACCGCCGAACAGGGCGCGGCCGACAGCAAGGAATCGCTGGTCGCGCACAACCTGCTCAGCGGCAACCGGATCGGCGTCACCGTCCGCCGGCTGCGCAACCTCACCGTCGCCGCCAACGAGGTCACCGGCAACTGCGCGGGCGTCTTCGTCGTCGGCGACGAGAACAAGCCCAAGGCCGGCGCGCTGACCGTGCGCGACAACCGCGTCGTACAGAACAACAAGTACTGCGCCAAGACCGACCGGCTGCCCTTCCTCCAGGGCTCCGGCATCGTCCTGACCGGCGCCGAGAAGACCGACGTCACCGGCAACACGGTCACCGGCAACTCGGGCACCTCCCCGCTGTCCGGCGGCATCGTCCTCTTCAAGAGCTTCGTGGGCGCCACCAGCGACGACAACCGCGTCCACGGCAACACGCTCCGGAGCAACGCCCCCGCCGACCTGGTCGACCAGGAGAGCGCGCAGCGCGGCAACACCTTCCAGGACAACTCCTGCGCGGCCTCCAGGCCCGCGGGACTGTGCTGAGCCGGGCCACCCGGAACCCACCGAACACCCAAGGAAGGAAGGCGGCACATGACGACCGCTCAGACCGCCCCACCGCCGTCCATGCGGCTCAGGGAGCTCGTGTTCGGGGCGGCGTGTGCCGCCGCCCTGCGCGCCGCTGCCCGCCTCGGCGTGGCCGACGCCCTCGGCGACACCCCGCTGGCCGCGGAGGACCTCGCCGCCGCGGTGAAGACCGAACCCAAGCCGCTGCGCCGCCTGCTGCGGGCCCTGGCCTGCTACGGCGTCTTCGAGGAGCGCCCCGACGGCACCTTCGCGCACACCGACATGTCGCGGCTGCTGCGCGAGGACGACCCGAACAGCCTGCGCAACATCTCGCTGTGGTGCACCGAGCCGTGGACCTGGGACGCCTGGCCCAAGCTGGACGAGGCGGTGCGCACCGGCCGCAACGTCGTCGAGGACCTGTACGGCAAGGAGTTCTTCGTCTACCTCAACGAGGACGCCCCCGAGTCGGCGGACGTCTTCAACCGGGCGATGACCACCTCCTCCCGGCAGTCCGCCCGCGACGTGGCCGAACTCCTCGACCTGTCCGGGGCCGACTCGGTCGCCGACATCGGCGGCGGGCAGGGCCATGTGGTGGCCAGCCTGCTGGAGAAGTACCCCCGGATGCACGGCACCCTGATGGACCTGCCGCGTGTCGTGGACAACGCCGACCCGCGGCTGCGCGAGGGCGGCGCGCTGGCCGGCCGGGTCGACATCGTGCCCGGCGACTGCCGCGAGGCCGTCCCGGTCCGGGCCGACGTCTACATCATCAAGAACATCCTGGAGTGGGACGACGACTCCACCGCCCGCTGCCTGCGCAACGTGATGGAGGCGGGCGGTCCCAAGGCCCGCGTCGTGGTCATCGAGAACCTCGTCGACGACACCCCGTCGATGCGCTTCAGCACCGCCATGGACCTGCTGCTGCTGCTCAACGTCGGCGGCGCCAAGCACACCACCAGGTCCATGGTGAGCCGACTTGAGGCGGCCGGTCTGGTCATCGACGACATCAGCCCGGTCAACCCGTATCTGCACGCCTTCGACTGCACCGTGCCCGCCTGACACCCGGGCGCGACGCTCACGACGACGGCCGCCGGGCCCGCGACAGTGCGGGCCCGGCGGCCGTTGTCCGTCCGCCGCACGCCGACGCGTGCGGCGCCTCCCGTGCCGCGCGGGCGTCAGCCGCGGCCCTCGCGCTCCCAGAGGTAGAAGCGCCGGGCCATCGCGTCCTTCGGCGAACGCCACGTCTCGGGGTCGTACGCGCTCACGTACGCCGACAGCCGCTCGCTGATGCCGCGGAACTCGGGGTGTCCGGCCACCTTCGCGATGGCCGGGCCCGGGTCCCGGTCGGCCTCGACGAGGTGCATGTACACATCGCCGAACTGGAAGAGGCTGCGCCGGGTGACACCGACCAGGTGCGGCAGCTCCCCGCGGTCGGAGTCCTCGAAGACCTGCGCGATGTCCGGGGCCGAGCCCGGCGCCATCCGGGCCACGATCAGGGCCTGGTGCATGGATCCGCTCCTGTCGTCCGGTCCGGCTCAGTCGGTGGTCAGGGCCGGCTCGGGCCGCCGCCCGGACGCCGCCGCCTGCTCGACCTTGTCCCGGATCAGCGCCATCTGGACCTTGGAGTTCCGGTTGATGTTGTCGGTCATCCAGTCGTCGTCGACCGGCGCCTCCGGCTTCATCGCGAAGTCCTGGGTCCACACCATGCGGGTGCCGCCCGGGACCTCCTCGTAGCTCCAGTGGATGTCCATGTGCGCGAACGGCCCGGTCTCCACGCGCCGCGCCCTCACGGTCAGCGTGGCCCGGTCCGGCACGCGCTCGGAGACCCAGCTCCACACCGTGCCGTTCTCGTCGGGGTGCATGGTCAGCCGGAAGGTGCACCGGGCACCGTCCTGCTCCAGGATCTCGGCGGAGGCGTACTCGCTGAACAGCTGCGGCCACTTCTCCACGTCGTTGGTCATCTCCCACACCAGGTCCACCGGTGCGGCGATGGTGATCTCGTTCTGGGTGTGTCCGGCCATCTCAGGCTCCTGCCAGAAGGGTGCTGTTGACGAGGTCGAGGAACTTCCGGGGCGTCTTGCAGCGCTCCGCGTCGGCCGGCATCGGCATGCCGTGCCGGTTCTCCAGTTCGCCCACGATGCCGAGCAGGCCGAGCGAGTCGATGCCGAGCTCGTCGAAGCCGGTGTCGGCCCGGTCCGCCAGCTCCTGCGGGCTGACGGTGATACCGGCGGCCTTCTTCATGAGTTCGGACAGTTCTTCCACGGTGATTCGGTCACTCATGCGGGTTCCTCTCCTTGTTGCTCCCGGCGTGTTCCTCCCGGCGCCGCCCGGCCTGACGTCAGACCTAAGGGACGCCGGCGGTGCCGTGCCGCAGCACCAGCGCCGAGTTCGAGCCCATGAGCCCCCGGCTGAGGACCAGCGCCGTGCGCACCTGCGCCGCACGGGCACTGCCGGTCACCAGATCGAGGTCATGGCAGATGTCGAAGACATTGGGGGTGGGCGGGATCAGACCGTGCTCCATCGCGAGCACCGCCGCCGCCGCGTCCAGCACGGGCGCCGCGCAGTACGCCCGGCCCGTACCGGTCTTGGGCGCCGTCACCGGCACCCGCCGTCCATGCGCGCCGAGCGCGTCGGCGATCGCCAGCGCCTCGGCCCGGTCCGCCTCCGGGACGCCGAGCGCGTCCGCGAAGACCACGTCGACCTCCTCCGGGGCACAGTCCGCCTCCGCCAGCGCCGCGCGGACCGCCTCCGCGAGACCCTCGCGCGACAGCTCCCAGCGGGAGGCACCCGTGAAGGTGGACGCGTGCCCGGCCACGGTCGCCCGCACCGGCGCACCCCGCTCCCGGGCCCGCTCCGCCGCCTCCACGACGAACATCGCGCCGCCCTCGGCGGGCACGAACCCGCACGCCGACTCCGTGAACGGCCGGTACGCCCGCTCCGGATCGGCCACCGGACTCAGCTCGCCGTAGCCGAGCTGGCAGACCATCGAGTACGGGGCGAGCGGCGCCTCCGTCGAACCGGCCACCATCACGTCCGTACCGCGCCGCACCGCCCGCGCGGCGTGCGCCAGCGCGTCCAGGCCGCCCGCCTCGTCCGCTGCCACCACCGAGCACGGCCCCTTGAAGCCGCGCCGAATGGAGATCTGGCCGGTGCTCGCCGCGTAGAACCAGGCGATCGACTGCCAGGGGCCCACATAGCGGCGGCCCTTGCCCCACAGCTTCTGCAACTCCCGCTGGCCGAACTCGCCGCCGCCCGAGCCGGCCGCCGTCACCACACCCGCGGCGAACGGCGCCTCGTCGGTGTCGGCCCGGCCGAGGCGGGCGTCCTCCAGTGCCGCGTCGGCCGCCGCCATCGCGAAGTGCGTGTACCGGTCGGTCTGCACGAGGTAGCGCTCCTCGACCGAGACCGACGGATCGAAGGCCCGCACCTCGCCCGCCACCTTCAGCGGCAGCCGCTCGCAGCCCTCGCGGGTGACCCGGTCCAGGACGCTCACACCCTGCTGGGTGGACTTCCAGAAGGTCTCGGTGCTGGTTCCGTTGGGCGCCACGACACCGATACCGGTGACGGCCGCCCGCCGTTTCACGGGTGCGCTCATGCCCTCTCCCTCTGCCGGGTCAGGATCACCGCGGACTGGAAACCGCCGAACCCGCTGCCCACGGAGAGCACGCTGTCCAGCTTCCGCTCCCGGGCGACCCGCGGGACGTAGTCCAGGTCGCACTCGGGATCGGGGGTCGTGTAGTTCGCCGTCGGCGGGACCATCTGGCGGTCCAGCGCCAGCACGCACGCCACCACCTCGATCGCCCCGATCGCGCCCAGCGAGTGGCCCACCATCGACTTGATGGAACTCATCGGGGTGTCGTAGGCGTGGCCGCCCAGCGCCCGCTTCACCGCGGCCGTCTCGTGCCGGTCGTTCTGCCGGGTGCCGGAGCCGTGCGCGTTGACGTAGCCGATCGCCGTGGCGTCCAGCCGGGCATGGTCCAGCGCCGTCTCGATGGCCCGCGCCATCTCCAGCCCGTCACTGGTCAGACCGGTCATGTGATAGGCGTTGCCGAAGGTGGCGTAGCCGCTCAGCTCGCAGTAGATCCGCGCACCGCGCGCCCGAGCGTGCTCCAGCTCCTCCAGCACCAGCACCGCGCCGCCCTCGCCCATGACGAACCCGTCACGGTCGTTGTCGAAGGGCCGCGAGGCGTGCGCCGGATCGTCGTTGTTCGGCGACGTGGCCTTGATCGCGTCGAAGCACGCCATCGTGATCGGCGATATCGGCGAGTCCGACGCCCCGGCTATGCAGATGTCGGCCCGGCCCTCCTCCACGGTGTGCAGCGCGTACCCGACCGCGTCGAGCCCCGACGTGCACCCGGTGGACACCGACTGCACCGGACCGCGCGCCCCGAACCGCTCGGCCACCGTCGAGGCCAGCGTGCTCGGCGTGAACGCCCGCTCCAGATACGGCCGCGACCGCTCGTGGTCCACGTCCCAGCGCTCACCGCCATGGCTGACCAGCACATAGTCGTTCTCCAGCCGCGTGGTGCCGCCGACCGCGGTGCCCAGCGAGACCCCGACCCGCCAGGGGTTCTCCCCGGCGAGGTCGAGCCCGGAGTCCCGCACCGCCTCCAGACCCGCGGCCAGCGCGAACTGGATGTAGCGGTCGCAGCGCGCCACCTGCTCCTCGGAGAGCCCCGCGGCCACCGGGTCGAAGTCGCACTCCGCGGCGATCTGCGACCGCAGCCCGGACGGGTCGAAGAAGGTGATGCCCCGCGTCGCGGTCCGCCCGTTCGCCAGCAGGTCGAAGAAGGCCGGGGCGCCGATACCGCCCGGCGCCACCACGCCTATGCCGGTGACCGCCACCCGCCTGGTCATGACCGGGCCTCGGCCGCGTCCGCCGGCACCGGCTCCCCGGCCCCGGCCACGACCCGCACCGCCTCCTCCGCGGTGCCCTCCGTGTCGACATGCCCCAGCTGCGGACGCGGCGCCAGCGGACCGAGGTGGAAGACGAGCCGCGCCTCCACCTCGCCCACATTGCGGAACCGGTGCCGCATGTACGCCGGGATCATCAGCCCCTGCTCGGGCCTGAGCGGGTGGGCCTCACCGTCCAGGTCCACCTCCAGCTCACCGCACACCACGTACACGAACTCCTCGGAGTACGGGTGGTAGTGCTCACCGATGCGGTCACCGGGCTGCACCAGCGCCACCCCCATGAAGCCGCTGGTGGAACCCACCGTGGCCGGGGTCAGCATGGCGCGCAGATCGCCTCCGCGCCGGGTGTTGGGCTCGGTCTCACCGAGATCCACGATCTTGGGCCTGGCTTTGATCATGTCGTTCCTCCGGTGGTGTGTACGTCGGCTGAAGGGGGGCGTCAGGCGTCCGGCGCCGAGCGCCGGTCGGTGACGAGGTCCATCCGGGCCAGGGCGAGCAGCCGCGCCAGATCGCCGTCCTTCTTCGCGGCGCCCTCGTCGAGCAGCGTCGTCAGCTCCGACACCTGCGCGGCGTCCGCCAGACCCAGCGCCGCCGCCGGATCCACGTCGAGACCCGCCCGTACGTCGATCAGCCGGACCACCACGTCGTCCCGCTCGAAGACCGTGCTGCGCAGGATCGGGCTGGCCGGGTCGCCCGCCACCCGCTCGTCGTGCTGGGCCAGCAGCTCCGCCAGCCGCATCCCCATCCCCGGCCGCGCCGGGTACGACAGCGCCTGCCGCTGCGCCCCCTCGTCGTCCTGACCGCGCGTCACGTGATGCACCGCCGGGAGGGCCGCCCGGGTGAAGAACACCCGCACCGACTCCTGGTCGGCGAAGTCCCGCTCCTGCTCCAGATACGGGTTGATGGCCTCCTCCACCGCCCGGATCTCCGGCTGCCGCGCCACGTGCCGCAGCGCCGCCAGCAGGTCACCGCGCACCTCGATGGCCCGCACCACCCGGTTGCCGTGCATGAACAGCGACGTACGGCACAGCTTCGTGGTGTCGTCCACCCGCGCCGTGGGCGACTCGTAGTTCGCCAGCAGCTCGGCCACCTTCTTCTCGCTGCCCGGCTTCACCGTGAACGTCAGCGCGTGCCGGATCACCCCGTCACCGATGCGCGGCGACGTCTGCAACCGGCGCTCACCCGCCGCCGCCCGGCCCGCCTCGCCGCCGGTCTCCCGGACGATGTGGAAACGCAGCGACCGCGTGTCACGGATGCAGCTGTGCATCGGCTGCACCATCCGCACGTGCTCCTCGCTGTTCACCCAGGCGAGGAACGGCGGCGCGCTCTCCCACTCGCTGGTGATCAGCCACTGCGAAGGGTTCTCGATCGACTGGCACAGCTGGTCGCTGACATGCCCGGGGACGGACGAGACCTGCTTGCCCATCTCCTCGTACGCCTCCAGGAACTGCTGCTGGGCGCCGTCGTAGACGTCCACCAGCAGGACGACCCGGAGCCGGGAACCGTCGAAGACGGACTGGGAGACACGTTTCGAGTCCTGCTGCTCGGTGGGTTCTGAAACACGCTCAGAGATGGCGGTCATCTGCGTACGTCTCCTTGACGGGGCTGAAGAGGGCTTCGCTCCGCCGACATCCCGCCGCGGGTGACGCGACGTCAGCGTGATCTCGATCCTGTGCCGGTTGTGATCAGTGCGCGACTCGTGTGCACCACGTGGGTGATCACAGGGGTGATTGCCCCCGCGAACGCACGCGGACCGCCCCCGCACCGGGCATGGAGACACCGACGGGCCCCCACCCGCCCGCGCCCCCACGCCCCCGCGCGCCCCCCACGACGCACCCGCGCCCCACCCCGCCCCTGGAGGCACCGATGCACCGAGAAGCCGACCACCGGGTACCCGTCCTCATCGTCGGCGGCTCCCTGGTGGGCCTGTCCACCTCGCTCTTCCTGGGCCGCCTCGGCGTGCCCCACCTGCTCGTCGAACGGCACTCCGGCACCTCCCACCACCCCCGCGGCCGCGGCAACAACGTGCGCACCATGGAGCTGCTCCGCACGGCCGGCGTCGAGGACGCCGTCAAGGACGCCGCCTCCCTGCTCGCCGGCAACCACGGCATCCTCCAGACCCCCACCCTCGTCGGCGACGCCGGGGAATGGCTGTTCAAGCACATCGACCCGGGCGGCGGCATGGCCCGCTTCAGCCCCACCGGCTGGTGCCTGTGCAGCCAGAACGACCTCGAACCCGTCCTCCTCGACAGCGCCCGCGCCCTCGGCGGCGACCTGCGCTACTCCCACGAGATGGAGACCTTCGAGCAGGACGCCGACGGGGTCACCGCCACCGTCCGCGACCGCGCCACCGACGAGCGGTACACCGTCCGCGCCGACTACCTCGTCGCCGCCGACGGCCCCCGCAGCCCCGTCCGCCACCGCCTCGGCATCGGCCGGTCCGGACCCGGCGACCTGTTCGCCAACGTCAGCGTCACCTTCCGCTCCAAACTCCTCGCCGACGTCGTCGGCGACCGCCGCTTCATCTGCTGCTACCTCACCCATCCGGAGGCCGACGGCGCGCTGCTCCCCGTCGACAACAAGGAGCACTGGGTCTTCCACGCCCCCTGGCACCCCGAGCACGGCGAGAGCCTCGACGAGTTCACCGAGGAACGCCTCCAGCGGCACATCCGCCGCGCCATCGGCGCCCCCGACCTGGACGTCGAGATCACCGGCAAGGCGTCCTGGCGCGCCGCCGAACGCGTCGCCGACCGCTACACCGACGGACGCGTCCTGCTCGCCGGCGACTCCGCCCACGAGATGTCACCCACCGGCGCCTTCGGCTCCAACACCGGCATCCAGGACGCCCACAACCTCGCCTGGAAACTCGCCGCCGTCCTCGGCGGCTGGGCGGGCCCCGGCCTCCTGGACACCTACGACTCCGAGCGCCGCCCGGTCGCCACCGCCACCAGCGCCCGCGCCTCCGCCCGCTCCGTCGAGCACAGCCACCCCGGCTTCGCGCCCGCGCCCGGCATCGGCGGCGGCAAGCGCGGCGGCATCCTCAACGTCGTCCTCGGCTACCGCTACCTCCGGGGCGCCGTCGTCGGCGCCGACGACAGCCAGGACGTCGTGCCCGACGCGCTCCGCCTCACCGGCGAGCCCGGCACCCGCGCCCCCCACCTGTGGGTACGGCACGACGGCGCGCGCGTCTCCACCCTCGACCTGTACGAACGCTCCCTGGTCCTGCTCAGCGACGCCCGCTCCACCACCGACTGGCACACCGCGGCCCGCCGCGTCGCGGAGACCACCGGCATCCCCCTGGTCTCCTACCGCTTCGGCACCGACCTCACCCCCGAGGCCCCGCCGGCCCCGGACACCCCCGCCCCCGACTGGGCCGCCGCCCACGGCACCACCCCCGACGGCGCGGTCCTCGTCCGCCCCGACGGCTTCGTCGCCTGGCGCACCCGGACCCCCGCCCCGGACCCGCGGACAACCCTGCGCGAAACCCTGGCAACCCTCCTGCACACCCCCTGACCCACCCGCCCCAGCACACAGAAAAAGGCCAGGTCAGACACTGTCTGACCTGGCCTTTTCGCGGAGCCCCCTGTCGGAATCGAACCGACGACCTGCGACTTACAAGATCGCTGCTCTACCAATTGAGCTAAGGAGGCATCGCGCACTACAACGCCGCGCGCAGAGGGCGGACCCACTGTACACAGAGCGGCTCCCGCGCAGCCACGACCTTCTTCGGCTCGTGCGTTCCGGGAGACCGTCCGTAACTTTCCGAGCATTCGTTCGTTGATCGGTCTGACGTGCTGTTCACGGTGCGGAGTGCGAGGAGGGTGTCATGGGGGACCGGGCGGGGGCACCGACAGCGGTGAAGGGTGAGGAGGCCAGGCGCGTCAAGCGTGAGGCACTGGGCATCGGTGACCGCCGCAAGCGCCAGACCCGTTCGGCGACCCCCGTGCACGGCCATGCCCGGAAGGCGGACATGCGGCACCGCCTCTACCGCTTCCGCTTCTATCCGTCCGAGGAACAGGCCGAGCAGCTGGGCCGGACGTTCGGGGCGTGCCGGTGGGTCTACAACGAGGGGCTGTCGTTGCGGTCGGGGGCCTGGGAGCGGCACCGGGTGAGCATCGGGTTCGCGGAGACGTGCCGGGCGTTGACGGGTTGGCGACGGGCCGCGGAGACGGGGTGGCTGGCCGAGGTGTCCTCGACCGTGCTCCAGCAGTCTCTGCGCCATCTGGATCAGGCGTTCCAGCGGTTCTTCAAGGGGCTGGGGCGGTATCCACGTCGGAAGAGGAAGGGCCGGTCGCCGGACGGAGCGGTGTATGTCCGGACGGGTTTCCGGTGGGTGGAGGATCCGGAGCGACCGGGGACGGGGCTGATCACACTGGCCAAGCAGTCGCGGCCGTTGGACGTCCGCTGGTCGCGGGCGCTTCCTGCGGGGGTGGTGCCGGTGCGGCTGTCGGTGACGCGTGACCGGGCCGGCCGGTATTTCGTGTCGGTGCTCGTGGAGGAGCGGATACCCCCGCTGCCCACGGTTCTCGTGGGGTCTGCGCGGGAGCCGAAGGCGGTCGGGCTGGATCTGGGGCTGGCGTCGCTGGTGACGCTGGACGACGGTACGAAGGTCGCTCACCCGAGGTTGCTGAGGCGGTACGGGGAGAAGCTGGCGAGGGTGCAGCGGGAGCTGCACAGGAAGGTGAGGGGGTCGGGGAACCGGGAGAAGGCCAGACGGCGGATCGCTCGTCTGTACGCGCTCATCGGTGACGTCCGCAGGGACATGCTGGACAAACTGACCACCCGCCTCGTGCGCGAGAACCAAGTGCTCGTGGTGGAGGATCTGTCGGTCCGGACCCTGTCGCGTGCGGCGCGGGGCAAAGGGCGACGGCGGAAGGCGAAGCTGAATCAGGCGATCCTCGATGCGCATTGGGGGGAGCTGGTGCGGCTGCTGCGGTACAAGTGCGAGTGGTACGGGCGGACGCTGGTGATCGTCGACCGCTTCTTCCCGTCGACCCGCCGCTGTTCGGCCTGCCGGGTGAGCGGTCCGGGGCTGGACGTGTCCGTGCGGGGATGGACGTGTCCCGAGTGCGGTGTGGTCCACGACCGAGATGTGAACGCGGCCGTGAATCTGCGGGACGAGGGGATGCGGCTGTACCGGCTGGTGGCGGCCGGGCTGCCGCCGGGGAGGAAGGCGCCGTCGGTGATCAGGGCGTCGGAGCTGGAGGACCGTCCGGCGGCCGCGTGAGGGCGGCTGATGCGGTACGGACCGGCGGGCCGCCGGCCGTCATGCCTGTGGAGCCCGTGTGAGACCGGGCACGTGCGGTTCGTCAGGGCTGTACGTGGTCGGCGGTGGGCGCTGAAGCAGGAAGCCCCGGGCGAGGTCAAAAGTGCGTTGCTCTGCCCGTCGAGAATTTCCGCGAAGTTCACACCCCTTCAAGTACTGACAGACCAGGTGAACGCCAGGTACCGTCCTGTGCCAGTTCACTCTTGTGGACCGCGCGATCACCACAGCGGACGATCCTTCGGGCATCCGTCGTGGCAACCGCCTTCCTACTCGGATCGTCCGGCACGTTCCTGCCGGTAGAAGGGGGCCCATTCACCATGGCCACTGTGCAGTTCGACAAGGCGACCCGGATCTACCCGGGTTCCGAGAAGCCCGCCGTCGACGCTCTGGAGATCGACATCGCGGACGGCGAGTTCCTCGTCCTGGTCGGCCCGTCCGGTTGCGGCAAGTCCACCTCGCTGCGGATGCTCGCGGGCCTGGAGGACGTCAACGGCGGTGCGATCCGCATCGGCGACCGTGACGTCACCCACCTGCCGCCCAAGGACCGGGACATCGCCATGGTGTTCCAGAACTACGCGCTCTACCCGCACATGTCGGTCGCCGACAACATGGGCTTCGCGCTCAAGATCGCCGGTGTGAACAAGGCGGAGATCCGGCAGAAGGTCGAGGAGGCCGCGAAGATCCTCGACCTGAGCGAGTACCTGGACCGCAAGCCGAAGGCGCTCTCCGGTGGTCAGCGCCAGCGTGTGGCGATGGGCCGCGCGATCGTGCGTGAGCCGCAGGTGTTCCTCATGGACGAGCCGCTGTCCAACCTGGACGCCAAGCTCCGTGTGTCCACGCGTACGCAGATCGCCTCGCTCCAGCGCCGCCTGGGCATCACCACCGTCTACGTCACCCACGACCAGGTCGAGGCCATGACGATGGGCGACCGGGTCGCGGTGCTCAAGGACGGCCTGCTCCAGCAGGTGGACTCGCCGCGCAACATGTACGACAAGCCCGCGAACCTGTTCGTCGCCGGCTTCATCGGCTCCCCGGCCATGAACCTGGTCGAGGTGCCGATCACCGACGGCGGCGTGAAGTTCGGCAACAGCGTCGTCCCGGTCAACCGCGACGCGCTCAAGGCCGCCGCCGACAAGGGTGACAAGACCGTCACCGTGGGTGTGCGCCCCGAGCACTTCGACGTGGTCGAGCACAACGGCGGCGCGGCCGCCTCCCTGGCCAAGGACAGCGCCGACGCCCCGGCCGGCCTCGCCGTCTCGGTGAACGTCGTCGAGGAGACCGGCGCCGACGGCTACATCTACGGCACCGTCGAGGTCGACGGCGGGACGAAGGACCTGGTCGTCCGCGTCAGCAGCCGTTCGGTCCCGGAGAAGGGCGCCACCGTGCACGTCGTGCCGCGGGCGGGCGAGACCCACGTGTTCTCCACCTCGACCGGCGAGCGCCTGACGGACTGACCCCCGGCAGCCGGGCGCATGACGCTTACGGCTGAAACCCCGGGAATGATCCGGGTGATTCACCCGAGTTGACGAGAAGGGTCCCGCGAACTGCTGCGGGGCCCTTCTCGCTGTCTCCGGACCACCCTGACACACAGGACATTTCGAGCCGTGTGCGTCAACACGCCACCAGGGAAAGGGCGGTACGCCGTCGCTCGAAGGGGTGACTAAATGTCGCCAAATCATCACCGGGCGCTACCCTCACTCGCGTGAAGCACTCCACCACGCAACCCAAGCGACGCGGCCGGGGCCCCGCCCGCCGGATCGGCCGCTCCCTCGCCCTCGTCCTGCCCGTCGTCCTGGTGCTCTCCGGGACCCTCGCGGTCACCCGAGTCAACTGGTCGGGGAACCCCTCGAACTCGGTGCTCACCGCGTCCGACATGTCCGCGCCCGGGGCCGCCACTCCTCCCCGGGCCCCGCAGGACGTGCTCCGCGACCATCTGCTGACGGAGTTGCAGGAGAAGGACCCGGGCGTCGCGCTCACCCACCTCCAGCAGGCGGTCAACGACCGGCCCTCGCTGGCCGGGCACTGCGCCTCCATCGCCCGCACCCTCGGCCGGGCCGCCGTGCGCATCTACGGCCCCACGCGCGCCCAGGCCTTCTCCCGCCCCGTCTGCGACACCTCCTTCGCCTCCGGGGTCCTCGCGGCCCAGGGCTGAGCCGGGACCGGGTCACCAGCAGAGCCCGGCAGCGTCAGGGCCCGCGCCGGACGGGCGCCGTACAGCGGCGTACCGGTCACCGGCGCGGGCCGCCGCGCGGGGGCACGTAGAGTTCCGGCATGACCCATCCGAATGCGGCGTCCCGCCCCACCCAAGCCGTGGTCCTGGCCGGTGGCCAGGGCTCCCGGCTGCGCCCCTACACCGACGACCGGCCCAAGCCGATGGTCGAGATCCCCGGTACGGGCACTCCGATCATCGGTCACCAGCTCGCCTGGCTGGCCGAGGAGGGCGTCACGGACGTGGTGATCTCCTGCGGGCACCTCGCCGAGGTGCTCCAGGAGTGGCTGGAGTCGGCGGAGCTGCCCGTCCGGGTGACCACGGTCGTCGAGCCGGAACCCCTCGGCCGCGGCGGCGGCCTCAAGTTCGCCGCCGCCCGCCTCCCGCATCCCGAGCGCGCCTGGTACGCCACCAACGGCGACATCTGGACCCGTTTCTCGCTGCGGGACATGGCGGACTTCCACACCGAGCGCGACGCGGTCGCTACCCTCGCGCTGGCCCGGCCGCGCATCCCGTGGGGCGCCGTGCAGACGGACGGCTTCGGGCACATCACGGACTTCATCGAGGCACCGCCGTCGACCTTCGAGATCAACGCGGGCGTCTACGTCTTCTCCCCCGGCTTCACCTCCCTGCTGCCCGAGCGCGGCGACCACGAGCGCAGCACCTTCCCGCGGCTGGCCAGGGAGCTGCGGCTGGCCGGCTTCCCGATCCCGCAGGGCGCCTACTGGCGTGCCATCGACACCGCCAAGGACCTCACGGAGGCCGCCAAGGAGCTGGCCGCGCTGGGCCGGTGACGCCCCGGCAGGACGCCTGCGCCCCTCCCCCGTACGCAGCCGAAGGGCCCCGCACCACGATGGTGCGGGGCCCTTCGGGCCGTCACGGCCGGAGCCAGGACAGGCCCTAGCCGAGCAGACCGCCCACCAGTCCGGGCTGGCCCGTGGAGGAGGAGTTGCCGCCGCCGGAGCCGGAGGGCTGGGTGTCGCCGCCGCCGGAGCCGCCGGATCCGGTGCCGCCGGAGGCCGAGCCGCCGGAGGTCGGGCCCGCGCTGGTGCTGGGCGCCTGCTGGACGGGGGCGGAGTGGCGCGGCGGGACATGGCCGGTGGTGCCCTGGGTCTGGCTGGGCGCGCCGCCGGTGGTGGCTCCGCTGCCGCGGGTGGCGCCCGGGGTGGCCGCGGGGCCGCCGGTCGGCCCGGCGGACGTGCCGCGGTGGCTGGGCGAGGTGGAGGCCGACGGGGAGCCGCTGTGCCCGGTGCCCGCGCCGGTGCCGGGCCTGCTGGGCAGCGGCGAGCCGGGCAGTTCGTTGCGCGGGGACTCGCCGGGGCCGGGCACGACGACCCGGTCGGCGTCGCGGACCGCGCCGCCGAGCAGCGCGCCCACGAGCAGGGTGAGCCCGGCGACGACCACGGTGATCAGGGCGCCGCGGCGCAAGACGTACCGGCGCAGGTCCCACAGGTCGGCGCGGGGGCCGAGGCGGCGCCAGGCGGACGCGGCGAGCCGGCCGTCCACGGAGTAGACGGGGGCACCGGCGATGATCAACGGGGACCAGGCGGCCAGGAAGATGATGTCCGGGGTGTCGTAGACGGCGACGGTGCGCCAGCTGACGGTGACGACGATCGCGGCGGAGAGCAGCGCGCCGACCACCCCGGCGACCCGCTGCCAGCAGCCCAGGACCGTCAGGACGCCGACGATGACCTGGAGGAAGGCGATGGAGAGGCCGGAGCCCACCGGGTGCTGGAGGGCGAACTGGCGCAGCGGCTCGGCGACTTCCCAGGGGTGCAGGGAGGTGAGCCACTTGACCATGGAGCCGCGCTTGCCGCCGTCGAAGTAGAGCGGGTCGCACAGCTTGCCCATGCCGGCATAGAGGGAGACGAACCCGAGGAAGATCCGCAGCGGCAGAAGGACCACGCCGAGGTTCATCCGGCGGCCCGGGTAGTAGGCGTGGCGGGCCGGGTCGTCGCCGTGCCGCCTGCCGCGGCGGCGGGTGCCGGGCGCGGGGGCGTCGCGGGTGGCGTCCTCGTCGTAGCCGTAGGCGCCGGTGTCCGCGGCGAGGCCGCCGCCGGGGTGACCGTAGGGCGGTCCGGCGGCGCCCGCGGCGGGGCGGGTGTCGTACGCGGATTCGCCGTACTGCTCCTCGTAGGCGCTGCCCGCGCTGCGCATCTGCGGGAGCAGCCGGGTCTCGCCGGGCTCCGGGGAGCGCTGGGCGCCGACGACGGGGGTCTCGACGGTGCGGTCGAGGTCGTCGTAGCCGCCGTAGCCGGGGGCGGCGTCGACGCGCGGGATGACCTGGGTGGCTCCGGCGTCGGCGGACGGGTCCTCGGTGTAGCGGACGCTGCCGCTGCGCACGGCCTGGAGCAGCCGGTGGGCGCCGGTGTCGTCGGGGGCGGAGCGGCCGCTCCACACGAGCGGCCGGCGCGGGGCGGCCCGGCCCGCCGCCCCGGCGGCGGGCACGCGCACGGCGGGGTCGGTGACGCTCGGGTGCCGGGCGAGGCGGGGGGACAGGGTGCGCCGCGACGCGGCGCCCAGCTGCACGCGGAAGCTCGCGTGAGTGACGATGACCTGCGCCGGATCGCTCGGCACCTTCACCATGCTCAGCGCGGGAGCGTCGTCGTAGCCCGACGAGCGGTCCCCCGTGGGTGTGCGGGGTGTTCTGGTGTCCACACTCATCTAACCGAGTGATGGGGTGTTAGGACACTGCCTTGACCCGTCGGATCTGTCCGGACCGCGTCAAGCTTGCCCCGAACGGACGGATATGCCCGGCCGGGTGAACACACGCACGCGCGTACGAGAACAGGCCGGGCCGGGTCCGCGTGCGGACCGCGTCCCGGCCGGGCCCCGCGCTCAGGCGCGCCTGCGGGCCGCCTCGTAGAGGACGATCCCGGCCGCGACGCCCGCGTTCAGCGACTCGGCGCCGCCCGGCATCGGGATCCGCACCCGGATGTCGCAGGTCTCGCCGACGAGCCGGGACAGGCCCTTGCCCTCGCTGCCGACGACGATGACGACGGGACCCCCCAGGGCCTCCAGGTCACCGAGTTCGGCCTCGCCGTCGGCGGCCAGGCCGACGACCGTGATGCCCGTCTTCTGGTACGCCTCCAGGGCACGGGTGAGGTTGGTGGCGCGGGCCACCGGCGTCCGGGCGGCGGTACCCGCGGACGTCTTCCAGGCACCGGCGGTCATCCCGGCCGCGCGCCGCTCGGGGACGACCACGCCGTGCCCGGCGAAGGCCGAGACGGAGCGGACGACCGCGCCGAGGTTGCGCGGGTCGGTGACGCCGTCGAGGGCGACGATCAGCGGGTCCTCGCCCGCGTCCGCCGCGGCCTCGGCCAGGTCCTCGGGGTGGGCGTACTCGTACGGCGGGACCTGGAGGACCAGGCCCTGGTGGTTGAGCCCGTTGGTCATGCGGTCCAGCTCGGGGCGGGGCGCCTCCATGAGGTTGAGCCCGCCGCGCTCGGCCGCGAGCTGGAGCGCCTCGCGGACCCGCTCGTCGTTGTCGATGAACTGCTGGACGTACAGCGTGGTCGCGGGCACGCCCTCGCGCAGCGCCTCGACGACCGGGTTGCGGCCGACGACCAGCTCCGAGGCGGAACGGCCGCCGCGGCGCTGCGGCGGGCGGCCCTGGCTGCGGCGCACCTTCGCCTGGGCGGCGCGCTGCTTGACGTGTCCCTTGCGCATCTCGGCGGGGGGCGTGGGGCCCTTGCCCTCCAGGCCGCGGCGCCGCTGGCCGCCGCTGCCGACCTGCGCGCCCTTCTTGCCGGACATGCGGCGGTTGTGAGCGGCCATGACCTACCTGTCTGTCGAAAGCGTCGTGCGTACGCCTGCCGCGTACGTCTCCTACGTCTATGAAGTGTGCCGCCCGGACGGCCGGACGGCACAACGGGGTCCCCGGCGGCCGGCGCGCGGCCGGGCGGACCGGGGCGCGGGTCAGCGCGGGCCGAGGCTCCAGCGCGGGCCCTGCGGGCTGTCCTCGACGACCAGTCCGGACCGGCCGAGCTGGTCGCGCAGGGCGTCGGCGGTGGCCCAGTCCTTGCGGGCGCGGGCCGCCTCGCGCTGGTCGAGGACCATCCGGACCAGGGTGTCCACGACGCCGTGCAGGTCCTCGCCGCTCTCGCCGTCGGCGGCCGCCCAGTGCTCGTCCAGCGGGTCGAGGCCGAGGACGCCGAGCATGGCCCGCACCTCGGCGAGCCGGGCCACCGCGGCCTCCTTGTCGTCCGCGGCGAGCGCGCTGTTGCCCTGCCGGACCGTGGTGTGCACCACGGCCAGGGCCTGCGGGACACCGAGGTCGTCGTCCATCGCCTCGGCGAAGGCGGGCGGCACCTCGGCGGACGGCTCCACCGGGCCCGTCGTCTCCACCACGCGCTGGATGAAGCCCTCGATCCGCGCGAACGCCGACTCGGCCTCGCGCAGGGCCTCCTCGCTGTACTCGATGGTCGAGCGGTAGTGCGGGGTGCCCAGGTAGTAGCGCAGGACGATCGGGCGCCACTGGCGGACCATCTCCGAGACCAGCACGGAATTGCCCAGCGACTTGGACATCTTCTCGCCCGCCATGGTCACCCAGGCGTTGTGCACCCAGTACCGCGCGAATTCGTCGCCGTACGCCTTGGACTGGGCGATCTCGTTCTCGTGGTGCGGGAAGATCAGGTCCAGGCCGCCGCCGTGGATGTCGAAGGCGCTGCCCAGGTACTTGTGCGCCATGGCCGAGCACTCCAGGTGCCAGCCCGGACGGCCCTCGCCCCACGGCGTGGGCCAGGTCGGCTCGCCCGGCTTGGCCGCCTTCCACAGCGCGAAGTCCCGCGGGTCGCGCTTGCCGGTCTCGCTGTCGGCGGCCGGCTGGCGCAGATTGTCCAGCTCCTGCCGGGACAGCTGGAGGTAGCCGGGGAAGGAGCGCACGTCGAAGTAGACGTTCCCGTCGGCCGCGTAGGCGTGGCCGCGGTCGATGAGCGTGCGCATCATCTCGGTCATCTCCGGCACATGGCCGGTGGCGCGGGGCTCGTAGGTGGGCGGCAGGCAGCCCAGCGCGGTGTAACCGTCGTTGAACGCGCGCTCGTTGGCGTACCCGATGGACCACCAGGGGCGGTCCTGCTCCTTCGCCTTGGCGATGATCTTGTCGTCGATGTCCGTGACGTTGCGGATGAACGTCACCTCGTAGCCGCGGTGGGCGAACCAGCGGCGCATGATGTCGAAGTTCAGACCCGACCGGATGTGCCCGATGTGCGGGGCCGCCTGCACGGTGGCACCACACAGGTAGATCGAGACACAACCCGGCTTGAGCGGGGTGAAGTCACGGATCTGCCGGGCGCTGGTGTCGTACAGGCGAATGGTCACCACTCCAGGGTAGTGGGCGAAGGGCAGTGCCTCGCGCCCGTTTCCCGCAAGGTCCGTGCTTTTGTGACCGAGGGGAGCGGTGACCCGGTCCGCGGGGGCGGCCCGTCAGATACCGCCGACGACCTTGCGGGGCCGGATCCGGACGACCAGGCGCTCGGCGTCCTGGGCCGCGGAGGGATTGAACTCCGCGTACTTCTTGCCGGTGTACTTCACCGACAGCTCGTCGATGAGGTCCTGGCCGCCCTCGGTGCTGATCTCGGCGGTGCCGCGGATCTCGGCGTACTCGTACGGCGAGGCGGGGTCCTGGACGACGACGCTGACGCGGGCGTCGCGCCGCATGTTCCGCGCCTTGCGGCGGTCGGCGGTGGTGGAGATGACGACGTCGTCGCCGTCCCGCTTCGCCCAGACCGGCGACAGCTGCGGGCTGCCGTCGGGCTGGACGGTGCCGACGACGACGAAGACGGTGCCGTCGAGGAGGTTCTTGAGACGGGGGGACAGTTCGGCGGACATGGGGCACCCTCCGGGAGGCGGACCTTCGGTCACCACCGGCACTGCGCGGCCGGGCGGTGACTCTCCGGGTACCCTCGCACGCGCTCAGCTCACCCGCACCACGAGCGCCGTGGCCACCGCGGCCAGTCCCTCGCCGCGGCCCGGGAAGCCGAGCCCGTCGGTGGTGGCCCCGGAGACGGAGACCGGGGCTCCGGCCGCCTCGGAGAGGATCCGCTGGGCCTCCGCGCGCCGCTTGCCGATCTTCGGGCGGGGGCCGACGACCTGCACGGCCACGTTCCCGATCCGGAAACCGGCGGCGCGGACGATGCGTGCCGCCTCCGTCAGCAGGGTGACGCCGGACGCGCCCGACCACTCGGGCCGCCCGGTGCCGAAGTGCTGGCCGAGGTCGCCGAGCCCGGCGGCCGAGAACAGCGCGTTGCACGCGGCGTGCGCGACGACGTCCGCGTCGGAGTGCCCGGCCAGGCCCGGTCCCTCGCCCTCCCACTTCAGACCCGCGCACCACAGCTCGCGGCCGTCCTCGAAGGCGTGGATGTCGGTGCCGATGCCGACCTGGGGCAGCGGGGGGAGCGCGCCGTCCGCGCCGTCCGCGGGAGCGGCCGGGGCGGTCGCCGGGGAGGCCGCGCCGGTGTCCGCTCCGGAGTCCGGGGTGGCGGCCGGTGCGGTGTCCGGTGCGGTGTCCGGGAAGCCCGGGGCGATCTCGGGGGTGGTCTCAGAAGCCATCGGTGAGCCTCCTGCGGGCCAGGACCGCCTCGGCGAGCACGAGGTCGAGCGGGCGGGTGACCTTGAAGCCCTCCTCGTGTCCCGGGACGGCCACGACCGGCTCGCCGAGCTGCTCGACCATGCTCGCGTCGTCGGTCACGTCGTCGGTGACCGTCTCGTGGGCCCGCACCAGCGTCGCCCGGTCGAAGCCCTGCGGGGTCTGCACGGCCCGCAGCCGCGAGCGGTCCGGGGTCGCGAGGACCGGTTCGGGCGCGCCCGCCACGGCGGCCGGTTCGACCTCCTTGACGGTGTCCGCGAGCGGCAGCGCCGGTACGACGGCGGCGGCGCCCTCGCGTACGGCCCCGATCACCGCGTCCACCGTCTCCACGGGGACCAGCGGGCGGGCCGCGTCGTGCACGAGGACGACGTCGTGGCCGGGCGGCACCGCGTCGAGCCCGAGCCGGACGGACTCCTGGCGGGACTCGCCGCCGGGCACCACGAGGAAGCGGGTCCGCTCGGGGAGCGCGTGGGCGTCGAGCAGCGAGGTGACCTCGCCCGCGCCGTCGGGCGGAGCGACCACGACGACGAGGGAGACGGCGCGGGAGGCCGCCATGGCGCGCACCGCGTGGACGAGCATCGGGGTGCCGTTCAGCGTGCGCAGCGCCTTGGGGGCACCCGGACCGAGACGCACGCCCCGGCCGGCGGCCGGGATCACGACGGCGACGGGGGCCCCTGGCCGGGCGCCCGCGGGCGAAGGACGCGAATCGTCAGACATCGGTTCCTGTCAGGTTTGTGTTCCGGCCCGGCGTGGGTATGGCCTCACCGTGCCGGGCGCGGCACGGCGGCCGGACCCTTCCGTGACCCCGGCCGAGCCGACTGCATGGGCCCGGCACACAGTATCGGGGGGATCTTCCTCTCGCAGGGCCGTCCGGGTTCCGGGCGGAGCGCGTCGCCGTGGACGGGCGCGATGCGCGCGTGCGGGTCAGCGCGAGACGCGAGTACGGGTCCGGGTGCGGCCCGGAGGCGGACATGACGAAGCCGCAGCGCCCGGCGACCTCGGTCGCCCGATCGGACACTGCGGCATGTCATTGATGCCACTTCACTTCACTGATGCCGCACACCGTGCTGAACCGAACAGTCGCGCAGCCGTGGGCGTCCGCCTGTGTGGGGGTGCCCCGCTCCGGTGATCCGGTTCCGGTCGTCGGTCGGGAAGCCCCGCGTCAGGACGCGAGAACCTCGTCGAGCAGAGCCTCTGCCTTGTCCTCGTTCGTGTTCTCCGCGAGCGCCAGCTCGCTCACCAGGATCTGGCGGGCCTTGGCGAGCATGCGCTTCTCACCGGCGGAGAGACCGCGCTCGCGCTCCCGGCGCCACAGGTCGCGCACGACCTCCGCGACCTTGATGACATCACCGGAGGCGAGCTTCTCCAGGTTTGCCTTGTAACGACGCGACCAGTTCGTGGGCTCCTCGGCGTACGGAGCGCGCAGCACCTCGAAGACCCGGTCCAGCCCGTCCTGACCGACCACATCACGCACGCCGACGAACTCCGCATTGTCCGCTGGCACACGTACCGTCAGGTCACCCTGGGCGACCTTCAGCACCAAGTAGGTCTTGTCCACGCCTTTGATCTGGCGAGTTTCGATAGCCTCGATCAGCGCGGCCCCGTGATGGGGATAGACCACGGTGTCGCCAACCTTGAACGTCATGTGACAGGTACCCCTTCCGTGGCTATCCAGGGTAACACGGATACGGCGTCTTCTGAATGGCGTTTTCGCAGGTCAGGGCATATCTCGGGGCTTGACAACAGCAACCGGAACGTGCTTCGGAAGGGGTGCGCGGGCCGGTGGCGGGCAGGTATGCGCAGGTCGGAGGGGCTCTCCGCACGGGGCGAAACGCGCACGTTACACACTTCCGACCGTCCGTCCAAACGGTCGAACGTCCCGTTTTGTCGGGTTCCAGATGCGCGACTTCCGCTACTCCGTTCGGTGCGGGCGGGGCGCGGGAGGCACGAATCCGGAATTGATCACGGCCGGTGGGCAACGCCCGGCGGGGCCGGTGATCAATTTCGGCCGCGGCCGCGCATTACGGCACCGGAAAATCGCAGGAAGATCGGGTACGGCGGACCGGCGCCGCTAAGACCGCGCGTAAGAGCATGCGTAAGAGAGGCGCTTAGAGGGCGCTAACCACGGGGTAAGCGGGCGGGCGTATGGCGATGTGTATGACGGCCCGTATGACCGCGCCTATGGCTCTTTGGCGCCGCGTATGGCGGTGCGCGTATGGCGGGTGGGTATGGCGGGCGTCACTTATGTGAATGGCGGGCGGCGGCGCGGCCGACACGGAGGGCGGGGCCGGGGGCGGAGGGCGGGCAGGGGCCCGGACGGGGTGTGACGAGGCTCCCTCCGGGTGCCCCCGGCGGCCGTGCGGGAGCGGTGTCCGGGTGCCTCGGGAGGCACAGGGGGCGGGTCGGGTGCGGGGCCGTGGGAACGGCTCGGTAACCTAAGGCCGCTGACAGACGCTTAGGACGGCTTTATAAGGAAGTCGCCCTGTACCGCCCACGTTCAAGGAGTTGCCGCCGCCGTGAGCAGCAGCCTTCGACGCGGCGCCCTCGCCGCCGCCGCCATCGCGTTCTCGATCGCCTCGCTCGCCGCCTGCGGCGCCGGCAACAACGCCCAGACACTTGAGGTCAAGCCGGACAACGCGGCCACCAAGGTCGGGGACATCGAGGTCCAGAACGCGGTGATCATCACGCAGCCCGGTTCCCAGTCCAAGGGTCCGGCCGTCGTCTCGATGACCCTCTTCAACAGCGGCACCACCCCGCAGACGCTGGACGCGATCCGCGTCGACGGCGGCGGCACCGCGCAGATCACCCCGGCCAAGGGCTCGGGCAAGCTGACCGTCCCGGCCCAGGGCTCGGTCGTCGTCGGCGGCAAGGGCAACGCCTCCGCCGCGCTGACCAACCCCGGCCCGGTGGTCAAGGACGGCAACGCGCAGAAGATCACCTTCACCTTCAGCAAGTCCGGTGACGTGAGCCTGCGCGCCTTCGTGGTCCCGGCCACGAGCTACTTCGACAAGTGGGGCCCGAGCAACATCCCGGCAGCGCCGGGCGCCCCGGCCACGGGCACCACGGGCAAGCCGTCGTCCTCGGGGTCCCCGAACTCCTCGAAGAACCCGAAGTCCTCCGAGTCCCCGAAGTCCTCGGACTCCTCGGCCTCCTCGGACTCCTCGGGCAAGGGCGACAAGACCACGGGCTCGGGCTCGGACTCGGACTCGGCCGACGGGTCGGGCGAGGCGGGCACGCCGGGCGGCTCGGCCTCGTAAGGGCAGTACGACGTACGCCGAAGGGCGGCACCCTCTCCGTGAGGGTGCCGCCCTTCGGCGTACCGGCCTGACTGCCGTCTGCGGCCTATGGCCTACGGCCTACGGCCTACGGCTCGAACTTGTAGCCGAGGCCGCGGACCGTCACCAGGTAGCGCGGGGCGCCCGGGTCCGGCTCGATCTTGGCGCGCAGCCGCTTGACGTGCACGTCGAGCGTCTTGGTGTCGCCCACGTAGTCGGCGCCCCAGACCCGGTCGATGAGCTGCATCCGGGTCAGCACCCGGCCGGCGTTGCGCAGCAGCATCTCCAGCAGGTCGAACTCCTTGAGCGGCAGGTCGACCTTGGAGCCGGAGACGGTGACGACGTGCCGGTCCACGTCCATGCGGACCGGGCCCGCCTCCAGGGCCGCCGGGGTGACCTCCTCCGGCTCGCCGCGCCGGCGCAGCACCGCGCGGATCCGGGCGACCAGCTCCCGGGAGGAGAAGGGCTTGGTCACGTAGTCGTCGGCCCCTATCTCCAGGCCGACGACCTTGTCGATCTCGCTGTCCTTGGCGGTCACCATGATCACCGGGACGTTGGAGCGGCCGCGCAGCTGGCGGCACACCTCCGTGCCGGGCAGCCCCGGCAGCATCAGGTCGAGGAGGACGAGGTCGGCGCCGTTGCGCTCGAACTCGTCGAGCCCGTCGGGCCCGGTGGCCGCCACGGCGACCTCGAAGCCCTCTTTGCGGAGCATGTACGACAGGGCGTCGGAGAAGGACTCCTCGTCCTCGACGACGAGCACTCGGGTCACGGAAGGACCTCCGGGGCGGGAAGCGGTTCGTACGGTGATGTCTGGGACGACGACGCCTGCGTCCGCGATGACGGAGGCGCCGGGGATGAGGCCGGGGACGAGGTGGTGCCGGTACCGGTCCGGAACCCGGGACGGGGCTCGGGCTCGGACGCGAGGTCGGTGCCGGGGCCGTCTTCGGGCCCGGTCTCCTCGTCGAGGTCGGGGTGCTGGTGCGCGCGGTCCCGGTCGCGGGCCTCACGGGCCGCTGCCGCCTCGGGCAGCCGCAGGGTGAAGGTGGAGCCCTGTCCCTCGGCGCTCCACACGGTGACCTCCCCGCCGTGCGAGGCGACCACGTGCTTCACGATGGCGAGGCCGAGGCCGGTACCGCCGGTGGCACGCGAGCGGGCCGGGTCCACACGGTAGAAACGCTCGAAGATGCGCTCCTTGTCCTTGTCGGAGATGCCGATGCCCTGGTCGGTGACGGCGATCTCGATGAGGTCCCCGCCCGGCACGGTGATCCGGCGGGCGGCGATGCCCACGCGGGTGCGGGCCGGGGAGTAGTTGACGGCGTTCTCGACGAGGTTGCCGAGCGCCGCGGCGAGCTGGCCGCGGTTGCCCCAGACCCTGAGGTCGCCGGTCCCCCCGGTGGCCATGGTGATCTGCTTGGTGCCGGCCTGGTGGCGGCACCGGTCGATGGCCTCGGCGACGAGTTCGTCGACACGCACCGGCTCGGCGTCCTCCAGCGGGTCGTCGTTCTGCACCCGGGAGAGGTCGATCAGCTCCTGCACCAGGTTGGTCAGCCGGGTCGCCTCGATCTGCATGCGTCCGGCGAAGCGCTCCACCGCCTCGGGGTCGTCCGAGGCGTCCATGACGGCCTCGGAGAGCAGGGAGAGAGCGCCGACGGGTGTCTTCAGCTCATGGCTGACGTTCGCCACGAAGTCACGCCGTACGGCTTCGATCCGGCGCGCCTCGGTGAGGTCCTCGACGAGCAGCAGCACCAGCCGCGAGCCCAGCGGCGCGACGCGCGCGGAGACCGCCAGGGCCTCGCCGCGTCCGGTGCCGCGTCGCGGCAGGTCCAGCTCGACCTGCCGTATCTCCCCGTCCCGGCGGGTGTCCCGGGCCATCTGGAGCATGGGCTCCACGGCGAGCTTGCCGCCGCGGACCAGCCCGAGGGCGTACGCGGCGGAGCTGGCCTTGACGACGGCGTCGGCCTCGTCGAGGACGACGGCGGAGGAGCGCAGCACGGAGAGGACCGTGTCCACACCGGGCGGCAGCACCGCGTCGGTGTGCAGCGAGGTACGCGTCGGACGCTTCTGCTCCCGTTCACTGAAGCGGAACGCCAGCACGGCGATGACGCCGGTGAGCACTCCGGCGATCGCTGATGCTGCGGCGACCGCCGCGTTCACGTCCATGCGACCAGGTTAGGCATGGCGGACGACGTGCCCCCACCCGTCCGGGTGCGACCTCGAACACTCGTCGCCCAGAGTTCACCTTGGAGCCAGCGACGGTTCACTTGAGGTGACGGAAACGGACGCGTACGGGCCGGACCGTGGGAGCGTGGGGTTCGCACCGCCGGTCGTCACACGGGACGGGCCGGGCGCCGTCGGCCGGACGCCGGCGGCGGACCGCCGCCCCTGCACCCCCTGCAAACCCCGACGAACACGCACGAGAGGGAACGAAGATGCGGGACGCGTACCACGAGGAACTGGACTCGATCGGCGACGGACTGGTGGAGATGGCCCGGCTGGTCGGGTCGGCCATCGGACGCGCCACGACCGCCATCCTCGACGCCGATCTGAAGCTGGCCGAGAGCGTGATCGAGGCCGACCAGAAGGTCGACGAGCTCCAGCACGACCTGGAGGCTCGGGCCATAGCCCTGCTGGCCCGGCAGCAGCCGGTGGCGACGGATCTGCGGATCGTCGTCACCTCGCTGCGGATGTCGGCGGACCTGGAGCGCTCGGGCGACCTGGCCCAGCACGTGGCCAAGCTGGCCCGGCTGCGCTTCCCGGAGCGCGGGGTCCCCCAGGACCTGCACGCCACCATCCTGGAGATGGGCCAGCTCGCCCAGCGCCTGATGGCGAAGGCCGCCGAGGTGATCGTCACCAAGGACGTCGACCTGGCCCTCCAGCTGGAGCAGGACGACGACGAGATGGACCTGCTGCACCGCACACTCTTCCAGCACCTGATCGACGACCGCTGGAAGCACGGCATCGAGACGGCCGTGGACGTCACCCTGCTCGGCCGCTACTACGAGCGGTACGCCGACCACGCGGTGGCGGTGGCCAAGCGGGTGGTCTACCTGGTCACGGGCGAGCACGCCGACGAGCTCCAGCAGGACGTCACGTCGGTGCCGAAGGTCGACGGGGCCTAAGGAGCGGCGGGGCGGACCTGAGGGGCGCCGGGGACGGCGGGTTACGGCCGGGACAGCAGGCGCGGCAGGGGCAGCAGGTACGGCCGGGGCAGCGGCAGCATGGGGAAACGGCCGGACGGGGTGCCGCGGCGGGAACGAGCCACCGTGCGCCGTTGATGCGCCCAGCGCAGCGGGCATGGAATGGGCGAAGGCACCAGCCTGAAGGAGGGACCCATGTCCGAATCCCCCAGCATCGCGCCCGACCCGGCCCGGAGCCGCGAGACCGAGCAGCCCGTCGCCGAGCCACGGAGCCTCCCGCTCCTCGCCGCCTGCGGCTGCGGCTCGGGCTGCGGCTGCGGCTGCCAGTCGGGCGGCCCCTGCCAGTGCGGCTGACAGGACACACGGCGCGGGGCCCCGGCGGAGGACGCCGGGGCCCCGCGCCTTGGATCTGTTGACTTCGGATCTGTTACTCACTTTGGAGTGACGCCCTCCGGCGCGGACCGGCCGGAGGGGCCCCGCGCCGCAGGCAGCCCACCGGCACGAGCCCTCCGCCACCTGCTTGGGCGCTACAGCCGAGAGTCACAGAAACGTGGCCAATCGGTAACAGGGTGCGCGTATCACGTCGATCTCCCCGCAAACCGGACAAGGGTGTGGGCCGCGCGGCCACCCAGCCGCCGTACCGCCCCACCTCGCACCAGCAGGGAGAACCTGTGTCCGTGTCCGTCTCCGCTCCCCTCTCCTCGACCGCCCGCCGGCTGACCGCGACCGCCGTGGCGGCCGGGGCCCTGCTCGCGGTGGCCGCGCTGCCCGCCGCCGCGGCCGACCACCCCGCGCACACGCACCGCCAGGGCGTGGTGATCAGCGACGTCCACCTCGCCGACCCGCACCAGACCCGGGGCCACCGCTCCGAGCGGGTGCTGAACACGGAGTGGGTGGAGATCACCAACAACACCCGCCGCGACGTCAACCTCGACGGGTGGACCCTGTCCGACCAGCACGGACACACCTACACGTTCCGCCACTACCGCCTCGACGGCCGCGCCACGGTCCGTGTCCACACCGGTTACGGCCACGACACCCGCCGCGACCTCTACCAGGACCGCCGCACCTCGGTCTGGGACCGCCGCGACACCGCGACCCTCCGCAACGACCACCGGCGCTCCGTCGACTCCCTCAGCTGGGACGACACCCACCGCGGCCCCCGCCCCGGCCACCACCACCGCTGACCGGCGGTCCCGGCCCCCTGCTCACGGCGTACCGCGGGCAGGGGGCTCTCGTATGTCCGGTGTCCGGGGCCCGCGGCGGGGCGGCCTCCCGAACCGATCCGGAATCGAGAAGCGCGCCCGCCGGGGCCGCGGCTACGGTGACGACGGAGCCGCGGCGAGGGACGCGGGTGCAGGCACGGCGCACAGAGAAGGAACAGAGGGAGACGCGATGAGCAGCACGGTCACGAGGACGGACGACGGCGGCACCGGTGACCGTAGGCCCACATCTCCCGCATCATCCGCACCGCACACCGCGGACCGGCACGATCTGATCCGGGTGCACGGCGCGCGCGAGAACAACCTCAAGGACGTGAGCGTCGAGATCCCCAAGCGACGGCTGACGGTGTTCACCGGGGTGTCCGGCTCGGGCAAGAGCAGCCTGGTGTTCGGCACGATCGCCGCCGAGTCGCAGCGGCTGATCAACGAGACGTACAGCACCTTCGTCCAGGGCTTCATGCCGTCCCTGGCCCGGCCCGAGGTCGACGTACTCGACGGGCTGACCACCGCGATCGTCGTCGACCAGCAGCGGATGGGCGCCGACCCGCGCTCCACGGTCGGCACCGCCACCGACGCCAACGCGATGCTGCGCATCCTCTTCAGCAGGCTCGCGCGCCCGCACCTCGGCTCCCCGAAGGCGTACTCCTTCAACGTCGCCTCGATCAGCGGCGCGGGCGCGGTCACCGTCCAGCGCGGCGGGCAGACCGTGAAGGAGCGCCGCAGCTTCAGCATCACCGGCGGGATGTGCCCGCGCTGCGAGGGCCGGGGCACGGTCTCCGACCTGGACCCCGCCCAGCTCTACGACGAGACGAAGTCGCTCTCCGAGGGCGCGCTCAGCGTCCCCGGCTACAAGGCGGGCGGCTGGAACCACCGGCTCTACAGCGAGTCCGGCCTCTACGACCCGGACAAGCCGATCCGCGACTTCACCGCGGCCGAGCTGCACGACTTCCTGCACCGCGAGCCGACCAGGATGAAGATCGCGGGCATCAACATGACGTACGAGGGCCTGATCCCGCGGATCCGCAAGTCGATGCTGGCCAAGGACCGGGAGGGGATGCAGCCGCACATCCGGGAGTTCGTGGACCGTGCGGTCGCCTTCACCGCCTGCCCCGAGTGCGCGGGCACCCGGCTCAGCGAGGCGGCCCGCGCCTCGCGGATCGGGGAGGTGAGCATCGCGGACGCGTGCGCCATGCAGATCAGCGACCTCGCGGACTGGGTGCGCGGCCTGGACGAGCCGACGGTGGCGCCGCTGCTGACCGCGCTCCAGGGCACCCTGGACTCGTTCGTGGAGATCGGCCTCGGCTACCTCTCCCTGGACCGCCCGGCGGGCACGCTCTCCGGCGGCGAGGCGCAGCGCGTCAAGATGATCCGCCACCTGGGCTCCTCGCTCACCGATGTCACGTACGTCTTCGACGAGCCCACCACCGGGCTGCACCCGCACGACATCCAGCGCATGAACAACCTGCTGCTGCGGCTGCGCGACAAGGGCAACACGGTGCTGGTCGTCGAGCACAAGCCGGAGGTCATCGCGATCGCCGACCATGTCGTGGACCTCGGTCCCGGCGCGGGCACGGCGGGCGGGGCGGTCTGCTTCGAGGGCACGGTGGAGGGGCTGCGCTCCGCCGGGACCGTCACCGGGCGCCACCTGGACGACCGGGCCGCCCTGAAGAAGAGCGTGCGCGAGCCCACCGGCACCCTCCCGGTCCGCGGCGCGAGCGCGCACAACCTGCGCGACGTCGACGTGGACGTGCCGCTCGGGGTGCTCTGCGTGGTCACCGGGGTCGCGGGATCCGGCAAGAGCTCACTGGTGCACGGTTCGATCCCGGCCGGGGCAGGTGTGATCTCCGTCGACCAGAGCCCGATCCGCGGCTCGCGGCGCAGCAACCCGGCGACGTACACCGGACTCCTGGACCCGATCCGCAAGGCGTTCGCCAAGGCCAACGGCGTCAAGCCCGCCCTGTTCAGCGCGAATTCGGAGGGCGCCTGCCCCACCTGCAAGGGCGCCGGCGTCATCTACACCGACCTCGCCGTGATGGCCCAGGTCGCCACCGTCTGCGAGGAGTGCGAGGGCAAGCGGTTCGAGGCGTCCGTCCTCGACCACCACCTCGGCGGCCGCGACATCAGCGAGGTGCTGGCCATGCCGGTCGAGGAGGCCGAGCAGTTCTTCGCCACGGGCGAGGCCCGCACCCCGGCCGCGCACCGCGTCCTCCGGCGCATGTCCGACGTCGGCCTCGGCTACCTCACCCTCGGCCAGCCCCTCACCACCCTCTCCGGCGGCGAACGCCAGCGCCTCAAGCTCGCCACCCACATGGCCGACAAGGGCGGCGTCTACGTCCTCGACGAACCGACCGCCGGCCTCCACCTCGCCGACGTCGCCCAGCTCCTCGCCCTCCTCGACCGCCTCGTCGACTCCGGCAAGTCCGTCATCGTCGTCGAACACCACCAGGCCGTCATGGCCCATGCCGACTGGCTCATCGACCTCGGCCCCGGCGCCGGCCACGACGGCGGCCGAGTGGTCTTCGAGGGAACCCCGGCAGAACTGGTGGCCGCGCGGTCGACGGTGACGGGGGAACATCTGGCGGAGTATGTGGGGGCCTGAGCGGTCCGGAGGGGGCGGCATGAACGACGCCGAGAGGAGAGGTGACGGCGAACTCATCGCCGCCATCCGCGACTTCGCCCAGGCGAACGAACTGCCGCCGCCCGCACCGACCGAGGCGGCCGAGGAACTCGAAGCGGCTCTCGGGCACCCCATGCCGCCGCTCCTGCGCAGGCTCTACTGCGAGGTGGCCAACGGCGGCTTCGGCGTCGACGGCAGCGTGGTCTCCCTCAGCGACGCCGGCTGGTACTTCAGCGACGAGGCGTCCCTCCTAGACATCTACCGCCTCCGTTCGACGCCGACGCCGACGCCGATGTCCGCGGACCATTTCCCCCTGCCCCTCCACATCGTCCCCCTTGCGACCCTGGGCTGCGCGATCTGGTGGTACGTCGATCTCCGCAGCCCCGAAGGCCAGATGTGGGGCTGGGACCCCCACACCCTCTGCGAGCGGCACCGCCTGTTCAAGGAACGCTTCACCCTCGCCGAATGGCTGACCGACTGGCTGTCGGGCAACCGCACCTTCCCCCGGCCCCCCGACCACCCCGACTGCCTGGACTGCCCCAGCCTCCGCAGCCACTGAACAAACGGTTTCCGAGGGTTCCGGGGGTTCCAGCTCCGCAAGAAATGACTGCATCCCCAATCTGCCAGGGGGCGGTCCGGAGCCTGCCCGGGACCCAACCGACGTTCGGGCTCAGCCGATGACCAAGCAGTGACCTGCCAGCGCCGACCGCGTACCGCTCATTTCCTCGCCTCGTCGGAAGCGGCCGCGTCGGGGGCCAAGGAGATCGTCCGGAGTACGACTGTCACTCTCGGCCAAGCATTCGCACCAGTTGCCGCGGCGCGGCAATGCCGGTCATGGCAGCAGGCCCTCGGAATGAGCAGGCTGGGGTGCTGGCTCCTGAGGATGGACGGACGCGTGGAGTTCGGCGGTGACCGTGCGGCCGGTATCGTCGCCTCGGGTCTGGAGCCGGTCGGCGAGTGCGGCGACCATGCCCAGCCCTCGGCCATGGGTGGAATCGGGAGTTGGGTGCTGGACCCGGGGGCTGGTGTCGGACGTTCCGAGGTCGGTGACCTCGATGACGACGGCCAGCGGGGAGACGGTGAGCGTCACGTGGAAGGTGCTGCCGCCGCTGGCGGTATGTACGACGGCGTTGGTCCCGAGTTCGGTCACGATCAGCGCGGCGTCATCGGAGCAAGGGTGGCCGTCCAGCATTGCGTGCGTCCACTGACGGGCGGCACGGAGCTCTCCGGGGTCGCCGAGGAAGCTGCGTCGGTGGGTGGGCATGGCGTCCTCCATGGGCGGTGACCTGCTGTTCTCCTGGACGACGGCCCGCCGGCCAGCATGGAGCAGGTAAGCCGTAGAATCAGTACTGGCACCGTACTAAAAGTACGGGTCGCTGGAATGCGGATCCGTACTTTTCGTACGGGTGCCGGGGCACATAGCGTCGCCCTGGAGCTTGTTGCCGATGTGGACGCCGACGGAGGAAGGACCTCGCATGTTCGGACTGATGGTGCGTTTCACCTGCAAGGACGATGCGGCGGCGGCCGCGTTCGACGACCTGGTGGCGCGGACGGGTGAGCACATCCGTGCGCATGAGCCCGGAACGGTGGTCTATGCCGTGCACCGTGTTGACGGCCGACCCTTGGAGCGCATGTTCTACGAGCTGTACCGGGACGAGGACGCCTTCCAGGAGCACGAGTCGAAGGACTACGTCCGTCACTTCCTCGCTGAGCGGGAGCAGTACCTCTCCGCCACCGAGGTCGACCGCCTTGACTTCGTCTCCGGCAAGGGCGTGCGCGTTGAGCAGTGACTACGAGCGGGCACTCGGCCGCAAGATCGCTTCCGGGCGCAAGCGTCGCGGGCTCTCACAGAAGGAGTTCGCCGCGCTGCTGGGGCGTTCGGAAGCCTGGCTGTCGCAGGTGGAGCGAGGCGTACGCCGCATCGACCGGATGACCGTGCTCGAGAAGGTCGCCGACGTCATGGGCGTACCAGTGGCGGAGCTGGCAGCCGAGGCGCCTCTCATGGCGTCACCGACCGAGGACCCGGCGAGCGGAGCCGACAGGCTGCGGCTGCTGCTCAGCACCCCGCATGTTCTCAAGGCGCTCGTCCGCCAGGCACGGGATGGTGCGCCCGTGGATGTGACAGCGCTTGGTGGGGAGGTCGCGCGGGCCTGGGAGCTTGTCCACCGAGGAGTCCACGCCGAACTGACCGAGTTGCTGGAGGCTCTGGTGCCCCGGCTGGAATCGGCCGCCCGTGTTGCCACCGGGGCGGAGCAGTCCGACGTCTTCCGGTTGCTCGCCGACACGTACCAGGCGTTCGGTGCCGCGCTCGCGAACATGGCGGAGCCCGAGGCTGCCTGGGTCGCGATCGACCGTGCCGTAACCGCCGCCGAGCGGGCTGGTGACCCCTTGCTGATGGCCGCCGGTGCGTTCCGCTTGTCGGTCGTCTTCCTCGGTGCTCGTCGCTTCGCGCAGGCGGCCGATGTCTCCGGGAGCGCTGCCGAGGCACTGGCGCATGGGGAGGGCGCCGAGCAGACCGAGAGGCTGGCGCTACGCGGTGCGCTGACGCTCCAACGTGCCCTCGCCGCAGCCCGGCTGAACCTGGCCGATGATGCGTACGCGTTCCTGCGCACCGCCCATGATCTGGCCGAACAGGTCAGCGAAGGGCGCAACGACTACAACACCGAGTTCGGTCCGGCCAACGTGTCGGTGCATGAGGTGTCCGTGGCGGTCGGCCTCGGAGATGCCGGGGTGGCTCTCCGAGCCGCGAAGAGGGTCGACGTGTCGGTACTCTCCGAGGAACGGCAGGCACGATTCCACATCGACCTCGCCAAAGCCCATGCGCAGCGTCGGCAGATGGACGATGCGGTGTCAGCTCTGTTGCGCGCGCAGGGGTCGGCGCCTCAGTTGGTGAGTTCCATGCCGTCCGTGAGGCAACTCGTGGCAGATCTGCTGCTCATGGGCCGACCGCCCTCCGAAGCGTTGCTACGGCTGGCTGAGGAGTTGGGCGTGGACGATCCGCCAAGCGGTAACTGACGCCGGCCCCGGGTCTCGTTCAGCCGGTCCCCTTCGGTTCCGTCCGTGCTTCGGAACCGTCGTCCGGTTCTGGACGGAGACGGCTCTTGGCTGCTTCGAGGCGGGTGTCGTAATCGCCCATGAAGATCTCGGTCAGCGTCTTGTCCAGCGCTCCCGATATCGCGTGGATCGGCGACCAGACGGCTGGGTCGTGGACGATCTTCGCTAGGTCGTCGGACACGAACATCCCTCGATAGAGCCAGTCCGACAGCACGAATGCCTGGTCTCTCGTGAGCCTGATGATGACCGTCTCGTCGTCCATGGGTTCAACTCCGCCTCTCAGCCGATGGGAGCCTGGCATCGCTCGTCAGCACAGCGCGTAAGCACAACTTCCGGGCGCCTGAGGGAGCCGGACATATTTAGCAGTGGGCCCGTCCCCCTCACGGGATGATCTGACCCGTGGCAGAAGCGGCAGGCAACGGCAGCGACGACGGTCATATGCGGGTCGAGGATCTGGCCTGGGCCCATGGACTCGTTTCGCCGGATCCCGCTGAGCGCGCTGCCACCCTTGAGTGTCATACCCGAGCCCGCTCGGAGGCCGACGCCGCGTATGGCCGATTGCACGAGGACTGGTTTCCCAGGCTCCGGTTCAGGTCCAGATGGCGGGCGTACCGCGAGGCCGCCGGTCGATGTTTCCCGAGGGCCTGTGGAGCGGGAGCGGATACGGCCGCGGGGAGATCAGCACCTGGCCGGGGCTGCCCCTTTCACTGCTCTTCCTGGAATGGGAGGCACGCTATCCGCAGGAGTGGACGGAGCACGCCAAGGCGTGAGGCGCGAAGCAGACTCTTCTCCGGGACCTGGCCGCCGCCACCGACCACGATCAGCACCTGAGAGCGAAGCTCATGGATCTGGTCATGCTGGCCAGCCAGCGAACCTACCGGTGCAGGGACCGTGAATACGTGCGGGCGGCCCGCGCAGTGGACGGAGACGAGCAGCGCGACAGGCTCCGCGAGGCGCAGCGCTCGGATAGCCCTTCGGCACGGCGTCACGCGAGCTACGTGCTGTCACTCCTCGACCGTCCCGAGACGCCGAACACCCGGCACGTCTGGCGGACGTGGCTCTCCGGCACCCCCACACCTGGCGAAAAGCCCCCCACCAGGCGGGAGAAACCGCAGGCAGGGGGCTTGAAGCCCCGGGCTTGATTCCTCTTGCCCTGGGTCTTTCGGGAGATCTCGGTGACCTACGCTCCCCCTGCTCAGGCACGGTGGGCCCGAGCGCTTGGTGGTCGTCGTTGGTCGTCATCGGCCACTGCCGAGCGGCCCCAGACAGCCCAGAGACGGCCCAGCTCTGCCGCGCTCGCTTGACCGTCGGCACCTTCGACGCGCCCAGTTCGAACCTCGGCCGACGACAGCCCGTAACGACGGCGGATGCGCCGACCGACCACGCACGTCTGTGCCTCGCCGCACCCCCGCCGACCTCAGACACGCTGCCTGTTTCGACGTCCAGCGTTTGACAGCGGCGACAGGCCAAGCCCTCGACTTGGGAAGCTGCGGGCATTTGAGATCAGCTGGGGCGCTGAACCGGGCGGACGGTCGGTTGGCGGTCGCGTCGGGGCTGCTCGCTTTCACGATTGGGTACGGAGGTGCTGTACAGCGACCGCGGGTAGGGAACCGATCCCGCCAGCTCCCTCACCGACCGCAGGCAGCCGTACCTTTCGGCCCGTCTGTGGTGCGCCGGGCCGTGACCAGGTAGCCCGCGAAGCTAACGTCCGGCCTGGTTTCCGCGCACCCATCCGCCTCCTTGACCGGAACCAGCACGGTCGTGCCCGGAACTGGTTGGTTCACCTTGTTCGTAGCGCCCGGGGCTACCTCGTAACGGCAGTGCACCTCGGCGATCGACAACACCTCCACCAAGGTGGGTGCGTGCCCCTCCTCCTGGCCGTGATGCTCCTCGCGGAAGTCGATCTCATCCGCGCGGTCGCTGCCAACGACATCGGCGTAATCCTCCGGATCGACCTCCAATAGCGTCCACGAGACAACGTCCCCTGGCACAAAGCTCTGTCCGCAGCACTGGATCTGCCAGTCATCGATCCAGATCGTCAACTTCATGCGCTGATCGTCCTCTCAACGTCCTGAGCCCATCGGGGCCTTGCGCGTGACCTCTGACACCGGCTTCAGGAGCGAGGCTGGGTGGCCTCGGGCCTGGGCCGCGACTTCGTCGGCCGAGGAAGTGAGCGGCTACTCGACCGCAGGGCGCCGGTGTCGACCGTGGCTGACCGCTGCACCTGGCACGGCTGGGGCACACACCTCAGCCGACCACAGTCAACTACGACGACGGGCGCGCCAACTGGCCAAGCGCGCCGGTGTCTCGCTGCGCCCCTGCCAGCCGCCGAAGCCTACGTCCTCGCGTACCAGCCATCCGCCACCTGACGACCCGGCACACAGACGAAAGCAGCCTGCCCGCGCACGACGGCTCTGCTGCCGACAGGCCGCACAGTGCGGGCACGCCACCCCCCACTTCTTCTTCCGACATCAGCCGGCCACGGCGTCAGGTCAGCCGACTGCGCTGCCGCACGCGTGCGTTCTTCGGTTCGGACGGGGTGTCAGCGGCGATCCGGTCCGGTAGGTTCCTGACGATGGCGGACCCCTGCGACCCACCATGATTTCGGCGTGAACGGTAGTCGCCCGAGGCCGCGCCGTACGGGTGGGGGGCAGGCGGGTTGAGCGTGTTGGAAGCCTTGGAGCCGGGGGACCCGCAACGGGTGGGCCGGTACCAGATCACGGCGCGGATCGGCGTGGGCGGGATGGGCCAGGTGTTCCTGGCGCGCTCACCGGGCGGGCGCTCGGTCGCGATCAAGGTGGTACGCCCGGAACTGGCGCGTGAGCCCGACTTCCGGCGTCGTTTCGCCCGCGAGGTCGCCGCCGCGCGGCGGGTCAACGGGGCGTTCACCGCAGGGGTGGTCGATGCGGACCCGGACGGTTCTCCGGCCTGGCTGGCCACCGTCTACGTCCCCGGTGTCTCCCTCGGGGAAGCCGTCCGGAAACACGGGCCCTGGCCGGTCTCCGCGGTCCTGGCCCTCGGAGCGGGTCTGGCAGAAGCCCTGGAAGCCATCCACGACGCGGGAGTGGTCCACCGCGACCTCAAACCCTCCAACATCCTCCTGGCAGCCGACGGACCGCGGGTCATCGACTTCGGGATCTCGATCACCAGCGAGGCCAGCGCACTCACCGGTACCGGCGTGGCCATCGGAACGGCCGGCTTCATGTCCCCTGAACAGCTCACCGGCGCTCCCGTCGGCCCGGCCAGCGACGTCTTCGCCCTCGGCGCGGTCCTGGCCTACACCGCCACCGGCGCGGGCCCGTTCGGCACCGGCAGCGCACACGCCCTGCACTACCGCACCGTGCACCAGCACCCCGAGCTCCGTGCCCTCCCGCCCGAGCTGTGTGGCATCGTGGCCGCCTGCCTCGCCAAACAGCCCGGCGAGCGCCCCGCTCTGGCCGACATCCTCCGGCAATTCGCCTCGGACACTCCAGGGCACGGGGGCGCGCACTCGACGCACTCGCTCACAGAACCGGGGTGGATGCCCTCCCCGGCTGCCGGACTCGTACGCGAACACGCGGGAATCCCCCGTCCGCGCACTCCACCCGCGCCGCCGCCGCTGCCCCTCCCGCCCCGGCAACCCGTGCGACCGGAACCAGACGGGTTTCATCGGGCGCCCACCCAACCCGGGAAGCAGCCCGGCCGCGCTGGAAAACAATCCAGGACGAAGCGCTTCTTCCGCGGCGAGGCGCCGACGCCCACAGCCCGCGCCTCGACCGGCTTGGTGCTGTCCTTCGCCGCGGGTTCGCACGGAGGGCTGGTCCGGGAGAGCAACGAGGACTCCGGTTACGCCGCTCCGCGCCTGCTCGCCGTTGCCGACGGCATGCGCGGCCACGCCGCCAGCCCGGCCGCGGGGAGGATCGCTTCCTCGGAGGTGATCTCCACCATCATCACGCTCGAAGACGGCGTACCCGGAGCCGACCTCCTCACCTCGCTCCACACGGCCGTGCAGCGCGCCAACGGCCAGCTGCGCACCATGGTCGAGGAGGACCCACAGCTCGAAGGCATGAGCACCACGCTCACCGCCCTGCTGTGGACCGGCCAACGGCTCGGTCTGGCCCACGTCGGCAACTCCCGCGCGTACCTGCTGCGGAACTCTGTCCTGACGCAGATCACCCAGGACCACACCTGGGTGCAGCGTCTTGTCGACGAGAGGCACATCACCGAGGAGGAGGCCGCCACCCATCCGCAGCGCTCCCTGCTGCTGCGCACGCTGGGCAGCAGCAACAACATGGAACCCGACCTCTCGATCCGCGAGGTCCGCGCCCGCGACCGGTACCTGATCTGCTCCCACGGCCTGTCCGGCGCCGGCTCCCACCAGTCGTTGCAGGACACGCTCGCCGGCTACCAGAGACCGCAGGACGCCGTCACGGAACTCATCCGGCTCGCGCTGCACGGCGGCGGGCCCGACAACATCACCGCCATCGTCGCCGACGTCCTCGACCTGGACACCGACGACACCCTCGCGGGGGAGCTTTTCAACACCCCGGTGATCGTCGGCGCAGTCACCGAGAACCAGTACTGAACGTTCTGCGACACCGCCATGGCCGCCGACGCCTACGTCCTCGCGTACCAGCTCCCCGCCACCTGACCAGCACGATACGCAGACGAAAGCCGCCTGCCCGCGGACGGCGGTTCCGTGGGCAGGCGGCTCTGGAGCAGGGGTGTTACTTCTTCTTGCCCTGGTTCTTCACGGCCTCGATCGCCGCCGCGGCCGCGTCCGGGTCGAGGTAGGTGCCGCCGGGGTTGAGGGGGCGGAAGTCGGCGTCGAGGTCGTAGGCGAGGGGGATGCCGGTGGGGATGTTGAGGCCGGCGATGTCGGCGTCGGAGATCTGGTCGAGGTGCTTGACCAGGGCGCGCAGGCTGTTGCCGTGGGCGGCGACGAGGACCGTGCGGCCGGTGAGGAGGTCGGGGACGATGCTGTCGAACCAGTACGGCAGCATGCGGGCGACGACGTCCTTGAGGCACTCCGTCCGGGGGCGCAGCTCCGGCGGGAGGGTCGCGTACCGCGCGTCGTCGAACTGCGAGAACTCCGCGTCGCGGGGCAGCGGCGGCGGCGGGGTGTCGTAGGAGCGGCGCCAGAGCATGAACTGCTCCTCGCCGAACTCCGCGAGCGTCTGGGCCTTGTCCTTGCCCTGGAGGGCACCGTAGTGGCGCTCGTTCAGGCGCCAGGAGCGGTGGACGGGGATCCAGTGGCGGTCGGCGGCCTCCAGGGCGAGCTGGGCCGTGCGGATCGCGCGCTTCTGGAGGGACGTGTGGACCACGTCGGGCAGCAGGCCGGCGTCCTTGAGCAGCTCACCGCCGCGGACCGCCTCCTTCTCGCCCTTCTCGTTGAGGTTGACGTCCACCCAGCCGGTGAACAGGTTCTTCGCGTTCCACTCGCTCTCGCCGTGGCGGAGGAGGATCAGCTTGTACGGTGCGTCGGCCATGTCTCCGAGCCTAATCCACGCATTCGGCGCGCCGCCCGTGCGCCCGGCAGGCGGACAGGGGGCCGGTCCCGGGGAGGTGGTCCGCCGGGGCGTGCCGCCGACAGTTGACGGCTTCTGTTAATTGACTGGTTGGGCGGCGGGCCCGGCTCGTAGGTTGTGCGTACGGCGGGCGCGTAAGTCGCGCTACGAGCAGCAGCCACTTACATCCGGGGGTCGTCCATGTCCGTCACCAGTCCCAGACGCGCCGCCGGTCTCCGGCGTGCCGCCCGCGAGACGGTCTCCGGGCTCCCCCGCGAGTTCTGGTGGCTGTGGACGAGCACCCTGGTCAACCGGCTCGGCGCCTTCGTCGCCACGTTCATGGCGCTCTACCTCACCCTCGACCGGGGGTACTCCGCTTCCTACGCCGGTCTGGTCGCCTCGCTGCACGGGCTGGGCGGGGTCGTCTCGTCGCTCGGCGGGGGCGTGATGGCCGACCGGCTGGGGCGGCGGCCCACCCTGCTGATCGCGCAGGCGTCGACGGCCCTCTCCGTCGCGCTGCTCGGCTTCGTGCGCGACCCGGTCTCCATCGCCGGTGTCGCCTTCCTGGTCGGCATGGCCTCCAACGCCTCCCGTCCGGCCGTGCAGGCGATGATGGCGGACATCGTGCGGCCCGAGGACCGGGTGCGCGCCTTCTCGCTCAACTACTGGGCGATCAACCTCGGCTTCGCCGTCTCCTCCATGGCCGCCGGTTTCATCGCCGAGTTCAGCTATCTGGCCGGGTTCCTGATCGAGGCCGCGATGACCCTGGCCTGCGCGATCGTCGTCTTCCTCAAGCTGCCCGAGTCCCGGCCCGGCAGCGACGGCGGCGAGTCCGGCCGGGAGGCGGGCGCGGAGGCGTCCGTGGGGCTGGTGGCCGTGCTGCGCGACCGCCGCTTCATGAGCGTCGTGGGGCTGTCCTTCCTGGTGGCGGTGGTCTTCCAGCAGGGGGCTGTCGGGCTGCCGGTGGCGATGGGCCGGGCCGGGTTCACGCCCGCCGACT
The DNA here is from genome assembly GCF_053589675.1 of Streptomyces sp. NPDC003284. Lineage (NCBI taxonomy): Bacteria > Bacillati > Actinomycetota > Actinomycetes > Kitasatosporales > Streptomycetaceae > Streptomyces > Streptomyces sp. NPDC003284. Next base: position 467,809 of record NZ_JBSFSI010000005.1, read on the forward strand.
ACGGTCTGGCCATCGCCGTCAACGGCATCCTCATCGTCGCCCTCCAGATCCCGGTCACCCGGCTCATCGAGCACCGGGACCCCAAGCGGCTGCTCGTCGTCTCGTCCCTGCTGGCCGGGTACGGGTTCGGGCTCACCGCCTTCGCCGGGTCGGTCGGTGTCTTCGCCCTGACCGTGTGCGTCTGGACGCTGGGCGAGATGATCAACGCGCCGACCCAGACCGGGCTGGTCGTCCGCCTCTCCCCCGTGCACGGGCGCGGCCGCTACCAGGGCGTCTACACGCTGTCCTGGTCGCTGGCCGCCCTCGTCGCCCCGCTGATGTCCGGCGCGGTCATCGACCGGCTCGGCGCCCAGTGGCTGTGGGGGATGTGCGCGGTCGTGGGGACCGCCGCCGCCGTGGGGTACGGCGCCCTCATGCGGAGCCTGCCGCAGGAGGACGACCGTCCGTACCTCGACGGCCAGAGCGGCCAGGATGGCGACAAGGGGCTCGCGGGTGCCGGTGCGATGGATCGGGCGATCGCCGACGCCCGCCCCTCCGCCGACGCCCGCCCCTCCGCCGAGGCCGGTACCGCGTGACCTGTGGCCTGCGACCTGCGACCTGCGACCTGCGACCTGCGACCTGCGCCCCGACGGGCGTCTCCTCTCACGGGTGCATCCGCGCCCCCTTCATCACCTTGTCCACCGCGTTGCGCGGGCCGTACACCGCCAGGCCCGCCAGATCCAGGTCGGCGGTCCGTACGGCCCGTACCGCCGCGCGGTTGTCGCGGTCGTTGCCGGTGGCGAAGAGGTCGGTGGTGAACAGGGCGCGCGGGAGGGCGCGGGACAGGGCCCGGGTGCGGGCCGCCGCCAGGGTCTCCTTGGTGCCCTCGAAGACCAGCACCGGCTGGCGGAACATGGGCAGGTAGGACACGTCGTCGGCGTCCGCGTACGGCTCGCCGACCACCTCCGGGACCGTGGTGCCCAGGCCGCTGACCAGGAAGGCGGTCACGTTCAGGCGCTGCCAGGTCTCCAGGTCCTCGCGCAGCAGTACGGCGATCTTCGTGTCGAAGCGGACGGGCGCGGGGGCGGTGGCCTCGGGCGCGGCGGGCTCGGGGGCAGCGGGCTCGGGGCGGGTGGGCTCTTCGTTCATGGGACGAGGCTCCCGGGCCGCGTACGCCGTCGTCTTGTACGTTCTTTGCGCGGTACGTTCGACCCGTGGCCGACCAGCGACAGGCACCCCAGGACCCCCAGGAAGCCCCGGCGGTCCGGGCGGACCCGGCCGCCCGCCGGGACGTCTCCGCCTGGCGCCCCGGTGTCCCGGGCGTCGTGGAGGTCCTGCACGCGCACTTCACCGGCTACGCCTACCCGATGCACGTGCACGAGGCGTGGACGCTGCTGGTCGTGGACGACGGCGCCGTACGGTACGACCTCGACCGGCACGAGCACGGCACCCCGCACGACACGGTGACGCTGCTGCCGCCGCACGTGCCGCACAACGGCTCACCGGCCGCGCCGGGCGGCTTCCGCAAGCGGGTCGTGTACCTGGACAGCAGCCGGCTGGGCGAGGAGCTGATCGGGGCGGCCGTCGACGGGCCCGAGCTGCGCGACCCGGTGCTGCGGCGGCGCGTCGGGCAGTTGCACTCCGCCCTCGGCCGACGCGGCGACGAACTGGAGGCGGAGAGCCGTCTGGCGCTCGTCGGCGGACGGCTGCGGGACCATCTGCGCCGCCACCGGACGGACGCCGCCGCGCGCCTGGAGCGGCGGGACCCGGTGCTCGCGCGGCGGCTGCGGGAGCTGCTCGACGCGCGGGTGGTGGCCGGTGTCCCGCTGGAGGAGGCCGCCCGGCTGCTGCACGCCCATCCGGCGCATCTGGTACGGGCGTTCAGCGGCGCGTACGGCATCGCCCCGCACCAGTACCTGATGTCCCGCCGGGTCGGGCGGGCGCGCCGGCTGCTGCTGGACGGGCTGCCGCCCGGGGAGGTCGCGTCGGTGACCGGCTTCTACGACCAGGCCCATCTGACCCGGCACTTCAAGTGGCTGGTCGGGGTCACTCCGGGGCGTTTCCGGGGGCCTGGCGTTCGATCAGGTGGGTGAACGCGTCCAGGTTCCGCGTGGACTCCCCGCGGGAGGTCCGCCAGGCGTACTCCTTGCGGATCGCGGAGGCGAAGCCCAGTTCGAGGAGGGTGTTGAAGGCGCCGTCGGCCGCCTCCAGGACCTGGCCGAGCAGCCGGTCGATCTCGTCGGCGGTGACGGCGGCGAGGGACAGCCGGGCGGTGACGTAGATGTCGCCGAGCCGGTCGACGGCGTAACTCACGCCGTACATCCGCAGGTTGCGTTCGAGGAGCCAGCGGTGGACGCCCGCCTCGTTCTCGTCGGGGTGGCGGATCACGAAGGCGTTCAGCGAGAGGGTGTGGCGGCCCGCCAGGAAGGAGACCGTGGTGGAGAGCTTGCGGGTGCCGGGAAGCTTGACGACATAGGTGCCGGGCCGCGGGCTCTCCCAGTCCAGGCCGGTGTCCTCGAAGGCGGCTTCGAGGGTGCGCGCGGCGCGCTCCGCCTCGCCTCCGGCAGCCGCACCCGCACCCGCACCCGCACCCGCACCCGCACCGACATCCGTACCTGCTCCGGCATCCGCGCCGGTGTGACCGTCCGTCCCGCCCGCCTCGTCCGTCTCAGCCATGGTGGGAGCGTACGCGACGCCGGTACGACTGGAGCGCGGCCGTGTACACCTCGGCCGTGGCCGCCGCCGAGGCGTCCCAGCCGAAGGAGCGGGCGTGCCGGGCGGCGGCGGCGCCCGTGCGGTCGACGAGCTCCGGGTGGTCGGCGAACTCGCGCAGCACGCGCGCGTAGGCGGCCGGTTCGTGTCCCTGGACCAGGAAGCCGGTCTCGCCGTGCCGGACGGCCACCGGCAGGCCGCCGACCGCCGCCGCGAGCACCGGGGTGCCGGTGGCCTGGGCCTCGATCGCGACCAGCCCGAAGGACTCGCTGTAGGAGGGCATGACCAGCACGGACGCGGCCCGGAACCAGTCGGCGAGCTGGTCCTGCCCGACCGGCGGCCGGAACCGTACGACATCGGCGATGCCCAGCCGGGCGGCCAGCTTCTGCAACCCCTCGGGCTTGGCGAGGCCGCTGCCGCTGGGGCCGCCGACCACCGGTACGACGATGCGTGAGCGCAGGTCGGGCCGCTCGTCGAGCAGCACGCCCACGGCCCTGAGCAGCACGTCGGGGGCTTTGAGCGGCTGGATGCGGCCGGCGAAGAGCGGGATCAGGGCGTCCTGGGGCAGGCCGAGGCGGGCGCGGGCGGCGGCGCGGCCGTCGCCGGGGCGGAAGCGGTCGAGGTTGACGCCCGGGTGGACCACGGCGACCTTGGCCGGGTCGGCGGTGTAGTGGCGCACCAGTTCACCGGCCTCGTCCTCGGTGTTGGCGATCAGCCGGTCGGAGGCGGCGACGATCTGGGTCTCGCCGATGACGCGGGCGGCGGGCTCGGGGGTGTCGCCGTCGGCGAGGCTGGCGTTCTTGACCTTGGCCATGGTGTGCATGGCGTGCACCAGGGGGACGCCCCAGCGCTGGGCGGCGAGCCAGCCGACGTGCCCGGAGAGCCAGTAGTGCGAGTGGACGAGGTCGTAGTGGCCGGGGCGGTGGCCCGCCCAGGCCTGCATCACGCCGTGCGTGAAGGCGCACAGCTGGGCGGGCAGTTCCTCCTTGGCGAGTCCCTCGTACGGACCGGCGTCCACATGGCGGACCAGGACGCCGGGCGCGAGGTCGACGCGGGGCGGCAGGCCGCCCGTGGTGGCCCGGGTGAATATCTCCACCTCGATGCCCTGGGCGGCCAGGCGCTGGGCCAGCTCGACGATGTAGACGTTCATGCCGCCGGCGTCGCCGGTGCCGGGCTGGTGGAGCGGTGAGGTGTGCACGGAGAGCATGGCGACGCGCCGGGGCCTGCGGTAGAGCCGCAGCCGCGCGGGAGCCGACGACGAGCGGCGCCCGAGCCTGCCGACGTACTGGCTCACGTGGCGTTCCTCCTTGCTGCGGGCATGCCGGACCCGGGGCGCGGTGCGCCCTTCAGGGGGCAACGCCGTCGGGGGCGGCTCCCTTCCCGATGCCCGGGTCTTTGCACAATCATTACCAATCTCGATCAACCGTTCGATGGTGAGGTGCGTACGCCTGTTCGACGGTCGGCATGTTCGGCGGCACGTACGGGGGGCATGCGCGCGGTGTACGCGGTGTACGGCGTGTGTCCCGGGCCGAGTGCCCCCATACCCTCGTATCCATGACATCCCGTGCAGCGTCCGCCCCCCGCGCCCGGCTCCGTGCGAGCCGCGCGGGCGTTCCGGACGGCCGGAGCGGCTCGGACGGCGGTTCGGGTGGGCGGGCTCCCGTCGTCGGGACGGTGACGCGCGGGACGACCAACCCCAACCGGCTGCGCCGCATGGACCGCTGGATCGCGGCCATGCACGGCGCCGAGCTGCGGCGCGCCGACGAGCCGGTGGCCGTCGACCTCGGCTACGGCGCCGCGCCCTGGACGGCGGTCGAACTCCTCCAGCGGCTGCGCACCGTGGCTCCACGCGCGCGCGTGGTGGGCGTCGAGATCGAACCGGCGCGGGTCGCCGCCGCGCTCCCCTACGAGCGCGACGGGCTCGACTTCCGGCACGGCGGCTTCGAGGTGCCCCTCGCGCGGCGCCCGCAGCTCATCCGCGCGGCGAACGTGCTGCGGCAGTACGACGAGGACCAGGTCGCCGCCGTGTGGGAACGGCTGTGCGCGCGGCTCGCCCCGGCGGACGGGCACGCGCGCGGGGGACCGCGCGGGGGACTGCTCGTGGAGGGCACCTGCGACGAGATCGGGCGTCGGCACGTCTGGGTGGCGCTCGGCCCGGAGGGGCCGCGCACCGTGACCTTCGCCACTCGGCTCGGCTCCCTGCACCGCCCGTCCGACCTCGCCGAGCGGCTCCCCAAGGCACTGATCCACCGCAATGTGCCGGGCGAGCCGGTGCACGCGTTCCTGCGCGACTTCGACCGCGCCTGGGCCGCCGCCGCGCCCTATGCCTCCTACGGCGCGCGGCAGCGCTGGATCCGCGCGGTGCGCGACCTCACGGCCGACTGGCCGGTGATGGACGGGCCGGGGCGCTGGCGGCAGGGGGAAGTGACGGTGGAGTGGGGGGCGTTGGCGCCGCGCCGCTGAGCCGGGAGCGCCGGACTTCAGCCGCCCCCGGTGCGTCTTCCGTGGCCCGCCCCGAGGCACACCGCCGGATCCCGCATGCCTCGCGCGCCCCGCGCGCCCCCTCCCGTGCTTCCTTCACCTCCGCCCGTCGCGCCTGTGGCGGCCTGCGGGGAACGATCTTCGGGGGCCGCGCGTCACACAGGCGGAGGACCGGCGCGGGCGGGCATCGGCGACCGGCCTCTGTCGTTTTGGGCGCCGTCGTGGCACTATCCCCCGGACGGCACATGTTACTGACGGTAAATCAGTTGGGAGCGGGGTATGGGACGGGGCAGGCGCAATGTGCTCGCGGTGGCCGTGACCGTGGTCTGCGCGGTCACCGTACTGGGGGCGTCGGGCACGGCGTTCGCGAGCGCGGGACCGGACCCCGCGCCGACCTCGACCGCCACGGCGCCCGCCGCCACCACACCTTCCACGCCCTCCGCCCCGCCCGTCACGGCCCCGCCGGACCAGGACCTGGAGGCCGTCCGCACCAAGCTGGACGAGCTGTACCACGACGCCGCCGTCGCCACGGACGCGTACAACGCCGCCGAGGAGAAGTCGAAGCGGCAGTCCGCCGAGGTCGTCGGCCTGTCCCAGAAGATCGTCGAGCAGCAGCGGAAGCTGGACGAGCTGAAGGACCGGGCCGGTGCCGCCGCCCGCGCCCAGTACCGCACGGGCGGGCTGCCGCCCCAGGCCCAGCTGCTGCTGAGCAACGACCCGCAGCACTTCCTCGACGGGGCCGGCCGCGTCCTGGAGGGCGAGCGGGCCACCAGCGGCCTGCTCCAGGAGATGACCCGCACCCAGCAGGACCTCCAGCAGTACGCCGCCGACGCCGCCGACCAGCTGCACAAGCTGGAGGACAACCGCAAGGCCAAGGCCACCGCGCAGAAGCGGATCCAGGCGCGGGTCAAGGAGGCGGAGCAGCTGGAGGCCCGGCTGGAGAAGCGGCAGCAGGAGCGGCTGGCGCAGCTGGAGCGGGAGGCGGCCCAGCAGGCGCAGGCCGCCTGGCTGGGCACCGGCATCCTCAAGGAGATCGGCGGCAGCGCGACCGAGGCCGGCAAGAAGGCGGTGCAGTACGCCACGGCCCAGATGGGCAAGCCGTACGAGTGGGGCGCCGAGGGCCCGAAGACGTACGACTGCTCCGGGCTGACCTCGCAGGCCTGGGCGGCGGCCGGTCATCCGGTGCCGCGCACCTCGCAGGAGCAGTGGAAGCAGCTGAAGCACGTGTCCGTGAAGGACATGCGGCCCGGTGACCTGATCATCTACTTCGGCGACGCCAGCCATGTCGCGATGTACGTCGGCAAGGGCCTGATCGTCCACGCCCCGCGCCCCGGCCGCACGGTGACCCTCGCGGGCGCGGGCACGATGCCGATCCTGGGGGTCGTACGCCCGGACGCGTCCTGAGAGGACGGGTTCGTACGAGGGGGTCCGGCAGCCCGGCGCACGCCCCGGCCGGGACCGGGAATCCACCACCGAGAATCCAGCACCGAGAACCCGGACCGGGAATTCTGGCCCGGAAGCCCGGAAGCCCGGAAGCCCGGAAGCCCGGAAGCCCGGAAGCCCGGAAGCCCGGAAGCTCCGAAGCCCGGGACCGGGAAGCCGGAACCGGCCAAACAGCACCCGAACGACACCCGAGCGACACCCGGCCGGGCGGACCGGCGCACGCCTCCCCGCCTCCGGCCGCCCCCGGCCCCGCCCCTGCCCCGCCCCGGCGGACACCGCGCCCCGCCCCGCGTCCCCCGCCACGCGTTTTCCCGGTACGCCGCCCGCCTCCCGGCCCGCCGCGCCGCGCGCGGTGCCGCACCGGTGACCTGGGCCATGTGATCCACCGCACCCCCGGCCACCGCCAAACCCCCCTGGACGTGACCTTCGTCATTCCGGGGCGGCCGGCGGCCTGACCAACTCCGGTACGGATCGCGGCATATGCCAGCGGCCGAAGCGCGAGCGACGCGCCTCACACCATTCCCCCGCGGCGCCGACTACCGCTATGGTCCCCGTCGGTGGAACGAGGTCCCTCGTGCCCGCCATGCCCTCGGGGGGAGGGAAGGAACCGAAACGATGCCCGTGCCCGTACCGCGGCAGAGAGAGATCCCGGCCGCGGAGAGCGGCCAGGCGCAGACCGTGTCCCACGGCGGTGGCCCCTCCGGCGCGCAGCTGACGCTGCTGCTGATCGAGGACGACCCCGGCGGCTCGCCGATCGTGCCCGAACTGCTCGACGCGTCCGGCAAGCCGATCCGCGTCCGCACGGCCCGCAACCTCACCGAGGCCGAGCGGCTGCTCACCGACGACGTGCACTGCATCCTGCTGGACCTGGCGCTGCCCGCCCCGGGCCGCTCGGGCGCGGACGACGACGAGCTGGCCGTGCTGCGGCACGTGCTGGAGCTGGCGCCCCGGCACGCCGTGCTCGCGCTCACCGCGTCCGGGGACGCCGAACGCGGCGCCGAGGCGGTGCGCGTCGGCGCCCAGGACTATCTGCTCCGCGACGAGCTGGACGGACCGCTGCTGAGCCGGGCGATCCGGTACGCGGTGGAGCGCAAGCGCTCCGACACGGCCGAGCGGCGGCTCGCCGAGGGCCGGCTGCGCGCGCAGGAGAACCGGCGCCTGGAGCGCGGTCTGCTGCCGACGCCCCTGCTGGACGGTTCGATGCTGCGGTTCGCCGCCCGCTACCGCCCCGGCCGCTCGCGCGCGCTGCTCGGCGGCGACTTCTACGACGCCGTCCGCACCCCCGACGGCACCGTGCACGCCATGATCGGCGATGTCTGCGGGCACGGACCCGACGAGGCGGCGCTCGGCGTGGAGCTGCGTATCGCCTGGCGGGCGCTGACGCTGGCCGGGCTGTGCGGCGACGATCTGCTGAACACGTTGCAGCAGGTGCTGGAGCACGAGCGCTCGGACGACGAGATCTTCGCGACGCTGTGCACGGTGGACATCGCGCCGGACGGGCGCCGCGCGGGCCTGTGTCTGGCCGGGCATCCGTCACCGCTGGTCATGACACCGGACCGGCCCGCAAGACTGCTGCCCTACGACAACAACGGCCCCGCGCTCGGTGTGCTGTCCGGCGCGCGCTGGCCGCGGCTCCAGGTGGAGCTGGGCCCCCGCTGGAGCCTGATGCTCTACACGGACGGTCTGATCGAGGGCCGGACCGGTCGGGGCGGCGAGCGGCTCGGCCAGGACGGCATGCTGGAGGTGGTCCGCCGTCAGCTGGCCGAGGGCCTGCGCGGCGAGGATCTGCTGCGGGAGGCGGTCCACGAGGTCCGCACCCTCAACGGCGGGGAGCTGACGGACGACGTGGCGGTGGTCCTGCTGGACCGGGAGCCGTAGGAAGCGGGAAGCGGGCCGCGGGAGACCGCGGCGCTGCTCTCCCCGGTCCGTCCCCGTCGGCCGCGGTCGGCGGGTGGTCGGCGGTCCTACCGGCCGCCGTTGTACGGCCCGTACGGACCGTCGCTGCTGCTGCCGCCGCGTCGGCGGCCCCAGCCGCCGCCACCGCCGCCGGAGACCTGCTTGACCGCGGGCCGTACGTCGACGATGTAGACGATGCTCGCGATCACGCCGATGATCGGCAGGAACGACAGGATCGAGAACAGATAGCTGACGACGAGCGCCAGGGCGAGGATGATCAGCCAGAACGCCTTGTTCTGCTTGTCGGCCGCGCGGAACGCGTCCTCGCGCCGGATCGCGGCGTCGCACAGCCCGAACGCGGCCAGGACCATGAGCAGGATCTTCAGGATCCCCAGGAACCCCGCGAAGCCCAACATCAGCATGCCGTCCACCGCCCGTCTCTCCGATTCCTGTGCGGCCACCGTACCCGGAGAACGGGCCGGACACCCCAAGGGTGCCCGGCCCGCCGGTCCGGGCGGTCCGCTGCTTCTGCTTCTACTTCGCGGGCGGCGGGGTGGTCTTGCGGGCGTTGGCGCCGGTGGTCCGGCGCACGGCCGGGGCCTTCTTCGCGGGCGCCTTCTTCGCGGCGGCGGGCTTGGCGGCCGGTCCGGCCGCGGCGGCGGGCTTCTCGTCCTTGACCACGACCGGCTCGGGGCGGGTCCGCCGGGGCTCGGGCTCGACCGCGACGGCCAGCTCCTCGACCTCCTCGGCGATGTCCTCGATGCCCTCGGCGGCCTGGCCGCGCCAGGTGCGGACGGTCTTCTCGCCGTGCTCGGCGACCTTCTCGTAGGTCTCCCGGGCCCGTACGGCGTACTCGGCGGCGACGCCGACTCCGCGCAGGGCGAGGTCCTGGGCGTTCTCGCCGAGCCGCTTGAGGTCGGCGTCGAAGTTGGTGCTGAGCTTCTTCAGGTCGGTGTCCAGCGAGTTCAGGAACTCGGTGACCCGGCTCTGGACGGTCGTCTGCGTCTCCTTGACGCGGGCGCCGGCCTCCTTCGCGCGGGCGGTCGCCCGCTCCTGCACGGCCTTCGGGTCGGTGTTGCGCACGGCGTCGATCCTGGCCGGGGCCTCGGCGGCCAGCTGCTCCACCAGGGCGGGCACCTTGCGGGCCTGGCGCAGGGCGAGGTCGGCGGTACCGGCGGCGAAGTAGAGGGGGGTGGGGTCGCTGAGGGTCTTGCGCAGGTCGTCGGCGATGGCCATGGTGATGATCCTCCCGGATCGCTTTCGGATGAGGGTGGTCTGTCCCGCGGTCGGCCGCCGGGCCCGTACGGGCCCCGGGGTCAGTCGGCCGTCTCCCGCGGTGCGTCGTCACTGCCGCCGGACGTACGGTCGTGGCGCTCGGCGGACGCGGGGCGGCCGGACGGTATGACATCGCCGTCGGCGCCGGGGCCGTCCGGGCGGGCGCCCCCGAACCCGTTCTCCTTGCGGAAGGACTCGTAGATCTGGAGCAGTACCTGCTTCTGCCGTTCGTCGAGCGTGGGGTCCGCCAGGATGACGGCGCGCGTCTCCACCTCGTCGCGGTCGCGCTCGGCATCGAGGATGCCGGCCCGCACGTACAGCGTCTCGGCGGAGATCCGCAGCGCCTTGGCGACCTGCTGCAACACCTCCGCACTCGGCTTGCGCAGCCCGCGCTCGATCTGGCTCAGATACGGATTGGACACCCCGGCGGCATCGGCGAGCTGCCTGAGCGACAACTGCGCGTTGCGCCGCTGCTCGCGCAGGTACTCACCGAGATTGCCGACGTTGAGCGATGCCATGCCTCCACCATGCACCACCCTTGCTAACAATTGCAAGCACGCCGCTTGCAAGAGTGTTCCGAGGCACTCCCGGGCCGGGTGGCGGGGCCGCTCGCGGTCTACTCGAAGCTCTCCTGGAAGCCCTGTGCGGCGAGGATCGTGTCGATGCGGGTGCGGTGGTCCTTCTCCCAGTCGTCCAGGGACTGGGCGGCCTCCTTGGCGAGGCGGGCGCGGGCCGCGGTGAGGATCTCGGTGGTGCGGGCGGCGGGGACCGTCACGATGCCCTCCCCGTCGGCGACGACGACGTCCCCCGCCGCGACGAGGACGCCGCCGCAGCGCACGGGTTCGTTGAGGGGGCGTACCGCCGACTTGGCGCCGGGGATCGGGACGGTGCCGCGGGCGAAGACCGGGAAGCCCAGCTCGCGCACCTCGGCGAGGTCGCGGACGAGGCCGTCGGCGACGAACGCGGCGATGCCCCGCCGCTGTGCCACGGCGCACACGTTGCCGCCGGCGAGGGCGTACTCGCGGTCGCCGGACTCCACGACGATCACCGAGCCGGGCGCGGCACGGTGGATGGCGGCGTGCAGCATGAGGTTGTCCCCGGGCGGGCACCGCACGGTGAACGCCGGTCCCGCCACCCGCGGCACCGGCTGCCACAGCGGGTGGATCCCGGGGTCGATGACGTGCTCGCGGCCCAGCAGGTCGGCGAGGGTGGTGGTGGGGACGTCCCGGAAGTCCGCGGCGGTGGTCGTCTCTGCGTCGGTCATGCGGGTGACCCTAGTCCGCCGTACTCCCAAGAGGCTTCCGCCGAAAGTACGTTGCCCGCGCCCGGCCGCCCGGCTACGGTCAGCGGTATGACTGCCGGGTCGGCCTTGTGCCGTGAGCGAGTCGGGTACCCGGCCTCCGAGTGAGGTCCGGGCGGGCCCGGAGCCCGCCGTTTTCTCCGTGTCTTCCCCACAGCACCACGGGGCGCGCGCAGCGCGCCGGAAGCCCACGACGGAGAAAGCAGACACCGCACCGCATGCCCAACGACTTCAACCAGCACGTCATCGACGAGTTCCGCGCCCACCGCGGACGCCTCACCGGCCCCTTCGAACACGCCCGGCTGCTCCTGCTGACCACCACCGGCGCCCGCAGCGGCGCCCCGCACACCACCCCCGTCGGCTACCTCCCGGACGGCGGTGACCGCGTCCTGGTCATCGCCTCGGCGGGCGGTTCGCCGCGGCACCCGGACTGGTACCGCAACCTCCTCGCCCGTCCGCACGCGACCGTGGAGAGCGGCGCGTTCACGTACGAGGCGCGGGCGGTGGTGCTGGCCGGAGAGGAGCGCGACCGCGCCTTCGCGCGGGCGGTGCAGGCCGATCCCGGCTGGGCCGCCTACCAGGAGAAGACCGAGCGGATCATTCCCGTGGTCGCCCTGTACGAGGCCGGGCGCGGCGGGCCGCCACCCGTCAACGCCTCCTCGCCCGGCGAGGCGATCAAGGTGGTGCACGACGCGTTCCGCCGCGAACTCGCGCTGATACGGCGGGAGATGACCACCGGCGGCAGCGCGCTCGGCGCCCAGCTGCGCGTCAACTGCCTCACCTTCTGCCGGGGACTGCACCACCATCACACCGGTGAGGACACGATGCTGTTCCCGTTCCTCGGCGAGCGGTACCCGGAACACGGCCCGGTGCTCGACCGGTTGCGCGCGGAGCACGTGCGGATCGCCGAGCTGGTGGAGCGGCTGCGGCGGGCGGTGTCGGGCGCCGGGTCCGGCGACGGCGATGCGGCGGGCGCCCGCGCCGAGGTGGTCCGGCTGACCGAGGAGCTGGAGGCGCATCTCACCTACGAGGAGGAGCAGTTGCTGCCCCTGCTCGATGCCGGTCCTGGTGCGTCCGGCCCTCCGGCCTGACCTCGGAACGGCAGCGGGCGCGCGTGCGGCGCGTGCGGTCCGTGCGTACGGTGCCAGCGTGCGAGGGCGGCCGCGACGCGGGCGGGTGAGGGTACCGACTCCAGCGCCAGCGGGAGGGCGGCCGCCGCCAGGATCCGGTGCAGCCTGCCGCCCAGCGCGGCGAGGCCGCGCCGGTCGGGCTCCGCTCCGGAGCCGAGCGACAGCGCCGTACGGATCACGTCGGTGAAGACCGACTGGGCCCGCTTGAAGTCCACGAGGAGACCGAGGTCGTGCTCCCAGCCGCGTGAGCTGCCGGGGCGCACGGCCTCGGCCGTGCGGCACCACGCCTGCGTCATCCGGCGCGCCTGCCAGCGCGGGTAGCGCATCAGGTACAGATGGGTGGCGAGGTCGTACAGCGGATCGCCGAGCATGGCCAGTTCCCAGTCGATGGTCCACAGCCGGCGCTCCGCGTCGACGATGAAGTTCTCCCGGTGCAGATCGGCGTGGAGCAGGCAGAACGGGCGCTCGCGCAGCCCCTTGAGGTGCTTGCGCAGCCGCTTGAACACCTCCGCGTCGATCCGCAGATCGGTGAAGAGGCCGCCGAACTCCGCGAGGTTGCGGGCGTAGACCCGCTCCTCGGCGAAGAGGACCAGCCGCTCCAGGAAGGCGGCGGTGTCCCCGTCGGCCGGGCGGTCCTCGGCCGCGCAGCGGCGCTCCACGGCGAGCATGCCCGGGGTCACCGCGATCAGTTCGCCGAACAGGGCGGCGGTCTGCCGGAACAGATCGCCCGGTACGGCGTTGCCGGACGGGCACAGCGCGCCGAGCGTGCGGCCCTCGATGAACCGCTGGAGCCGGGTGCCGCCGACCTCGATCAGCTCCGGGATCCGGCCGATCCGCCCCCGCAGCGCGGACAGCAGCTGCTCCTCGGAGGCGAAGCAGCGGCGGTCGAACCAGAGCAGGTCGCCGCGCGGCTCCCGGCACTTCCACCGGCCGGGGCGCAGCGCGCCCGCCTCGCCCGCCAGCGGGAACACATAGGTCTCGTGGTGGTAGCCCCGCAGCGGTCCCTCGACCCTGCTCTCGTCACCACTCGCCTCGACCGCGTGCAGCCGGGCGCTGGAAGCCAGTTCGAGCGGCATCGCCCGTTCTCTCTCGCCGTGGACCCTCTGCGTGGATCCTCTGGAGGAACGAGCCCTGCCGAAGGGGCGAACCCCGCCGAAGGGTGCAGAAGTGGGAACACGCTACCCCCACCCGGCACGCGGCGCGCGGCGAACCTCTCGCGTCTCACTCGTGTCCCGTCCCCGGGCCCCGGCGCGCCCCCCGTACGCCCCCGTCGCGCGCCCCGCCCGAGGTCACGCGGGGCGCAGCGCCGTCAGCAGGGTGTCCAAGGAGTGGACGATCATCGGCGCGCCCGCCTCCGCGAGGATCCTGCCCTTGCGCGGGGTGCCGGCGTAGCCGAGGAAGGGGACGCCCGCCCGCTCGGCGGCCCGGAGGTCGGTGGGGGTGTCGCCGATCATCAGGGCGGAGGCGGGGGCCGCGCCCATGGCGTTCAGCGCGCGCTGGAGGCAGTGCGGGTGGGGCTTGAGGTGACGCAGCTCGGCGGTGCGGCCGTACAGGTGCGGGGCGAAGCAGGGCAGCAGCCCGCGGCCCTGGAGGTAGGCGCGCACCACGGCCGGGGAGTTGTTGCTGGTGACGGCGAGCCGGGCGCCGACGGCGGTCCAGGTGCGGATCAGCGGATCGGCGTACGGGGTCGGCATGGCGCTGGCGGCGGCCTTCAGCTCCTCCTGGGTGAGGCGCTCCTCCAGCTCCGTCACCAGGTCGCTGCGCGGGCGGCGGCGGTCCACCGCGCGCAGCAGGGCGTGCGGGTCCAGCGGCTCGCGTTCGGCCTCGCTCAGCAGTCCGTGCAGGCCCTGCTCGCCGAGCCAGTCCAGCAGGCCGTGCGCCACCCGCTCCGCGGAGTGCCCCGCGAAGAGCCGGCAGACCGGGCCGTCGAAGTCCCAGAGGACCACCTGCGCCCGGGAGACCAGTTCCCGCAGCGCCCTGCTCTCCGTCTGCTTCGTGTCAGAAGTCACTAGGAGAGTGTCAGGTCCGTGGTGATGGTTTCCCAGAGGGCGTCGAACCACTTCTGGGACTCCTCGACGAACGCGGCGTCGCGGTGCCCGGCCCGTCTGGTGAAGGAGAACAGCAGGGACTTGGAGCCGAGGGCGTCGTACATGTCGAGGGTCTGCTCGCCCCAGTCCTCCGCGCGCCGGGTGAGGGTGTAGTAGCCCATCAGGGCCTCCTCGCCGCCCAGCAGGTAGAGCTTGACGGGCGGGGTGAAGGGCAGCGCGCGGAAGGTGACGCGCACGTCGATGTCGTGGGTGGCGCGCAGGGACAGCAGATTGTGCCGCAGCACCTGGCCCTGGGCGTTGCGCATCTCCAGCCAGCGCCGGTGGACCGCGTCGTCCTCGCCCGGTCCGTCCACGGACACCGGGAAGGCCAGCGCGATGTTCCGGGAGGGCACCAGTACGCGTACGTCGATCGAGTCGGGGCGCATACGGCCCTCGTGGATCAGCCGCAGCGGCTCGCCCATGGCCACCATCAGGGTCTCCGCCGTGTGGCAGACGACGTCGATGCGCACCCGGCGGCCGGCGAACACCTCGGTCAGCCGGGGGGCGAGGCCGACCATGGTCGGCTGCGGCTCCTCGCGTACGGGGGCGGCGTCGGCGATCCTCGGCGGGCTGCCCTTGCTGACGTTGCTGAGCAGGCCGTCGCTCTGCAAGGCCCGCAGGGCCTGGCGCACGGCGCCGCGCTCCACGCCGAACTCCTCGGCGAGTTCGGCCTGGGTGGGCAGGCGGTCGCCCGGCCTCAGCTCGCCCGCCCGGATCCGTTCGCGCAGGGTGTCGGCGATCTCCTGCGCGGAGCGTCTCCGACTGCCGTCCACGGCCAGGTCCTCATGGGTCACGACCAAACGGTACAACTTTGATCCACCTGGCGGGAGTTGTTCGAAACTTGTTTATCGATATCGACCAAGTGGGGACAACTAGAAGTGAGTTGGTTGCCAACTCGGGTGAGTTGGTGGGAGTTTTCCGGCCAGCCAGGTAGGTAAGGGGGAACCACCGTGCCCGTCCTCGCTCTTGTCTCCGCCGTCCTCGCCGTCGGCTTCGAGCAGTTCGTCCAGTGGCGGTACGGCGCCGCGGGCATGGTCGGCCTCGTGCTGCTCACCGTCGGCACCAAGGCGAGGAACCACACGGTCAGTTCGGCCGGCGCGGTGCTCCTGGCACTGCTGCTCGCCGGGCCCGCCCTGTGAGCCGGGCGCCGGACGCGGTCAGCCCGTGAGCGCCACCTCCGAGCTGATCGTGCCCCACAGCGCGTCGAACCACAGCCGCGACTGCTCGACGAACGCCGTGTCGCGCGGGCCCGCGCCCGCCGTGAAGGAGAACAGCACCGACCGGGTGCCCTGCGCGTCGTACAGCGGCCGGGGCGCGTGGTCGATCTCCTCCTCGCGGCACCCCACGGTGTAGTACGCGAACAGCGCCTCCTCGCCGCCCAGCAGGTAGAGCTTGACGGGCGGGGTGAAGGGCAGCGCGCGGAAGGTGACGCGCACGTCGATGCCGTGGGTGGCGCGCAGGGACAGCAGACTGTGCCGCAGCACCCGGCCCTGGGCGTTGCGCATCTCCAGCCAGCGCCGGTGGACCGCGTCGTCCGGCCCGCCCCTCCCCCGGCCCCCCACGGGCACCGGGAAGGCCAGCGGGATGCTCCGCGAGGGCACCAGCACCCGCACGTCGATCGTGGCCGGTTTCAGCCGTCCGGCGTGGATCTGGCGCAGCGGCTCACCGAGGGCGAGGGTCAGCGAGACGGCGGTCAGGCAGAGCGCGTCGACCCGCACATGGGGGGCGGCGAAGGCGGCGGTGATCCGGGGCGCGAGCGCGGCGGTGGTGGGCAGCGGGGGCGCGGGGACACCGGCCCCGGCGCGCTCCGGGTGGCCGGTGACGAACGCCGGTCTGCCCCGGGTGACCTGGGAGAGCAGGTGCTCCGCCGCCAGGGTGCGCAGGGCCTGCCGCACGGTGGCGCGCTCGACGCCGAACTCCGCGGCCAGCACCGCCTGCGCGGGCAGGCGCGTACCCAGGGGCAGCGCGCCGCTCCTGATCCGCTGCCGCAGTTCGTCGGCTACCTCGCGCGGCGGTCTCCGCGGCCGCGGGGTGCTCTCCCGCCCCGGGCCGAAGGCGTGTTCGGGGTCCACGTCCGCACCGTACAACTTCTCGCCATCTTGGGGCAGTTCCCCGGAAGGTGGTTATAAGTCGCACCCAAGTGGAGATAAGAAAAGTAGAGTTGGCAGCCAACTCGGCCGACCTGGTCGGAGCTTCGGCTGGTTGGCTCCACGGTGACATGAGAACGACGCCGGACCGCGTTTCCCTCCGGAGGGGAGCCGGGAGCACGGTCGCGACGCCGCACAGCCACAACTGAACAGCCGCGCCGAGGGCGCAGGCAGCACAGCCACAACTGAAGAAGGTCCACCCGCACAGCCACAACAGAACAGCACGCTACGGATGCGCCACCCCTGCCTCGGTCACCGGCGGGAAGGAGCGTTCAGAACATGTCCGGGCACCACGGTCGCCGGGATGTGCGGAGCAGGGCGTCGGCCAGCCGGGCGGCGCCCGCTCGTTCTTCCCGGACCCGGCCCAGCGCCACGAGCCGCACCGCCGATTCGTCACCGAGCCACAGCGGCGCCAGCTCCCGGACGTCCAGCGCCAGATCGGCGGAGCGCGCGGTCGGCGTGCAGGACGCGCCCTCGGGCGACGCCTCCAGCAGCCAGCGGCCCCGCGCCCAGCCGCCCGCCTCGTCCGCGATCTCCAGCACCAGCGAGCCCCGCCCCGCGTAGGTGCGCGCCTCCAGCGCCCGTACGACGTCCAGGATCCGCACCCACAGCCAGTCGGCCTGGGTGGTGATCACGGCGGCGCGCGGGTCGGGCAGGAAGAACGGGAGCAGGTCGTCCGGGGCGCGCTGGCCGCTCTTGACCTTCACCACCCAGTCCGTCGCGCACACATGCAGCCAGAGCGCGCGCTCGGCGGCCGGGGAGACGGCGATCAGATTCTTCACCGTCGCGGTGTTCAGCGGCTGCTTGGCGTCCGTCCAGGTGTCATCGCAGACATAGGCGGCCAGCCCCTCGACCGTGCCGTCCGCCGCGCGGTACACGGCGTGGAACGGCTCCGTCCACGGGCTGCGGTCCAGGCGCACCGCTCCGGTGTTGACCTGCCACCAGCGGTCCGTACGGTCGATCGCGCCGGGCTGGAGGCGGCGCAGCCGCTCGTGCAGCTCGGGACCGAGCTTGCGGACGTCGTCGGCGTCCACGAGGTCGACCCGGCCGCCGCCGTCCGGGGCCGGGCGGCGCGCGTCGAGGCCGGCCCGGGGCACGTCGATCGTCCACTCGGTGGCCCAGGTGGCGGGGCCGAAGCCGTAGCGGCCGTAGATCGGGTACTCGGCGGCGATCAGCGTGGCGACGACGTCACCGCGCTCCCGGGCGGCCGACAGGTCCCGCGCCATCATGCGGGTCAGCAGGCCGCGGCGGCGGTGTGTCGAGGTCACGGTGACGCTGGAGACGGCGTCGGCGGGGACGGTGGCACCGCCGACCACGGTCAGCTCCTGGGCGAAGGACCGGAAGGTCGCCACGCACCGGCCCCGGTCGAAGGCGCCCAGCGTCCGGGCCGGTTCGAGGTACGAACGGCGGTCGGCGATCTCCGCGTCGGAGACCTCCGGACTGCGCAGGAACCCGGTGTTCAGCGCGCGGATCCAGTCGGGGATCTCCGCCTCGGTGACGGGGCGGACGTCGAGGGGGAACTGCTCGCCGGTGGCCATGGTCCGACCGTAGGCCGTACGGACAGGAGGTGTCGCGGGCTTTTCCGGCGGCCGGGGCGGACGCGCGCCCCGGCCCGCGCGCGCCCCCTCGGATCACAGCAGCAGGTCGTCGACCTGGGCCTCGCCGTCGCGGTATCTGCGGGCGATCTCCGCGCTGCATCCGTCGGCGGTGCGCTGGAGCCGGTGGCGGCGGACGGACACCCGCTGCTCGTAGCGCACGAGCCGGGCCATCCCCGCGCCCAGCTCCAGATCGGTGCGCGCGTCCAGATCGGACAGCTCGACCTCGGCGAGCATCTCGGCGGACAGCCGCCGGTACTCCTCGCCGTGCGGGGTGCCGACGGTGACGTGCCGGGCCGAGGAGCGCTGCCGGGCGGGCGCGTCCCGCAGGATCTCCGCCAGCCGCTCGACGACGGACGCCCCGGCGCCCTCCACGGCCGACACGAACCCGGCCTCGCCCTCCGAGAGCCGGTCCCGGCAGCCGCGCCGCGCCAGCTCCGCGCGCAGAATGTCGATCCGCCCCTGGAGCAGCCGCCGTACATAGCTCAGGTCGGCCTCGTCCCGCTGCGCCGCCCGGCGCAGCGCGCGCAGCTCCGGCAGGCTCAGCACGGTCAGGTCGCAGTCCGCCGGATCCTCCGTCTCCCGCACCGGACGCGGGTCCACCACGGGCGGGCTGTCGGTACGCTGCACCGGCGGCCGGTGAGCGGTGGGCTCCGCGACCGCCGCGCACAGCGGCGGCACCGCCCCGGACTGCGGTTGTTGCTCGGTACTCGATGTGCTCATGCGCCTCAACCGTCCCCTCGACCGGCGCGTACGGAAGCATCGTGCCACCCCGAGTGGCCAGTATGTGACCGAGTGCCCCCGATCCGCCCCAGATGGGGGGTTACGAAGCATAAAGAAGCACGATATGGACGTCGGGCATCATGGTCGGCATGCGTGCAGTGGTGCAGAGGGTGGACGGCGCGAGCGTCGTCGTGGACGGCGAGACGGTGGGGGCGATCGAGGGCGAGGGGCTGTGCGTCCTCGTCGGCGTCACCCACGAGGACACCGAGGAGAAGGCGGCGCAGCTCGCCCGCAAGCTGTGGTCGGTCCGGATGCTGCACGACGAGAAGTCGTGCAGCGACACCGGCGCGCCGCTGCTGGTGATCAGCCAGTTCACGCTCTACGGCGACGCCCGCAAGGGCCGCCGCCCCACCTGGAACGCGGCGGCGCCCGGCGCGACGGCCGAGCCGCTGGTCGACGAGGTGGTCGCGCGGCTGCGCGCGCTGGGCGCGACGGTGG
Source organism: Streptomyces sp. NPDC003284 (assembly GCF_053589675.1). Taxonomy (NCBI): domain Bacteria; kingdom Bacillati; phylum Actinomycetota; class Actinomycetes; order Kitasatosporales; family Streptomycetaceae; genus Streptomyces; species Streptomyces sp. NPDC003284. Next base: position 487,075 of record NZ_JBSFSI010000005.1, read on the forward strand.
CGACGGGCCGGTTCGGCGCCCGGATGCGGGTGTCGCTGACGAACGACGGCCCGTTCACCGTCCTGCTGGAGATCTGAGCCGCGCGGCGCGGGAGCCTACGGCTCGACGACGGTCTCCTGGGCCGCCGCCGTGTCCCCGGCCATCAGCCGGGCGTCCACCGGGACGTTCCGCTTGACCACGGCGAGGGCGACCGGGCCCAGCTCGTGATGGCGCGCCGAGGTGGTGATCACACCGATGCGGCGCCCGTCCGGGCCCTCGTCGGCGAGCCGGATCTCGGTGCCGTGCGCGGGCAGGCGCACCTCGCTGCCGTCGAGGTGGAGGAAGACCAGGCGGCGCGGCGGCTTGCCCAGGTTCTGCACCCGGGCGACGGTCTCCTGCCCCCGGTAGCAGCCCTTCTGGAGGTGCACGGCCGTGCCGATCCAGCCCAGCTCGTGCGGGATGGTGCGGTGGTCGGTCTCGAAGCCGACGCGCGGGCGGTGCTGCTCGACGCGCAGCGCCTCGTGGGCGAGGATCCCGGCGGGCGGCCCGGCCTCGGCCGCGTAGGACTCCAGGTCCTCGCGGGGCAGGAACAGGTCACGGCCGTACGGGGTCTCCCGGACGACGGCGCCCTCGGGGACCCCGGCGATCGAACCGGCCGGCAGGTGCACCACGGCGAAGTCGGCCGTGCGGTCGGCGACTTCGACGCGGTAGAAGAACTTCATCGACTCCAGGTAGGCGATCAGCGCCTCCTGGGTGCCGGGCTCCACATGCGCCCAGACGGTCTCGCCGTCGTCGACCAGATAGAGCGCGTGTTCGATGTGGCCGTGGGCGGAGAGGATCAGCGCCTCGGTGGCCCGGCCGGCGGGCAGATCGCTGACGTGCTGGGTGAGCAGCAGGTGCAGCCAGCTCAGCCGGTCCTCGCCGGAGACGGCGAGCACACCGCGGTGCGAGAGGTCCACGAACCCGGCGCCGTCCGCGAGAGAGCGCTGTTCGCGGAACAGGTCGCCGTAGTGCGCGGCGACGCCTTCGTCCACACCTTCGGCGGGGACGGCGCCGGGCAGCGACAGCAGGGGGCTCTTCATACGGGCAAGCCTACGACGCCGGGTCCGCGCCCTTCCGGGAGCAGTCCGCGCAGCGGCCGAAGATCGCGAAGTGCTTCATGTCGGTGTCGAACCCGAACTGCCGCCGCAGCTTCGCGGTGAACTCCGCGGCCACCTCGACATCCGCCTCGATCACGTTGTCGCAGTCGCGGCAGACCAGGTGGAGGTGGTGGTGGCGGTCGGCCAGGTGGTAGGTCGGCGCCCCGTGCCCGAGGTGGGCGTGGCTGACCAGGCCCAGCTCCTCCAGCAGCTCCAGGGTGCGGTAGACGGTGGAGATGTTGACCCCCGACGCCGTCTTGCGCACTTCGCACAGGATGTCGTCGGGGGTCGCGTGTTCGAGGGTGTCCACGGCTTCGAGCACGAGTTGCCGCTGCGGCGTCAGCCGGTAGCCGCGCTGCCTGAGGTCGCTCTTCCAGTCGGTGCTCACCACACCACGAGTCTAGGCCCTGGGGCCGGGGGCCCTACTTGAAGAAGGCGATGCCGTCGTCCGGGAGGTCGTCGGGGAGGGCCTTGGCCCAGCGCTCGACATCCTCCGGGGTGACGACCTTCTTGAGGTGGGCCGACATGTAGGGGCGCAGCTCGACCTCGGGGGTCTGCTTCTCGCCGACCCACATCAGGTCGCTCTTGACGTAGCCGTACAGCCGCTTGCCGCCGGTGTAGGGGGCGGAGGCGGCGGTGCGGGCCACGGCGTCCGTGACCAGGTCGATCTGCGGCTTCTTGTCGGCCATCTCGCCGTACCAGATCTCGATGACGCCGTCGTCGCGGGTCATCGTGACCTCGACCTTGCGCCCGGCGTCGATCCGCCAGAAGCCGGACTCGGACTCCAGCGGGCGCACCTTGTTGCCCTCGTCGTCCAGCACCCAGGTGTGGGAGCGGTACTCCAGGAAGTCCCGCCCGTCATGGGTGAAGGAGACTTCCTGGCCGAAGTTGCACTTCTGGGACCCGGGGAAGTCGTGCACACCGGCGCCGGCCCAGTCGCCGAGCAGGAACGCGAGGGGGACCAGGTCCTTGTGGAGGTCGGACGGGATCTCGATCATGAGCGGGGACTCCTGGACGTCGTCAGCGCTGGCCCTGGTACAGCTTCTTCACGGTCAGGTAGGCGAAGGCGAGGACGCCGACGCAGACCAGGACCAGCAGGGTTTCGAAGAAGATCTCCACGGGGTGCTCCTTGTCGAGCGCGGTGCGGTACGTACGTACTCAGGGCCGGACCCCAGCTTAGTAGGCGTGGGCCCGGCCCTCTCGGCGAGGTGCTCCCCCGGTGGCTCAGCCGAGCAGTTCGCTCTGGAGCGTCACCGTCTGCTGGAAGGGGACGGTGGCCGCGGAGCCCTTGCGGGACTGCACGACCAGGGCGAGGACGTCACCCGCGCGGAGGTACGCCTGACGGGTCTGCTCGGCGCCGTAGGGCTTGGCCTCGGCGTAGGCGACGCGTTCGACGCCGTCCACCCGGGCCCCGGCCGGGAACCCGTTGTCGAAGACGGACCGCTCGACGCCCGCCAGCTCGTACCCGGGGCCGCCGGACTGCGAGAGCCCGTCGTCGTACAGGTGCTGCACGACGGGCGCGGTGTCGAACTGAAGCAGGTAGATCCGCGTCCGTGTGCCGTCCGCCGTGGTCCAGCCGCGGGCGGCGACGTGCCGCAGCCCGTGGTCGGTGAGCTGCTGCCCGAACTTCTCCCGGTCCTGCGGGCGGGCGTACGCGGTCAGGAAGTCCTTCGTCGCCAGCCAGCCGCCGGTGCCCCGCAGGGCCGTGTCCTCGTGGGCGCCGTGCGGCGCGGGCAGCACCAGGGCGCGCAGGTCGGTGTAGTGCGCCCCGGTGGTGTTGTCGGCGTCGTCCACCGCGGGACGGCCGGGCAGCAAGGGCGGCTTGACGACCGACGGGTAGTCCCAGCGGCCGTCGGAGGCGGTGGCGAGACCGGGGACGTCCGTGCGGTCCATGCGGGTGACGCCGTACGCCGTCCCGGCACCGGCCGCCGCGAACACGGCGACGGCGGCGGTCCACCGCAGCAGGGCCCGCAGCCGTCGGCGGTCCTTGCGGACGGGCGGGGGCGGTCCGGCGGGGGCGGGCGCGATCTCGGGCGCGCTTCCGGCCTCGGTGCCGGACACGGCATCCGGGCCGGTCACGGTCGCGGTCGCGGCGCCGGACACGGCTTCCGGGCCGGTCACGGTCTCGGCCGGTTCGGTGGTGGCCGGTTCGGTGGCGGCCGCCGGGGCGGGGGTGCTCCGGGCGTTCTGGTCCGTGCTCTGTTCGGTCATACCGCCTGCCCCGGTTCCTTGATGCGGTCGAGCTGGTCGCGGAGCATCTCGGCCGCGCCCTTCGTGTCGAGCGGCTTGGCCGCCTGCATGGTCGCGCTCACCAGGACGTCGCCCTCGTACGCGGAGCAGGTCATCGCGTCGAGCTTCTCCTTGGAGTCCGTGGGCATCAGGAAGCACCGCGCGTTCTTGTGCCCCTCGATCCTCGGACCGGCCCGGAAGACCTTCAGGCCTTCGAGGAGCTGCTGCTGGAACCCGGCGACGGAGCGCACGGTCCGGCTGCTGCCCATCCGGGCGAGCACGATCTCGACGGTGAAGGCGTGGTCGGCGTAGTAGGCGCCGTGGACCGCGTCGCCGTTGCTGAGGTAGCTGCGCATCACCATGCCCTTGACCTGCTGTTTGTCGATCTCCTTCGCCAGTTGGCGACGCTGGGACAGGGGCAGGTTCCGCAACGCCTGCTTGCGCAGTTCGGTGGCCTGCGCCCCGCTCAGCTCCGCGTCGGCCCCGAACTCACCGATGTCCGGGCCGCGCACGAACTCCTGGGTGCCGTACGGCAGCAGCATCCCCTTCAGGCCGGTGGCCGCGTCCTGCCGCTGCCCGGCGGCCGCGGGTTCCGGCATGCGCCAGACCGGCGCCCCCGGGGAACGGTCGGCGTCGCGCACGACGGCGACGGTGTAGCCGGTGCCGCCGACGAGCGCCAGGAGCAGCACCGCGCATCCGGTGATGAGGCCCGCCCGGCGACGGCGCGGTGCGGGGGCGGCCGCCGGGTCCCGGTGGTCCGGCTGGTCCGGACGGTCCGGGGAGGGCGCGGGTGCGGGCTGGTCCGGGTGGTTCTCGTTCACAGCCGCCCCATCTGCCGCTCGGCCAGACTCATGATCTCCTTCTTGGTGATCGGCCTGGTGTCGTAGACGTAGATCTCCATCACGATGTCGCCGCGCCAGGCGTGCGCCTCGGCCCCGTACACCGGGACGTAGCCCGGCCTACGGTCCGGTTCGGTGTCCGCGAACGCCATGCCCGCGCCGGTGCCCGGGATCGGCCAGCGGTGGCCGTGGGTCTCCCGATCCGCCCAGTAGATGTCCCCCTCCGCGCTGTCCTCGGCGGTCAGTTCCTCTTCCTGGCGGTACTGCACGAGACGGACCTCGACCTGATGCGTGCCGTCGGTCTCCCACCGGACGACGGCCGCCCGCCGGAACTGCTGCGCGATGTTGTTGCTGAACGCCTTCTTCGGGTTGGTGAACTCGTCCGCGTACTCCAGCAGGCCCAGCCAGCCGTCCCCGGTCCGGGCGAGCCGGCCGTCCTTGGCCCCCTTCGGGCGGTCGACCAGCAGCTTGCGCAGGTCGCCGTCCGTCTTCACGCGGCGGTCCTGGGCGCCCGGCAGGGGTTCCGCCTCGCCCTTGGCCCGCTCGACCACCGGCTGGGACAGCGGCGGGAGCGGGGTGGGCGGGCGGTGGGCCTGGACGGCGTAGCCCGTGCAGGTGCCGGCGACCACGCCGAGGACGGCCGCGGCGGCGACGAGCAGCAGGGTGCGCCGGAGCCGGCGCGGTGGTCGGTCCGGCGCCCTCTCGGGTGCGTAACTCGGTCTTTCCGGTACTTCCACGACGTGCCCCCACAGAATGAAGCGCGCCTTTCGTGTGCGCGCTGCACAGGAGACACATGGGTCATGCATGGAGTTGTAAGGGAGTTGATTACGATTCAGTCATGGCGAAGAAGCTCGTGATCAAGGTGACGGCCGGGGCGGACGCCCCCGAGCGGTGCTCGCAGGCGTTCACGGTCGCGTCGGTGGCCGTGGCCAGCGGGGTGGACGTGTCGCTGTGGCTGACCGGGGAGTCCTCGTGGTTCGCGCTGCCGGGGCGGGCGGCCGAGTTCGAGCTGCCGCACGCGGCGCCGCTGCCCGATCTGATCGACGCGATCCTCGCGGCGGGGCGGATCACGCTGTGCACGCAGTGCGCGGCCCGCCGGGACATCACCGAGCAGGACGTGATCGAGGGCGTGCGGATCGCCGGGGCACAGCTCTTCGTGCAGGAGGCGCTGGGGGACGGGACGCAGGCGCTCGTCTACTGAGCGGCCCCGCGCACCCCGCGCCCTGGCGCCGCGCCCCTCCGGCACCGCCGGTGTCAGTGGCGTTTCTTGCCGTCCAGCTCGTCCCACCACTCGTCGGACTTCGGGTCGCCGGACGGGTCGTCCCACCAGCGGTCCTCGGGACCGCGCCGGTTGGCGACCATGGCGGCGACCGGCGGGATGACCATGGCGAACAGGCACATGCCGACGGCGGCCGGGACGGACCAGATGCGCACGACTCCCCAGGCCAGGACGAACAGCCCGATGCAGGTGCCCATCATGGCGAAATACGCGTGACGACGGCGTGCGTACATGTGTCCAGGGTAGGTCCGCCGGGCCCGCGCGAGCAGGCCGAAGGGCCGCACCCCTGGCGTCCAACCCCGGGTGCGGCCCCTCGCGTGCTCGGCGGTCTCAGACCGCGATCGCGACCTCCGCGAGGCCGCCCTGCTGCGCCACGACCGTACGGTCGGCGGTGCCGCCGGGAACGAGGGCGCGCACGGTCCAGGTGCCCTCGGCCGCGTAGAACCGGAACTGGCCGGTGGCGGAGGTCGGCACCTCCGCGGTGAACTCACCGGTCGAGTCGAGCAGGCGCACGTAACCCGTCACCGGCTCACCGTCGCGGGTCACCTGCCCCTGGATCGTCGTCTCACCGGGCTTGATCGTCGAGGCGTCGGGGCCGCCGGCCTTCGCTCCACACATGGCGTACTCCTGAAGAGAGGTCTTGAGAGGTCGGTCGGGCGGTTACTTGCCGGAGCCCAGCTCGATCGGGACGCCCACCAGGGAGCCGTACTCGGTCCAGGAGCCGTCGTAGTTCTTGACGTTCTCCACGCCCAGCAGCTCGTGCAGCACGAACCAGGTCAGCGCGGAGCGCTCGCCGATGCGGCAGTAGGCGATGGTGTCCTTGCCCAGGTCGACGTCCTCGTCGGCGTAGAGGGCCTTCAGCTCCTCGTCCGAGCGGAAGGTGCCGTCGTCGTTGGCGTTCTTGGACCACGGGATGTTCTTGGCGGACGGGACGTGGCCCGGACGCTGGGACTGCTCCTGCGGCAGGTGGGCCGGGGCGAGCAGCTTGCCGGAGAACTCGTCGGGCGAGCGGACGTCGACCAGGTTCTGCGCGCCGATGGCCTTGACCACGTCGTCGCGGAAGGCGCGGATCGCGGTGTTCTGCGGCTTCGCCTTGTACGCGGTCTTCGCGCGCTCGGGCACGTCGGTGCCGTCGACCAGCTCGCGGGCGTCCAGCTCCCACTTCTTGCGGCCGCCGTCGAGCAGCTTGACGTTCTCGTGGCCGTAGAGCTTGAAGTACCAGTACGCGTAGGAGGCGAACCAGTTGTTGTTGCCGCCGTAGAGGATCACCAGGGTGTCGTTGGCGATGCCCTTCTCCGACAGGAGCTTCTCGAAGCCCTCCTGGTCGACGAAGTCACGGCGGACCGGGTCCTGGAGGTCCTTGGTCCAGTCGATGCGGATCGCGTTCTTGATGTGGTTCTTCTCGTAGGCGGACGTGTCTTCGTCCACCTCGACGAGGGCGATGTTCGGGTCGTCCAGGTGTTCCTGGACCCAGTCGGCATCGACCAGGACGTCGCTGCGGCTCATGTTCCATCTCCTCCGGGGCAGTCGCGGGGGCGTGAGAGTGCGTGGCTGCGCGCTCGCGGGGCGAGCGGCGCATGAGGGGGCCCGGCCGGCAGGGCGGGCGGGAGACGCGGAGCCTCGCGGGGCGTCCGCTCAGAAGGGGCGACAGAGCATGGCGGCAACGCGGCACAGGTCCACTGCCCGCCGCTTGGTGAGATCCGCCTGTCGCTTCATGGCCTCGATCGTAGGGAGGGACAGGCGGCCATGTCACCGGCATGTCGCATGATGAGACGGGATCGTCCGCAATGCGGGATGGAGGGGTGGTGACGTAACGGCGGGTACGGGGTCGGGGCGGGCGGTTCCCCGGTCGACGCCGGGTGTCCATCTGCGGTGCGGACGGGCGTGTCTCGCCAGTCGGACGCTATCCGGCCAGCCTGACCTTCGAGCCCTTCACCGTGATCTCGACGCCGTTCTTCGCGGCCCGCACCGAGGCGAGCCGGATGCCGCCGGGGAGCTGGTCGATGGCCTGCTGGAAGTCGGTGACCGACCGCATCCGGCCCTCGGCGAGCGCGAGACCGGCCAGGTCCGGCAGGCCGTCGGCCTTGACGCGCACCTTGTTGTTCTCGACGCTGACGGAGCTGAGCACCTGGATCGGGGCGGGCAGCGCGGACACCTTCACCGACACCTTGATCTTGCCGTTGCCGCCGTCCGCGAGGCCCACCACCCGGGTGGTCACCCCCGGCAGCACCTGGGTGGACTCGGCCCCGGCGGTCTTCAGCAGCTCGTCGTAGGCGATGGTCGCGGTGCCGGTCGCGTCGGCGGCCGTGGCGGAGCTGTAGTCCCCGGAGAACTCGACGCCCTTCATGTCGGCCTTCAGGTCGTCGATCCGGATCTTCTGCCCCCGCTCGCCGCCGTCCGCCTCGTAGTGCTCGATGCCGACCTCGACGTCGTCCAGTTTCCCGCCTGCCAGCTGGGTCAGGAACGGGAAGCCCTTGATGGACACGTCCGGGCTGCTCGGCAGGTGCTCCGTCTCCCGCAGCTTGTCCGCGACCTGCTGCTCGGCGAAGTGCACGGCCACCCGGTCGGCCACCGCGAAGAGCACGCCGAGGACCACGACGACGATCAGCAGTATTCGCAGCGCGCGCATCCCGTGCTTCCCCCACTCGGCGGTTCCCGACGGCCCCGGACGGCCGTCAGGCGCGAGCGTAACCCGCCGGACGGGCCCGGCCCGGACTTTGTCGACCAGCTGTTACCAGCTGTTACGAGGCGCGCCCGGCCCGAGCACCCAGCGCTGCGCCCGGCCCGAGCACCCAGTTTGAGCGCCCGGCCCGTGCGCTCAACCCAGCGCGCGCCCCAGCAGCCACACCACCGGCGCCGCCGCCGACAGGGGCAGCGCCACCCCGGCGGTGAAGTGCACGAAACGCGAGGGGTAGTCGTAGGCGGCCACCCGGTGCCCGACCAGCGCGCACACGCCCGCGCCCGCGCCGAGCAGCGCGCCCTGGGCGCCGATCCCGGTCAGCCCGCCCACCGCGATGCCCGCACCGGCCGCCGCGAGCAGCGCGACCACCACCGAGGCGGCACCGGGCAGCGGCAGCGCCCGCGCCACGACGGCCGCCGCGACCGCCACCGCGCCCACCGCGACCGCGTCCGCGCCGGCGCCCAGATAGCCGGTCGCCAGGATCGCCAGCGCCGCCGAGGCGACGGTCGCCATCAGCCCGTACATCCGCTCGTCCGGCTCGGCGTGCGAGCGCAGTTGCAGGACCAGGGAGAGCAGCACCCACACGCCGAGCGTGCCGAGGATCGCCGCGGGGGCGTGCGCCCGGCCCGCGCCGAGCACGGCCGCGTCCGAGACGAGGGCGCCCGCGAAGGCGAGGGCGATGCCCTGGCGGGCCGGCCACATGCCGTTCAGCCGGAACCACCCGGCCGCCGTCACGGCCTGGAGCACCACCAGCGGTACGAGCAGCGCGTACGGGCCGGCCTCGGCCGCGCCGGCCAGCAGCAGGCCCAGCAGCGCGGTCAGCCCGGCGGGCTGCATCCCGGGGTCGATGATCGGCGAGCGGCCCTCGGCACGGGCCCGCTGGGCGTCGGTGACCCGGGTGTTGCCGCCGAGGGTGGCGGGGCCGTAGCCGCCGGACTCGGCGCCGGGTCCTTCATCCGCCGGGGCGGGGGCCGGAGCGGCGGGCCGGGGCCGGGGCTGGAGCTGGGGTTCCGGGGCCAGCGGGGGCAGGTAGGCCGTCCGCGCGGCGGCGGGCTCCGGCGCGGCGGCCGGTTCCCGCCCGGTGACGACGGGCTGCCCGTGCGTCTGGGTGTCCCAGGTCTGGCCCTGCCACTGCTGCGTGTGGTCCAGGTCCTGGCCATGCCCGTAGCCCTGGCTCTGGGCCTGGGCCTGCGCCTGGGCCTGGCTCTGGGAAGCGGCGTACGGATCGGCGTACGGCTGCTGCTCCTGGCCGGGCCAGACCTGCTGCGGGTGGGCGGCCTGCTGTCCGTACGGGTCGTACTGGTCGTACTGCTGGTGCTGGCCGTACTGCTGGTTGTGCTGCTGCCCGTACTGGTCGTACCGGCCGTCGGGCTGCTGCTGGTACCGCTGCCCGTGCTGCTGGTGCGCGTAGGGGTCGTGGCCCTCGGGGGCGCCCTGGCGGGGGTCGCCGTACCCGGCGCCCTCATACGGCTGGTCGGTCATCGCTCACCCTCCTGCGAACGGCGGGAGCACCTCGACCGTGCCGCCCTCGGTCAGCCGTACCGTCTCATGGTCGCGCTTCCCCACGGGGTCACCGTCGATGAGGAACGAGCAGCGCCGCAGGACGCGGGAGAGCTCGCCGGGGTGCCGCTCGCGCACCGCGTCGAGCGCACCGGCGAGCGTCTTCGCCTCGTACGGCTCCTCGGCGACCCCGGCCGCGGACTTCGCCGCGGCCCAGTAGCGCACCGTGACCTTTGCCATTCGTTCCTCGATACTCGGTGTCGGACCGGCAATGAACACGGTCAGGCTAGCCCGCCCGTGCGACGGCCCAGCGCGCGATGCGGTGCAGCAGGGGCCCGGGGGCGGCGTTCTCGGCGTGGCCCATGCCCGGCTCGACCCAGAGTTCGCCGTGGTCACCGGCCGCCGCGGCCAGCGTCCGGGGGTGGTCGAGGGGGAAGTAGGCGTCCTGGTCGCCGTGCACGATCAGCAGCGGTACGGGCGTGATGCGCGCCGCCGCCTCCACCGGGGAGAGCGGGACGGGGTCCCAGGCGCGGTGGTGGATCCGGGTGCGGAAGCCGTAGCGGCCCACCAGGCGGCCCTCGGGGCGCATGACCAGCCAGTGCAGCCGGCGCATGGGGGCCGTGCCCCGGTAGTACCAGCGCGCCGGGGCGCTCACGGAGACCACGGCGTCGGTGTGCTCCGCCGCGCGCCCCCGGGCGCCGCCGCCCTCCGGGCCGTACAGCGCCGCGTGCCGCAGCACCACCGAGCCGCCCATGGAGAAGCCGACGGTGACCACGCGCGCGTGCCCGAGGCCGCGTGCCCAGGCCACGGCGGCGGCGAGGTCCAGCACCTCCCGGTCGCCGACCGTCGAACGGCCGCCGGAGGCGCCGTGGCCGCGGAAGGAGAAGGTGACCACGGCCCCGTACTCACCGAACACCTGCGCGATACGACGCACGTGCGGGCGATCCAGGTCACCGGTGAAACCATGTGCGATCACGAAGACGGGGCGCGGGGCCGCGGGGCCGGTCGGCACGTCCGTCCCGGCCGCCCTGGCCGTCCCTGCTCTCCCGGGCTTCCCGGGCTTCCCGGCCGCCACAGGCTCCCCGGTGGTGGGGTCCCGGCGGGTCCGTCCGGCCGCGCCCGGCTCGTACAGCGCGTCGACCGCCACCCCGTCCGCCGCCCGCAGAAACCTTCTGACCTGCGTACGGGGCGGCGTCTCGGAGTCCGGGACGATCGTCGGACGCGCCACATGACCTGCCGGATCCCCGCTCATGTCGGCTATTCTGCTGGGAAGAGGACTCGGGCAGCGAAGCCCCCGGGTCCTTTTGTGCTTTCGGCGGGCGTTGTATACGACGCGGGAAACCGCAGGTGTACGCCGGTCGCCGGGGCGCGGTGGCTCTTGACACGCGGGCGGTACCCCAGCGCCGGGACCCCGAGGAGGAACCAGAGGCCATGGACGAGCGAACCGTGTACGACCATACGAGGCGGACGGCCCGGACAGGGTGGTCACGATGAGTTCACTGCTGCTCCTGACCAACGCCCTCCAGCCGTCCACCGAGGTGCTCCCCGCCCTCGGTCTGCTGCTGCACCAGGTGCGGGTGGCCCCGGCCGAGGGCCCCGCGCTCGTCGACACCCCGGGCGCCGACGTCATCCTGGTCGACGGGCGGCGCGACCTGCCCCAGGTGCGCAGCCTGTGCCAGCTGCTGCGCTCCACCGGACCGGGCTGCCCGCTGGTCCTCGTCGTGACGGAGGGCGGCCTCGCGGCGGTCACCGCCGACTGGGGCATCGACGACGTCCTGCTCGACACCGCGGGTCCCGCCGAGGTGGAGGCCCGGCTGCGGCTCGCGCTGGGCCGCCGGCAGCTCGTCGACGACGACTCGCCGACGGAGATCCGCAACGGCGACCTGTCCGTGGACGAGGCCACCTACAGCGCCAAGCTCAAGGGCCGGGTGCTGGACCTCACCTTCAAGGAGTTCGAGCTGCTGAAGTACCTGGCGCAGCACCCGGGCCGCGTCTTCACCCGCGCCCAGCTCCTCCAGGAGGTCTGGGGCTACGACTACTTCGGCGGCACCCGGACGGTCGACGTCCACGTACGGCGGCTGCGCGCCAAGCTCGGGCCCGAGCACGAGTCGCTGATCGGCACCGTACGGAACGTCGGCTACCGCTTCGTCACCCCGGAGAAGCCGGAGAAGAGGGCGGAGAAGACGCCGGAGACCGCGGCGAGGGCGGCGAAGACGCGGCCGGAGGACGCCGAGGGCGCGGGGAATCAGGGCAAGCCGGTCCGCGCGCAGGCGTGAGCCGGGGGCGCGGGGACGGCGTGCCGTCACCCGTCCCCGCGGGCGGGACGTTGCGGTTGCACATCCATGCCTTGATAAGCCCTGCCCGGGGCTGATCCATCCGCGTAGACTCCGCGCGTGGCCAAGGTGACTCGGGACGACGTGGCGAGACTGGCGGGGACTTCCACCGCCGTGGTCAGCTATGTGATCAACAACGGACCCCGGCCGGTCGCCCCGGCCACGCGCGAGCGCGTCCTCGCCGCGATCAAGGAGCTGGGGTACCGGCCCGACCGGGTCGCCCAGGCGATGGCCTCGCGGCGCACGGACCTGATAGGTCTGATCGTCCCGGACGCCCGCCAGCCCTTCTTCGGGGAGATGGCGCACGCGGTCGAGTGGGCGGCGGCCGAGCGCGGGAAAATGGTCCTCGTCGGCAACTCCGACTACGTGGCCGAGCGCGAGGTCCACTATCTGCGGGCCTTCCTCGGGATGCGCGTCTCGGGCCTCATCCTCGTCTCGCACGCGCTGAACGACCTGGCCGCCGCCGAGATCGACGCCTGGGACGCCCGCGTGGTGCTGCTGCACGAGCGGCCCGAGGCCATCGACGACGTGGCCGTGGTCACCGACGACCTGGGCGGCGCCCAGCTCGCCGTACGCCACCTGCTGGAACACGGGTACGAGTACGTCGCCTGCATGGGCGGCACCGCGGACACGCCCGCCGTGGGCGACCCGGTCTCCGACCACGTCGAGGGCTGGCGGCGCGCGATGGCCGAGGCCGGGCTGTCCACCGAGGGACGGCTGTTCGAGGCGCCGTACAACCGCTACGACGCCTACCGGGTCGGCCTGGAGGTCCTGGCCGGACCGGACCGGCCGCCCGCGGTCTTCTGCTCCACCGACGACCAGGCGATCGGCCTGCTGCGGGCCGCCCGCGAGCTGCGGATCGAGGTCCCCGGCGAGCTGGCCGTGGCCGGGTTCGACGACATCAAGGAGGCGGCGCTCGCGGACCCGCCGCTGACGACGGTCGCCTCCGACCGCTCCGCGATGGCCCGCGCGGCCGTGGACCTGGTGCTGGACGACGGGGTGCGGGTCACCGGTTCGCGGCGCGAGCGGCTGCGGGTGTTCCCCTCCCGGCTGGTGGTGCGCGCCTCCTGCGGCTGCGGCTGACGGCCCGCCCGCCGGTCCTCTCCCTCCCCCGCCGCCTCCCGCCCGAGGCGCCTTTATATCGGGCATACGAGGTTCTGTCGGGCTTTTCAGGGGGGACTCACGAAGCTCTCATGATCCCGGGACACTCTCAATGACATGACCGAGAGCATCCGCCGCAGCGGCGAGTACGAGTACTCCCAGGGTGACGCACAGACCCCGACCGCCTCCTCCGGGAGCCCGGTGGACCCGGTGAGCCCGGTGAACCCGGAGTGGCCGCCCCCGCCGGCGTACGCCCCGGCCACTCCCCCGGCGTACGCCACCGGCGGTCACGGCGGTCTTGACGGCTACGGCGGTCACGGCGGCCAGGGCTACGGCGGTCACGGCTTCGGCGGTCATGACGGCGGCACCGCTCTCCCGCCCGCCGCCCCGGCCGGTCCCCCGCCCGCCCCCCGCAAGCGCGCCAAGGGACCGCTCGCGCTGCTCGCCGCCGTGGCGATCGCCGCGGCGGCGGTCGGCGGCGGCACCGCCTACACCTTCCAGCAGCTGACCGGCAAGGACACGGTCGCCGCCGGCACCACCAGCACCAATGTGGTGCCCTCCAGCCAGCGCGGCAGCATCGCCGCGATCGCCAAGGCGGTCAGCCCCAGCGTCGTGGAGATCACCGCGACGCTCAACAACGGGACGTCCACCGGTTCCGGTGTGATCATCAGCAGCGGCGGCGAGATCGTCACCAACAACCACGTGATAGCGGGCGCCTCCACGATCAAGGCGCGGACCAGCAACGGCGACACGTACACCGCGCAGGTGGTCGGCACCGACAGCTCCAAGGACCTCGCCCTGATCAAGCTGGCGGGCGCCTCCGGGCTGAAGCCCGCCTCGCTGGGCGACTCCAGCGCCGTGGCGGTCGGCGACCAGGTCGTCGCGATCGGCTCCCCCGAGGGCCTGACCGGCACCGTCACCAGCGGCATCGTCTCCTCGCTCAACCGCGACGTGACCGTGTCCACCGACGAGAGCCAGGGGCAGGGCCAGGGCCAGGGGCAGGGCGACGGCCAGTGGCCGTTCGAGTTCGGCGGCCGGCACTTCAACGGCGACACCGGCTCCTCCACCACCACCTACAAGGCCATCCAGACCGACGCGTCCCTGAACCCGGGCAACTCCGGCGGCGCGCTGATCGACGCGGCGGGCAACATCATCGGCATCAACTCGGCGATGTACTCGGCGGCGACATCCGGTTCGGGCGACTCCTCCGGCGCCGGCAGCGTCGGACTCGGCTTCGCCATCCCGATCGACACCGTCAAGGCCGACCTGGCCAAGCTGCGCTCCGGCGCCCAGAACTGACCCCGGCGGGCCACGGCGGCGCCCCCTCGGGACCCGCCCGCCGCCCCGCCCACCGCACCGCGAGAAGGGACACGCGCAGGCACCACGGCATCCCGCACGACAAGGAGCACGCCATGATCCAGCAGCTGATCCACGCGAGGACCCCGAAGAACGCCACCGCCCCCGCTCCCGCCACCGGCACCCCCGCGCGCGGCACGGCCCCGGCCCCCGGCCCCGGCATCCCCGCACGCCGCGCCCCCGAGGCCGCCGCCGGCTCCGTGGCCGTACCGCACCTGATGGGTCTGCGGATGCCCGCCGACCGCCCGCACCGGCACAAGGTGCCCCTGGGCCGGCTGACGGCAGTGGCGGCCTGAGCGGACACGCGGCGCACGGGACAGGTGCCGGACATGGGAATCTGGGAGCAACCCACCCCGGGCCCGGGGAGCGACCGGCCGGTCGTCCCGCCGGGTCCGGACTGCCCCGAGGAATCCGAGGAACCACCACCGATGAGTCCCGCCGACGGCGACCGCGACGACCACGGCCGCGTCCCCCAGCGCATCCTGATCGTCGACGACGAACCCGCGGTGCGCGAGGCGCTCCAGCGCAGTCTCGCCTTCGAGGGGTACGGCACCGAAGTGGCCGTGGACGGCGCCGACGCCCTGGAGAAGGCGGGCGCCTACCGGCCCGACCTGGTCGTCCTCGACATCCAGATGCCCCGTATGGACGGCCTGACCGCCGCCCGCCGGATCCGCGCCGCCGGCGACACCACCCCGATCCTCATGCTGACGGCCCGCGACACGGTCGGCGACCGGGTCACCGGCCTGGACGCCGGGGCCGACGACTACCTGGTCAAACCCTTCGAGCTGGACGAGCTGTTCGCCCGGATCCGCGCGCTGCTGCGCCGCAGTTCGTACGCGGCGGCCGTGGACGCGTCCGTCGACGAGGGCGACGTGCTCGCCTTCGCCGATCTGCGCATGGACCTGGCGACCCGTGAGGTGACGCGCGGCGGACGCCAGGTGGAGCTGACCCGCACCGAGTTCACCCTCCTGGAGATGTTCATGGCCCATCCGCGCCAGGTGCTCACCCGTGAGCAGATCCTGAAGGCGGTCTGGGGCTTCGACTTCGAACCCTCCTCCAACTCGCTCGACGTCTACGTCATGTATCTGCGCCGCAAGACCGAGGCGGGCGGTGAGCCGCGCCTGGTGCACACGGTGCGCGGGGTCGGCTACGTCCTGCGGCAGGGCGGCGCGGAGTGAGCAGGGCCCTGCGCCGCTTCCGTTCCCTGCCGATCCGCTCGCGGCTGGCGCTGCTGGTGGCGGCGGCGGTGGCGTTCGGGGTGGCCGCGGTGTCGGTGACGTGCTGGTTCATCGTGCAGGGGAAACTGATCCAGCAGATCGACGACGACCTGCGGGCGGCCACGAGCCCGGTGGGCTCGCGCAGCGTGCAGAACCTCCTCGCCAGTTGCAGCAACACGCCCGGCAGCACGGACGAACGGGGCCCCGGCTCCACCGACTACTACGTCCAGATCATCGACTCCGCCGGCCGGACCTGCGTCTTCGACAATTCCGTCGGCACGGTCAAGGTGACGGGCACCGACACCGCCGTCGCCCAGAACGCCGACCGGGGCCTGTCGACGCTGCACGACAGCACCGACACCAAGGGCGACCCGGTGCGCGTGCTGGCCTCCCCGCTGCTCATCGCCTCCCCGGCGGGCCCGCAGATCTACCCCGGCCACGCGCTGCTGATCGCCTCGCCCCTCAAGGACACCGACAAGACCCTCAACGACCTGGCGCTCCTGCTGCTGCTCGTGTCGGGGATAGGCGTCGTCGGGGCCGGTGCCGCGGGGCTCGCGGTGGCCCGCGCCGGTCTGCGCCCGGTCGACAAGCTCACCGAGGCCGTCGAGCACGTGGCCCGCACCGAGGACCTGGCGGTCCGCATCCCGGTCGAGGACGACAGCGAGGACGAGATCGCCCGGCTGTCCCGCTCCTTCAACTCCATGACCGCGTCCCTGGCGTCCTCCCGCGACCTCCAGCAGCAGCTGATCGCCGACGCCGGACACGAACTCCGTACGCCGCTGACCTCCCTGCGCACCAACATCGAACTGCTCACCCGCAGCGAGGAGACCGGCCGCCCGCTGCCCGAGGCCGACCGCAAGGCGCTGCTCGCCTCGGTGAAGGCCCAGATGACCGAGCTGGCCGCGCTGATCGGCGACCTCCAGGAACTGTCCCGCCCCGAGGGCCAGCGCGGCGAACGCGTCCAGGTGATCGCGCTCCAGGACACCGTCGAGTCCGCGCTGCGCCGCGCCCGGCTGCGCGGACCGGAGCTGACCATCACCGCCGACGTCGAGCCCTGGTTCGTCCGCGCCGAACCGGCGGCCATGGAACGCGCGATCGTCAACATCCTCGACAACGCGGTGAAGTTCAGCCCCGAGGGCGGCGTGGTCGAGGTCCGGCTCTCTGACGGCGTCCTCACCGTCCGCGACCACGGCCCCGGTGTCCCCGCCGACGAACTCCCGCACGTCTTCGACCGCTTCTGGCGCTCCCCCGGCGCCCGCGCCCTCCCCGGCTCCGGCCTCGGTCTCTCCATCGTCGCCCGCACCGTCCAGCAGTCCGGCGGCGAGGTCACCCTCACCCCGGCACCCGACGGCGGCATGATCGCCACGATCCGCCTCCCGGGGGCGCCCACTCCGCCGCCCGAACTGCCGTGACCTGCGGAGATGACCCGCTGTCAGTGGCCTCTTCTAGGGTGGGGCCCTGAGCGTGGACGGCAGGCTGTGTGTGGGGGGGGGCAGAGCGATGCGGGTGGAGCGGCATCAGGTGGAGGACGCCCGGGTGGCGGCCGCGGTGGAGGGGTTCGCCGGGCGGATCGGGCGGCTGGTGCATTCGTTCTCGAAGGCCGGGCCGGTGACGGCGTACGAGTACCGGCTGATCGCGGAGGAGTTCCTCGACTGCCTGGGGGCGCTGTCCACGGGGGATCCGGGGCTCGGGTCACCGGAGGCGAAGGCGGTGCTGGAGGACGCGGCGGAGGCGGCCGTGGGGGCGGTGGCGTACACGGCGTACCACCCGGTGTACCCGTTCGACGTGTTCCTCCACTATGTGAACTGGGGGGTCTGCCACGACCGCGAGGAGGGCGAACCGCCGCCGGTCCCCCTCCGGACGCACTGGTGGCTGGACGCGTTCTGCCTGGCCGTGCTGGCCGGGCGGGCCGAGGACCACGCGGAGACCTTCCGCTTCGCGTGGTGGGCCCGGCGCACCCCCGCCCAGAGACGGACCGGGCTGCCCGACGACGAGCTGGTCAACGGCTTCCTGGCGTACGTCCTCGGGGACACGGGCGGCGAGGAGGACGGCCACCCGCCCTCCGGCGAGGAGCAGGTGGCCGCGCTCGACGCGGCGATCGGGCGAGTGCGGGCGGGAGCCGGCGGGGGCGGTGCCGCCGGGCCGGACGACCGGGCGGAGACCGTCGGGCTGCTCGCGCTGCGGGCCCTCGCCGCGGGAGACCGCGAGGCGTTCGGGGACGCTCTGGTACGGCTGCTGCGGCCGGTCGCCGAGGCCGCGGGGCCGGATGCCGCTCCGCGCACCCTGCTGCCGCTGCTGCCCCTCGCCCTCGCGTCCCTCGCCCACCGGCACGAGGGCCGGCCGCCGGAGATCGAGAGCGACTATCTGCCGTACGGGCCGGTCACCGGGTTCGAGCGCGAGGGACCGCGGGTCGGACCCTACGGACGGGACGTACGGCCCGGCGCCCGTGCCGAACCGGGCGCCGGGCCGGTGCGGTTCGCGCGGCCGGAGCTGCCGGGCGGGATGCTCCCGGAGGCGGAGGCAAGGCTCCGTGAGCAGGTGCGCGGCGCGCTGGACCCCGACCCCGCCGACCCGTACGCCACCTGGGAGCTGTCGCGCGCCCTCGGCCATCTGGAGCTGCTGGTCAGGGGCCGGGCCCGCGGGGCGGCCGACCCCAAGGAGACGATCGCCGACGACGTGCTGCTGGGCTCGCGGTGCGGCGCGACCGTCTTCCGCGCGGCCCTCGCCGAGCCCGGCACCGAGGTCGAGGCCGAACTCGGCGGCAGGACGGTCCGGTACGTCGCCTGGAAGGTGGACGACGGGCCCGACGCGCGCACCTGGCAGCTCGCCGTGAACCTCGCCCTGATCTCCGGCCGCCGCGACGACCTCGCCCCGCTGCTCGCGGCCGGGCCGCCCGCGGAGCGCTACGGCGACACCCCGCTCACCGGCTACCGCCGCGCCCTGCACGCCCAGCTGAGCGACGCGGACCCGCGGCCCGCCCTCGACGCGGCCCTGCAACGCTGCGCGGCGATACGCGGCTCCGCGTTCCTGCCGCCGCCGCTGGTGCTGCTCTCGCAGTTCACCGGCGGTGACGAGGAGAGCTTCAACCTGGCCCTGCTGGACGCCCTGGAGACCCACCGCGACCACTTCTCGGTGGGCGACCGGGCTGAGAGCCCCGACGCCACCCTCAGCCTGGACGTGCTGGCGCTGGCCTGCCACGCCCGCCGCCGGGGCTGGGAGATCAGGGTCGAGTCGCCCTACCTGCCGCCCCGGCTGCTCCGGACGGCGCGCCCGCTCCAGAGCCCGTAGGGCGAGGGGCCCGATCCGCGCGAGACCTCCGCCGCCCGGTCTCCGCTCGGTACTCTCGGACGCATGACCAGCGACGAGACCGCACCGACCGCCCGCTCACAGGAGACCGTCACCGCGCTCTCCCCGGACCAGGCCGAAGCCGTCCTCGGCCTGATCGCCGCGGCGGCCCGCGCCGACGGGCAGCAGGCCGTGTCCGAGCAGGGCAGGCTCCAGTTGCGCGGCGGCGCCCGCGAGGGCGTGTCGCATCTGCTGCTGCACGTCGACGGCGAACTGGCCGGGTACGCGCAGCTGGAGGACACCGACCCGGTGGAGGCGCCCGCCGCCGAACTGGTCGTGCACCCGGCGCACCGCGGGCACGGGCACGGCAGGGCGCTCGGCTCGGCGCTGCTGGCCGCCTCCGGACGGCGGCTGCGGGTGTGGGCGCACGGCGGGCACTCCGCCGCCCGGCACCTCGCCCAGGTCCTCGGGCTGACCCTGTTCCGCGAACTGCGGCAGATGCGGCGCCCGCTGGCCGGCTTCGACCTGCCCGAGCCGGTGTGGCCGCAGGGCGTCACCGTACGGGAGTTCGTGCCCGGCCAGGACGACGCCGCCTGGCTCGCGGTGAACGCGGAGGCGTTCGCCCACCACCCCGAGCAGGGCTCCCTCACCCAGCGGGACCTGGACGCCCGCAAGGCCGAGTCCTGGTTCGACCCGGGCGGCTTCTTCCTGGCCGAGCGCGAGGGCCGGCTGATCGGCTTCCACTGGACCAAGGTGCACGCCGAGGACGGCCTCGGCGAGGTGTACGTCCTCGGGGTGCGGCCCGGCGCGCAGGGCGGCGGCCTCGGCAAGGCGCTCACCGTGACCGGCCTGCGGCACCTGGCCGCGCGCGGCCTGCCCACCGCGATGCTGTACGTCGACGCCGACAACAAGGCGGCGGTCTCGGTCTACGAGCGGCTGGGCTTCACGACGTACGAGACGGACCTCATGTACCGGACGGAGATCTGAGGCCCGTGCCGCCCCGGTGACCGGCCGCTCCCCGGCGGCCCAGGGGGTCGGGCAGGCACGCGGCCCAGGCCAGCGCGGCGGTGGCGCCGATCGCCGCCCACCACCGGTGCGCCACCGCCCAGTTCGGGTCACCCGGGGCCGGCAGCAGGCTCCACCGCTCCGGTGCCAGCAGCAGGGCGACGGCCAGCACGAGCAGGGTGAGCGCGACCGTCGTGCCCGGCGTGGGCTCGGGGCCGAAGCGCACCGTGGCCGCCGCGAGGGCCAGCGCGGTCAGCGCTGTCGCCGCCGCCTCCAGGGTGAGCGGGCCGGCCGGCGGGCGGGCCCCCTCCGGCACGAGGAGCAGTGCGGCGGTCCACCACGCCGCGGCGAGCGGGGCGACGAGCGCCAGCCGCAGCGCCGCGCGCACGGGCCGCCGTACCGGCACCGCCGACGTGGTGTGCCGGGCCGGGTCGTCGAGCAGGAACCCCAGCGCGAACCCGCCGAGCAGCGCGACCAGCCGCAGCACGACCACTCCGGCCGCCGGGCCCGGACCGCCGTCGGGCACCAGCCGGGTGCCGCCCGCGCAGAGCAGTGCCAGCCCGCCCGCCGCGCCGAGCACCCGCCACGGCAGCGCCCGCCACACCGGCCGCACCAGCGCGCCGATCACCCGGCGCGGCGTCCCGTCGGCGCCCCGCTCCCGGCCTTTTGTCACCTCTCGCACGAGTCCGTGTCCTTCCCGTGGCCGATGCCCGGCACATGCAGCAGTTCGGCGACCCGGGCCGTGGAGGTGCCGGGCGCGGTCAGTTCCTTCCAGTGGCCGCGTACGGCGGAGGCGACCTCCGCGTGCGGGCGGCCGAGCAGCGTGCGGACGACGTCGGTCTGCCCGGCGCTCATCAGCAGGTTGCCGGTGGGCGTCAGCACGACGGCGCCGCCCTCGACGCTGTCGTCGATGCGGACGTCGCGCAGGGAGGCGAGCGGGTCGGAGACCCCGCCCAGGGCGAGCCACAGGACGGTGACGACGCGGCCGTCGCACAGTTCGGACCCGGCGTGCTCGTCGCCCGCGACCAGGACGGAGGCGAGGCCCACGGCGTACTCGGGGACGCGGTTGCCGCCCCAGCGGGTGCCGACCGTGACCGTGCCGGGCACGGTGGACGGGTCGTAGGAGGGGTCGTCGTCCAGGCCGTAGCGCGCCTCGACGCGCTGGCGCACGGTCAGCGGGCGGGTGGCGGCGGTGCCCCCGGCGAGAGCGCGGACGCGGTCGGTGGTCCGCGCCCAGACCTCGGTGCGGCCGGTCCACTCGGGCAGCGCGCAGTACGTGGTGGCGCCGCGCGCCGTGCAGCGCTCGACGGTCTCCGGGTGCGCGGACACCTCGGCGCGGGCCGCCCGGAGCGCGGCGGAGGGTCCCTGGGACTGGCCGGTGATGCCGGTGGCGGTCGCGGCGAGCGCGAGCACGGTGAGCGCCGCGACGCCGGTGGAGCGCCCGCCCGAACGCAGCAGGGCGGCACCCAGCAGCAGGACCGCGAGGCCCGCCAGATAGAGGGCATGCCAGGCGGCCGGGCGGCCCACCAGGTCGGAGGGGAACGGGTCGGCGCCGCTCTCGGTGACGACCGGGGACAGCCAGCGCTTCCAGTGGGCGCCGCCCGTCGCCGTGGTGAGGAACAGACCGGCCAGCAGGACGCCGACGACGACGAGCGGCGCGGCGTGCACCGAGGGGACCAGCCGGGCCAGCAGCACGCCCGCGACCCCGCCGAGCAGGGTCACCAGCGGCGCCACCGACAGCTCGGCGAGCGAGCCGTGGCCGACCGCGCCCGGCTCCAGCGCGTCCGAGGTGAAGCGGGCGGCGACGACGAGGGCGGTGAGCAGGGCGAACGGCACGACGGACAGGGCGTGGGCGAGGGTGCGCCGCCACGGTTCCATGACCAGCACGCCGAACTGCTCGTCGGTGCCCCGGCGCAGGGAGCGCAGCACGGCCCGGTCGACGCAGACGAACAGGGCGAGGCCGAGCAGCAGTCCGCCGCTCTGGGCGGCCCGGTCGGCGTCCTGGAGGGCGGGGTGGTCGGCCATGCCCTCCCGGCCGGTCAGTTCGTGCCAGCCGGTGTGGCCGGAGTAGATCTGCCAGGCGGTCGCGGCGACGTACACCGCGAAGAAGACCAGCACCACGGGGTGCCGGGCCAGTTCGCGGGTCTCGGCGCGGGCCAGGGCGAGGACGGCGCGGGCGCGCGGGCCGTGCGGGCCGCCGTCGGCGGCGGCCGCGGCCGGGGGCGCCGGGCGGGCGGTGGCTGTCGTCATCAGGCCGCCGCCTTGCTGCCGGAGTCGTCGAGGGCCAGCAGGTAGCCGTCCTCCAGGGTGGGTTCGAGCAGGCGGGCGCCCTCGGGCGGATCGCCGACGTTGCGGAAGTCGCCGGTGCCGGTGCGCCAGCCGGCGCGGGCGGCCGGGTCGCGCTCGGTGCCGCTCCACACCCGGCCCGCGGCCTGCGCGGTCAGTTCGGCGGGGGTGCCCTCGAAGCGGATCCGGCCGCCGGCCATGACGATCACGTGGTTGCAGAGCATCGCGACGTCCTCGGTCTGGTGGGTGGACAGCAGGACGGTGCGGCCCTCGGCGGTACGGGTGACCAGGTCCCGGAAGCGCATCCGCTGCTCGGGGTCGAGGCCGACGGTGGGTTCGTCCAGCACCAGGAAGCGGGGGGCGCCGACGAGCGCGGCGGCGAGGGCCACGCGCTGGCGCATGCCGCCGGAGAGCTTCTTGATGCGCCGTCCGCGTACGTCGCCGAGCCCGGCCTCCTCCAGGGCGCGGCGCACCTCGCGGTGGCGGGCGCCGCGGTCGGTCAGCTCCTTCAGGATCGCCACGTAGTCGACGAAGGCGAACGCGGTGAAGTCCGGGTGCAGTCCCGGGTTCTGCGGCAGATAGCCGAGCAGGCGGCGCAGAGCCAGACGGCCGGCGGTGGTGCCCGGGTCGTGGCCGAGCACGGTGAACGCGCCCCGGTCGGCGGGCACGGCCGTGGCCAGCACCCGCAACAGGGTCGTCTTCCCGGCGCCGTTGGGCCCGAGCAGCCCGGTGATGCCCTCCTCCAGCCGCAGCGACACGTCGTCGAGCGCGGCGACGCCGCCGTAGCGGAGGGTGAGCCCGGAGGCGGAGACGGTGACGGTCACGAGGCACTCCCGTGCGGGGGATCGAAGCGGGTGGCGTTCATGGGGGCAGGGGCGGGGGCGGGGGCGGGATCCGGGGTGACGGCGGTCGCGGGCCGTGCCGCGGGCCTCATGGCCGGTTCCCGTACGGCAGGTCCCCGTGCGGGGGGCGGGCCGCGGCCACGTCGAAGCGGTCGCGCAGCCGGTAGAGGAGGGCGGCGGCGAGGGCGGCGACCGCGGCGGCCGTGCCCTGGCCGGCGGCCGTGAACGGCGGCAGGGGCGCATCCCCGTGCCGGGTCGCCTCCGCCACCAGCAGGAGGACGGTCCAGGCGCCGCCGGTCAGGGCGGGGGCGAGGAGCGGGCCCAGGCGGGGGGTGAGGGCGAGGCCGGTCGAGGTGAGGGCGAGCGCGGGCAGCAGCCAGGCCAGGGCGCGCGGCCCGTAGCCGGGCAGGGCGAGGGTGGCGAGGCCGTTGACGCCGAGCGCGGCGACCAGCACCGCGACCGCACGCGTCAGCACCAGCCGGAACCCGTGCATCGGGGCGACCACGGCCATCTCGTACGCCGGGTCGAACGCGGGCCCGTAGGCGAGGGCGACGCCCGCCAGCGGGAGGAGCGGGGCGAGCGCGAGGAACAGGGTGGGCGAGTCCGGGCCGCGCAGGGTGTCGGAGACCGCCGCCGTCATCACCAGGACCGCGGTGACCGCGATCAGCCACGACCGGCGCAGCACCGGCGTCGCGGCCAGCAGCCGCGCGGTGTGACCGGCGACGCCGCAGCGCACCAGCAGCACTTCCAGCGGGCCGGGGCGGGGCGCGTCCAGTTCGGCGTCCAGCCGGGCCCAGCCCTCGTCCAGGGCCACCGGGTCGGCGAGCGCGGCGAGCCGGGCCCGGCACCCGGCGCAGTCGGCGAGGTGGGTGTCGGCGGACCACAGCAGGGGTGCGGTGAGTTCGCCGCGGTCGTAGGCGCGCAGGTCCTCGTCGGCGAGGTGCCAGGTCTTCCGGGGTGTCGTTCCGCCGCTCATGCCAGCGCCTCCCGCAGTTGCTTGCGGGCGCGCAGGGCCCGCGTCTTGACCGTGCCGGGCGGGATGCCGAGCAGGACGGCCGCCTCCCGGGTGGTGAGTCCGTCGACGACCGTGGCCTGGAGCACGGCCCGCAGTTCCGGCGAGAGCCGGGTGAGGGCGCCCGCGAGGTCCCCGTGCTCCACGCCCGCGAGGACGCGTTCCTCGGCGGACGCCTCGTCGCGGTGGCGCAGCCGGGTCAGGGCCTGGCGCAGCCTGCCGCGCGCGCCGTCGCCGCGCAGGGCGTCGATCAGACGGCGCGAGCCGATCCGCCACAGCCAGCCGGCCGCGTCCTGCGCGGCGGCCTCCTCCCGGTAGCGGGCCTTGCCGCGCCACACGGCGAGGAAGGTCTCCTGGACGACGTCGTCGACCATCGCCGGGTCGGCGCAGCGTCCGCGCAGCCGGGCGGCCAGCCAGGGCGCGTACCGCCGGTACAACTCCTCGAAGGCGCGCCGGTCGCGGTCCGCCGCGATGGCCCGCAGCAGTTCCCCGTCGCTTCTCGTTCCGCTCACATCTCCTCTTCGGACGGACCCCGCGAACCGGTTCACGACGGGTGCGGGAGGCTTTCGGCCGGCCGGCCGGGGGCGGCCCGGCCACGATTCCCGACGGACCGGCCACGTTTCCCGGCGGACCGGCCATGTTCCCCGGGGGACCGGCCATGTTCCCCGGCGGACCGGCCATGTTCCCCGGTGGACCGTGGGCGGCCCCCCGGTGGGGCGCGGCCGCCCACGGCGGGCGCGGGGCGGTACCCGGCGGGCGCGGCCGGTCGGGGCGGTGCCCGGACAGTCCGGGACGGTCGGTGGCCGGTCCCGTCCCGCCCAGGTTCCCCGACCGGGCGGGGACGGTCTCCGGCGGGGCCGGGCAGGCTCACGGCAGGGCCGGAACGGCGTCCGGCGGGACCCGGCAGGCTCACGGCAGGGCCCGCCAAGGCTCCCCGACCGGTCGGGACGGCCCCAGCGGGGCCGGGCCGGTTCAGGGCTGCCCCCGGGTGGTGCCCGGCAGGTCCGGGCCGGTTCACGGCGGCGCTGGGAGGCCCCCTGGCCGGTGCCGCCAGGTCCCCGGCCGGTCCTCGACGTGACCGGGAACGGTCCATGTCAGGTTCGAGACACACCGGGCCGGACCGGGCCAGGCCGTGCCCCAGCGGTTCCGGGACACTCCGCGCGGACCCGGCGCAGGCCCAGCGGATCCCGGACCGTCCCACAAGCGGGGCCCACGGCAGGCCCGGAGGGCGGCAGAGCCGGAGGCCAGTCGCCCCGGAGAGGGCCTGACGTCCGGGGTGGACGACGGCCCAGCCGTCACCCCAGCCACCAGCCTTCCCCGGCAGAGGCCCCCCGGCTCCGGCAGGCCAGGTCGTGGCCGGTGCGGGCCGCCCGGACACCGAACCGGACCACAGCCGGTACACAACGGCCCGGAGAACGGCGTCGTCCCGGAGGAGCCGTGACGGCAGGCAGGAGCACAGCCCGGCCCTCACCCCACCCAGGCACGAGCCGCCGTCCCACCCCGGCAAACGCCACCGCCCCACCCCCGGAGGGCCCCGCCCCCGCAGGCCGCCCCCCGATATCCCGCACGTCATGTCTCCGTAACCGTTGATTCAGACGGGCTTGCGACGCTCGGTCAATGAGACCCGCCGAGCCTGAGCCTGCGCCGCCCCCGGAGGGGACCGCAGCCGTGCTCCCGCCCGCGCCTTCCGACGCGCCTGTCCCCCTCCTCGCGCGGAAGAATGGATTTATGAGCCAGCCAGACGCCCAGGCAGCAGCGCAGCAGGTCCCGCACCCCCAGCCCTCCGTGGGCGCCCTCGCGGCCCACCGCCCGCACACCGTGGCCGCGGCCGTCTCCGATCTGGAACCCGACATCGACGCCGATCTGGACGCCTACGAGGAGCCCGGGGAAGGCGGGGACGGCGAGGAGCGGCTGCCGCGGGGCCGCTTCCTCGACCGGGAGCGCAGCTGGCTCGCCTTCAACGAACGCGTGCTGGAGCTGGCCGAGGACCCGGACACCCCGCTGCTGGAGCGGGCCAACTTCCTCGCGATCTTCGCCAGCAACCTGGACGAGTTCTTCATGGTCCGGGTGGCCGGCCTCAAGCGCCGTATCGCCACCGGGGTGGCCACCCGCTCCGCCTCCGGGCTCCAGCCGCGCGAGGTGCTGGAGATGATCTGGGCTCGCTCGCGCGAGCTCATGGCCCGGCACGCCGCCTGCTACCACGAGGACGTCGCCCCGGCGCTCGCCGAGGAGGGCATCCACCTGGTCCGCTGGAGCGAGCTGACCGAGAAGGAGCAGGCCCGCCTGTTCACGCTGTTCCGGCAGCGCATCTTCCCGGTGCTGACCCCGCTGGCCGTGGACCCCGCGCACCCCTTCCCGTACATCTCCGGCCTCTCCCTGAACCTGGCCGTCGTGGTGCGCAACCCGGTCACCGGGCACCGCCACTTCGCCCGCGTCAAGGTGCCGCCGCTGCTCAACCGCTTCCTGGAGAGCTCCCCGGGCCGCTACGTCCCCCTGGAGGACGTGATCGCCGCCCATCTGGAGGAGCTGTTCCCGGGCATGGAGGTCCTGGAGCACCACACCTTCCGCCTCACCCGCAACGAGGACCTGGAGGTGGAGGAGGACGACACCGAGAACCTGCTCCAGGCCCTGGAGAAGGAGCTGATGCGGCGCCGCTTCGGGCCGCCGGTGCGCCTGGAGGTGGAGGAGTCCATCGACCGGGAGGTGCTCGACCTGCTGGTGCGCGAGCTGAAGATCAGCGAGGCCGAGGTCTACCCGCTGCCGGGCCCGCTCGACCTCACCGGCCTGTTCCGCATCCACAGCCTGGACCGGCCCGAGCTGAAGTATCCCAAGTTCGTCGCCGGGACCCACCGCGACCTCGCCGAGGTCGAGTCGTCCACCCCGCCGGACATCTTCGCCGCGCTGCGCAGCCGCGACGTGCTGCTGCACCACCCCTACGACTCGTTCTCCACGTCCGTGCAGGCGTTCCTGGAGCAGGCCGCCGCCGACCCGGACGTGCTGGCCATCAAGCAGACCCTGTACCGGACCTCGGGCGACTCCCCCATAGTCGACGCGCTCATCGACGCCGCCGAGTCCGGCAAGCAGGTCCTCGTGCTGGTCGAGATCAAGGCCCGCTTCGACGAGCACGCCAACATCAAGTGGGCGCGCAAGCTGGAGGAGGCCGGCTGCCATGTCGTCTACGGGCTCGTCGGCCTGAAGACGCACTGCAAGCTGTCCCTGGTGGTCCGTCAGGAGGGCGACGACACGCTGCGCCGCTACAGCCACGTCGGCACCGGCAACTACCACCCCAAGACCGCCCGCCTGTACGAGGACCTCGGGCTGCTCACCGCCGACCCGCAGGTCGGCGCGGACCTCTCCGACCTGTTCAACCGGCTCTCGGGCTACTCCCGCCGGGAGACCTACCGCCGGCTGCTGGTCGCCCCCAAGTCCCTGCGCGACGGCCTGATCTCCCGCATCAACAAGGAGATACAGCACCACCGGGCCGGCCGCCCCGCCTTCATCCGCATCAAGGTCAACTCGATGGTCGACGAGGCCGTCGTGGACGCGCTGTACGGCGCCTCCCAGGCGGGTGTGCCCGTCGACGTGTGGGTGCGCGGCATCTGCGCCCTGCGCCCCGGCGTGCCGGGCCTGTCGGAGAACATCCGCGTCCGCTCGATCCTCGGCCGCTTCCTGGAACACTCCCGGGTCTTCGCGTTCGGCGGGGGCGGCGAGCCGGAGGTGTGGATCGGCAGCGCCGACATGATGCACCGCAACCTCGACCGCCGTATCGAGGCGCTGGTCCGGGTCACCGACCCGGGGCACCGGGCGGCCCTGAACCGGCTGCTGGAGACCGGCATGGCCGACACCACGTCCTCCTGGCACCTCGGCCCGGACGGCGACTGGACCCGGCACGCGACTGACGCGGACGGCCAGCCCCTGCGCAACATCCAGGAGACGCTCATAGACGCCCGGAGGCGCCGGCGTGGCACAGCAACACCTTGACCCGACGGAGAACCCCACCGCCGCCGGGCCGCCGGGCGGACCCGCCGGGCCGGGCGGCGGCACGGGCGCGGACGCCCTCGCGGCCTATCTGCGGGCCCAGGCCACGGAGTTCCTGAGGGCACTGCGCCTGCACCGCGAGGCGGGGCCCGCGGCGGGCGCCGGCGAGGAGGCCGCCGAAGCGGCGCGCGCCCTGCGCCGCTCGGCCCGCCGCATCAGCGGCAGCCTGCACACCTTCCGCGGCGCCCTGGACGAGACCTGGGCGGAGGAGCTGCGCCCCGAACTGGCCTGGCTGTCGGGCACCCTGGCCCGCGAGCACGCCTGCCAGGCCCGGCTGGACCGGCTGCTGGCCGCGCTGCACCGGCTCTCCGGTCCGGCCGGACCAGCCGGACCGGCCGGACCGGCCGGACCGGCCGGACCGGCCGGCTTCCCCGGCGCCGCGGCCGCGGGCGGCGGCCGCGCCGACCTGGCCGCGGCCGGCCGGAGCGCCGCCGTGCCGGGCGGCCGCACCGCCCCGGCGGCCTCCGGCGCCGTGGGGCTCCAGGCGGCGCCCGCGGCGGACCGCGGCAGCCTCACCGTGGGCGCCGCCAAGGCGGGCGCGCTGCTGGACCGCCAGCTCACCCTGGCCCGCACCCGCGCCCACTCCACCGCGCTCCAGGCACTGGGCTCCAGCCGCTTCCACGCCGTCGCCGACAAGGTCGCCGTCCTCGCCAGCGACGTGCCCCTCACCCCCGCCGCGCACACCACGGACCTGCGCGCCCTGGCCGCGGCCGCCGAGGAGCGCCTGTCCGACGCGGTCGCCGCGCTGCCGCTGGTCACCGCGGGCAGCCCCTACAACGCGGAGGCGCTGATCCACGGCCTGTCCCCGGACCCGGCCCCGCACCCGCAGGACGCCCCCTGGCACCAGGTGCGCCTGCTGCTGCGGCTGCACCGCTACGCCCAGGAGGCCCTGCGCGGCGGGCTCCCGGCCGACGGGCGGAACAGCCCGGACGGCACGGACAGCCCGGACTCCCTCGACGCCCCGGAACCGGGCGCGGACGGTGCCGATGCCGGTGCGCGGCTGCCGACCGCCGGCCGGGCCCTGGACCGGCACCGCGACGCCTCGGAGGCCGCCGCGGCGGCGGCCTCGGCGGCCCGCACCCCGCGCATCGCCCCGGCGACGGCGTACGCGCTCGGGGTGCTCCACGCCGACCAGCGGCACGAGGTGGAGGCGGCCCGGTTCGTCTTCCAGCAGTCCTGGCCGGTCCGGGCCGTGGGCGCGGGCTGAGGGCGGAGGACCGGGTGGCATCCGCGAAGGACACCGTGGTGGCGGCGGCCGGCTGTGTGCTGTGGCGCCGCTCGCCGGTGGACGGCACACTCGAACTCTGCGTGATCCACCGGCCGAAGTACGACGACTGGTCCTGGCCCAAGGGCAAGCTGAAGCGCGGCGAGGACCCGCTCGCGGGGGCGCTGCGCGAGGTCCTGGAGGAGACCGGGCACCCCGCCGTGCCCGGCCCGGAGCTGAGCACCGTGGCCTATCTGGCCGACGGGCGCCCCAAGCGGGTGCGCTACTGGGCCGCCGAGGCCGGGCCCGGCCGCTTCGTGCCGGGCCGGGAGGTGGACCGGCTGCGCTGGCTCGCTCCGGCCGCCGCCCGCGACCGGCTCACCCGGGCCCGCGACCGCGAACTGGTCGGCGAGCTGCTGCGCACGCTGGAGGGGAGCGCCCCGCGGCCGCCCACCACGTGACCCTCGACCGCCCGCCGTCCGCCGCCCGCCACCCGCCGTGTGCGCCTCAGCCGCCCGCCGCGTGCGCCTCCGCGTCCGTGCGGGCCAGGCTGCGCGCCCTGCGGGCGGGCCCGCGCCAGCCGCAGTCGCACCGGGCCAGACAGAAACGGCCCTGTTCGACGGTGGTCGTGCGGTGTTCCCGCTGCCCTGCTTCGTCCTGCGCCACGGCACCCACGCTACCCATCCCGGGTGAACGCCCGGTGCCGCCTTGCCGCCGTCCGCCCCCGCGCGTGACGGGGCTCCCTACCCGTCGTTAACCGAACGACAGGGGCCCGGTACGGACGCGGCAGCTGGGGGTAGGCAGGCGATGACCAAGCGGCGGCAGGCGAGCGGGGCGGTGGTGCTCGCGGCGGGGCTGCTGCTCTGCGCGGGCGCCTCGGGATGCTCCGGCAGGGGCATGGCGGCCGAGGAGGCGCGGGCCGCCGACGATCCGGTGCACACCCTGCGCCAGGCCCCCGACGCGCTGCTGCGGGCGGGCAGCTCCCAGGCGCGTACGTCGATGGAGATGGCCGCAGGCGGCACCCGGGTGACGATCCGCGGCGAGGGCGCCTACGACTTCCGCACCCAGCACGGGCAGCTGACGGTGATCCTGCCGCAGGACCCGGCCGGGGCCACCGGGCACCCGCCGATCGTCGAACTGCTCGCGCCGGGCGCGCTGTACATGAAGAACCGGGGCGCGGGCGTGCCCGCCGACAAGTGGGTGCGGGTGGCGACGGCCACGCTCTCCGACGGCAATCTGGTCACCGGCGGCGCCACCGACCCGTTCGCCGCCGCCGAGGTGCTGCGCGGGACGCGGACGGCGCGGTACATGGGCCGGACCCAGGTCGCGGGGGTGGCGGTACGGCACTTCCGGGGCACCGCCGATCTCGTCCTGGCGGCGGACGGCGCCTCGGCGGACGGCCGGGGCGCGCTGCGGGCGGCGGCGAAAGGGTTCGCCACGGCCGAGGTGCCGTTCGACGCCTATCTCGACGACCAGGGCCGCGTGCGCAAGCTCCGGCAGAGCTACGCATTTGTGAACGCCCGCCGGAAGGGCACGGTGGAGGTGTTCTCCACCACACTGCTGTACGCCTTCGGGACGAAGGTGACCGTCACCCTGCCGCGCGAGAAGGACATCTTCACCGGTCGGGTGGCCGAGGAGTGACCCGTGCGCCGGGGGCGCACCCGGCGCACGGCCGGAATCGACCGGTGGACTAGCCCGTCCGTGCCATGCGCGGGGTGTGCGCCGCTCCCTACTCTGGGTCTGCGGTCGCCGCGCCCGGTGACGCAGGGAAGAGGTGATGCGCGTGGCCCCGGTCGGCGGTACGGCGGTGCAGGACCACGTGGCCCTCGCCGAGATCGAACTGTGCGGCGAGCTGATCATCGCCGCCTCGGCCGCCCGGGAGCGGCTGAGCCTGGAGTACATCGACGAGGTGCTGCGGGTGACGGAGGAGCGCCGCGGCCCCGCGGGCCGGTGATCCGCGCCGGGGCGTGAGCCCGTGCGCGCGGCGGGCGGGGCTCAGGTGCGCAGCAGCCGGCCGATGGCCTTGGTGGCCTCCTCGACCTTGGCGTCGATCTCCGCGCCGCCCTTGACGGCCGCGTCGGCGACGCAGTGCCGCAGGTGCTCCTCCAGCAGTTGCAGGGCGAAGGACTGGAGGGCCTTGGTGGAGGCGGACACCTGGGTGAGTATGTCGATGCAGTACGTGTCCTCGTCGACCATCCGCTGGAGCCCGCGGATCTGGCCCTCGATCCGGCGCAGCCGTTTGAGATGCTCGCCCTTCTGTTTGTGGTAGCCGTACGTGGCGTGGTCGTGGCCCTCGGTCTCGCACGGCGCGGTGGGCTCCGCTCCGGTGGCCCCCAGGGGCGCCGTGGCGCCCGCCTCGGTGGTCGTCATCGCGTCCTCCCGCTCGGAACGGAAAACAAACGGAAAACCGGAGAGCATGCCCCGGGCGCACCCCGGGCACGCCTCGGGCATACCCCTACCGGGTATATTCTAACGAATTTTTCCGGGTAAAGGGCCCTTCGCCCGCCCCCGTGCCGACCACTGTGCCTGATGGGCGACACTGGGGGACGGCCCCTTAGCCGTGGCCGGATGATGCGCTTAGCATCACCCTGACCGAAACCGAAGCACCCCGAGGACCCCACGTGCGCTTTCGTCTGACCCCCAGGGAGACGAGCTTCTACGACATGTTCGCCGCGTCCGCGGACAACATCGTCACGGGCTCCAAGCTCCTGATGGAACTGCTCGGGGCGGACGCATCCGCCCGAGCCGAGATCGCAGAGCGTATGCGGGCCGCCGAACACGCCGGTGACGACGCCACGCACGCGATCTTCCACCAGCTGAACTCCTCGTTCATCACGCCCTTCGACCGCGAGGACATCTACTCCCTCGCGTCGTCCCTGGACGACATCATGGACTTCATGGAGGAGGCCGTCGACCTGGTCGTCCTCTACAACGTCGAGGAGCTGCCCAAGGGCGTCGAGCAGCAGATCGAGGTCCTGGCGCGGGCCGCGGAGCTGACCGCCGAGGCCATGCCGCACCTGCGGACCATGGACAACCTCACCGAGTACTGGATCGAGGTGAACCGCCTGGAGAACCAGGCGGACCAGATCCACCGCAAGCTGCTCGCCCACCTGTTCAACGGCAAGTACGACGCGATCGAGGTGCTGAAGCTCAAGCAGATCGTGGACGTGCTGGAAGAGGCGGCCGACGCCTTCGAACACGTGGCGAACACGGTGGAGACCATCGCGGTCAAGGAGTCCTGAGGCGTCCATGGACACCTTCGCTCTGGTTCTGACCATCCTGGTCGCGCTCGGTTTCGCGTACACCAACGGCTTCCACGACTCCGCCAACGCCATCGCCACCTCCGTCTCCACCCGCGCGCTCACCCCGCGCGCCGCGCTGGCGATGGCCGCGGTGATGAACCTCGCCGGTGCCTTCCTGGGCAGCGGCATCGCCAAGACGGTCAGCGAGGGACTGATCGACACGCCCACCGGCAGCAAGGGGATGGGGATTCTCTTCTCGGCCCTGCTGGGCGCCATCGTCTGGAACCTGACCACCTGGTACTTCGGCCTGCCCTCGTCCTCCTCGCACGCGCTGTTCGGCGGCCTGGTCGGCGCCGCGCTCGCGGGCGGTACGACCGTGTACTGGTCCGGGGTGGTGGACAAGGTCGTCACCCCGATGTTCCTGTCGCCGGTGGTCGGCCTGATCGTCGGCTATCTGGTCATGACGGCCATCATGTGGATCTTCCGCCGGACCAACCCGCACAAGGCCAAGCGGGGATTCCGCATAGCGCAGACGGTGTCGGCGGCCGGCATGGCGCTCGGCCACGGCCTCCAGGACGCGCAGAAGACCATGGGCGTCGTCGTGATGGCGCTGGTCATCGGCGGCGTCGAGACCTACGGCGACCCGATCCCGGTGTGGGTGAAGCTGGTCTCCGCGCTGATGCTGTCGCTGGGCACCTACGCGGGCGGCTGGCGCATCATGCGCACCCTGGGCCGCAAGATCATCGAGCTGGACCCGCCGCAGGGCTTCGCCGCCGAGGCGACCGGCGCCTCGATCATGTTCGGCACGGCCTTCCTCTTCAAGGCCCCGATCTCCACCACCCATGTGATCACCTCGGCGATCATGGGCGTGGGCGCCACCAAGCGGGTCAACGCGGTCCGCTGGGGCGTGGCCAAGAACATCGTCCTCGGCTGGTTCATCACCATGCCGGCCGCGGCCATCGTCTCGGCCGTCGCGTTCTGGCTGATCGACCTCGCGTTCCTGTAGGACCGCACCACCGCGCCACCGCGCCGCAGGCACGCACAGGGCCCGCCCCCGGTCGACCGGGGGCGGGCCCTTTCGCGTCCTCGCGGTGGCACCGCCATGCAGCACCGCGAGGGGTTCGGGGGATCAGCCGAAGCGGCCGGAGATGTAGTCCTCCGTGGCCTGCACCGACGGGTTGGAGAAGATCCGCTCGGTGTCATCGATCTCGATCAGCCGGCCCGGCTGGCCCACGCCCGCCAGGTTGAAGAACGCCGTACGGTCCGAGACACGGGCCGCCTGCTGCATGTTGTGCGTCACGATGACGATCGTGAAGCGCTCCTTCAGCTCGCCGATCAGGTCCTCGATGGCGAGGGTGGAGATCGGGTCGAGCGCCGAGCAGGGCTCGTCCATCAGCAGCACCTTCGGCTCGACCGCGATGGCGCGGGCGATGCACAGCCGCTGCTGCTGACCGCCGGACAGGCCCGAGCCCGGCTTGTTCAGACGGTCCTTGACCTCGTTCCAGAGGTTGGCGCCCTTGAGCGACTTCTCGACGATGTCGCCCAGCTCGCTCTTCTTGTGGCCGCCGTTCAGCCGCAGCCCGGCCGCCACGTTGTCGAAGATCGACATGGTGGGGAACGGGTTCGGCCGCTGGAAGACCATGCCGACCTCGCGGCGGACCGAGACCGGGTCTATCCCGGTGCCGTACAGGTCCTCGGAGTCCAGCATCACCTTGCCCTCGACCCGGCCGCCGGGGGTGACCTCGTGCATCCGGTTGAGGGTCCGCAGGAACGTCGACTTGCCGCAGCCGGACGGCCCGATGAACGCCGTCACCGAACGCGGCTCGACCGTCATCGAGATGTCCTCGATCGCCTTGTGGGAGCCGTAGTAGGCGGTGAGCCCGCTCACGTCGATTCGCTTGGCCATGACTACTTCTTCACTTCCGTCTCAGTCGCCGAGGGGGTCGCTTGGCGACCGGCCACGCGGCGGTAGCCGCACAGGGTTAACGAGGGGCCTTCCAGCGGGCGATGCCGCGGGCCGCCAGGTTGAGGATCATCACCGCGGCGATCAGGGTGAGCGAGGCCGCCCACGCCCGGTCGTACGCCGCACCGGAGCCCGCGCTGTTCGCGTACTGCTGGTAGATGTACAGCGGCAGCGAGGCCTGCGCCCCTTCGAAGGGATTGGTGTTGATGAAGGGGTTGCCGAACACCAGCAGCAGCACGGGGGCGGTCTCGCCGGCGATCCGGGCGATGGCCAGCACGATGCCGGTGGTGATGCCGCCGATCGAGGTCGGCAGGACCACCTTGAGGATCGTCCGCCACTTGGGCACGCCCAGGGCGAGCGAGGCCTCGCGCAGCTCGTTCGGTACGAGCTTGAGCATCTCCTCGGTGGAGCGGACCACGACCGGCATCATCAGGATGGCCAGGGCCAGCGAACCGGCGAAGCCGAACGGCTCCATGTCGAAGATCAGCATCAGGCTGAGGATGAACAGGCCCGCGACGATGGACGGGATGCCCGTCATGACGTCGACGAAGAAGGTCACCGCGCGGGCGAGGCCGCCGCGCCCGTACTCCACCAGGTAGATCGCGGTGAGCACACCGATCGGGGCGCCGATCGCGGTGGCGAGGCCGACCTGTTCGAGGCTGCCGATGATCGCGTGGTAGATGCCGCCGCCCGGCTCGGTGTCGGCGACGACGCCCATGGAGTGCGACAGGAAGTAGAAGTCCAGGACCTTCACCCCGCGCCGCACCGTCGTCCACACCAGGGAGATCAGCGGCACCAGGGCGATCAGGAAGGAGACCCAGACCAGGCTGGTGACGACCCGGTCCTTGGCCTGACGGCGGCCCTCGACGCGGGCGGTGACACCGTAGGTGCCCAGGATGAACAGCAGGGCGGCGATCAGCCCCCACTGGACACGGCTGTGCAGGTCGCCGACGACGCCGATGACGACGGCCACGACGACGGATCCGGCGGCGGTCGCCCACGGGGTCCACCGGGGCAGGCGGTTGCCGCGCAGGCTGCTCGGACGCGGGGCGGCGGTGGTCGCGGTGCTCATGCGTTGGCCCCCGAGTACTCCTTGCGGCGGGCGATGATCAGCCGGGCCGCGCCGTTGACCAGCAGGGTGATGACGAACAGGACCAGACCGGAGGCGATCAGCGCGTCCCGGCCGAACTCGGTCGCCTCGCTGAACTTGCTGGCGATGTTCTGGGCGAAGGTGCCGCCGCCCGGGTCGAGCAGGCTGGCCTTGATGTCGAAGGTCGGGGAGAGCACGGTGGCGACGGCGATCGTCTCGCCGAGCGCGCGGCCGAGGCCGAGCATCGAGGCGGAGATCACGCCCGAGCGGCCGAAGGGCAGCACCGCCATGCGGATGACCTCCCAGCGGGTGGCACCGAGGGCCAGCGCGGCCTCCTCGTGCATCCGCGGCGCCTGCCGGAACACCTCACGGCTGACGTTGGTCACGATCGGCAGGATCATGATGGCGAGCAGGATGCCCACGGTGAGCATCGACCGGGGGGCGCCGCCCTCCCAGGAGAAGATGCCGGTCCAGCCCAGATAGTCGTTCAGCCAGCTGAAGAGGCCGTCCAGGTGCGGCACCAGGATCAGGGCGCCCCACAGGCCGTACACGATGGACGGCACGGCGGCGAGCAGGTCGATCACGTACGAGATCGGACCGCTGAGCCGGCGCGGGGCGTAGTGGGTGAGGAAGAGCGCGATGGCGACCGCGACCGGGACCGCGACGACCATGGCGACCACCGAGGACACCACGGTGCCGAAGGCCAGCACGGCGATGCCGAAGACCGGCGGCTGCACACCGGTGTTCCACTCGAAGGTGGTCAGGAAGTTGCCGTCGTCCTTGCTGATGGCCAGGCACGCGCGGTAGGTCAGGAAGGCCGCGATGGCGGCCATGATCACGAGCAGCAGGATGCCCGAGCCGCGGGAGAGACCGAGGAAGATCCGGTCTCCGGGGCGGGTGACGCCGCGGCCGGTGCGCTTGTGCTCGGCCGGGCCGGGGCTGGGCGGGAGAGGGGGTGCGTCAGCGTCTGTCTTCTGTGTCGATATGTCCATCGGGTTCTCCGGTCTGCGGAGCCGTGCGCGGGGCGCGGCTCCTGGCGGCGGTGCACCGGACGGTGCGGTCCGGCCCCGGTGCGGGGGCCGGACCGCACGCGGATCAGCTCAGGCCCTCGATGGTGGTGCGGACCTTGCCGATGATGGCGTCGGGGATCGGCGCGTAGTCGTTGGCGGTGAGGATCTTCTGGCCGTCCTCACTGGCGATGTAGCGCAGGAACGCCTTGGTGGCGGGCAGGGTGTCGGACTTGTTGCCCTTGTCGCAGACGATCTCGTAGGTGACCAGGACCATCGGGTACGCGCCCTCGGCCTTGGTGTTGTAGTTCAGCTTGAGCGCCAGGTCGCCGCCGGTGCCGACGACCTGGGCGTCCGCGATGGCCTTGCTGGCGTTCTCGACGGTGGCCTTGACCGGAGTGGCGGCACCGGTGTTGATGGCGACCGTGCTCAGGCCCTTGGCGAAGGACAGCTCGAAGTAGCCGATCGCGCCTTCGGTCTGCTTGACCTGCTGCGCCACACCGGAGGACTGCGGAGCGGCCTGGCCTTCCTTCGCCTGCCAGGCCTTGCCGCCCGAGTACTTCCAGTCGTTCGGCGCTGCGGCCTTGAGGTACTTGGTGAAGTTGTCCGTGGTGCCGGACTCGTCCGAACGGTGGAACGCCTGGATCTTCAGGCTGGGCAGCTTCGCCTTCGGGTTGAGCTGCTTGATCTCCGGGGCGTCCCAGGTCTTGATCTTGCCGTCGAAGATCTTGGCCAGGGTCGGCGCGTCCAGGACCAGGTCGTCGACGCCGGAGACGTTGTAACCGACGGCGATCGGGCCGCCCACCATCGGCAGGTCGATGCCCTGACCGCCGGTGCAGACCTTCTTCGAGGCCTCGATCTCCTCGGGCTTCAGCGCGGAGTCGGAGCCCGCGAAGGCGACCTGGCCCTGGCCGAACGCGGTGACACCGGCGCCGGAGCCGCCGCCCTTGTAGTTGATCTGCGTGCCACAGGCCTGGCTGAACTGCTTGACCCAGGCGTCGATCGCGTTCTTCTGCGCGGAAGAGCCGTCAGCCCGCAGCTGCCCCTTCGCGCCGTCGCACTTGACGGAGCTGTTCGAGGCGGCGGTGCTGCCGCTGCCGGAGGCGTCGCTCTTACCGCCGGTGTCGTCCGAACCGCACGCCGTGAGGGCCAGGGCGCCGGAGACGGCGAGGACGCCGAGAGCGAGTGCCCGCCGGTTCTTGCGCTGAAGCTTCACTTGAGGGAGTTCCTTCCAGGAGCCGCCGTCCTGATCGGCGGCGTGCGAAGAATGACTGGCACCGATGCGCCGAGATGCGCGCATCAGCACCGGGTAAGGCCGAAATTAGGCAGAACAGATGAAGCGGCCGATGGCCGGAAGTGAACGCGGGGTGAACCCCTGCCGTCGGTGCGGTGAGGTCACGGAACGCTCACGGGGAGAACACGCGCTGATCCCGATGGGGTCTCTCCGGGGGCGCGGAGGGGCGGGGCCTCGGTCCGTGCACCGCCCCGCACCACCGAGCCCACGAGCCAGCAGGCCAGCCACCGGCCGCGGTGACGGCGACGGCGACGGTCCGGCCGGTGGCGGGCCGTCCCCACACCGGCCACCGGCTGAACACGCCCCGCGCGCCCCCGCGCCCCCGCGGGCTCCTGTGCCCGCCCCCACGAGGGAACCCTCCGGCCCCTCGCGCTCGTCTCGGTTCCGGGGGGCTGACGAGAGGCGCGGAGCATGGAACGACGTGGGTTCATGGCGGGCGGCGCGGCGGTGGTCGCGGCATTCGCCACGGCCTCGTGCAGCGGCGGCGGTGGCGACGGAGCGGCGCCCCGGGCACCCGGCGGCACCGGCACCGGGCGGGGCACGGCGACCCCGGCCCCCGCGAGCGGCACCCGGACGACCGGCACCCCCGCCCCCGCCGACTGGTCCGCGCTCGCCCGGTCCCTCGACGGCACCCTGGTCCGCCCCGGCGACACCGGCTGGACCACGGCACAGCGGCTCTACAACACCCGCTTCGACAGCCTGCGGCCCGCCGCCGTCGCCTACGTGGCGCACCCCGACGACATCCGTACGGCCCTCTCCTACGCCCGCGCCCACCGCCTGCGCGTGGCGATCCGCAACGGCGGCCACTCGTACGCGGGCTGGTCCTCCGGCGACGGCCGCCTGATCGTCGACGTGTCGCAGCTCGCCGCGGTCCGGGCGAGCGGCACCTCGGCGGTGGTCGGCGCCGGCGCCAAACTCATCGACGTCTACCGGGCACTCGCCGCGAAGGGCGTGACCATACCGGCCGGCTCCTGCCCGACCGTGGGCGTCTCCGGCCTGGTCCTGGGCGGCGGCCACGGCGTCGTCTCCCGCGCCTACGGCCTGACCTGCGACAGCCTGACCCAGGCCACCCTGATCACGGCCGACGGGCGGCAGCTCACCGCGGACGCCGCCGAGAACCCGGACCTGTTCTGGGCGCTGCGCGGCGCGGGCAACGGCAACTTCGGCGTCGTCACCGAGCTGCGCTTCCGCACCCACCCCGCGCCCCAGGCGGTCTCCGCCTATCTGAGCTGGCCGTGGGCGCGGGCGGCCGACGTGGTGCGGGCCTGGCAGGAGTGGGGCCCGGACCAGCCGGACGAGATCTGGTCCTCGCTGCACCTGGAGAACACCCCGGGCGGCGCCCCGAAGGTGTCCGTGGCCGCCTTCTCACTGGGCACCTACGGCGAGTTGCAGAACGCGGTGGACCGCCTGGCCGACCGCTGCGGGGCGGCGTCGGCCGTCTCGCTCAACCGCCACTCCTACGAGGGCGCCATGGAGTCCTACGCGGGCTGCTCGTCCTTCGCCGCCGAACCCCAGTGCCATCTGCCCGGCGCCGTCCCGGGCCGCTCCCCGCAGGGCGCGCTCGGCCGCGAGACCTACGCGGCCCGCTCGGACTTCTTCGACCGCTCGCTCTCCCCGGCCGCCGTCCAGACCCTGCTGGCCCAGGTGGAGGCGGTCACCGGCGGCCCCGGCAGCGTCGCGTTCACCGCGCTCGGCGGCGCCGTCAACCGGGTCTCCCCCACCGCGACCGCCTTCGTGCACCGGCGTTCCCGCATGCTCGCCCAGTACATCGCGTCCTGGACCCCCGGGACCCCGGGCACGGCGGCCCGGTCGTGGCTCACCGCCGCGCACGGCGCGATGCGCCCCCACGCCTCGGGAGCCGCGTACCAGAACTACACCGACCCGTCCCTGACCGACTGGCGCACGGCCTACTACGGCGACGCGGCGGACCGCCTGGTGAAGGTGAAGCAGCAGTACGACCCGGACCGCTTCTTCTCGTCCCCGCAGAGCCTGTAGCGATGGCGACGGCCACCTGTCCGGCCGCGGCCGGACAGGTGGCCGGACAGGTCCTACGCCGCGAGGTCCCGCTCCTGCGCCGAGGCGTGCTCCTCGCCGCGCGCCCCGGGCAGCACCGGGTTCACCCCGGTGTCCCGGCGCCCGCGCACCAGCCAGCCGCCCCAGCGCGTCCCCTCGACCGCCCGCAGCACCGGAGTGAGCAGCGCCGTCGCGACCGGGGACAGCAGCAGCGCGACCGCCGTGCCGAGCGCGAACCCGCCGACCACGTCGGTCGGGTAGTGCACGCCCATGTACACCCGGCAGAACCCCTCCAGCAGCGCGAGCCCGATCCCGGCCAGACCGAACCGCCGGTCGGCCACGAACAGCGCGGCGCCCATCGCCATGGTGAGCGTCGCGTGGTCGCTCACGAAGGAGAAGTCGGTCTTGCCCGGCACGAGCACATCGAGGCCCTGGTGGTCCAGGAAGGGCCGGCGCCGCTCCACGAAGCCCCGGATCGGCACGTTCACCAGGACCGCGAGGCCGGCCGCGAGCGGCGCCCACACCAGCGCGGCCACGGTCGGGGCGGCGTCCGGCCCGCCCCGCCGCCGCACCGACCACCAGCACCAGACCACCAGCAGCACCATGGCCAGCAGCAGCCCGTACTCCCCGACGAACTCCATGGTCCGGTCGAACCAGCGCGGTGCGTCCTTGGCGAGGCCGTTGATGTCGTAGAGCAGGTCGACGTCGGGGTTCGACCCGGATTCGGCGAGTCCAGCCATCGTGCTGCGGCCCCTTCGTCGTGTCCCTCCGGCCGCACCCTGCGTGCGCCGCTCCTGCCACCCCCGTGGTCGTAGGTCCGTCTCCGCCGCCGGCGCGCGTGGGTGACGCGCGCTCCGTCAGACATCCGCCGGGCTACGTCAACAGGAACGCACGACCCCGTTTCATACGTTCCACACTCCACCGAAAGATCACGCAGACGTTACCGAAGAGAGACTCATCTCCGCAGCTCAGGGGGCAGGTTCACGCTGGGTTCACGCCGTGACGGGGAGTGCTTTCGCGCCATCTTCGGTGACCCGGGTGGCGCCGAAGTAGTCGGGGGTGTCGATCGGGTCGAAGCGGATCACGGCACCGGTCCGCGGCGCGTCGATCATGTAGCCGCCGCCGACGTAGATGCCCACGTGCCGGATGGCCCGCGAGTTGGTCAGATCGTCGGAGAAGAAGACCAGATCGCCCGGGAGCAGTTCCTCCCGCGTCGGGTGCGGCCCGGCGTTGTACTGGTCGTTGGCGACGCGCGGCAGCGTGATCCCCACGCTGTGGTACGCGGCCTGCGTCAGCCCCGAGCAGTCGAACCGCCCGCCCTGCGCCGCGGTCCCCTCGCCGCCCCACAGATACGGCGTGCCCAGCTTGCTCTGCGCGTAGGAGATGGCTCCCGCCGCCTGCTCGGAGGGATCGATTCGCGCCACCGGCGCCGCGAAGCTCTGCGCCAGCGTCGTGATCGTCTTCACATAGTTCTGCGTCTCGGAGTACGGCGGCACGCCCCCGTACCTGATGACCGCGTCCGCGCCCGCGTTGTAGGCGGCGAGCATGTTGTGCGTGGCGTCACCGGGCACGCTCTTCACATATCCGGCGAGTTCGCAGTCGTAGGACGCGGCCGAGGGGATCGCGTCGTCCGGGTCCCAGACGTCCCGCTTGCCGTCGCCGTCGCCGTCCACGCCGTGGGTGGCCCAGGTGCCGGGGATGAACTGCGCTATGCCCTCGGCCGCCGCCGGGCTCCGGGCGTTCGGGTTGAAGCCGCTCTCCTGGTACAACTGGGCGGCCAGCAGGGCGGGGTTGATCGCGGGACAGAGGTTGCCCCACTTCTGCACGAGGCTGCTGTAGGCGGCCGGGACGGCGCCCTTGGCGAGCCCGACGGCCCCGCTGCCGATGCCGCCCGCCAGATTCCCGGCGGTGAGGTACACCCCGACGACGAGTGCCAGCACGAAGGCGAGCACGGAACTGACGGCGGCGATCCCCACGACCCATGCCCTACGCACCGTCAACCACCCCTCGCCGCCCAGGAGTCCGCTGGGGACATATTAGAGGCGCGGCGCCCGTTTCCGGGATGATCACACACGCCGAAAACAGGCCGAAAACCGCCTGTACCCCGCACTTCCGCCCCGGCCGCCTCCGGACGGCGCCCCGCCGCCCCCGGACGGCTCCGGCCCGCTCCGGCCGGGCATCTACCGGGGACGGCCCAGCGGCCAGGGGCCCCGGCGCGTCCTTCAGGGATCGCCCGCGGCGTCCCGGTACAGCTCGGCGGCCTCGGTGCCGAAGGCGACGCTGTAGGACGTGTCCGCCGTGGACCCGCCCATCTCATGGCCGCCGAGCACCCCGACGACCTCCCGGCGCCGGTTGACCCACGGGCTGCCGCTGGTGCCGCTGGTGAACTCGGGGCAGTCGATGCGCTGCTGGGTACTGCTGTGCTCGCTGGGCCGGTTGAGGCAGCTGATGGGATCCTCGGCGGAGTCGGGGTAGCCGGTGACGGTCACCGCGGTGGCACCGGTCGCCGTACCGGCGGCGAAACGATTGCCCCCGACCCGGTCCTCGACCTCCTGCCCGTCCAGCGGGGCCAGTACGGCGAAGGCCAGGTCGCTGTCCTCGTCCTCGTCCTTGGTCCAGCCGCCCGGCAGGAAGCGCTTCTCGACCTTCCACTTCCCGTAGGGCGCCCGGCCGTCCCGGTAGCCCGGCACGAAGACGAGGTCGCTGTCGTCGGCCAGGCAGTGGGCGGCGGTGAGGATGAGATTGCGGTCCGGGCTGTGCACCACCGAGGCGGTGCAGAAGTGCCCGCCACGCAGCGAGCCCGCGTCACCGGCGTCGAACAGCGCGCCGACGCGCGCGCTCAACGGGGTCACCGAGGCGACGGCGGTCACCCCCAGCGGCCCTTGGCCGTCGTCCGCCGCCGCCACGGAGGCGGAGGTCACGGCGATCAGCATCAGGCCCACGAACAGCGCCTGGTTGCGGGCGCGGGCACGCGGGCGTCCGTGATGTACGGGGCTCGGGATACCTGAGGTGCGCTTCATCGGTCACCACTGTGTCTCAAGAAGGTGAGAAAGGGATCCCGACTTCGCTGAGATTTTCCTGTGAAACCCCCGTTCACCGCACACTTCGCCCCGCATCGCCCGGCTTGTCCCGCCGCCTGCTCTTACCACGCACACGTACGCCCGCGCAGCGCGCACGCGGGACTACCGCACCCCGGCCGGCCCGGACCGTGAGACCATCGGAACGTCCGCTTCACCCGACCGGCCGTCAGAAACCGGGCGGGGAAACGAAAACGACGAAAAGTGACAACGACGGAACCACACCACAGGTTCCGGTACGACCTCATTGCCCGGCGTGACCTGCCGTGATACACAGAGTGACCATACGTACGAAACTCGCCAGCCGATGGCGCCAAGTCGACATCCGCGGGCGCCATTGTCAGGGACAATGAGGCCTGACCTCTGCGTGCCCGCAGAGGCCGTGGAACTACCCACCAGGGGCGGTGACTTACATGCTCTTTGCGGCCGACAAGGGAGACATCAACACCATCATCGGCGGGATCGCTCCGGACTGGGGGCCCTTCGGCAGCCTGGGCAACGAGGCGAAGGTGATGATCGAGGTCGTGATGGCGGTGGCCATCCTGCTCTGCCTCGGCATCGCCGTCTGGGGCGCCGCCAAGCAGCGGATCGGCGCGACCGCCCTGCGCGACACCTTCAGCGCGGAGCAGGGCAAGGGCCTGATCATCGCCGGTCTCACCGGGGTCTTCATCATCGGTTCCCTCGGCACCCTGTTCACCATCGTGTACGGCATGGCGGTGTAGACCGTGCGACCCATCTGACGGCGCACACCCGCGCACACCGCGCACGGTGCGCCGTTCCAGCCGCCGGCCGTCCCGTCCGGGCGCGTCCGGTGCCCCCGTTGCCCCCACCCACCCACCGTGCCGACCGGCCGAGGTTGCGTTTCCCTGATGTCGAGTCACCACACCGCGCCCGCGCGGGAACCAGCGCGACTACCGTCGTACTTCCACGCGTTCCGCCACGAGGCCGAGGTCAAGGACGAGGGGGCGTACCGGGCATGAGTCTCGGAGACGAGCACGGACACGGCGACTCCGCACGCGCCGACACCGACCCGTACGGCGGCGGCCAGACCCGCACCAGACTGCCCGACCGGACGGGCGACCCCTACGGCGGCGCCCGCCGCGGCGCCCGCTCCTCCTCGCGCGGCGTGGTCACGGTGGTCGCCGTGGTCGTCCTCCTCATCGCCGCGATCGCCTTCGCGAACCGCGGCAGCGGATCCTCCGGCAGCGCCTCCCGCGGCGGCTCCGGCGCCCGCGCCGAGGCCGCGGCCACCGCCCCCACCGGCACCCGCCCCGTCACCACCAGATCCGCCGGCCTCCCCTCCGGCTTCGCCCACGACGAGCAGGGGGCGCAGAGCGCGGCGGCGAACTACGCGGTGACGCTGGGCTCGACCGGCATGTTCAAGAAGGACAGCCGGCACGCCATCGTGAACCTCCTCTACACCCCCGAGGCAGCCGCCAAGCTCCAGGGCCCCATGGACCAGGCCTACTCGGCCGACTTCCTCGCCAGAATGGGCCTGGACGCCGACGGGAACTCCCCGAAGGGCAGCACCTTCGTCTCCCGTGCGACTCCGGTCGGCACGGCCGTCCGGCAGTACAGCGCCACCGACGCCCGGGTCTCGGTCTG
Organism: Streptomyces sp. NPDC003284; assembly: GCF_053589675.1. Lineage (NCBI taxonomy): Bacteria > Bacillati > Actinomycetota > Actinomycetes > Kitasatosporales > Streptomycetaceae > Streptomyces > Streptomyces sp. NPDC003284. Next base: position 531,690 of record NZ_JBSFSI010000005.1, read on the forward strand.
GTACATGGGGCTCATCGGCATGTCCAAGACCGCCACGACCGACCCGATCACCTCGTCCTGGAAGACGTGGACGTTCGACCTGCGGTGGAACCAGAACGACTGGAAGATCGTCTCCGACACGCAGCAGAACGGCCCGGCTCCGGTCCCCGGCGACGACAGAGCCGCCACCTCCGACCAGATCCGCAAGGCCATCGAAGAGTACGGAGGGTTCACGTATGCCCGGTAGCAGGCAGCGCGCGCTCAAGCTCACGGGAGTCGTGGCGGCCGTACAGACATCGGTGGTGCTGCTGGCTACCCGTGCCGTCGCCGACCCCTCACCCTCGTCCACTTCGTCGCCGTCCCCTTCGGGCGGCGGCCGCAACTGCAACCTGATCGTCGGCCGGGCACGGCAGTACTGCGAGCGCGGCAACGCGAGCAGCAACGGCGGAGACTCCACTTCCACCCCGCCCTCCACCCTCGACCCCCTCTCCTCCCTCGCCAAAGGCTGTGCCGACGCCGCCTCCTGGACCGTCAAGCAGCTCAGCAAGGCGGTGCAGGAGACCGCCGCGGTCGACTTCACCAACCAGAAGTTCCTCCAGCAGTACGCCATCGTCTTCGCCGCCTCGGCCATCCTCACGCTCCTGCTGTGGCTGCTGGCCGTCGCCAAGCGGGCCGTGCGCGGCGTACCGCTGTCCACCGCGCTCTCGGAAGCCGTCGGCTTCCTCTGGCTGACGGTGCTCGCCTCCGCCTTCACCCCGCTGATCCTCTACACGGTCGTCTCCGCGACCGACAGCGTCAGCGACGTCCTCGCCAAGGCCACGGGCGACCAGACCGGCACGTTCTTCGGCACGTTCGCCGGCGCCCTGGACAAGGGCACCGACATCGGCGGCGGCCCGATCATGCTGATCCTGGTCTCGATCATCTCGATCCTGGCCGCGGGCGTGCTCTACCTGGAGCTGTTCCTGCGGGCGATCCTGCTCTACGTCGGCGCCCTGCTCGGCGTCGTCGTCTACTCCGGGCTCGTCGACAAGAACCTGTGGGGCCACGTCCGCCGCTGGGCGGGCATCATGATCTCCGTCATCCTGGTCAAGCCGGTGATCGTCATCGTGCTCGGCCTCGCCAGCGCGCTCTCCACCGACGACGGCCCCGACGCACTCGCCGCCGTCGTCTCCGGCCTCGCCATCATCCTGCTCGCCATCTTCGCCAGCGCCATGATCTACCGCTTCGTGCCCGGCTTCGGCGACGAGATCGCCGCCGGCCGCAACAACCGCATCATGCAGGGCGCCGAAGGCAAGGCCGCGGCCGTCATCAGCTCCCCGGCGAGCCTCGTCGCCCAGGGCATCAAGACCCACAGCACCCGGGCCGACAGCGGCGGCGCGGCCGGCGGCGGCGCCTCGGCGCCCCGCCCCGCCAACCAGACCGCCGGCGGCTTCGCCGCGCACGGCTCGCGCGCCGGCGACAGCGGCGGCTCCGTCCCCTCCGCCGCCCCCGCTCCCCGCGCCCCCAGCCCGGTGAACACCCCCCACGCCAGCAGCACCCGCAACAGCAACACCCATCGCACGGGAGGTGAAGGGCGTTGACGACCGAGTCCCACGTGTCCCCCGCGGTCACGCCCCGCCGTACATATCTGATCGGCCGCGCCCGGCCGAACGCCATCGTCGGCCGCAACCGCGAGACCGGCGAGATCGCGCTGATCATCGCCGGCGCCGCCCTCGGCATGCTCTGCGGACTCCTCGTCCCCGTGCTGTCCCTGCGCATCGTCCTGCTGGCCGGCTTCCCGCTGCTGGCCCTGGCCGCCGTCTACGTGCCCTACAAGCACCGGACCTTCTACAAGTGGTTCGAGATCAACCGCAGCTTCAAGCGCACCGTCAAGCGCGGCACCGTCTACCGCTCCGGTGTGATGGAGGCCGGCACCCGCAGCGACGGCCGGGAGATCGAGATCGGCCCGCCGCCCGGCATCGGCCGGATCACCTGGCTCGCCGCGCCGTTCGGCCCGGACGAGATCGCCGTCCTGCTGCACGCCGACCGCAAGACGGTCACCGCCGCCATCGAGATCGAGGGCCCCGGCGTCGGACTGCGCGACTCCGAGGACCAGGAGGCCCTCGTCGACCGGTTCGGCACCCTGCTCAAGCACGTGGCCAACGGCGACGGCTTCGTCACCCGCCTCCAGATGCTCGCCCGCACCCTGCCCGCCGACCCGGACGCGCACGCCAAGGACGTCTCCCAGCGCGGCGACGAGCGGGCCCCGCAGTGGCTCCAGGGCTCGTACGAGCAGCTCCAGTCCATGGTGTCCACCAGCAGCGAGCAGCACCGCGCCTACCTCGTCGCCTGCATGCACTTCAGCCGCGAACTGGCGGCCGAGGCCCACGCGATGGCCCGCGCCGCCCGCCCCGGCTCGGGCCGCAGGCTCGACCGCGACGCCGGGCTCGCCGTCGTCATGGCCCGCGAGCTGACCGACATCTGCTCGCGCCTCCAGGAGGCCGACATCCGGGTGCGCCAGCCGCTCGGCCAGGGCCGCCTCGCCTCGCTGATCCACTCCATGTACGACCCGGACCACCCGATCGACCACATCCAGGCGATGACCCAGCGCAACGCCTGGCCGGCCGAGCTGGACGCCATGGAGCCGACGTTCCTCCAGGCCAAGACCCGCGAGTCCGCGACCCGCGAGCCCTGGTGCCACGCCACCGCGTGGGTCAAGGAGTGGCCGATGACCCCGGTCGGCGTCAACTTCCTGGCGCCGCTGCTGGTCCACACCCCGGACGTGATCCGCACGGTCGCCGTCACCATGGACCTGGAGCCCACCGAGGTCGCCATCGAGCGCATGCTGACCGAGAAGACCAACGACGTCGCCGAGGCCAGCCGCGCCGCCAAGATGAACCGCACCGTGGACCCCCGCGACGTCCAGGCCCACCACCGCCTCGACCAGCGCGGCGACGACCTCGCCAGCGGCGCGGCCGGTGTCAACCTCGTCGGCTACATCACCGTCTCCTCCCGCACCCCCGAGGCCCTGGCCCGCGACAAGCGGACCATTCGCGCCTCCGCCGGAAAGTCGTATCTGAAGCTGGAGTGGTGCGACCGCGAGCACCACCGCGCCTTCGTGAACACGCTCCCGTTCGCCACCGGAATCCGACGGTAGGGGCTGATGCTCTGATGCGGGACCCGCTGACCGCACTCACGGACGCCTTCACGTCCTTCCTGTTCGGGAAGGTCGAGACGACCCGGCTGCCGGTGCGCACCTCCACGGGCCAGGCCCAGGCGGTCTACCTGCCCACGGCCGCGCCCGGCCTCGGCGACTCGGGCGTCATCATCGGCCGCGAGGTGTACTCCGGGAAGGGCTACATCTACGACCCCTTCCAGCTGTACGGCCAGCAGCTCCCCGCCCCGCACTGGCTGGTCCTCGGCGAGTCCGGCAACGGCAAGTCGGCCCTGGAGAAGACGTACGTCCTGCGCCAGCTGCGCTTCCGCGACCGCCAGGTCGTCGTCCTGGACGCCCAGGGCGAGGACGGCGTCGGCGAGTGGAACCTCATCGCCGAGGAGCTGGGCATAACCCCCATCCGCCTCGACCCGACGGCCGCCCTCAACCACGGCATCCGCCTCAACCCGCTCGACCCGTCGATCACCACCACCGGGCAGCTCGCCCTGCTGCGGACGATCGTCGAGGTCGCGATGGGCCACGGCCTGGACGAGCGCTCCGGCTTCGCCCTCAAGGTCGCGCACGCCTACGTCAACGAGACGATCGTGCAGCGCCAGCCGGTCCTGTCCGACATCGTCGAGCAACTGCGCCACCCCGAACCGGAGTCGGCGGAGGCGATGAACGTCGCCATAGACGACGTCCGCGCCTGGGGCCTGGACGTCGCCCTGGTCCTGGACCGCCTGGTCGACGGCGACCTGCGCGGCATGTTCGACGGCCCGACCACGGTCGGCATCGACCTGGACGCGCCACTGATCGTGTTCGACCTGTCCCACATCGACCGCAACTCCATCGCCATGCCCATCCTCATGGCGATCGTCGGCGTGTGGCTGGAGCACACCTGGATCCGCCCCGACCGCAAGAAGCGCATCTTCCTGGTCGAAGAGGCCTGGCACATCATCAACAGCCCGTTCGTGGCCCAGCTGTTCCAGCGGCTGCTGAAGTTCGGGCGCCGGCTCGGCCTGTCCTTCGTCGCCGTCGTCCACCACCTGTCCGACGTGGTCGACGGCGCCGCGGCGAAGGAGGCCGCCGCCATCCTGAAGATGGCCTCCACCAGGACGATCTACGCCCAGAAGGCCGACGAGGCGAGAGCCACCGGCCGGGTCCTCGGCCTGCCCCGGTGGGCGGTGGAGATCATCCCCACCCTCACCCCGGGCATCGCCGTGTGGGACGTCAACGGCAACGTCCAGGTCGTCAAACACCTGATCACCGAGACCGAACGGCCGCTGGTCTTCACCGACCGCGCCATGACCGAGTCCTCGCACGACCGCCTCGCCTCCGACGACGCCCTGCGCGCCGCCGAGCTGGAGGCCGAGCAGCGGGCGGCGGCCTTCGTGGAACAGCACGTCCCCGACCTGGGCGGCTCCTCCGAGTCGACGGTGGCATAGGGGACGGTGGCACAGGAGAGGCAGGCAGGTGAGACCCGACGACCGCGCCCCGGGCAGGGGCCGGAGCCAGGGCGGCATCCCGGACGGCCTGCTGGTCGGCCTGCTCGCCTTCCTGCTCGGCATGACCGTGCTGGTGTGGACGGCGACGGGCCTGGCCGGGCTGTTCACGCACGGCTCCTGGCCGTCCGGCGTCAGCTTCCCCCGTACGCCCCTGGCCATGCGCCACCTCGCCACCGACCCGCACGACGTCCCCGGTGCCTGGCCCGACACCCCGCCCGGCAGCCTCTCGGGCTACGGGCTGTTCTGGGGCCTGTTCATCGGCCAGTTGATGGTGCTGTTCGTGCTGACCGTCTTCGCCATCGGCACGACCACGCGCTGGCGCGCCGGCCGGGCCCGGCGACGCGCCGAGGCCAGGGCCGCCCGCACCCGCCCGGCGGCGGCTCCCGCCCCGCCCGAGACGGCCGCCCCCTGGCAGGAAGCCGCACCCGCACCGGCACACCACGAGGTCCCCAGCGCACCGGTCCCGGTACCGGTACCGGCAGCCTCCGAGCCACCGCCACCGCCACCGCCACCGCCGCAGCCGACCGCAGAAGTCGCCGTGGAGACCGTCACACGGCCCACGCTCGCCGTCGCGCCGAAGGAGAGCCGCCGGGCGACGGCCGCGCAGGCGGTCCTCGACGCCGCCGGACCCGCCCTGGTCGTCACGTCCGACCCCGCCCTGTGGCAGGACACCAAGGACGCCAGAGCCAAACTGGGCCCGGTCCTCCTCTACGATCCCGCCCACCTGTGCGACACCCCGGCCAGGCTGCACTGGTCGCCCCTGACCGGCTGCGCGGACAAGGACACGGCGGTGGCACGCGCCGCCGCCCTGCTCGCCCCGGTCCAGTCCACCGCGAAGATCGACCAGACGCTGAACGACACCGCCCGCACGCTCCTGCGGTGCTATCTGCACGCCGCCGCCGTCGACGGCCGTACGGTCCGTCATGTGCACCGCTGGTCGCAGGGCACCCAACTCCAGGAAGCCGTAAGGATCCTGCGCACCAACCCGAAGGCCGCGACCGGCTCGGCGGGCGAACTGGAGGCCGCGCTCACCGCGCACCCCGACCGCCGCGACCTGGCCCAGGAGCTGACCGGCCGCGCCCTGGCCGCCCTCTCCACGGTGAACATCCGCGAGGCGTGCACACCGCACCGAAATGATGCGGTCGCCTTGGATTCCTTCGTCAATGAAGGGGGAACGCTTTACCTGGTGGGGGAATCCATCGAGGATCCTCGTACCAACCCGGGTGCCATGCCCCTCCTCACGGCACTCGCCGCAAGCGTGGTCGAGCGCGGCCGGCGCATGGCCGAACGGTCATCCTCCGGTCGGCTCGACCCACCACTCACGCTCGTCCTCGACGACGTGGCGGCCGTCGCCCCGCTGCCCCAGCTCCCCGAGCTGCTGGCCCGCGGCGCCGACCGCGGCCTGCCGACGCTGGCCCTCATCCGCTCCCGCGAACAGGCCCGCGCCCGCTGGCCGCACGACGAACTCCCGGCCTGACCTCACGGTGCTTCAGGGGCGTTCGAGGACATACTCCAGCTCGTTCGCGTCGGGCGCGGAGGCCAGCGGGACCGTCCGGCCGGTCGGCAGGAAGCCGACCCTGCGGTAGAAGCGCTGGGCCCGGCCGTTCTCCTCGTGGACGATCAGCCGCACCCGCTCCGCACCGATCTCCCAGGCCCAGCGCAGCGCCTCGTCGAACAGCACCTCCGTGAGCCCGCACCCCCGGTGCTCGGGCCGTACGTACACGCCCACGAGATGTCCCTGGCGCCGCTCGATCGGGAACCCGGCCCAGTCGGTCGTACCGGCCTCCTCCATGAGCAGGGTGACCGATCCGACCCAGGTCCCGTCCGGTGCCTCGGCGATGAACTGCCGTACTTCGGTGGACCCTTCGGCGGCCCCGGCCGCCCGCTCCCGCCAGAACGAGTCGGGCCGCTCCACGGCCTCCTCGTACGTCTCCAGGAAGGCGAGGTGCGCCACCGGGTCCTGGAGCGCCTCCAGCCGCAATGCCTTCACGGCCGGCCACTCGTCGGCGCGTATGGCGCGGACCAGGTACTTCTCGTCGTGCTTGTCGACCCTGTCGGAGGTGCTCATGGGGCCTACGGTAATGCAGACAAAAGAAAAGGCCCACACCGTGAGGTGTGGGCCTTTTCTGAATGATTGTTCGGCGGTGTCCTACTCTCCCACAGGGTCCCCCCTGCAGTACCATCGGCGCTGTGAGGCTTAGCTTCCGGGTTCGGAATGTAACCGGGCGTTTCCCTCA
>NZ_JBSFSI010000006.1:0-416622 GCF_053589675.1 Streptomyces sp. NPDC003284
TCCCCACCGAAGTGGTTCATCGTTCGACTTGCATGTGTTAAGCACGCCGCCAGCGTTCGTCCTGAGCCAGGATCAAACTCTCCGTGAATGTTTACCGGTAATCCGGTCGACACCACGAGAGCGGAACCAAGGGGAAGGAATGTTCCCCCGGTTCACAGCGTCCTCGCTGTGTTTTCTTCAAAGGAACCTCGTCCCGACCATGACGGCCGGAGACGGGGTATCAACATATCTGGCGTTGACTTTTGGCACGCTGTTGAGTTCTCAAGGAACGGACGCTTCCTTTGTACTCACCCTCTCGGGCTTTCCTCCGGGCGCTTCCCTTCGGTGTTCCAAACTCTATCAGGCTTTTCCGGCCCTCTTGACCACCGTCCCGCGAGCATGCGGAAGGGGATCCAGAGATAGGATCTGACGAGTTGGGTTCCGCTCGGGTCGAGGACGCTTGTTCGCGTCACTCACCCCCAGGCAGGAGTACGACTGTACAGGGGCCCGTGGAGCGGGTGCAAATCCATGGGATTGGTGGTCTAGACCACTAAGGTGAGCTGTCGTAAGCTCTCGGCCGGAACCGGCACTTACCGTGACATACGCTGCTGGACAGCACGCCGTCCGGTACAGGCAGTGACGGCCCTACGAATCTCCACCCCTGGGAGGCTTCCCATGACCACCGTGACGTCCCCGCTCGCCGGACGTGCCATCGGACTGGCCAACGTGCCGGACCCCGTCTTCGCCGGCGCCATGGTCGGCCCCGGCACCGCCATCGACCCGGTGCGTGAGCCCTCCGAGGCCGTCGCCCCCGTGGACGGTGTCATCGTCTCGCTGCACCCGCACGCCTTCGTCGTCGTCGACGAGCAGGGCCACGGCGTGCTCGTCCACCTCGGTATCGACACCGTTCAGCTCAACGGCGAGGGCTTCGAGCTGCTCGTGAACAAGGGCGACACGGTGACCCGCGGCCAGGCCGTGGTGCGCTGGGACCCCGCCGCCGTCGAGGCCGCCGGCAAGTCCCCCGTATGTCCCGTCGTCGCGCTCGAGGCCACGGCGGAGTCCCTCGCCGACCTGCACGAGAGCGGCGAGGTGAAGGCCGGCGACAGCCTCTTCTCCTGGAGCTGACCGCCCCGCCGTTCGCCGGGACGGCGCACAGAACGACCACCACGGCGGCATGCGCCGCATTAACGGAGACGGGTGAGATGGAGACAACGCTGCGAGGCGTCGGTGTGAGCCACGGTGTGGCGATCGGCGAGGTTCGGCACATGGGTACGGCGGTCCTGGAGCCGCCCGCGAAGCAGATAGCGGCGGACGAGGCGGAGCGTGAACAGGGGCGCGCCCGCCAGGCCGTGGACGCCGTGGCCGCCGACCTCACCGCGCGGGGCAACCTGGCGGGCGGCGAGGCGCAGGCCGTGCTGGAGGCGCAGGCCCTGATGGCGCAGGACCCGGAGCTGATCGCGGACGTCGACCGGCGTATCGCCGTCGGCAGCACCGCGGAGCGCGCCGTGTACGACGCGTTCGCCGCGTACCGGGATCTGCTGGCGGGTGCCGGTGAGTACCTCGCGGGGCGCGTGGCGGACCTCGACGACGTGCGGAACCGTATCGTCGCGCGTCTGCTGGGCGTGCCGATGCCGGGCGTGCCGGACAGTGACGAGCCGTATGTGCTGGTCGCGCGGGATCTGGCGCCGGCCGACACCGCGTTGCTCGATCCGACGCTGGTCCTCGGTTTCGTCACCGAGGAGGGCGGGCCGACGAGTCACAGCGCGATTCTGGCGCGGGCGCTCGGGGTGCCGGCCGTGGTGGCGCTGCCGGGGGCCGGTGAGCTGGCCGAGGGCACGGTGATCGCCGTGGACGGCAGCTCCGGCGAGATCTTCGTGAACCCGAGCGAGGAGAAGAAGGGGCAGCTGGAGACGGCCGCGGCCGAGCGCCGGGCGGCGCTGGCCGCGTCCACGGGTCCGGGTGCGACCTCCGACGGCCACAAGGTGCCGCTGCTGGCCAACATCGGCGGGCCCGCGGACCTCCCGGCGGCGGTCGAGGCGGGCGCCGAGGGCGTGGGTCTGTTCCGGACCGAGTTCCTGTTCCTGGACGACAACAAGAACGCGCCGTCCGAGGAGAAGCAGGTCGCGGCCTACCGGCAGGTGCTGGAGGCGTTCCCCGAGGGCCGTGTGGTCGTGCGGGTGCTGGACGCGGGCGCGGACAAGCCGCTCGACTTCCTGACGCCCGCGGACGAGCCGAACCCCGCTCTGGGGGTGCGTGGTCTGCGGACGCTGCTGGACCACCCGGAGGTGATGCGCACCCAGCTGACGGCCCTCGCCAAGGCGGCCGAGGGGCTGCCGGTGCACCTTGAGGTCATGGCGCCGATGGTCGCCGACCGGGCCGACGCCAAGGCGTTCGCGGACGCCTGCCGTGCGGCGGGGCTGCGGGCGAAGTTCGGTGCGATGGTGGAGATCCCGTCGGCGGCGCTGCGGGCGCGGTCGGTGCTCCAGGAGGTGGAGTTCCTGTCGCTGGGGACCAACGACCTCGCGCAGTACACCTTCGCCGCCGACCGTCAGGTGGGTGCGGTGTCGCGGTTGCAGGATCCGTGGCAGCCTGCGCTGCTCGACCTGGTCGCGCTGGCCGCCGAGGCGGCGCGGGCCGAGGGCAAGAGCTGCGGTGTCTGCGGTGAGGCGGCCGCGGATCCGCTGCTGGCGTGTGTGCTGACCGGTCTGGGGGTCACCTCCCTGTCGATGGGTGCGGCGTCGCTTCCGTATGTGCGCGCCGCGCTGGCCAAGTACACGCTGGCGCAGTGCGAGCGTGCCGCGGCTGCGGCGCGGGCCACGGACAGTGCCGAGGAGGCGCGCGAGGCGGCGCAGGCGGTGCTGTCCGGCGAGTGAGCGGACGGTGAGAGGGCCGGTCGGCGCTCCGGCCGGTCCGTGAGGGGCGCTCCGCCTTCGGGTGGAGCGCCCCTCGTGTGTCCGGTGTGCCCGGTGCCGGTGCTGTTCAGTGCCGGTGCGGGGGTGTGGGTTCTTCGTCCCCGAGGTCGGGGGGTGTCGTGTAGTCCACGCCGGACTCGGGTGCGACGAGGTCGCCGGACTCGATGTCGGTGCAGTAGGCGTCGAAGACCTCGGCGGCGGTGAGCGGGTGCAGCCGGTCGCCGCGCAGGCGCCAGCCGTAGATGCGGTCGGGTGTGCCCGGTGCCGTGGTGCGCATGACGAGTCCGCCGGGGCTGCGGGTGGCGAGGCCGAGGGCCAGGACCGTGGTGAATTCGAGGGCTTCGGCCTCGTCGAGGCGGGTGGTGTCGCCCGGCGGACCGTCGCCGTCCTGGTCGTCGGCGCGGAGCGCGGCGAGCAGGGTCTCGGGTGCGGTGGAGACGCTGCACACCAGGTGGCGGTTGCCGGGCGGGGCGGTGTCGAGGATGCGGACGAGGAGGCCGGCGGCCCTGGCGAAGGCGGCGCGGCCGATGTCCTCGCCGCATGCGGCGCAGGGGCCGAGCCGGGCGAGGAGGGTGGAGGCGTACTCCCAGGTGGCCTGGCGGACGGCCTCGTCGACGAGGGCGGGGACGAGTTCGGTGAGGGGCCTGCCGTCGTAGGGCAGGGCCGGGCCCGCGCCGGCCAGCTCGGCGGTGAAGCGGGCGCGGCTGGCGCCCGTGTCCGGGTCGAGGCCGGTCCGCGCGCAGAACGCGGCGTATTCCTCGGGGTCGAAGAGGGCGACGGTGGTGTGGCCGCCCTGGGCCGCCCTGACCCTCAGGAGTGCTTCGACGTGGCGGAGGTAGGTGGTGTGGTCGTCGAAGACGAAGCTCCGGTAGCGCCGCATGGCGCGGAAGTCCTGTGCGTCGGTGAGCAGGCCGATGGTGCCGGCGATCTCGCGGCGCAGGGCGCGTCGCATGGTCCGGTGGTCGGTGTGCGCCATGTTTCCCCCATGGTGTGCCGTGTGTGCACGGTCGATCAATGCTCACTCACCGTAACCGGGGGCACTGACAACGGGGGTCTGCTGAGGCGGCCGCGGACGGTGCGGTGCTGGATGACGCAGGTCAGGGCGATGCCGCCGCCGAAGACGGCCCATCCGGCGGGGCCGGTGGCGAGGGCCGCGGTGACGGCGAGGGGGCCGATGGTGCGCTGGGCGGCCTGGGCCAGTCCGTGGACGCCGAGGTAGGTGCCCTGGGCCGTGCCGGGGGCGAGGGCGACGGACAGTTCCCAGGAGACGGTGGCGTGGAGCATCTCGGCGAGGGTGAAGACCGTGGCGGCGCCGGTGAGGAGCGCGACGGCCGTGAGGGTGCCGCCGGTCGTGGAGAGGGCGAGGGCGGCGCCGCCGAGTGCGTAGGCGGCGGAGAGCGGGAGCAGGAGGGTGCGGGCGGCGGCGGTGGTGGCGCCGAAGCGTGCCAGGGGGACCTGGAGGGCGACGACCAGCACGTTGTTGAGCACCATCAGCAGGGGGGCGAGGCCGTGCGGGACGTCGCTGCTGTGGGCGATGCACAGGGGGAGGCCGACCCTGAAGACCGCGTCGTCGAGGAAGAGGACGGTCTCGGTGGCGACGTAGGCGAGGTAGGTGCGGTCCCGCCACGGGGTGGCGGGCCGGGCGGCGGGAGCGGGGGTGCCGGTGACGGTGACGGTGCGGGAGGGCGAGGGGGGTTCGCCGCAGCGCAGGGTGAGCAGTGCGACGGCGACGAAGGAGAGGGCGTCGCCGAGGAGCAGCCACCGGTAGGCGGCGGTGGTGCCGACGGCGAGGGCGCCCGCGGCCGCGAGGCCGCCCAGGGCCCAGCCCGCGTTGGCCGCGGTGCGGTTGAGGGCCTGGTAGCGGACGCGGTCGGGGCCTGAGACGCGGGTGGCGTAGAGCTTGGTGAGGATGCTGGCGGCGCGGTCGCCGAGGCCGCCGAGGGCGGAGAAGACGAGCAGCAGGCCGTAGTCGCCGGTGGTGAGCAGGCCCAGGGAGGCGACGGCGCGCAGGAGTTGCAGTGCGATGAGGACGCGGGTGAGCGGGAACCGGTCGGCGAGGCGGCCGCCGAGGGGGGCGCCGGCGATGCCGACGGCTCCGGCGAGGGCGGCGAGGGTGCCGACCTGGGCGAGGGAGAGTCCGGAGACGTAGGTGAAGTAGAGGACGGAGACGGAGGCCCACAGTCCGCTGCCGGTGCGGTCGACGAGGGCGACGAGGAGCATGCGGCGGCCGTCGGGGCCGCCGGGTACGCGCGGGCGTCCTGTCCTGGTGGTCGGTGTGGTGCCGGTGCCCTTGGTTCTCGTGCCGCGAGTGATGCGCACTGTTCCCCCTTGCCTGAAATTATGTATTGATACATAATGATCAACGTGGCAGTACATTATGCGATCAGTGGGGCGACGGCCAAGGCGATTGCCTCGTCGGTGGAACACGCCGTCTCCGAGGGGGCGTTGGCGCCGGGCGCGGCGCTGCCGCCGGTGCGGCGGCTGGCGGACGAACTGGCGGTGAGCCCGGGGACGGTGGCGACGGCGTACAAGGAGCTGCGCGGGCGGGGCATCGTGGTGACCCGCGGCCGGGGCGGGACCGTGGTGGCGCCCGCCCCCGCGGTGGCCTCGCGGCGGCCGCCGAGGGTCCCGCAGGGGCTGCGTGACCTGGCGGGCGGGCATCCGGATCCCGCGTTCCTGCCCGCTCTGGCGCCGCCGTCCCGGCTGGCGCCCGGCGCGCGCTCGCACCGCTCGTCCCCCCGGCTGCCCCGGCTGGAGGACACGGTGCGCGACTGGCTCGGCGCGGACGGAGTGCCGGTGGAGCACGTGACCTTCGCGCACGGCGCGCTGGATCTGGTGGGCCGGCTGCTCTCCGTGGAGCTGCGTCCCGGCGACGCGGTGGCGATGGAGGACCCGGGCTACCACCACCTGCTCGACCTGGTGACCGCGCTGGGGCTGCGCAGCGTGCCGGTGGCGGTGGACGACGAGGGGATGCGGCCCGAGGCCCTGCGGCGGGCGCTGCGGGCCGGTGCGCGCGCCGTGGTGTGCAGTCCGCGCGGGCAGAACCCGTACGGCGGGTGCTTCTCGGCCGAGCGGCGCGCGGCGCTCGCCGATGTGCTGCGCGCGGAGCCGGACGTCCTGGTCCTGGAGAACGACCACACGTCGGCGGTGGCGGACGTACCGCTGCACGCCCTCGGCTCCGCCGGCCTGTCCCGGTGGGTGCATGTGCGGACGGTGAGCAAGTTCCTCGGGGCGGACCTGCGCTGTGCGGTGGCGGCCTGCGACGCCGTCACCCTGGCCCGGCACGACGGGCGGCTGCTGCTGACCTCGGGCTGGGTCAGCCATCTGCTCCAGGAGACGGTGCACGGGCTGCTGACCGACGAGGACACGCGTGCGCTGGTGTCCCGCGCGCGTGGGGCGTACTCCGTGCGGCGCGGCGCCCTGCTCGGGGAGCTGGCGGACCGGGGCATCGCGGCCCATGGGGCGAGCGGGATGAACGTGTGGGTTCCGGTGGCCGACGAGTCGGCGGTGGTGAACGGGCTGCGGTCCTACGGCTGGTGGGTCGCGGCGGGTGCCAGGTTCCGGCTGGCGTCGCCGCCGGGGCTGCGGATCTCCGTGGCCGGCCTGGAACCCGCGGACGCGGCCCGGCTGGCCTCCGACTTCGCCGCGGTGCTGGACGAGTCGGAGGCCACCTACGGCGGCTGACCGGCGGGCGGCGGGCCCGGCCCGTCCGCGTCAGGCGCGCTTGCGGGCCAGTTCCTCGTAGAAGCGCAGCAGGCCGAGGTCGTCGACGGAGCCGGGGTTGACGGCCTTCTCCAGCGGGGTGCCCTGGAGCAGGCGTTTGACCGGGACCTCGATGCGCTTGCCGGTGAGGGTGTGCGGGACGCCGGGGACCGCGATGACCTCGTCGGGCACGTGGCGCGGGGAGAGCTGTTCGCGGATGGTCCGCTTGATGCGGTCCAGCAGCGCGTCGTCCAGGACGGCTCCGGGGGCCAGCTGGACGAAGAGCGGCATCCAGTACCCGCCGTCGGGCTGTTCGACGCCGATGACGAGGGACTCCCTGATCTCGGGGAGCCGCTCGACGGCCTCGTAGATGTCGGCGGACCCCATGCGCACGCCCTGGCGGTTGAGCGTGGAGTCGGAGCGGCCGTGGATGATCACGGAGCCGCGGGAGGTGAGGGTGATCCAGTCGCCGTGCCGCCATACGCCGGGGTACACGGCGAAGTAGCTGTCGTGGTAGCGGCTGCCGTCCGGGTCGTTCCAGAAGTGGATCGGCATCGAGGGCATGGGGTTGGTGACGACCAGCTCGCCGACCTCGTCGACCAGGGGCCGCCCTTCCGGGTCCCAGGACCGCAGGTCGGTGCCGAGGCAGGGGGCCTGGAGCTCGCCGATGTGGACGGGCAGGGTCGGCACGGCCCCGGCGAAGCAGGAGCAGACGTCGGTGCCGCCGCTGACGGAGGCGATCCACAGGTCGTCGCCGACCTCGTCGTGCAGCCAGCGGAATCCGTCGGGCGGGAGCGGCGACCCGGTGGTGGCGACGCACCGGATCCGCGACACGTCGTGGTCGCGCGCCGGGTGCACCCCCGCCTTGCGGCAGGCCATCACATAGGCGGCCGAGGTGCCGAAGAGGGTGGCCCCAGTGCGCTCGGCGATGCGCCACTGGGCGCCCGTGTCGGGGTACCCCGGGCTGCCGTCGTACAGGACGATCGTCGTCCCGGTCAGCAGGCCGGAGACGAGGAAGTTCCACATCATCCAGCCGGTGGACGTGTACCAGAAGAAGCGGTCTCCGGGCCCCAGGTCGCAGTGCAGGCCGAGCTGCTTGAGGTGCTCGACGAGGATGCCGCCCTGGGACTGCACGATGGCCTTGGGCAGGCCCGTGGTGCCCGAGGAGTACAGCACCCACAGCGGATGGTCGAAGGGCACCTGTTCGAAGACGGGTTCGACGTCGGCCGAGGTCAGGTCGGACCAGGCGAGGGTGCCCTCCGGTGCGGCGGTGCCCAGCAGGGGGATGTGCACCACGGCGCGCAGGGTGGGCAGTTCGCGGCGCAGTTCGGCGACGACGTCGCCGCGGTCGTGCTCCTTGCCGCCGTAGCGGTAGCCGTCGACGGTGAACAGCACGACCGGTTCGACCTGCTGGAAGCGGTCGAGGACGCTGCGGGCGCCGAAGTCGGGGGCGCAGGAGGTCCAGACGGCGCCGACCGCGGCGGTGGCGAGCAGGGCGACGACGGCCTCGGGGACGTTCGGGAGATAGCCGCTGACCCGGTCCCCCGGGCGTACGCCGAGGGCGCGCAGCTCGGCCGCGAGCGAGCCGACCTGGCGGCGCAGCTCGGACCAGGTCACCGGGCGCGGTTCGTGGGTCTCGTCCACCTGGAGGAGGGCGGGCTCGTCCGCGCGGGTGGCGGCCGCGCGCAGGGCGTGCTCGGCGTAGTTCACGGTGGCGCCGGGGAACCACTGCGCCCCGGGCATCGTGCGGTCGCCCAGCACGCGCGCGTAGGGGGTGCTGAAGCGGACGTCGAACCACTCGGTGACGGCCTGCCAGAAGCTCTCCAGGTGGTCGACGGACCAGCGGTGCAGGGCCGGGTAGCCGCCCTCGGCGGGCGCTCCGTGGTGTGCGGCCGCCCACGCCTGGAACTGCGTGATCTGGGCCTGGGCGATCCGCTGCGGATCGGGCTGCCAGAGCGGCAGGGGGTTCACGGTCGACATGGGCGGCTCCCGGACTCTGCGCGTCGTGTGCGTCGGTCCGCGCACGTGCTGGGGTGTGCGCGTGACGCGGCTGACACGGACGATGCCATGTGATCGACTTCCGCACCAGGGTTGGCCCCACATAGTCCCTGTCGTGAAGATGTGGCCTGAGCCTGGGTGAACGGCAGTTGAACGACACCTCCGCGCGGCGCCGTCAATGGCAGGGTGATCAGCATGAACGGTCGTGACCTGGTGCGTTCGGTGAAGGCGGTCGGCTCCGCGGGGGCGGCCCAGGGGGTGCGCACCGTACGGGCCGCCTGGCGTCGGCGGCGTGCCGACGCCGAGGGCCTGCCCCCGCGGGGCGCGGAGCGGGCGCGGGTGCCCGGTGAGGTGCTGGACGCGCTGCCCGGCCCGGGGGGCGGTGTGGTGCGGTTCAGCCGCTCGGAGCTGCGCCTGCTCGTCGCGGCGAACGGAGCGGTCTTCTGGGGCTGGGACGGGGCCGCTCCCCTGCCGTCGTACGCCCTGGCCGGGGAGGGCCCCGAGCCCGACCCGCGGGCGGTGCTGGAGCCGGACAAGGACGGCGGCTGGCGGGTCGTGGCCGAGCGGGTCACCGTCACCGTCTCGCGGCACGGCGCCGTGGAGGTGTGCACGCCCGGCGGTGTGCCGTTGCGCCGCGATCTGCCGCCCCGCTGGTGGGAGCCGGTCGGCGGCGGGACGGCGCGCTGGATGCAGCGGTCCCGGGTGACGGCGGACGCGCGGTTCTTCGGCCTGGGCGCGCGGGCGTCGGGTCCGCGTCTGCGCGACGGCGCCTACCGCCTGTGGAACACCGATCCCGGCCGCCCGTTCGGGCCCGGCGACGATCCGCTGTACCTCACGATGCCGGTGCAGCTGGTCGTCGCGGACGCGGGCACCCACCTGGTGTTCCACGACAACTCCTGGGACGGCACCGTCGTCCTGCGCGAGGGTGAGGAGGGCGCCGGTTCGGGGCACGACCGGCCCGGCGCGAGCGAGCTGCGGATGGACGGCGGACCGCTGCGCTGCTGGGTGGTCGTCGGCACTCCCGCGCGCGTGCTGCACACCTGGGCCTCGCTCACCGGAGCGGCCGCGCTGCCGCCCGCGTGGGCGCTCGGCCACCAGCACGCGCGGTGGGGCTTCGGCAGCGAGCAGGAGGTGCGCCGGATCGTCGCGGGCTACCAGGAGCGCGGTCTCCCGCTGGACGCCGTGCACCTGGACATCGACCACCTGGACGCGCACCGGGTGTTCACCGTCGACCAGGAGCGCTTCCCCAAGCTGCCGGTGCTCGCGGAGGAGCTGCGCCGGGACGGGATCCGGCTGGTGTCGATCGTCGACCCGGGAGTGCCCGCCGCGCCGGGGGACGCCGTGTACGACTCGGGGACGACGCGGGACGCGTTCGTACGGGACGCGTCGGGGGACGTCGTACGGGGTGTGGTGTGGCCCGGCGAGACGGTCTTCCCGGACTTCACGCACGCGCGCGTGCGCGCGTGGTGGGGCGGGCTGTACCGGGAGCGGCTGGACCAGGGCTTCTCCGGTTTCTGGCACGACATGAACGAACCGACGTCCTTCGCGGCCTTCGGCGAGACCACGCTGCCGCGGTCGGCGCGGCACGCCCTGGAGGGCCGCGGCGGCGACCACCGCGAGGCGCACAACGTGTACGGGCTGTGCATGGCGCAGGCCGGGTACGAGGGCGTGCGCGCCGCGGTGCCCGGGGAGCGGCCGTTCGTGTTCTCGCGTTCGGGCTGGGCCGGGCTCCAGCGCTACGGCGGGACCTGGTCGGGGGACGTGGCCACGGGCTGGCCCGGACTGCGGGCGTCGCTGTCGCTGGTGCTGGGCCTGGGCCTGTGCGGGGTGCCCTACTCGGGGCCCGACGTGGGCGGCTTCGACGGCAGTCCCTCGCCCGAGCTGTTCCTGCGCTGGTTCCAGCTGGCCGCGTATCTGCCGCTGTTCCGGACGCACGCGAGCCTGCGGGCGGGGCGGCGGGAGCCGTGGGAGTTCGGTCCCGAGGTGCTGGAGCACGCGCGCGCGGCGCTGCTGGAGCGGCGTCGGCTGCTGCCGTACTTCGTCACGCTGGCGCATCTGGCCCGGCGCACGGGCGCGCCGTACGTGCGCCCGGTGTGGTGGAACACCCCCGAGGACCGGGCGCTGCGGGACTGCGGGGACGCCTTCCTGCTGGGCGACGCGCTGCTGGTGGCGCCGGTGCTCCAGCCCGGCGCGGAGCGGCGGACGGTGCGGCTGCCGCGGGGCCGCTGGTACGACACGGCGACCGGCCGGGCGTACGAGGGGCCGGGGAAGGCGGTCGTGGAGGCGCCGCTGGGGCGGATCCCGGTGTTCGCGCGCGCGGGTGCCGTGCTCCCGGTGCGGGGCGGGACGGACGAGGTCGAACTGGAGGTGTGGGCGCCCGCCCCCGGGCGTGGCGGGGGCGGGCTGGTGGTGCCGGACGCGGGCGACGGCTGGGACGAGCCCGCGATCGAGCGGTACTCCGTCCGCAGGCAGGGCCGGCGGGTGGTCGTGGAGCAGGAGCGGGAGGACGGTGCGGTGGCGCCGTCGCGTCCGGTGCGGGTGCGGGGGCTTGACTGAGCCGGGCCGGGCCGGGCCGAGGCGGGCCGGGCCGGGCCGGGCGGTGGGCCCGGTGGCCCGGTCCGGGGCGGGAGACGGGGCGTGACGGGAGAGGACTGGACGGGTCAGACGTAGCGGCCCTCGAACCAGGCCCGTGCCGCCAGGGTGTGCAGAGGGAAGGCCAGTTCCTCGGGCCTGCGCAGCAGGTGCCAGCCGGACGTCTCGTCGGTGGCGGCGGACTCCGGCAGCCCTTCGGCGGGGCGTTCGGGAAGCATCCCGAAGAGCAGGAGGTGGCCGTCGGGCGCGCTCATGGCGTCGGCGAGCCGTACGTCGCGGGCGGCGGCGTCGATGCCCGTCTCCTCCTTGAGCTCGCGCACGAGGGCCTGGCGCCAGTCCTCGCGGTCGTCGACGTAGCCGCCGGGCAGGGCCGTGCCGCCGCGCGCGGGGTCGATGGTGCGGGTGATCACCACCAGGGCGGTGCCCTTCGGGTCGTAGACGGGCTGGAGGGCCACCGCCACCGGCAGCGGGTTGCGGTAGGCCACGGCCCCGCAGGCCGGGCAGGTGCGGGGCCAGCCGGAGATGCCCTCTCCGTAGGGCGCTCCGCAGCCCGAACAGTGGGAATCGGGCACGGAGTTGACAGTCGGGTGTGGATTCTCGGACACGCGCGGACTGTATCCGATCCCGACCGGTCGTCCTGCGTCAGGAGGGTCCGGCATCCGAGCGCGGGCCGCTGGTGAGCGAGGCCCGGGAGACGGGGAAGTCGAAATAGGTGTCCGGGTACGGTTCGGGCTGGTAGGTGAAGTGCCACCACTCCTCGGGCAGGTTCACGAGACCGACGCGCTCCAGGGTGTCCTTGAGCAGCATCCGGTGAGCGTGCTGTCGGCCCCGGAT
The DNA here is from genome assembly GCF_053589675.1 of Streptomyces sp. NPDC003284. NCBI lineage: Bacteria > Bacillati > Actinomycetota > Actinomycetes > Kitasatosporales > Streptomycetaceae > Streptomyces > Streptomyces sp. NPDC003284. The sequence continues at coordinate 12,018 of NZ_JBSFSI010000006.1, forward strand.
CCGGGGGTCGAGGGTGTGCGCGAGGGTGTCGAAGCAGTCGAAGCCCGTGCCCATGTCCAGGGAGTTGTCCGGGAAGCGCTCCGCGCGCGGTGCGTAGCAGGGCGTCAGGGGCCGGGCGGGGTCGTACGGAGGGGTCGGCCGGACCGGGAGCGGGACGACGGTGAGGTCGATGGTCGAGCCGCGGCTGTGGCCGGACTTCGCCGCGATGTAGCCGTCGTCGAACAGGCGGGTCTTGTCGACGCGCGGGTAGAACTCGCCCTTCATGGACTGGTCGTCGAGGTCGCGGGCCCAGCGCACGAAGTGGTCGACGGCGCGCTGCGGCCGGTAGCAGTCGTACACCTTGAGGGTGTGGCCCCGGCGCAGCAGTCGGCGCTGGGCGCGGTGCAGGGCCTGGGCGGCGGGGCGGGTGAGGAGGCACATCGGCCGGCGGTAACCGTCGACGGGCTCGCCCATGAAGTTGTGCGGGGTGAAGTAGCGCATCTCCTGGAGGATCGTCGGGTCGATGTCGCTCAGGGCCACGAAGTCGGCGGGCGCCCGCGGGTCCGGGACGGTACGGGTCCGGGGTGCGGCGGCGGTCGTCGCGGAAGCGGCGGTCAGGGTCAGCAGGGCGGCGAGGGCGGTGACGGCGGTGCGGGCTGCCCGGGACAGTCGTGTCATGTCTCCTACATCTAGCGGGGTCCGGCCCGCCGGGGAAGCGGAACGCCCGGAAGCCGCTCCGCCTACGGGGTACCGCCGACGGGTGGCCTCACGTGAACGTCTCATGAACGCGGCCCGCGCCGCCGTACGCGGCGCCATCATGCTCCCGTGCATCCCATGCGTCCCTGGGCGGACTCGCTCCGCTTCGCCTTCCAGCCGGTGGTCAACCTGGCCACCGGAGGGGTCGTGGCCCTGGAGGTCCTGGCCCGGCCGGAGACCGGTGACGTGCTCGCCGAGGCGCTCCGCGACCCCGAGCTGGACGGCCGGCTGGCCGTGTCGGCGCTGCGCGCGGCGGCCCGTACGGAGACGCTGCTGCCCCTGCACATCAATGTGTTCGCCCGCACGCTCGCCGACCTCGGTGACCTGGCCGCCCTGTACGAGGCCGTGCGCCGGGCGGGCCGCCTGCCGTGGGAGGTCACGCTCGACGTCGTACCGCCGTACGCGCACGTACCGCGCCCGGCCCTGCTGGAGGCCGTGTCCGCCGTGCGGGAGCGGGGGTTCCGGATCGGCGCTGACGGGGTCGGGGACGGCGACTTGCCACTGCGCCTGCTCGTCGACCTCGCCCCCGACCTGGTGAAACTGGACTCCTCGCTGCTGTCCCGGCCGGCGGCGGTACGGGCGATGCGCACGCTGTGCGAGCAGTCGGGGGCGCTGCTGTCCGTCGAGGGCGTGGAGACCGAACGTCAGTGCGCGCTCGCGGTGTCCGCCGGGGCCCAGTGGGCGCAGGGCGAGCTGTTCGCGCCACCGGCCCGGCGGCCCGTGGCCGACGTGTACGTGCCGCCCCGCTCCCCCGCCCTCGCCCCGGCCGCGCCGGGCCCGGGACCGTCGCTGCGCCCCTTCCTGCGGCCCGCCGCGCTCCTGCCCGCGGACGTCCCGGCGGGCCGGGTGCGGGCGCTGCTCACCGGTGCGCCCGAGGTGACGGGCGTGCTGCTCGTGGACGGTCACGGGGTGCCGCTGCGGTCCGTGCACCGGTCCCGCTTCCTGCTGATGATGTCGGGGCGCTACGGCCACGCCCTGTACGCCGACCGCCCGGCCGCCCGGCTCGGCGATCCGCCGCGCACGGTGGACGTCGAGGCGACGGCCTGGGAGGTGCTGGACATGATCGCGCGCGGCACGCAGGAGCGGACCTCCGACGACGTGGCGGTGGTCGACCGCCGGGGGCGGTGCGTGGGCGTCGTACGCCCGGCGGACCTCGTACGGGCCCTGGCCGAGTCCCGGGTGGAGGAGGCGGCCGGGCTCAATCCGCTGACCCGGCTGCCCGGCTCGGACGCGATCACGGCCGAGGTGGACCGGCGGATCCGCTCCGGCCGGGCGTTCTCGCTGAGCTGGCTGGACATCGACCGCTTCAAGCAGGTCAACGACGGCGCCGGGTTCGCCGCCGGGGACGAGCTGATCCGGTCGGTGGGGCGGAGCCTGGAGCAGGCCGCGTCCGGAACCACGCGCGTGGGACATATCGGCGGCGACGACTTCCTGCTGCTGGCGGATCCGGAAGCGCTCGATCCGCTGGCGGCCGCCGTACTGGACCCGCCCTGGTCGGCGGGCGGAACGCCGGTCACCCTGTCCCTGGCCACGGTCGTCTGCGAGCCGGGAAGCGTGGCCGACCACCGGCAGGCAGCAGCCTGCCTGACCCCGCTCAAGCGGGCGGCGAAGGCCCTGGAGGGCCCCAGCTGGGTCGTCGGCCGGGCGCCCCGGCCCGGCCACACAATCCGCCGCGGGCGGACGGCCACGGTGCCGCAGGCCGGGTGACAGTCCCGCCGGGATGCCGGGATGCCGGGACGGCGGGACGGCGGGACGGCGGGATGCCGGGACGGCGGGACGGCGGGACGGTCGTGGCTGGGCGGGGCGGTCGGGGGTGTGGGCGGGCGCCGGGTTCGTGCCGGGGCGCGGGTGGGGTGGCCGGGGGCGCGGTGGTCGTGCCGAGCGGGTTCCGCCGCGCTGGGACACACTCGTACGAGTGAGGGCACGGAGGCCGCAGCGGCCCGGTGCCCGGTCGTTCCTCCGGTGGGGTTCCGGCCGCGCGATCCGCCGGAACCGCGTCTCCAAGGGGTAGCCATGACGGACAACGCCGAGAAGTACGTGGCCGCAATCGACCAGGGCACCACGTCGAGCCGGTGCATCGTCTTCGACCGGCGCGGTGCCATCGTCGCCGTCGACCAGCGCGAACACCGCCAGATCTTCCCCAAGCCGGGCTGGGTCGAGCACGACGCCACCGAGATCTGGGCGAAGGTGCAGGCGGTGGTCGCGGGCGCCACGGCCAAGGCGGGGCTGCGCGCCGGGCAGCTCAGCGCGCTGGGCATCACCAACCAGCGCGAGACGACCGTCCTGTGGGACCGCGCGACCGGCAAGCCCGTGCACAACGCGATCGTCTGGCAGGACACCCGTACCGCGGCGCTGTGCGACCGGCTGGGCGGCAGCGAGGGGCAGGACCGGTTCCGGGAGCAGACCGGGCTGCCGCTGGCCAGCTACTTCTCCGGTCCCAAAGCCGCCTGGCTGCTGGACAACGTGCCCGGCCTGCGCGAACGCGCCGAGCGCGGGGAGATCGCCTTCGGCACGATCGACTCCTGGCTCATCTGGAACCTGACCGGCGGCACGGACGGCGGCCGGCACGTCACGGACGTCACCAACGCGGGCCGCACCATGCTGATGAACCTGGAGACCCTCCAGTGGGATCCGGCCATCCTGGCGGCCATGGACGTGCCCGAGGCGATCCTCCCGGAGATCCGCTCCTCGTCCGAGGTGTACGGCACCGCGGTCGGCCACCTGGCGGGCGTGCCGGTGGCCTCGGCCCTGGGCGACCAGCAGGCGGCCGTGTTCGGGCAGGCCTGCTACGACGTGGGCGACGCGAAGAACACCTACGGCACCGGCAGCTTCCTGCTGCTGAACACCGGCAACCGGCCCGTGCCGTCCAAGAACGGGCTGCTCACCACCATGGGCTACAAGATCGGCGACGAGGCGCCGGTCTACTGCCTGGAGGGCGCCATCGCGATCACCGGCGCGCTGGTGCAGTGGTTCCGCGACCAGCTCGGCATCATCAGCACCGCCGACGACATCGAGCCCCTCGCGGCCGGTGTCGAGGACAACGGCGGCGCGTACATCGTGCCCGCGTTCTCCGGTCTGTTCGCGCCCTACTGGCGTGCGGACGCGCGGGGCGTGGTCACCGGCCTGACGCGGTACGTCACCAAGGCCCACCTGGCGCGCGCCGTGCTGGAGGCGACCAGCTGGCAGACCCGCGAGGTGGTGGACGCCATGTACCAGGACTCCGGGGTGCGCCTGACGGCCCTGAAGGTGGACGGCGGGATGACGAAGAACAATCTCCTGATGCAGCACCAGGCGGACGTGCTCGGCGTGCCGGTGATCCGGCCCAAGGTCTCCGAGACGACCTGTCTGGGTGCCGCCTACGCGGCCGGGCTCGCCACCGGCGTGTGGAACGACCTGGACGAGCTGAAGTCCCACTGGCAGAAGGACGCCGAGTGGACGCCCTCCATGGAGGACCGGGTGCGTGAGCGCGAGTACCACAACTGGCGCAAGGCGGTGGAGAAGAGCTTCGGCTGGCTGGAGGAGGGTGACGACGACGCGTGACCATCGGCGCCGTACGTCCGGCACGCGCGCGTGCGGGACATCCGTGACGCACGCGCGCGCGTGGGCGTGGCCTCAGCCGGAGACGGCCCGGCGGCGGGCCGCCGTGTACGCCATGGCGTGCTGGACGACGCCGATCAGGGTCTCCTTGGCCGACTCGCGCTCGCGGGCGTCGCACAGCAGCAGGGGGACGCCGTCGTCCAGGTCGAGCGCGTCCCGTACGGTCCGCGCCGGGTAACGGGCGGCTCCCTCGAAGCAGTTGACGGCGACGACGAACGGGATGGCCCGCCGTTCGAAGTAGTCGACGGCGGCGAAGCAGTCCTCCAGGCGGCGGGTGTCGGCGAGCACGACCGCGCCGAGCGCGCCCTCGGACAGCTCGTCCCACATGAACCAGAACCGTTCCTGCCCGGGGGTGCCGAACAGATAGAGCACCAGGTCCTCGCGGAGCGTGATCCGGCCGAAGTCCATGGCCACCGTGGTGGTGTGCTTGCCCTCCACCCCGCTGACGTCGTCGACCGGGCGGCCCGCCTCGGTGAGCAGTTCCTCGGTGCGCAGCGGCCTGATCTCGCTGACCGCGCCGACGAGGGTCGTCTTGCCCACGCCGAAGCCGCCGGCCACCAGGATCTTGAGCGTGAGGGGCTCGACGGGCGGCTTGCCGCGCTCGGAACGCCCGAAGATCATCGAATTCTTCTCCTGCTCGGCATGGGTCTCTTCTCCGGCCTGGGCCGGCCGGCCGCCGGGACGCTCACAGCGCCCGCAGGCCGTTGATCACATCACGCAGCACACTCTCGTCCGGCAGCTCGGCCGGGGGCACCGGCCGGCTCACATGGACGTACTCCTGGTCCACGAGGTCTCCGATCAGGACGCGCACCACGCCGATGGCGAGGTCGAGTTCCGCGGCGAGTTCGGCGACCGACTGCGGGGTGCGGCGGCACAGCTCGACGATGTCCACGTGCTCCGGGGAGAGCGAGTGGTCCTCCTCCGCGTCGTCCACGTGCGGTTCGGTGACGACGACCGCGATCAGGTCGAGGCGGTGCTGTGCCGCGTGGGTGGTACGGCCCCGCGTCATGGCGTACGGGCGGACCACGGGTCCGGCCTCGTCGTCGAACCAGTGGCTGGGTGCCTGACCGTCTCCGTTCATGTCATCCCACTACCCGCCGGCCGGCAGGTCGGTGCGCGGGGCGGCGCCCAGGTGCTCCCCGACCCGCTTGACCAGGAGGGTCATCTCGTAGGCGACCTGGCCGATGTCGGCGTCCGCGTCGGCGAGCACGGCGAGACAGCTGCCGTCACCCGCGGCGGTCACGAACAGGTACGCGTCGTCCAGTTCGACGAGCGTCTGCCGGACGCTGCCCGCCTCGAAGTGCCGGCCCACGCCCTTGGCGAGGCTGTGGAAGCCGGAGGCCACGGCCGCCAGGTGCTCGCTGTCCTCGCGGGTCAGGTCCTTGGACACCCCGGTCGCCAGGCCGTCCCCGGAGAGCACGACGGCCTTGCGGATGCTCGCGACCCGGTCCACGAGGTCGTCGAGGAGCCAGTTCAGTTCCTTCTTGCCGGTGGCGGTGTGGCCGGTCGCCTTCGGTGCGGTCATCGACCGTCCCCCTTAGTCGTTCGTGGTGCGGTGCTGCCGTCGTGGGCGTCGTCACCCACGGCGTTCTCCTCGCGGCCGCGCCGCCAGCCGCGCTGGAGCGCGGCCATCCGGTCGCGTACCTCGTCGGCGTCCCGTTCGTCCGGTTCGGCCCGGGTCCCGGTGCGCGGCGCGGGAGTCTGTCTGAGCTGGGGGGCCAGGCTCGCCTGCCGGACGCGGCGGGGCAGCGCCCCGGCGCCGGCGGGCGGTCCGTCCGGGCCCCCGGTCCGGGCGGTGTCCGCGGTGTCCGCGGCGTCTGCTGTGACGTCTGCGTCCGCAGCGGCTGCCCTGACCGGTGTGGTCTGTGTGGCCCGTATGACCGGTGTGGCCGCTGTGGCTTCGATGCCGTCTGTGCCGTCCGTGCCGTCCGTGCCCTCTGTGCCGTCCGCTCCGTCCCGGTCGCCGGGGGCGAGGGCGGCGCGGCGGGCGCGCTGGGGAAGGGCGGGAGGACGCCCGCTCTCCCCGCTCGCGCCCGCCGGAGCGTGCGGGGTGTCCTGCCCGGCGCGGGGGTCCGGCTCGGTGGTGCGGGGCGCCGGTGTGCCACCGCGGCGGCGGGTCGGCAGTCCGGCGGCGGCATCGGGCTCGGTGCGGCCGGTCCGCGCGGTGTCCTGCCGGTCCGCGCCGTCGCGGCGGGGCCGCGCCTCGGTCACCGGGCGGCCGTGGGAGCTGACCAGCTTGGGCGCCCGGCGCCGGGTGAGCGGCACCGGGCCGTCCGGGCTCTCGTCACCGGGTGCCCGGTCCGCCGTGCCGCGCGGGCCGGTGCCCGCACCGGGACCGGCCGCCCGGCGCGCGGCGGGCTCGTTCGGCTGCGGCCGGGACGCGGACCGGGGCCGGAACAGGCCGCCGCGCTCGCTGTCCTCGTCGCCGAGGGCGCCGGGGAACTCCTCGAACCCCGCGATGGCGTCCAGGTCGACGGGCGCCTCCAGTTCCACCGGTCCGTCCAGCAGCGACACGGGCAGGCCCGGGAGCTGGACGGGGTTCTGGGAGAGGGCGGCCCTGCGGCTCTCGTCGGGGTCGGCGGCCTTGGCGGCGGGCCGGTCGAGGCGGAAGCCGATGCCGTTGGTGTCGGGGACCTCGTCGGTCAGCAGCGCGTCCGGGATGAAGACCACCGCCGTGGTGCCGCCGTACGGCGACGGCTGGAGGGACACGCGGACGTTCTGCCGCTGGGCGAGCCGGCTGATCACGAAGAGCCCGAGCCGGTCGGTGTCCGACAGTTCGAACTCGGGGGTCTCGGCGAGCCGCAGGTTGGCGTCCAGCAGCGCTTCGGCGGACATGCCCAGGCCCCGGTCGTGGATCTCCAGGGTGAACCCGTTGGCGACCCGCTCCCCGACGACCTGCACGGCGGTGTGCGGCGGGGAGAACACCGTGGCGTTCTCCAGGAGTTCGGCGACGAGGTGGGTGAGGTCGGCGACGGCGGGGCCGGTGAGGGCGACCCTGGGAAGTCTGCGGACCTCGATGCGCTCGTAGTCCTCGACCTCGGCGACGGAGGCGCGGACGACGTCCATCAGCTGCACCGGCTTGCGCCACTGCCGCGACGGGGCCGCCCCGGAGAGGATCACCAGGCCCTCGGCGTGGCGGCGCATCCGGGTGGTCAGGTGGTCGAGGCGGAACAGGTCGGCGAGTTCCTCGGTGTCCTCGGTCCGGCGCTCCATGGTGTCCAGGAGCGTGAGCTGCTTGTGCAGCAGGACCTGGCTGCGGCGGGCGAGGTTGACGAAGACCTCGGAGACACCGGCGCGGAGTTCGGCCTGCTTCACGGCGGCTTCCACCGCGGCCCGCTGGAGGGTGTTGAGGGCCTGGCCGACCTCGCCGATCTCGTTCTTGTCGTACTCCAGGCGGGGCGCCTCGGTCTCCACGTCGACCTGTTCGCCCGCCGACAGCCGGCGCATCACGCCGGGCAGGCGGACGCCGGACGCCTCATGGGCCTCCAGCCGCAACTGGCGCAGGTCGCGGACGAGTCCGCGGCCGATGCGCACGGAGAGGTAGAGCGAGAAGAGCAGCGCGAGCAGGCCGAGGACACCGGCGACGGCGGCCTGGAGGATGACGCTCATCGCGACCGGTCCGACCCGGTCCTCGAAGCGGTCGTCGGCGCGGTCGCCGATGGTGCCGAGGTCGGCGAGCGCGTTCGCCGCGGCGGCATCCCAGCTCTTGGCGCTCACGCCGTGCGGCGTGCCGGACGTGGTGGCGGCGGCCGCCTGTTCGGCCGTGCGCAGCGGGGCGGACGCGGCGTTCACCCAGAAGCGCTGGTAGCGGCTCCGCTCGGCGGCGGGCAGCAGCGGCAGGTTCACGTCGTACAGCAGGGACCGCTGGGCGACGAGGGCCGAGACGCTGCGGGCCTCGTCGCGGGTGACGGTGCCGACGACCAGGGAGGATCCGAGCAGCGCGTCCTCGCGGGAGAGGAGTTCGCGGGCGCGGTCGAGGTCGACCAGGGCGCGGTACTGCTTGTCCAGTTCGGCGTCGTCCACGACCCGGAGGCCGGCGAGCAGGCCGAAGCAGGGGTCGACCAGGCGGTTGTAGAGGTCGAGGGCCTGGCCGCGGCGGACGGTGCCGTCCTCGACGCTGCGGCGCAGGGAGTCGAGTCCGTCCAGGGCGTCCAGTACGGCGGTCAGCCGCCCGTCGTCGCCGGTGCCGAGCGCGCCGCGGACGTCACCGGCGTTCGCGTTCCGGCGGAGTTCGCCGACGGCGCGGTCGGTGGCGGTCCGGCTGCGCCGCAGCGCGGCGAGTCCGTCGGCGGCGCGCGGGTCGGCGAGATGGACCAGGGTCTGGCGGCGTTCCTGCTGGAGCACCCGGACCGTGTCCTCGGTGGGATAGACGACCTTCTCCACCACGGTCGACGAGTCGAAGAGCCGGCCGGCCTGCCGGCCGGTGATCACCGTGGCGAAGGCCCAGACGGCCGTCAGCGAGAGCAGCGGCACGAGAAGAAGCGCCACGATCTTCCGGCGGATGGACTTCCCGCGAAAGCGCATGGCCTCCCCCAGCTCGACCCCCTCCGTCAGGGGGTACACATGTGCGTCAACAAACGGCGCGAGCCTACTACCGACACACAGGTAACTCGAAGGGGCGGCCGGAGGACGAACGTCCGCATCAGCGGCACCAGAGGGCGAGTTGTCCGGGCATTGCGGGAGATGACGGCCCGGAACACGAAACTGACAGGCCATCGGAACAGGCCGGACGCCCCGGTCGGTTGGCCGAGATCATTCCCTTTCCGGGAATCTTCACGACGTGCCGTTCGTCCTACTCCATGAGGCATGGGGCGGAATCGGCCACTGGGGCCGCGTGCCGCACCTGTGCGGCGTAGAACAGCGCAAGCCGGGCAGCCAATGGGGAGCCGGTTCTTCGGGCACCGGGGCGAGCGGTCTGCTGGCGGTGGGGAGTGACGGGTTGATGGGCACGGCGGGGCGGCGCGCGGAGGCGGCCGACAGTGCTGCGGCGCGCGGGGCACGGGCGGGGCGGGCGGCCTGGGAGGCATCCGATCGGGACATTCCGGCGGCCCGGGGCGAGCGGCACCGCCACGGCGGGCGGGCGGGCGCGGCGTACGAGGGCGGGCCGGAGCAGCGGCCGGTGTACAGGCCGCTGTGGATCGAGGAGCCCGCGCGGCGGCGCAGGATGCCGGACCCGGTGCGTGAGGCGGCCGTGCGCGCGGTGCTGATCATCGCGCTCACCCTCATCCAGGCCGTGGTGGCGTTCCTGTGCACGCTGGCCGGGTCCTGGCTGGCGTTTCCCATGGTCATCAGCGGTGTGGCCAGCACGGTCGTGGCCACCTGGGCCGCGCTGGACGTCTGGGTGACCCGCCAGGTGTGGAAGCAGCGCAACGGCGTCGTCTCCACGCCGAGCAGCACCGCGCGGGCCCTCAGGCGCGAGCGGCGCCGCGCCCGGCGGGAGGCGCGGGCCGCGGAGCGCGCCCAGGAGCGCATACGCCGCCAGGGCGGCGCGGGACGGCTCTCGCACCCCTAGCTGGTGGCTGTGCCGCACCCCTGGTGGCCGCGGCGCACCCCGGAGGCTCTCGCGCCCCGGGGTGCGCCGCGGGCCCGGCCGGTCAGGCCCGTCAGGCCGGGCGGCGGTACATCCGCGTCGCCGTGATCTCGCTGTGCGCCGCCTCGTCGCCCGTGGGCTGCTCGGGCAGACCGGGCCGCAGATGCTCCTCCACGCTGATGTACTTCAGCCCGGCGCGCAGGTCGGCGTCGTTGCGCAGCCGGATCACCAGCGGGAACTCGGCGAGCGCGGTCGTGTCGAACAGGCCGGTGGTGTAGAGGAGCTGTACCCCGAGCGCGTCCGACACGGCCCGCTGGAGCTCCAGCAGATAGGTGGCGTTGGCGCGGCCGATGGGGTTGTCCAGGAACAGGGTGCCCGCGTGGCGGTGCTTGTCGCGGCCCCGGTCGTTGGAGCGCAGCGCCGCCATCGTGCAGTACAGGGCGATGGCGGCGGTGAGCAGCTGGCCGCCGGAGAAGACGTCGCCCATCTGCCCGACGGGGACCCGCTCCGCGCGCAGCACGGCGTCCGGCTTGAGGATCTCCACGGCGATGCCCTTGGGGCGGAGCGCGGCGGCCACTCCGCGCAGCAGCAGGGACATGCCGTCGCGGCGCAGGTCGGAGTTCTTCTTCACGGCGGCGCGGGTCGCCTCGTCGATGACCTCGCCGAGCCGCTCGGTGAGGGTGGCCTGGTCGGGTTCCTCGAAGCGGATGCGCAGGAACTCCTGCCCGGACCACTCGCCGAGCCCTTCCGGCAGGCGGGACAGGCGCTGGGCGGAGCGGAGCGTGGCCAGCGCCGACTCCACCAGGCCGCGCAGCCGGTCCACGATCGAGTCGCGGTTGCGCTCCAGCTGGGCCAGTTCGTCGGTGAGGACGCGCAGCCGGGGCGCGAAGGCCTCGGCCCACTTCTGGGCGTGCTCGGGCAGGGCGGCGGCGGGCAGTTCGCGGATCTGCTGCCGGGCGGGGGTGCGGACCTGCTCGTAGCGGGTGGAGTTGGCGTGCCGGACCAGGATGTCGCTCGCCTCGCGCACGGCGGAGTCGGCGGCGGACAGGTCGGCGGCACAGCCGCGCAGCGAGCGGCGGGCCTCGGCCGCCGCCTGCCGGGCCTCCTCCGGGCTGCCCGGGTACGGCTCCGGCTCCTCCTGCTCCTCGTCACCGCTCGGCTCGCGCAGCAGGTCGCGGAGCATGGCGGCGATCTCGTCGAAGCCGCCGGCCGCGTCGTCGGCGGCGCGATGGGACTCCAGCAGCTCGCCGTGGGTCTCCCGGGCCCCGGCCAGTTCCCCGGTGTGCGTGGCGAGTTCGCCGGTGGCGGTGCGCAGCAGGGCCTGGGCGTGCTCGGCGTCACGCGGGAGCAGGTCCTCGGGCAGCTCGGTGTGGGTCCCGCCGTCCTCGGGTGCGAGGCGTTCGGCCTCGCCGCGCAGCCGCCCGAGCTGCTCGCTCGCGGACGACATGCGGGTCTCCAGGAGCTGCACCAGTTCTTCCGCGCGGGCGGCGGCGGCCTGCCGGGAGGGGCCGTCGGAGCCGTCGGGTGACTGGAGGAGCTGTTCCGCGCGGGTGCGGACCTTGTTGCTGAGCCGGTCCAGTTCGGCGCGGGCCGCGCTCTCGTCGCTCTCGGCGCGGGCCTGTTCGGCGCGCAGGTCGGCGCCGACGCCGACCTTCTCGTACACCTGGGAGGCGGCCCGGTACGCCTCGCGCAGCGCGGGCAGGGACGCCTTCGGCGTGTCGTCGTCGCTCTCGGGCACGTCGTCGGGGGCGCCGGCGATCTCGGAGCGCTCGGCGCGCAGCGCGCGGGCGGTGCGGCGGGCGTCGTCGGCGGCGCGCTGGGCGGCCCGGCGGTCCTCGTCGGCGGCGCGGGCGCGGTCCAGGCAGCTCTGGGCGCGGGCCTCCGCCTCGGCGCTCTCGTCGGCCAGTTCGCGGAGTCTGGCCTGCCAGCCCGCGCGTTCGCGCAGCCGGAAGGCGAGTCCGGCGAGGGCGTCGGCGGCGCGCCGGGCCTTCTGGGCGCTCTCCTGGCGCTCGTCGCGCACGCGGGTGGCCTCGGCGGCGCTCTCCTCGGCCTCCGCGCGGACGGTCCGTGCCTCGGCCAGCTCGGCCTCGGCCTCCTCGGCGAAGGCGCGGGCCTGCTCGGCCACCGCGGTCAGTTCGGCCAGCCGCCCGGCGGGGCAGCCGGTGCGCCAGGAGGCGAGCCGGGCGGCCAGTTCGCGGTCCTTGCCGAGCCGGGCGGCGAGCCCGCGGATCTCCTCGTCCCGTTCGGTCGCCCGCGCGCGCAGTGCCTGCCGTTCCTCGTCGGCGGCGTGTTCGTCGTGCATGGCGGGGTTCGGCGGGACCAGGAAGACGCCGGTGGCGGTGTCGTCGGCGGCCGGGGTGGGGGCGAGCAGGGCGGCGGCGGTGCCGACGGCGACGGCGGAGCGGGGCAGCAGCGCCGCGTCGGCGAGGGCGTCGCGGGCGCGGGCGTGGGTGTCCGGGTCGGTGATGATCACGCCGTCGACCAGTTCGGGCCGGGCGGCCAGGACGCGCGCGTGGTCGGCGGGGTCGACGGCCTGGGCGAGGTAGCGCCAGCCGGGCAGGGCCGGGATGCCGTGCTCGCCGAGGAACTCGACGGTGGCCAGGACGTCGGGGCCGGGCGGCAGCAGGCCGCCGTCGCCGAGCGCGCCGAGGATCCGGGAGTCGTCGGCGGCGGCGGTGCGCAGGTCGAACAGGTGCCGTTCGGCGGTGGAGACGGCCTCGTCGAGCAGGGCGCGCAGGTCGTCGGCACAGCGGTCCAGGTCCTCGGGGCCGAGGGGGCCGTCGGCGGGGTGACGGGGCTCGGCGGCGGGGGCGCCCGTCTGGGCGGCCGGGGCCGCCGCGCCTGCCGTGTCGTCGGGGCCGGTGCGCGGGCCGGGGACACCGACGCGGGCGGGCGGGGCGGCGGGCAGGCTCAGCAGCTCGGCCAGGCGGGGCTCGGCGGCGAGGGCCTCGGCGGTCCGCCGTTCGGCGTCGTGGGCCCGCCCCGCGGCGGCCGCCGCGTCGGCGGCGCGGGCGGCGGTGAGTTCCGCGCGGGACTCCGCCGAGGCGGCCTCGCGGGCGTGTTCGGTGGTCCTGCGGGCGACCTCGCGGGCCTCGTCCCAGGCGGCCACGGCGGTCTTCTCGGCGTCGCTGGCGGCGAGGGCGGCGCGGGCCGGGTCGGCGTCGGGGGCGCTGTCGTCGAGCCAGCCCGCGCGGACGGCCTCGGCGGTCTCCTGCTCGACCTCGGTGAGCCGCTGCCGCAGATGACCGGTCTCGCTGCGGGCGCGCTGCGCCTCGGTGGCGGCGGCGGTCGCGTCGCGGTGGGCCGCCTCGCCGGTCTCCTGGAGCCGGGCGGAGCGCTCCTCGCCCTCGTTGGCGAGGGTCTCGGCGCTCTGCGCCGCCGCGTGCAGGGCCCGTACGAGGTCGACGGCGGCCTTGGCGCGGGCGGCCAGGGCGGGGGCCGCGTCCCGTTCGGCCTCCTGGATGGCGGCGGAGACGCGGGTGACGCGGTCGGCGGCGGCGCGGTGGCGCAGCACGGCCTCGGCGGCCTGCCAGGCGGAGTGCAGGGTGCGCGCGTCGGCCAGTTCACGCTTCTGCGCCGCGGCGGTCTTCTCGGCGGCGGCCAGGGCCAGCGAGGCGTGCCGGTAGGCGAGTTCGGCGGCGATCAGCGAGCTGCGCTCGCGGGCGCCCTCGCGGTGGGTGACGGCGTAGGCGGCGGCGGTGACGCGCTGGGCGAGGTCGGCGGCGCGCAGCCGCTCCCGGACGGCGCGGGCGGAGAGCCGACGGGCCAGGGTGCGGGTGCGGCGCTCGGCTCCGGTGTGGATCTCACGCGCGCGGCTACGGGCCTGGGCGGCGTCGACGATCCGGCCGAGGAGGTCCACCGAGCCTGCGGTGAAGTCGCGTTCGGCGATGAGTTCGGCGCGGCGGCCCAGCTTGTTGCCGAAGCCGCTGACGAGGTCGGCGAGTCCGTCGGTGTCGCGGGTGTCGGTGACGGCGCGCAGCAGCAGGTCGGTGAAGTCGGAGTCCTTCTTCACCGCGAACAGTCCGGCGGCCTCGCCCTCGTCGGCGTTCATCTCGCGCTGGTAGCGGAAGAGTTCGGGGTCAAGGCCGAGGTCGCCGAGGTGCTCGATCCAGCGGTCGTGGATCTCCTCCCAGTGGACCTCCAGGTGCGGGTACGCCTTGCCCGCCTCGGTCAGGGCGTCGCGGAAGCCCTTCATGGTGCGGCGCCTGCCCTGGGCACCGGAGGTCCCCTCCGCGGAGGGGCGCACGGAGGTGGCCTCGGCGACCGGGAGGTTGTCCAGGGTGAGGCCGGGTCCGGGCCGGAAGGAGTACCACGCCTCGGCGAACTTGCGCGGGTCGTTGGAGACCTGGCGGCCGCGCCACTCGCTGACCTTGCCGACGACGACGCACTCGCCGGTCAGCACGTGCTGCCACTCCAGCGCGACGTGCCCGCAGTCGTCGGCGAGCAGGAACTTGCGCAGGACGCCGGAGCTGGCGCCGCCCAGGGTGTTGCGGTGGCCGGGCAGCATCACGGAGAAGATCAGCTTGAGCAGGACCGACTTGCCGCCGCCGTTCTCCAGGAAGAGCACGCCCGCGGGTGCGGGGCGGCGTGGCGGGCCGACCGGCTCCTCCTCGAAGAACTCCGCCTGCGTGGGCGCGGGGTCGGGCACCGGCTCGCCCACTCCTCGCAGGTCGAGCACGGTGTCGGCGTAGCGCGCACCGGCCGGACCGATGGAGTAGAGGCGGACCCGGGACAGCTCGTACATGGCGGACTCTCGTCAGTCTTCTGGCAGTTCGGGGGGGGTGGTGCGGGAGCGGCGCCGGTCCGGTGCCGGATCAGCGTCGGCTGCCGTGTTGTTCAGTACCGGCGTGTTCTGTGCGGGCGTGTTCTGTGCGGGCTTGTTCTGTGCTGGTTCATGGCTGGGCGGGGCTGTGGAAGGGCAGTCCGGCGTCGGCCACCAGTTCCAGGTCGTCGGTGTCCTCGGCGGGCAGCAGGCTGGGCGTGCCGTCGGTGACCGGGACGACGCCGAGGTCGAGCAGTTCGGCCAGGGCGGCGGCGCCCGCCATGTCGCGTACCTGGAGCTGGTAGCGGGCGGTGGTGCGGTAGGTGCCGCCGCTCTCGTCGCCGGTGCGCTGGAGGAACCCGGAGTCGGTGAGGAACGCCAGTGCCTTGGCGACGATGCCGGTGGTGGAGGCGGCGGGGCGGCGGGCGTCCTTGGTGGCGCCGGTGGCGCTGCGCCGGGCCCAGATCCGCCAGGCGGCCTCCAGACCGGGCGCGTCGGTGACGGGGTCGGTGTTCTCGCCCTGTTCCTCGGCGCGCTCCTCCAGGCGGCGGCAGGCCTGGCGGACGAAGGCGTCGACGCCGTTGACCGTGACCCGGCCGATGTAGGCGTCGTCGGCCAGGTCCTCGGGGCGCGGGAAGGCGAGGGCGGCCACGGCGAGGTGGGCGAGGCCGTGCAGGAAGCGGTCGCCGGAGTCGGCGGCGGTCCGCCGGGCGTAGTCGCCCATGCGGACGGCGAACACCGAGTCCTCGGCGGCGGTCACCGCCATGCCCGCGCGCGGGGACACCTCCAGGACGACCAGTCCGAGTCCGGCGGCCACGGCGTCCGCGAGGCGGGCGAAGGCCGGGTCCTCGCGGTGGCGGCGGAGCAGGTCGGCGTACTCCTGGTCGCGGGCTGGCTGGAGCCTGGGTTGCAGGCCGAAGGCGACGAGCCGGGCCGCGTCGGCGGCGTCGGCGGGGGTGACGGCGCCGGAGGGCTGCGGGGCGGGGGTGGTCTCCGCCTCGCTCCACTCGACGTGCTCGCTCACGGCTGGGGCTCCTTGTCGATGTCGGCACCGGCGGCACCGGCGTCGCTGGTGGTACTGGCGGCAGCGGTGCCGCGGGGGTCGCGGTGGGCGCCGTCGTGCGCGCTCATGCTGCTTCCGTCCGGTCCGCGGCCATCCCGGCGGCGTCCAGCAGCGCCGTCCCGACGATGAGGTCGGCGCCGCCGAACTCGGGGTCGTCCAGTGCGGTGCCGTCGTCCACGGCGAAGAGCAGCTTCTGCTCGCCCTGGCGGTAGGCGGTGCCGACCGGCGGGCTGGCCGCGTGCACGGCCAGCAGCGCGACCAGGTAGGGCAGGTCGGCGTCCGTGCGGCGGGCCTCGGCCAGCAGCCCGGACAGGCGGCGCGGGGCGTCGGCGGGCAGGTCGAGCAGTTCCATGGCGGCGGCGAGCTGCTCCTCGCTGAACCGGCTGTCGTCCGGGGTGGCGATCAGGTCGGGCTCGGGCATCTCGGCGCCCAGGTGCTCGCGCTCCACGGGCGGGGTGAGCAGGATGTCGACGAGGTCGGCGACGCGCACCGAGACCGGCGTGCGCAGTCCGGTGCCGTGCGCGAAGAAGGCGTCCGTGACACGCAGGGCGCTCTCCAGCGGCAACGGGAGCGTGGGCGCGAGGAGATGTCCGTAGAGGTCGGTCCCGGAGGTGGGCAGCGGGGTGGCGAACGCCTGCCGGTCCTGCTCGGCGCGGAAGAGCGGACCTGCCTCCAGCAGCCGGGACTGGAGCTGGGTGTGGCGGCGGATGCAGTCCTTGACGATGTCGACGAGCTCGGCGGCGCGCCGCTTGTGCTCGGGCTCCTCGGTCTCGTCGCGGGCCTTGCGGATGTTGGTCAGGATCGCGTTCTCGTGGCGGTAGCGGTCGGCGACGTGGTCGAGGGCCTCGGCGATCATGTCCGGCACGGCGCTGAGCCAGTCCACCGCGCGGACGTTGCGCCGGGTGGCGTCGAGGGCGCGGCGCAGGGTCTCGGAGTACTGCACGGTCCGGTAGCGGGCCTGTTCGGCGGCGAGCTGGGCGTCGGCGAGCCGGCCGCGGCTGATGAGTACTTCGAGCTTGACCTCGGCGGCGATCTGGGCGCTGGTGACGTCGGTGTCCAGCGCGCCGACCAGGACGTTGACCGCCTCGTCCGTGGTGCGCAGATAGACGCTGCCGCCGGGGCCGGGGACCTCCTCGATCAGCTTGAAGTCGTAGTCCCGGCGGACGTAGCTGCCGTCCTGCGCGAAGGTGCCGTAGACGGCGCGGAAGCCCCGGTCGGCGCTGCCGACGTTGATCAGGTTCTCCAGGACCCAGCGGGCGACCCGCTCGTGCTCGGCGGCGGGGCGGCGCGGGGCCTGGGCGGCGACGCGCGGGACGAGCCGGGCGACGATCTGGTCGTGGTCGGCGCCGGTGTCGAAGTCCATGTTGAGCGTGACGAGGTCGATGGCGGCGAGGGCGACCTCCGCCATGCCGTACACCGAGTACTCCCCCGCCAGGTTCGCCTTGCGGGTGTCGAGGTCGTGCAGCGGCGCGGTGCAGGCGAGCGCGCGCAGCCGCCGCGCCAGTCCCTCGTCGGCGGCCGGGCCCGGTGCGGGGCGCGGCCCCGCGCTGAACTGGGGCGGAACGCTGTCCGTCGGTGCAGGCGAAGTCACGGTGCACAGACTAGGTCCTCGGTCTGACATCGTCCCAAACGGCGCAGACGCACCCCGGCGCGCGGCCCTCGCCCGCTGCCCGGGACGTGGCCGGTGCGCCGCGCTACGCCGGTGCGCCGACCCGCCGCCGGTACACCTCGACGACCTTGTCCAGCGAGTCGTCGAGGTAGACCGCCAGCTCCTGTTCGGCCGCGTGCCGGTCGCCGCCGCGCAGGATGTCCAGGAGGTGCTGGTTGCGGGTGAGATAGGGCTCGTGCAGCCGCTGCGGGTCGTCCACGACATGGAAGGCCAGGCGCAGTTCGGCGAAGACGCTGCGCATCAGCTCGTCGGTGCGCTCGCTGCCGGCGAGGGCGACCAGTTCCCGGTGGAAGTGGATGTTGGCGGTGCCGAGCGTCTTCCAGTCGGCCTCGCGCGCGGCCCGCGCGCCCTCGGCGACGGCGGCGGCCACGCCGTCCAGGGCGTACGGCGGCTCGCCGAGGCCGCGGACGACGGCGCACTCGACCAGCCGCCGGGTGCGGTATATGTCCTCGACGTCCTCGACGGTGAGCACCCGGACGAAGACACCGCGGTTCAACTCGTGCACGAGCAGCCGCTCATGGGTGAGCAGCCGGAACGCCTCCCGCAGGGTGTTGCGGGAGACGCCGAGGGCGCCGCCGATGCCGTCCTCCGACAGCCGGGTGCCGGGCGGGAAGAAGCCCTCGGCGATCCGGCTCCGGAGAATGTCCGAGACCCGCTCGGCGGTGCTGGTGCGGCCCAGCAGGGCGCGGTCGTCGGCCAAGGGCGTCAGCTGGTCTCCCATGCGCGGAATTCAATCGCAGACAGGAGGACGAGACAACAGGCGTATTGCGGGATCGCTCAACGATCGGGCACCTCACGATCCGGCGTCCCACGGGCGAGCGCCGCACGGGCGAGCGCGGGCGCGGGCGGCGCGTCGTGGGCCGCGAGGAAGGCGGCAGCGGCGGCGGGCCAGCCGAAGCGCTCGGCACGCGCGCGTGCCCGCCCCCGCCGCTCGGGACCGGCGAGCGCGAGCAGGGACTCCACGGCGTCGGCGAACGCCTCGCCGTGGCCGGCCGCCGTGGCACCGGCCGCGCCGATCACCTCGGACAGCGCGGAGGACGCGCTCGCGACCACCGGAGTGCCGCAGGCCAGCGCCTCCAGGGCGGCCAGCCCGAACGTCTCGGCGGGCCCGGGGGCCAGGCACACGTCGGCGGACGCCTGGAGCGCGCTCAGCAGCTCCCGGTCACCGACGTGCCCGAGGAGGACGACCGGCAGGTCACGCGCACGCGCGCGGTGTTCCAGGCGGCCGCGCAGCGGGCCGTCCCCGGCGATCACCAGCACCGCCCGCACTCCGCGCCGCCGCAGTGCCTGGAGGGCGTCCAGCGCGATGCCCGGCCGCTTCTCCACCGACAGCCGGGAGCACATCAGCAGCAGCGCCTCGTCCCCGCGCGCGTACCGGGCGCGCAGCCCCGGGTCGTACCGCCCGGGATGCCGTTCCGCCAGGTCCACCCCGAGGGGGGCGCGGACGACGTTGCGCGCGCCGATCCGGCGGAACTCGCGTTCGGCGAACCCGGTGGTGCACACGACCCGCGCGTAGGCGTGCGCGGTACGGGTGTTGACGGCGTCGGCGGTGCGCCGGGCCAGGTGCTCGGGCAGGCCCCAGGTGCGCAGCACCCCGTCGGCGCTCTCGTGGGAGACCATGACGGCCGGGATCCGGGCCCGCCGCGCCCACCGGCCGGTCCAGCGCAGGGTCGTGCGGTCGCACACCTCCAGGCGGCCGGGGGCCAGTTCCTCCAGGAGGGCGGCCAGCCGCCGGCGGTCGGTGAGCACGCGGTAGCCGCCGGTGCCGGGCAGCGGCGGTCCGGGCAGGGTGATCACGCGGCCCTGCGCGGTCTCCCGGTCGGTGTGCCGGTCGGCGGGCACGATCAGGACCGGTTCGTGACCGGCCGCCCGGTAGCCCTTGCCGAGTTCGCGCAGCGCGGTGCGCAGTCCGCCGGAGGCCGGGGTGACGAAGTTCGCGAGCCGGACGATGCGCAGCGGCCCGGCGCTCACGCCGCCACCGCCGTGCGCCGGGCCCCGAGCACGTCCTCGTAGTGGCCGATGAGCCGGTCGCCGACGGCGGTCCAGGTGCGGCCCTCGACGGCCGCTCGGCCGGCCGCCCCGTACGCGGCGCGCCGGGCGGGCGAGGCGGCCAGCGCGCGGACCGCGTCGCGCAGGGCCGCGGCGTCGTCCGGCGGGACGAGCAGCCCGGTGCGGCCGTGGGCGACGAGGTCGAGGGGGCCGCCGGCGGCGGGCGCCACCACCGGTACCCCGCTGGCCATGGCCTCCTGCACGGTCTGGCAGAACGTCTCGAACGGGCCGGTGTGCACGAAGACGTCCAGCGAGGCGAAGTACCGGGCGAGCTCCGGGCCGGTGCGGGGGCCGGTGAAGACGGCTCCCGGCAGGGCGCCGGCCAGGTGCGGCCCGCTGGGCCCGTCGCCCACGACCACCACCCGGACCCCGGCCAGGCGGCAGACCTCCGAGAGGAGCCCGACCCGCTTCTCGGGGGCGAGCCGCCCGACGTAGCCGACGATCAGTTCGCCGTGCGGGGCGAGCGCGCGGCGCAGGGCCCCGTCCCGGTGGGCGGGGTGGAAGCGGACGGTGTCGACGCCGCGCGGCCAGAGCCGGACGCGGGGCACGCCGTGGGCGCGCAGGTCGCGCACGGCCGCGCCGGAGGGGGCGAGGGTGCGGTCGGCGGCCGAGTGGACGGCGCGCAGCCGCCGCCAGGCGGCGGCCTCGCCGGTGCCCACGTAGGTGCGGGCGTATCCGGCGAGGTCGGTCTGGTAGACGGCGACGGCCGGGATGCCGAGGCGGGCGGCGGCGGCCATGCCCCGCGCGCCGAGCACGAAGGGCCCGGCCAGATGCACCAGGTCGGCGCGGTGCGCGGTGAGCGCCGCCGCGACCCGTCGGCTGGGCAGGGCGACCCGGACCTGGGGGTAGCCCGGGAGCGGCAGGGAGGGGATCCGGACGGTGCGGACGCCGGGGCACTCCCCGGTGCGGCCGGGGCCGCCCGGAGCGGCGGCCGGGGCCACGACCAGCGGGTCGTGGCCGCGTTCGGCGAGGTGGCGGGCGGTCTGGTGGGCGCAGTGGGCCACGCCGTTCACATCGGGCGGGTAGGACTCGGTGACGATGACGACACGCATACCCGGGTTGTCGCCGGGCCGGACGTGGACGCGTCGACGTCGATCTGTCCGGCCGGGGAACGTCCCGTGAGCGTTGGACGGCGCCTGCGGGCGGCGGTGCGCCGCGCCTGCTCCGGGCGCCCCGGCCGGACCCGGTCCGGGGGCTCCGGCCGGTCGCGCCGGGCCCCCGCGGGCCGCTCACCCCGTGGCGACGTCGGGCTCGATCCTGCTGCGTACGGCGGTCTGGACCTCGGCCTCCTCGGCCGGGTCGGCGGCGAGCCTGCGCAGTTGCTCGACGACGCGCAGGTCGGCGGTCTCGGCGTTCCGCGCGGCCACCTCGCGGGTGCTCTCCTCGCAGTCCCACAGGCATTCGACGGCGAACCCGGCGGGGAAGGAGGGGTCGGTCGCGGCGAGGGCGCGGGCCGCGCGGCCGCGCAGATGGGAGGAGGCGGTCTCGCGGTAGACGTGCCGCAGCACGGGGGCCGCGCAGGCGATGCCGAGCCGTCCGGCGCCGTCCACCAGGGTCCACAGGGTGGGCGCGTCGGGCCCTTCGCCGCGTACCGCCTCGCGCAGGGCGGCCAGGACGAGGTCGCGGTCGGCGGCTCCGCCCCGGCAGGCGAGCATGCGTCCGGCGGCGGCGCCCAGCGGGTCGGGGCGGCCGGCCCAGGCGCGCGCCCGGTCGACCGCGGCGACGCTGCGCATGCGTTCGAAGGCGTCGACGGCCGCCTCGACGACGGCGGGTGTGCCGTCGGACACGGCCGCCTCGATGAGGGCGAGGGTGTCGGGGTCGTTGCCGTCGGCGAGGTAGCGCAGGGCGGTGCAGCGGGCGCCGTCGGTGCCCTGCCGGGCGGCCCGGAGGATCTCGGGCCGGTCGTCGGGGCCCGCCACGGCGGCCAGGCAGCGGGCGGCGGGGACATGGAGGGCCGCGCCGCGTTCGGCGCCCTGCTGGGCCCACTCGAACACGGCGCGTACGCTCCAGCCCGGCCGGGGTCCGGTGGGGCTCAGCTGCCGCTGCCAGCGGTCGAAACAGCCCGTCTCGTGGGCGGCGCGCACCCGTCCGGCAATCGCCGGACGGGGATCCTCGGCCCACAGCCGCCAGGGCCGGGGCTCGAAGGCGTCGCGGACGGCGGCGGCCAGGGCGGCCTCGCCCCCGGCGTCGGCGGAGAAGCGGGCGAGGACGGGCACGGCCAGGGCGCGCAGGCCCGCGTCGTCGTCCCGCAGCGCCAGCTCGTCCAGGGCCCACGCCCAGTTGGTGCCGGTGGCAGCGTACCGGCGCAGCAGGGCGAGCGCGTCGCGGCGGCCGTAGGAGGCGAGGTGCCCGAGGACGGCGAGGGCGAGTCCGGTGCGGGACTCCTCGGTGTCCAGGGTGTCCTCGGGGTCGAACAGGTGCGCCTCGATCGCGTCCAGCTCGCCGCCGAGGTCGAGCAGGAGCCGGGCGTAGTACAGGGAGCGGTTCTCCACCTGCCAGTCGTGGCGGGGGTCGTGCAGCACGCAGTGGTTCAGTGCCGCGAGCGCCTCGGCGCGGGGGGCGGTGAGCGCGTGCAGTGTGCCGTCGCCGCGGCCCCGCTGGAGCAGGCCGAGCAGCGTGCCGCTGGGCGCTATGACCGGATCGAACATGGGAAACAGCCTCACATCAAGCGTCGACGCAACCGGGGAACACGCACTAGCTGGCCGCGTGACAACACGTCGGGGTACCCGCCGTCTCTGGCTTGCTGTAGACCATCTTCCTCTGCCTCTCGTCGGTGGCCCATACGGGCCGCTTCACGGCCCGCGCGGTGCGGCAACACCTGCCCAGCCATCGCGTCCGTGAATCACGACGTCATGATGGCCCGGTGTCTGCGCTGCCGCGACCGAAATTTCCGGCGGCCCTGTACCGCCTCCCCCGTTTTCCGTGTCGTCGCCGGTCGGCGGGCCCCTCCCGGCTGTCGGGGGCCCGCCGCGCTCACTGCCGGCCGAACAGTTCCAGCAGCTCCGTGCGGCCGAACATGCGGGCCGTGTCGAGCGCCGACGGCGTGCCCGCCGCCGGGTCGGCGCCACTCTCCAGCAGGGCTTCGATCACGCCCTGCTCGCCCTTGAAGACCGCTCCCGCGAGGGGTGTCTGACCGCGGTCGTTGACGCGGTCGGCGTCGGCGCCGCGGGCCAGCAGGGCGCGGACCGCGTCGGCGTGGCCGTGGTAGGCGGCGAGCATCACGAGGGAGTCGCCCCGGTCGTTGGTGAGGTCGGCGGGGACGCCCGCGTCGACGTACGCGACGAGCGCCTCGGTCCGCCCCTGCCGGGCCAGATCGAAGATCTTGGTCGCCAGCTCCACGACCTCGGGGTCGGGGGCTTCACTCATCGGGCGGACCACCTCTCACTGCGGGCTTCGGGGACTGTGGGTGACTGCTGGTGACGTGCGGGGAGCAAGCGTACGGCCGTGAGCGGTGCTCGGCCGTCCGGGTGAATCGACAGGGTACTGGCTCGTCCCGTGCGCGGCGCGCCGCACCGGAGGTGAAGATCGCCGCGGACCCCGGCGCGGGCGGCGGCGCCGTCGGCCGCCCCGGACACCGCACCCGGGACCGGGTCCGCCGACCGGGGGCGATACCGAGCATTTCACCCGGTTGCACCTTTTGTCATACAGATACATGCTGTGATCCTGGAAGGACTCAGGGTGACCGTCCCCCTTCGACACCAGGAGATCTCACATGATCCTCTCCATCTCAGGCGTCGTCCTGTTCGGCGTCATCGGCTTCGTCTTCTTCCGCAAGGACGGGCTCAAGCCCTCCCACGCGTGTGTGTCGACGCTGTTCGGCTTCTACCTGGCGAGCACCGCGATCGCGCCGAGCATCCGGGCCGGCGGCGAGAGCCTGGCCAGCCTGCTCGGCGGCATGCGGTTCTGACGCCCGCCCCGAGGACGTCCAGGATCTCGCGGTCCCCGAGGACCCCGCCCCCGGCCCGCTCCGTCCACGTGCCGGGGGCAACCCGGTCTCCCCTACGCACTCCCAGGAGGCAGCAGTGGCCCGGCGCCCCCTCCCCCGCATTCTGAGCACAGGCAGCGCGCAGCTCGCCCGGAGCCGGGAGCTGGCCCGGACGGCGGCCGACAGCGCCACGGACATCCTCCATCCGCTCATCACCATCGCCCGGGGTCTGGGCCGGCTCGCCGCGGCCGCCCGGCGCAGATGGGCGGAGACCCCCAGGGACCGGCGGGGACCGCTGCTGTTCCTGGTGGCCGCGGTGATCCTCACGGTGGCCCTGGTGCCGTACGGCCCGCTGCTCGCCGCCCTCGTGGTGACCGCGGCCGCGGCCTGGCACGGACGCGACCGGACCCCGCCCGGCCCCGACCCCGCCGAGGAGCCGCGCAAGCAGCGCCTGAGCACGCTCTACGAGGCCCTGGTCCCGTACTTCTCCACGGCCGAGGACCCGTCCCCGCTGTACGCGCACGGCGGGGAGTGGGAGAAGGCGTTCCCCTCCTCCGCCTTCGACGACTCCGGCCGCCTGCGCCGGCTGCTGATCCGCTACCCGGCCTACTTCACCGACGGCGAGGCGGAGTCGCGCGCGCGGATCGAGCATCTGCTGACCGCCAAGGCGGGCCGCGACCGGGAGTACCTCTTCGGCTGGAACGAGGAGGGCAACGAGCTGTCCCTGACCGCGCTGGATCCGCTGCCCACCGGCATCGCCGCCCAGCGGTTCGTCACCGCGCCCGGCGAGACGGTGCTCGGCTTCACCGACCCGAGCGAGGTGCAGCGCACGCTCCCCCTCACCTACGGCGAGGAGCAGCACGACGTGCCGCCGGTCGTCTGGCGCACCGGGCTGCGCTCCACCGAGCCGCATCTGCTGGCCATGGGCCAGCCCGGCAGCGGCACCTCCACGCTGCTGCGCTCGCTCGCCCTCCAGGCGCTCCGGCACGGCGACGTCGTGATCGTCGACGGCGGCGGCACCGGCGAGTACGCCTGTCTGACCGGCCGGGACGGCGTGCTCGCCGTCGAGTGCGGGCTGTCGGGGGTGCGGACGAGCCTGGAGTGGGCGGCCACCGAGACCGAGCGTCGGCTGATCGCGGTCAACCGGGCGCGGCAGGCGGGCCACCCGCCGCCGGCGGACACCCGGCGTCCGCTGTGGCTGCTGCTGGACCGGCCGACCGCGTTCACGCACCTGGCCGCGGCGGACGGCCGGGAGGACCCGCAGGCGCTGCTCCAGGTGCCGCTGCGACACGGCCGCGCGGTCGACGTCACGGTCGTCGTCGCCGAGCAGTTCGACAGCGCGGAGGCGCTGAGCGACGCGCTGCGCCAGCACACGCGCGCGCGTGTCGTGCTCGGGCCCGCCACGGCGGAACAGCTCAAGGCGGTGCTCGGGGCGCCGCCCCACACCACGCCGCCGCCGGTCGTACCGCCCGGACGCGGGTACGCCCGGCTGGGTACCGGGCCCGTGCACCGGCTCCAGGTGCCAGCGACCCCCGACCCGTACGACGACTCCGCCGGGGACGCGCTGCGCACGGCCGTGCAGGATCTGCTGCCGCCGAAGACCACTCCGGCGGACGGCGAGACGGTCCCGGAGCCTCCGGAGGCGGTGGCCAGGTCCGCGAAGTCCGCCAGGTTCACCAAGTCCGTGGAGGCGGCGGAGGCGACGGGGACGGCGGACGCGGAGGGGACGGAGGCGGTGGCGGAAGCGGTCGAGGAAGCGCTGGCGCCGGAGGCGGCCGTGGGCGAGCCGTCCTGAGCCGCCCGGCGGCGGCCTTCACCGGCCGCGTCCGGGGCCGCCTCGCCGCCCCCGCAGGCATCCGCCTCCACCAGCCGGGCCGCCGCCGGCCGGATCGCCGCCCCCTCAGCGACCGCCCGGCCCTCCCGGCAACCGCCCTCCCCCCGCCACGCGGCCACCGGGCCCCGGTCCGCGCGCTACGCCACGAACGTCCGCGGCGACTCGCCACCCCCGGAGGCGCCCGACTCCACCAGCCGGGCCGCCGCCGCCAGGCGGACCGCCGCCTCCTCGGCGACCGCGCCCGTCACGGTGAACGGCAGCCGGACATACCCCTCGAAGGCGCCGTCGACGCCGAAGCGCGGCCCGGAGGGGACGCGGACCCCCACCCGCTCCCCCAGTTCCGCCAGGCGCGAGCCCGACAGGCCGCCCGTGCGCACCCACAGGGTCAGACCGCCCCGGGGGACCTCGAACTCCCAGGCGGGCAGCTCGCGGCGGACCGCCGCGACCAGTGCGTCGCGGTTGTCGCGGGCCTGGGCCCGGCGGAGTTCGACGGCCTGTTCCCAGCCGCCGGTGCCGAACAGCCAGTTGACGGCGAGCTGCTCCAGCACCGGAGTGCCCAGGTCGGCGTAGGCCCGCGCGGCGACGAGGCTGCGGATCACGTCGGGGGCGGCGCGCACCCAGCCGATCCGCATGCCCGCCCAGAACGCCTTGCTGGCGGATCCCACGGTGATCACCGTGGACCCGGCCGGGTCGAAACCGCACACCCGCCGCGGCATCTCCACGCCGGGATCGAGGTGCAGCTCGCTCATGGTCTCGTCGACGACGAGCACCGTGCCCGCCGAACGGGCCGCCTCCACCAGGCGGCGCCGCTGGTCCTCGTCGGCGAGGGCACCGGTCGGGTTGTGGAAGTCGGCGACGACGTAGGCGATCCGGGGCGCGGCCTCCCGCAGCACCTGGCGCCAGCGGTCGACGTCCCACCCGGTCAGGCCCTCGGCCATGGCGACGGGCACGAGCCGGGCGCCCGCCTCGCGCATCAGCTGGAGGATGTTGGCGTAGGACGGCGACTCCACGGCGATGCGCTCGCCCCGGCCGCCGAAGAGGTGGCAGATCGCGTCGATGGCGCCCATCGCCCCGGTGGTGACCATGATCTGCTCGGGCATGGTCGGGATGCCGAGGGCCGTGTACCGGTCGGCGATCATCGCGCGCAGCGCGGGCAGCCCCGCCGGGTAGTCGCCGTGGGTGTGCGCGTAGGGCGGCAGCTCCTCCAGGGCGCCCTGCACGGCGCGGGTGAGCCAGGGCTCGGGCGCGGGCAGCGCGGCGGTGCCCAGGTCGATCATGGAGCCCAGGGCCTCCGGCGGGAGGGGTTCGAGGCCGCGCGCGGGCAGCGGGTTCCCGGCCGGGACGGCGGTCCAGCTGCCGGCCCCGCGCCGGGACTCCAGGAAGCCCTCGGTGCGCAGCGCCTCGTAGGCGGCGGCGACGGTGGTGCGGCTGACGGACAGGGCCAGGGCCAGTTCGCGCTCGGCGGGCAGCCGGGCGGCCACCGGGACGCGGCCCTCCAGGACCAGCAGCCGGATGCCGTCCGCGAGCGCCCGGTAGGCGGGCGGGCGGCGGGAACCGGGCCCCGCCGGGCGGTCCTGCTGGGAGCCGAGCTGCCGGGCGAGCTGCGCCGCGCCCACCGCAGAGGTCCACTGTGCCATGCCGACCAGTCCACCTTCCCCGAATTGGCCATGGATGGGTCTCTTCCCTCCGCCACAGAGTGGCACGGGTCAGGCCACTTCCACCATCAGGGGGGCACTTTGTCCACGCCGGACCGCCTCGGGCGGCGTCTCGTCCAGCTCTACGCGGGTCTCGCGCTGTACGGCGCCAGTTCCGCGCTCCTCGTGGAGGCCGGACTCGGCCTGGAACCCTGGGGCGTCCTGCACCAGGGCCTGGCCGAGCTGACCGGGCTCACGATCGGAGTGGTGTCGATCGCGGTGGGGGCGGTGGTGCTCCTGCTGTGGATCCCGCTGCGCCAGCGGCCCGGCCTCGGCACCGTCTCCAACGTCTTCGTCGTAGGACTGGCCATGGACGGCACCCTCGCCCTGGTGCCGGACGCGCACGCCTTGGCGGTGCGGATCCCGGTGCTGGTGGCGGGCGTCCTGCTCAACGGCGCGGCGACGGGTCTGTACATCTCCGCCCGCTTCGGGCCCGGCCCCCGGGACGGGCTGATGACGGGGCTGCACCGGCGCACCGGCCGGTCGATCCGGCTGATGCGCACGGCCGTCGAGGTGGCGGTGGTGGCCACCGGCTTCGCCCTCGGCGGCACCATCGGCGCGGGCACCGTGCTGTACGCGGTCTCCATCGGGCCGCTGGCCCAGTTCTTCCTGCGTCTGTTCGCCGTGCCCGGGGCTCCCGGCAGCGGCGCCGCCGTTGCCGCCGGTACACCCGAACGGGTGATACTGCGTCCGTGACCACGCACGTACGCCATCCCTATCTCGACCATCCGGGCCCGATCGCCTTCGCGCACCGCGGCGGGGCGGCCGACGGTCTGGAGAACACGGCGGCCCAGTTCCGGCGGGCGGTGGAGCGGGGCTACCGGTACATCGAGACCGATGTGCACGCCACCGCCGACGGACGTCTGGTCGCCTTCCACGACGCGACGCTGGACCGGGTGACCGACGGCGCGGGCCGGATCGCCGAGCTGCCGTGGCGGGAGGTGAGCCGGGCACGCGTGGCGGGCCGCGAGCCGGTCCCGCTCTTCGAGGACCTGCTGGCCGCCTTCCCCGAGGTGCGCTGGAACGTCGACGTCAAGGCGGAGCCCGCGCTGCTGCCCCTGCTGGACGTGCTCGACCGCGCGGACGCCTGGGGGCGGGTGTGCGTCGGATCGTTCTCCGAGGCGCGCGTGGCGCGGGCGCAGCGGCTGGCGGGACCGCGCCTGGCCACGTCGTACGGCACGCGCGCGGTGCTGGAACTGCGGCTGCGCTCCTGGGGCGTGCCGCTCGCGCCGCGCCGCTCGGCGGTGGCCGTGCAGGTACCGGTGTCCCAGTCGGGTGTCCCGGTGGCCGACCGGCTGTTCGTCCGCGCGGCCCACGCGCGGGGACTGCACGTGCATGTGTGGACGGTCAACGAGGCGGCGGAGATGCACCGGCTCCTGGACCTCGGCGTCGATGGCATCATGACCGATCACATCGACACGCTGCGCACGGTCCTCCAGGAGCGGGGCGTCTGGGTCTGAGTCCGGCACGACCGGGTTCCGGGCGGCGCGGCGGCAGCGGCGGGGAGGCGAGGGCGCTGGTGGGTACCGGCACTGTGGGGTCCATGGGCGTCCCCCCTGGGCGGAGCGCGGCGGCGTCCCCCGAGGACGGCGACGGCGCCGCGCGGCAGCGCGAGCAGCACGGCTGGTACTTCTACGACTGGGCCTGCTCCGTCTACTCGACCAGCGTGCTCACCGTGTTCCTCGGGCCGTACCTCACCACGGTGGCGCGGGCCGCAGCGGACGCCGACGGGTATGTGCACCCGCTGGGCGTCCCGGTGCGGGCCGGGTC
This sequence comes from Streptomyces sp. NPDC003284, assembly GCF_053589675.1. Classification (NCBI taxonomy): domain Bacteria; kingdom Bacillati; phylum Actinomycetota; class Actinomycetes; order Kitasatosporales; family Streptomycetaceae; genus Streptomyces; species Streptomyces sp. NPDC003284. The sequence continues at coordinate 40,646 of NZ_JBSFSI010000006.1, forward strand.
GTTCTTCGCGTACTGCGTCTCGGTGTCCGTGGTGGTCGCGATCGTGCTCATGCCGATGGCGGGCGCCGCGGCGGACCGCACCGGCCGCAAGAAGCCGCTGCTGGCGGCCGCCGCCTATGTGGGCGCGGCGGCGACGGCGGGCCTGTTCTTCCTGGACGGCGACCGCTATCTGCTCGGTGGCGGGCTGCTGATCGTGGCCAACGCCTCGGTCGCCGTCTCGATGGTCCTCTACAACTCCTATCTGCCGCAGATCGCGGCCCCCGACGAGCGCGACGCGGTCTCCTCCCGGGGCTGGGCGTTCGGCTACGCGGCCGGGTCGCTCGTGCTGGTGGCGAACCTGGTGCTGTTCACCGCGCACGACTCCTTCGGGGTGTCCGAGGCGATGGCGGTGCGCATCTGCCTGGCCTCGGCGGGGCTGTGGTGGGGCGTCTTCACCCTCGTGCCGCTGAACCGGCTGCGCGACCGGCGCACGGACCGGCTGGCGCCGTCCGGGCGGCACGGCTGGCGCCAGCTCGCGGCCACGGTGCGGGACATGCGCGGCAAGCCGCGCACGCTGGCGTTCCTGCTGGCGTACCTCGTCTACAACGACGGCATCCAGACGGTGATCTCGCAGGCGTCGGTGTACGGCTCGGAGGAGCTGGGGCTCGGCCAGTCGACGCTGATCACGGCGGTGCTGATGGTGCAGGTGCTGGCGGTGGCCGGGGCGCTCGGGATGGGACGGCTGGCCCGGGTGCACGGGGCCAAGCGCACGATCCTCGGGTCGCTGGCCGCCTGGACGGTGATCCTGGCCGCCGGGTTCTTCCTGCCCGCCCGCGCGCCGGTGTGGTTCTTCGTGCTGGCGGCCGGGATCGGACTCGTCCTCGGCGGCAGCCAGGCGCTGTCCCGGTCGCTGTTCTCGCACCTGGTGCCGCCGGGCAAGGAGGCGGAGTACTTCTCGGCGTACGAGATGAGCGACCGGGGGATGAGCTGGCTGGGGCCGCTGCTGTTCGGGCTCACCTACCAGCTGACCGGGAGCTACCGGGACGCGATCGTCTCGCTGGTGGTGTTCTTCGTGATCGGGTTCGTGCTGCTCGCGCGGGTGTCGGTGGGGCGGGCGATCGAGGACGCGGGGAATCCGGTGCCCGACCGGATTTAGCACTGAGGGCGAAAGCGCTGTAGTGTACGCGTTTGGCCTGCCAGGCGTACCGTTACTGCGCGTCAAAGATGCCGAAACGCTGGGTGACATCTCCTTGCAGATGTGACAAACCGGGCGCCGGTGGGTACTGCACTGGTTGACAAGGCTGCGGCTACGACGGCGACACATGACCCGGAACGGGACATCGGAACGGGAATCTTTACCGCCGACCGGACGTTGACCGGATGACGACGACAGCGACACCTGTCCTGTGGGCGACAAGCCCGGGAGGCACGATTCATGAGTGAGCGAGCTCTTCGCGGCACGCGCCTCGTGGTGACCAGCTACGAGACGGACCGCGGCATCGACCTGGCCCCGCGCCAGGCCGTGGAGTACGCATGCGAGAAGGGGCATCGCTTCGAGATGCCCTTCTCGGTCGAGGCGGAGATCCCGCCGGAGTGGGAGTGCAAGGTCTGCGGGGCCCAGGCACTCCTGGTGGACGGCGACGGCCCGGAGGAGAAGAAGGCCAAGCCGGCGCGTACGCACTGGGACATGCTGATGGAGCGGCGCACCCGCGAGGAGCTCGAAGAGGTCCTCGAGGAGCGTCTCGCCGTGCTGCGGTCCGGGGCGATGAACATCGCTGTTCATCCCCGGGACAGCCGCAAGAGCGCGTAGTCCCGCGCGGCGTGAGCCGGTTACCAGCGCACCTCAAGCAGGACGGGCGCCGTACGTGATCCACGTACGGCGCCCGTCCTGTTCTGTTCTCCGGTTGCGGTTCCGGTTCTCTCGGTTCTCCGCCCGGTCAGCGGTTCAGCGGCGGGCGCTGCTCGCGCGGGGCGTCGGCGGGCCGGTCGTCCCTGATGACCTCGCCCTGGACGACCTTGCCGTCGGGGCGGTGCATACGGGCCTGCTGGAAGGCGTCGCCCAGGGTGCCCGGACCGGCCGTGCGGAGCCTGCGCTCCACCGTGCGCTCGGTGAGGCGGCCGACGGCCCGCTGGACCGGCGGGAGAAGCAGCAGCAGCCCCGCCACGTCCGAGATCATGCCGGGGATCATCAGGAGCAGGCCGCCCAGCATCATCAGGCCGTTGCCCCCGCGCCGGTCCGAGGGGGCGGTGCCGCGCTGGAGCGTCTCGTTGAGATTCCGGAAGGCGCGACGGCCCGCCCGCTTGATCACCACGGCGCCGAGCACGAAGGCGGCCACCAGCAGCAGGAACACGGTCAGCCCGCCGGCCGCGCCCGCCACGAGCGTCAGCAGCCAGATCTCCAGCACCAGCCACACGGCCACGCCCAGCGGCAGGAACCTGCGCAGCCGCGAGCGCCGGGGCCTGGTGGTGGAGTGCGGGGAGGTCGGAGCGCCTGTCGTCATACTCCCAGTGTGCCTGGGCCCGGCTCAGCACGGGATAAGCGGGTGCCCGCGGCCGGACGGCCAAGGGCACCGACGCCGGACCGGGCCCTACGAGCGGGTGCCGCCGCCCCGGCCGGTGAGCTTGGTCACGCGCTCCCCCACGCCCCAGGAGGTGACCCGCCACAGCGCCTCAGCGACGATGTCGCGGCTCATCTTGGAGTCGCCCAGCTCGCGCTCCACGAAGGTGATGGGCACCTCGACGACGTGGAAGCCGGCCCGGATGGCGCGCCGGGCCAGGTCGACCTGGAAGCAGTACCCCTGGGAGGCCACCTCGTCCAGGCCGAGACCCTCCAGGGTCTCGCGCCGGAACGCCCGGTAGCCGCCGGTCACGTCGCGGATCGGGACGTCCAGCATGAGCCGCGAGTAGGTGCTGCCGCCGCGGGAGAGGAACTCGCGGGACTTGGGCCAGTTGACCACGCGGCCGCCCGGCACCCAGCGGGAGCCGAGGACCAGGTCGGCGCCCTTCAGGGCGGTCAGCAGCCTGGGCAGCTCCTCGGGCTGGTGGGAGCCGTCGGCGTCCATCTCGACCAGCACGCCGTAGTCGCGCTCCAGGCCCCAGCGGAAGCCCGCGAGATAGGCGGCGCCGAGCCCTTCCTTGCCCTTGCGGTGCAGGACGTGGACCCGCCCGTCCTCCCCGGCCAGCTCGTCGGCGAGCTTGCCGGTGCCGTCGGGGCTGTTGTCGTCGGCCACGAGGACGTGCGCCTCGGGAACGGCCTTGCGGACCCGGCCCACGATCGACTTGATGTTCTCCGCCTCGTTGTAGGTCGGAATGATCACCAGTGCCGTACCGAGCGGACCGAACCGCCTCTCCTTGGCCCCAGCCGCGGGGGTGCCGTCGCCGTGGTTCACTGCTGCCCCTTCATGTCCGTACGCAGGGGACCACCATAGTGGCCACGGCCTGGGCTGATGCGACGCGACGTGCATTCCGGGGTGTCGGTTCCGTCGGAGCGGGGTAAGAATCCTCTTTTTCGGAGAGGTTCCGGAAGAGCTCGGAGAGTGCGGAGAGGGGGCCCGGCGCCCTTCGGGCCGACCTGGGACCCGCTGGCTGCGGATCGACCGAGAGCCGTTGTCTACTGAGCGACCGGGCCCCACCCGGGTCACACCTCGCCGACCGCCCGGAACGTTCCCCCGCCGACGCGGACGCTGAGCCTGGCTCCCAGCGACGGTGACCCGGTGCGGCACACCGTCCCTGACCCAGCGGCGCTGCGACGCGGGTACGGACGTTCCCCGGCCGTGCGTCCGGTGGTGGACCCGGCAGAACCTACCGGCCACCTGCCGTCGCCTGTCAAACACGGAGCTGACCTGCCCGGACGGCCCCATCGGTGCGCCGGGTGCCGAGGATGCGCAGGTCGCGCGACGGGGCGGCGGGCGATCACCGCCGCCGCGCCGCCCCCGTAGATCACTCGCCCGGCCGTACGAAGACGGTCCGGCCGCCCACCACCGTCCGCAGGCAGACGGGAAGCTCGCGGCCCGGACCGAGGTCGGGCAGGCCCGGGGTGCCCGAGCGCGGGTCGGTCGACCAGCGGGCGACCCGGTCGTCGGGGGCCTGGACGACCAGTTCGCCGGTGCGCCACACGGCGTAGTCCGCGGGCGCGCCCGGCACCAGGACACCGGCGTCGTCGCGGCCGGTGGCCCGCCAGCCGCCGCGGGTGTGGGCGGTGAACGCGGCCCGCACCGAGATCCGGTGCTCCGGTGTGCGGTGGAAGGCCGCCGCCCGGACGGTGCCCCACGGGTCCAGCGGGGTGACGGGGCTGTCGGAGCCCAGGGCGAGCGGGACACCGGCCCGCAGCAGCGCGGCGAACGGGTTCAGGGTGCGCGCCCGCCCGGGGCCGAGCCGCCGGGCGTACATGCCGTCCTCGCCGCCCCACAGCGCGTCGAAGGCGGGCTGCACGGACGCGGTGAGCCCCAGCTCGGCGAAGGCCGCGATGGTCTGCGGGGTGAGCATCTCGGCGTGCTCGACGCGGTGCCGGGCGGCGCGCACGCGGGCCAGGCCCACCTTCTCGGCGGCGGCGCGCATCCCGTCCACGACGGCGGTGACGGCGGCGTCGCCGATGGCGTGGAACCCGGCCTGGAGACCGGCCTCCGTGCAGGCGGTGACGTGGGCGGCGACGGCGTCCGCGTCCAGGTAGGAGGTGCCGGTGCTCCCGGCGTCGGCGTACGGCGCGTGCAGGCAGGCGGTGTGCGAGCCGATGGAGCCGTCGACGAAGAGGTCCCCGGCCGCGCCGAGCGCGCCGAGGCCGCGCGCCTTGTCGACGTCCTCCTCGGCCCAGTAGCCGACGACCCGGGGACCGGGCTCCTCGGCGGCGAGGGCCAGCAGGCCGGTGAAGTCGTCCTCGGAGGAGATGTCCGGGCCGCCGCACTCGTGCACGGAGCCGATACCGAGGGAGGCGGCGCGGGCGAGCGCGGCACGCTGGGCCGCGGTGCGCTGGGCGGGCGTGACGGCGCCGAACGCGGCGGCCCGCACCGCGTGGTGGGCACCGGCGGTCAGCGGGCCGTCCACGGGCCCGGAGACGGCCGGTACCAGGTCGAGGAGGGCGGTGGTGACGACCGCGGAGTGGACGTCGATCCGGCTGAGGTAGAGCGGGCGTCCGCCGGTGGCCTCGTCCAGCTCCGCGCGCGTGGGCGGGCGCCCGCCGGGCCAGCGGGCCGCGTCCCAGCCGTGGCCGAGCAGGACCCGGTCGCCGGGGCGGGCGGCGGCGAAGTCGCGCACCCGGGCGAGGGCCGCCTCCAGGGAGGGCGCGTCGGACAGGTCGAGGCCGGTGAGCGCGAGACCGGTGCTCGTGGTGTGCACATGGGCGTCGGTGAACGCCGGGGTGACCAGGGCACCGTCCAGGTCGACGACCTCGTCGACACCGTCCGCGAAGGCGTCGGCGGCACCCTCGGAGCCGACCCAGGCGACATGTCCGGCCTCGACGACCATGGCGGTGGCGAACGGGTCGGCGGGACTGTGGACCTCGCCGCGGCGGAGGAGGACGGTCTGCGGTTCGGCGGTGCGCTCACTCATGCGCACCAGTCTCGCGCCTCACCCGCGCGCTCCCGCACGCAGGGCCGGTCGCCCCGCGTGCCGGGCCGGCTCAGATCCGCGGGGGGCGCGCCTCGTAGGGAGTCGACAGGACCACGGTCGTACGGGTCGACACGCCCGCCAGGGTCCGCACCCGGGCCAGCAGCTCCTCCAGTTCGTGCGGGGTGGCGACGCGCACCTTGAGGATGTAGTTCTCGTCGCCGGCCACGCTGTGGCACGCCTCGATCTCGGGCACACCGGCCAGGCGGTCCGCGATGTCGTCGGGGGCGCTGGGGTCGAAGGGTTTGACCGAGATGAAGGCGGTCATGGGCAGCCCGACGGCCTCGGCGTCGACGACCGCGGCGTACCCGCGGATGACACCACGCTGTTCGAGCCGCCGCACCCGCTGGTGCACGGCCGACGTGGACAGGCCCGTGGCCTTGCCCAGGTCGGTGTAGCTCATCCGCCCGTCCTTGACGAGCAGCTGCACGATCTGTCGGTCCAGCTCCTCCATGGCGCAAGAACCTACAGTGCGGTTGATCTCTCCGGATACCTCGGCGGCCCGGGTCGCGCCGCCTTCGGGCCCGGTCGGCCCGGGATCCGTCCGGCAGGGGGCGCCGGCCGGGGCGCACCGGAGGACAAACGGGACGCGGCGGGCACCTGTGCGTGGCATGTGACCAACGCCACAAACAGCCGGGCGCGCTTCGTGATGTCCTCGTGATTACCGCCGAGACCGGACGGGAAGTGCTTGCTGTGGTCGAGGCCGCAGCGCCTTCACGGCCCAGCCTTAGGGGGAGAATCCCATGCAGAGTCTTAAGCGCCCTGGTCGCTCCGTGCCCAAGCGGCAGCAGCCGGTGATCGCGCCTCAGCCGGAGGGCGTCGAACCGGACGAGTTCGGCGAGGACTTCGACGCCTACGACACCTTCGAGATGTTCCGGGTGGTCTGCCCGGAGTGCGCGCAGCCCATCGCGCTGCTGGCGGACGAGGAGATCCTGCCGGAGCACGCGCTGTGCGCCTCGCCGTGGAACCCGTTCGGTCTCACCGTCTGCGCCGGCACCGGGCGCAACGCCACGGAGGCCCGGCCCGCGGACGAGTCCGCCGGACCGCAGGAGCAGCAGACCGCCCTGCTGCTGACGCTCCCGCAGGGCCTCGACTGGCGGATGCAGCCCTTCTCGCACGTCGGCGGTCCGGGCTCGCGCCCGCTGCGGATGCCCGCGCCGGTGATGCGCCGCCAGGCAGCCTGAGCGGCCGGGCACCGCCCGGCCCCCGGCCCCCCGGCCTCCACCGCTCTTCCGTCGCTCTTCTGTCGCTCTCCACGGCCGCCGCGGCCTTCCGCGGCACCTTCCCGTGCCATGGGCGCGTACCGGCGCGTACCGGCATGCCCTGGTGCGGGATCTGTGCGCGCGTGTGCGCCGCCCCGGACGGGTCCGGACGGCGGCTCGCCGCCGGACCCCGCCGCGGGCGGTTCAGCGGGTCTCGGGTCCGGCGATGTGCCGGGCGACGACCATGCGTTGGATCTGGTTGGTGCCCTCGACGATCTGGAGCACCTTGGCCTCGCGCAGATAGCGCTCGACCGGGAAGTCCGCGGTGTAGCCGTATCCGCCGAGCACCTGGACGGCGTCGGTGGTCACCTTCATCGCCGCGTCCGTGCAGAACAGCTTGGCCATGGCGGCCTGCCGGGAGAACGGCTTGCCGGCGTCGCGCAGCCGGGCCGCCGCCAGGTAGAGCGACCGGCCCGCCTCGATCTGGGTCGCCATGTCGGCGAGCATGAAGCGCAGCCCCTGGAAGTCGGCGATGGGGCGCCCGAACTGGTGCCGGTCGGTGGCGTACCCGACCGCCTCGTCCAGGGCGGCCTGCGCCACGCCTATGGCGCAGGCCGCGATGCCGAGCCGTCCCGAGTCGAGCGCGGCCAGTGCGATGGCGAAGCCCTGGCCCTCCTCGCCGAGCCGCCGGTCGTCGCCGACCCGCACCCCGTCGAGGTGGAGCTGCGCGGTGGGCGAGCCCTTCAGGCCCATCTTCTTCTCCGGCGCGGCGGCGCTCAGCCCTTCGGCGTCGCCGGGCACCAGGAAGGCGGTGATCCCGCGCGGGCCGGGTCCGCCGGTACGGGCCATGACCGTGTAGAAGTCGGCGATGCCGCCGTGGGTGATCCAGGACTTGGTGCCGCTGAGCACCCAGCCGTCGCCGTCGCGGACCGCCTTGGTGCTGAGCGAGGCGGCGTCGGAACCGGCGGCGGGTTCGGACAGGGCGTAGGCGCCGAGCAGTCCGCCGCCGAGCATCGCGGGCAGGTGCTCGGCGCGCTGCTCCTTGCTGCCGTACGTGGCGAGCCCGTAGGCGGCCAGGGTGTGCACGCTCAGGCCGAGGCCCACGGTGAGACGGGCCGCCGCCAGCTCCTCCAGGACCTGGAGATAGACCTCGTAGGGCTGCTCGCCGCCGCCGTGCTCGGCGTCGTAGGGCAGGCCGAGCAGTCCGGAGCGGGACAGCAGGGCGAAGACCTCGCGCGGGAAGCGTCCGGCGTCCTCCTCCTCGGCCGCCTTCGGGGCGATCTCGCGCTGGGCGATGTCGCGGACGAGCGAGATCAGCTCCCGGGCCTCGTCCGTGGGCAGTTGCCGGTCCACCGGCTGCGGGGCGCGGTCGGGCATGGCGACGCTCTCCTCCCTGTCGGGCACTGGCGGACAGCACCCTGTGGGGCGGCTCCGCCGGGGGTCTCCTCGGGCCTGCCGACGGCTGCCCTCCCGGGTCACGGGAAGCGGCTGACCAGCGGCTGTGCGCTGTGAGTATGCCCGATCAGAGGCATGGAGTCACCGGTTAACGACCGCTTACTTCAAGAAAGGCCGAACCGTGCTCCCGGGCAGCGGACGGATCGGAGCCCGGGAGGGGTGCGGCAGGGGTGGACCGACGGCCGGACAGGGGTCGGCCGACGGCCGGACCGGGGCCGGGCGGAAGGGGAGGCGGCGGGAGTGCGGCCGGGTCAGAGGAGACCGAGCTGGGCCACGAGCATGGCGATCACGACGACCAGGGTCCAGCCGAGCACGTGTTCGATGACCTTGGCGCCGTCGCCGTCGTCCTGGGGGCCGCCGGTGCGGACGCGGGCGGGTGCGGCGGCGGTGGCCGATGGAGCGCTCATGATCTCTCGCAGGGTCTGACGGGCCGGGTGGACTCCCCCGCGGGCACTGCGCCCGCCTCCCGTCCACCTTGCCACCGCCGGCGCCCGCGGCGGCGGTGGGCTTGGTCACAGGAAAGGCCCGGTGGTCACAGCGAAGGCCCCGGTCTCCCGGGGCCTTCGCGCGCGTGCGCCGCCGGTCAGCGCGCGTGCGCCGCCCGGTCAGCGCACGCCCACCGCCTGGAGCGCCCGGCGCCTGCGCGGGGTGAGGTGCACGGGGAAGTACAGGTAGCAGACGCCGCCGCTGCCGGAGACGACCTTCCCGGAGTCGTTGTAGCGCTTGGTCCTGAGCCAGATGTTCTCGAACTCACGGCGCCGGTAGACGCGCCGTACCGCCTCGTCGCCGGGCGAGGCCGGGTCGTTCGCGATCACGTCCCCCTCGGCGGTGAAGCCGACGACCGCCATCAGATGGCCGGAGGTGCCGTAACCGGCGCCGGTCAGCTCGGACTTGAGGAAGGACTGGGACGTGACGACCGGGAGACCGGCCGCGATCAGCGTCTCCAGGTCGGCGAGCGAGCCGAGCCGGGTGACCACACCCTGGAGGCCGTCGAACGTCGCGGCGTAGGCCGCGTTGAAGGGCCAGTTGCCGCAGCCCTCGTACTGGCTGTCGTAGGTGGAGCGGGCCGCGTGGCAGACCTGCGGGTCGGCGTAGGCCGGGTCGACCCAGGCCAGTTGGGCGGGGGTGAGGCGGCCGCCCAGGTACTCGACGGCCATCTGCGAGGAGGTCGGGCTGCACCATGCCTCGCCGCCGTTGTCGTACTGCGGGTACTGGCCCGCGTGGATCTCCTGCGAGTAGCGCGGGACGCCGAGTTCCGTGCCCACGGCGCCGGGTGCGGAGGCGGGGACGGTGAAGCGGTCGGGCACGTCGGAGCCCATGGCGCCGAACCGGTGGACGGTCGGCGTGAGACGGGTGCCGGGCCTGCGGTACAGGGTGAGCCGCAGCCGGTAGGAGGCCAGGCGCAGGCCGGAGGCCGGGTCGTCCACGGAGAGGGTGTCCGTCCAGACCGTGCTTCTGCCGTCGCTCTGGCCGTCGACGGAGGTCCGCTTGATGTCCTGGTCACCGGCGGCCCAGCGGCCCATCACGTACCAGGGGGTGTCGGTGCCGTCGGAGTACGTGCCCCGCAGCTCCGCCTGGAGCCAGGTGCCGGGCGGGGTGTGCGCGTTCCAGGAGGCGATCGCCTCGGTGGCGGGGACGGCGAGGCGGTGGCGCGGGCCGGTCCAGGTGGCGTACTCCCACGGGGCGGTGGTGCCGGTGTGCGGGTCGGTGTAGTCGGTGGTGCCCGCCGGGGCGGCGATCTCCAGGCCCGCGCGAGGGCCGGGCGACACCCGGGTGCCGTGCCCGGTGCCGCCGCGCCAGTCGCTGTACGTCGTCCAGGCGCGGTAGTCGACGGGGCGGGCCGGGGTGCGCCCGGCGCCGGAGGGGATGGCGGGGCCGGCCGAGTCCGCGGCCCTGCGCGGTGCGGCGGCTGCCGGGGTGACCGTGCCCGTCACGGCGGCGGCGACCGCGACGGCCAGGACGGATCGGCGGGAGGGTTGTTCGAGTCCGCTCATGGGTGGAAGACCCCCAGGTGTCCGAGTCGGGGCGGGTGACCGGTCCGTGCACGGGATGCGCCCACTATGGCGGCGGCGACCGCCTCCTGCCAGCACTTCGTCGCACGCCACGCCCAGCAATATTGGTCTCCACCACTGGCATGGGACGCGCATCCGCGCAGGTCGGGGACTCGGGTGGCGGCGGCGCCCCGCAGGACGGGAACCCACCGGTCCCGCCCGCTCACCCCGGGTTCAGGACCCGGTCCGCCGGGGCACCGGGCCCGGCACGGTGCCCGGCGGATCCGCCGGGCACCCGTACGCGCCCCCTCAGATCAGGTCCATCGCCGCGACCTCGTCCGGGCGGCCGTAGCTGACCGGGCCCTGGAAGCGGCGGCGGGCCGTGGCGAACCACCAGACGGTGGCGACGAGCAGGACCACGCCGAGGGCGATCGGGGCGTAGTTGAAGGAGTCGGCGGTGATCGGCGACGCCTGCGGGAGCATGAACAGGATGCTGCTCAGCGCGATCCAGGTGACGGCCACGACACCGACCGGGCGGCTCCAGCGGCCCAGGTGCCAGGGGCCCCGCTGGAACTCGTCGCCCAGGCGCAGCCGGAGCAGGATCGGGACGGCGTAGGCGAGGAAGAGCCCGACGACGTTGACGCTCACGATGGCGGTGAAGGCGGTGTGCGACCACCAGCCGGGCAGGATCAGCGCCAGCGAGCAGGCGACCGCCAGCCAGACGGCCTTGACGGGGGTGCGGGTGCGCGGGGAGACCGAGTGCCACCAGCGGGAGCCGGGCATGGCGCCGTCCCGGGAGAAGGCGAAGATCTGCCGGGTGTTGCTGGTGAGGTTGGCCAGTCCGCAGAAGAGCATGGCCCCGATGACGATGAGCAGCAGCGCCTTGGCCGTGCCCAGGCCGAGCGCGTCGATGAGAATCTGGACGGGCGGCGCGTCCGTGCTCGCCACATGCGCGTAGTCCCGAATGCTGTAGACGAGCGCGAGCATGAGGATCAGACCGGTGATCGCGGAATAGCCGATGGCGCGGACGATGCCCCGGGGCGCGTTGACGGTCGCCTGCACCGTTTCCTCGGACATGTGGAAGCTGCCGTCGAAGCCGGTGAAGGTCCAGCTGGTGACCAGCAGACCGAGCAACCCGCCGTAAAGTCCGCTTGTGAAACCGGTGTTGTTCGCGAAATGCGTGACGAACGACGCCGGACGGTGATCACCGGGGACGGCGATCAGCGCGGTGACGATGACCACCATCCCGATCAGCAGCCACCACACGGAGATCCGGTTCAGTACCGCGACCAACTGGACCGTGAAGGTGTTGGCGAGCCCCTGGAGCACGATGATGAGCGCGGTGATCAGCACGGTCTGGTGGGCGGTCGGCCGGTAGTCGGACCACTGGAGCGCGATGAACGCCTGGATGAAGGTGGCCGCCGCGTACCCGGTGGCCGCGGTGCCGCCCACCTGGCCGACGAAGTTCAGCCAGCCGGTGTACCAGGACCAGGCGCCCTTGTGCCGACGGGCGAGTTTGCCCGCCGAGAAATACAGCGCGCCGCTCGTCGGATAGGCCGAGGCCACCTCGCCCATGGCGGCGCCGACGAAGAGCACCATGACCGAGACGCCGATCCAGCCGAATACGAGAATGCGCGGACCGCCCGCGTTCATTCCGAATCCGAAGGAGGAGAAAATACCGGAGATTATATTGATGATGGTGAAGGAGATCGCAAAATTGTCGAACGCCTTGAAACGGCGGGTGAGTTTTCTCGGATAACCCATCGCGTGCAGGGTCGCGTCGTCGTCGAACGCGCCCGGGGCGGCGGCTGCGCCACGGTTTCTCGCACGTGGGAGCTGTATCCGTTCCGACACGGTCGGCCTCTCTCTCGGTGGGGGGTCGGACAGGGGTTCAGGGGGAGGTCGGCACCGGCAGGCCGCAGGCCCGCCGCGCCCGGGACAATTGCTCCACGGGGTCGCCGAAGACGCACCACGGCATCCGGGATGCGTAGGGGCCCATGGCGGTGAGCACCGCACGGGCCTCGAACTCGCAGCCGGCCAGGACCAGCGCATGCGCCAGATAGGCCAGGTCCAGCACCGGTGTGAACCGGTAACCGGACACCGCGGGCAGCCAGTTCCGGTAGCTCGCCAGCGCGGCGGAGCGCCACTGCGGCTGCTCCCAGACCCGGTCGGCGAGCAGTTGCGAGGGGTCGTAGCTCTCCACCAGCGCGACCAGCGGCAGCAGCCGCAGCGCCGAGTCGGCGGGCGCGCGCTGGCTCAGGAAGGCGGCCACGTCCCAGGCCGCGTTGACCGAACCGCCGTGCCGGGTGAAGAAGAAGGCCAGAAATCGGTGGTGCGCCTCGCGGTGCCAGGGGTCGAGGGAGAGGATGTGCGCGAACAGCCGCCAGGGTCCGGGCGGAGCCGTCAGCAGGCCCTGCGGCGCGGGGTCGCGCAGCCGGTGCAGCCGGGCCATGGCCAGTTTCGCCGCATAGGGCGTGGGGTCGGCCGGGTCCACCGCCGAGGCCCGGTCGCAGGCCGACAGCGCTATCCGCTCCAGCGCGGCGGCCCGCTCGTCGCGGGCGTCGGCCGCGCGCAGCGCCCGGTGCACCGCCACCCGCGCCCAGATCAGGGCGGATTCGGGGCCGGGTTCCTCGGCCAGCCAGCGTTCGGCGAGATCGGAGTCGGCGGCCTCCGAGGCCAGCACCAGGGAGCGGTGGGCCCGCAGCCCGAAGTCGGCGCGTGTCTCGGCGAGAGCCGTACGGGCACTCGCCCAGCGGCCGGCCCGGATGTCCACGCACACACTCGCGAGTACGCGGTCGTCCGCCGCCGGGTGCCAGACGTACTGCCCGTCGAATAACCCAGCGGTCATCTTCCCCCTGCCGTTCCCGCCCGAAGCCTCACGGTGCGCTCACGGCACTTTACTCAGCACAAGGCACAACCGGAACGCGATTCTCGACATGTTCGTCCCGTGATTGCCGGTGCGGCGAGGGGGACTTGAGGGTGTTCCGACGCGCGTTCCCCGAATGTGCGCACGGCGGTGTCGCGCACGTCCGGTATGACCGGTCACTAGAATGTTCCCGGTAAATATGCCATCACGTCGGTACCCGCCCCTCCGCCCGCACCGCTCACCCCGGGAACAGCCATGCACTCCCTCGCCGCCCGGCTGCGCCGCCTCTCCCCGTCCTGCGGCCCCGTCCGCCTGATCGGCGTCGACGGGCACGCGGGGTCGGGAAAGTCCACCTTCGCCGCCCGGCTGTCCGAGGCGCTCGACGGTGCGCCGGTCCTGCACCTGGACGACGTCGCGAGCCACGCGGAACTGTTCGGATGGGACGCGCGGCTGCTGCGCGAGGTGATCGGTCCGTTCACCCGGGGCGAGAACGCCCGCTACGCGCCCTACGACTGGCGGGCGCGGCGCTTCGGCCCCGCCTCGCGCACGCTGGCACCGGCGCCGGTCGTCCTGGTCGAGGGGGTCGGCGCGGGCCGCCGGGCGCTGCGCCCGCATCTGGCCCGGCTGCTCTGGATGGACCTGCCGCGCGAGGAGTCCTGGGCCCGCGGCCGGGCCCGGGACGGCGCCGAGCAGCGCGATTTCTGGTCCGGGTGGGTCGAGGCGGAGCGCCGGCATTTCGCCGCCGATCCGTCCCGGCCCTTCGCGGATCTTCTGGTGCGCCGTTCCGCCGAGGGGTACGAGCTGCGGCCCGGCCCCGCCGGGGCGGCTGGTCCGGACCAAGTCGCTACGCAGGGTGAGGACCCGGAGGCAATGTGCTGAACTTGTGAAGGCACCTGTGGAGGAACTTGGTCCAGTGTCCCAACTTCGCTTGACCGGGGGCCCGTACAGGTCTTACGTTCTCAATGTGCGGTCATCGAAGACCGGCCCACTGACGCGAAGCCCCCGGTTGTTCCCCCGTGACCGGGGGCTTCGTTCTGCCCGGACACCGCTATCCGGACGCCGGACGGCTCCATTCGGTCACCCTCGGTCACTAAATCGGATGTATGGTCTCCCCTCCGGTCCTGCTCCCGCTCTTCTCCCGGTCCGGTCCGTTCCCCTCCCCTCCCGTCCCCTCTCCCCGTCCCTCCCCGTCCCCCTCCCTCCGCGCGTCGAACGGCGTGCACCGCACCCTTCGGCGGGCGACGGCCCCGCAGGTACGATGCCCTCGGTGCGGCCTTCGAACGACTGCTGCGCGCACCTGCAACTCCGGTCCGCGGCACAGCGGTTCGACCAAGGCGGCCACCGGGCGACCGTCCGGCGGCCAACCTACGGGGGCACGGTCTGTGGGGGACGTGATGGACTTCGGCACGCAGGGCCCCGAGGCCCCGGCCGACCTCGCCTGGCTGCGGGGCGTGGACGCCTACACCATGGGCGCCTATCCGCAGGCCGAGGAGGAGTTCCGGGCCGCGGTGGAGCTGGACCCGGCGATGGCGGACGGCTGGCTCGGGCTGCACGCGCTGCGCGTCGACACGACGACCGCGCTGCTGCGGATGTTCCGCCACCGCGACCGCTTCGGCGAGCAGCGCACCCGGCACCGCCGCACCCTCAACTCCTGGTACTGGCTCGGCTGGTGGGTGCAGCCGGTGCTGGAGAGCCCCCGCGACCTGCTGCTCGCGCACGCCTCGCACTGGCTGGACGGCCGCCATGTGCCCGAGCTGGACCGGGCGCTGGCCGGGCTGCCGCCGGTGGACACCGACGCCCAGGTCCGGTTCCTGCACGCCTGCCGGGCCTATCTGGTCAAGGACTGGGAACAGCTCGTACGGCACACCGACCCGCTGGTCGACGACGCGCTGCTCGGCATAGAGGCCGGGCTGTTCGGCGGCATGGCCCGGGTCAGGCTGGAGATGTACGGACAGGCCGAGCCGCTGCTGTCGGCCGCGCTGATGCGGTGCCGCAGCGAGCAGCCGCAGCGCAAGGAACTGCGCTACTGGCTGGCGCGGGCGCACGAGGGCACCGGCCGCAGCGCCGCCGCGCTCCCCCTGTACCGGGCGGTGCACCGGGTCGACCCCGCCTTCATGGACACCTCGGCACGGCTCGCCGCCATCGCCG
This sequence comes from Streptomyces sp. NPDC003284, assembly GCF_053589675.1. NCBI lineage: Bacteria > Bacillati > Actinomycetota > Actinomycetes > Kitasatosporales > Streptomycetaceae > Streptomyces > Streptomyces sp. NPDC003284. The sequence continues at coordinate 55,888 of NZ_JBSFSI010000006.1, forward strand.
AGGGCGACGGCTACGACGACGAGGCCGCCGACTTCGCCGCGGTCACCCTCGCCGGAGCCGGCCAGGACAGCGTGGACGGCCCCGACGTGCTGGACCCGCTGTTCGGCACCGAGGGCCGGGATCTGCGTCTGGACGAACCCGATCCGCCCGCCGCCGGACCGTTCCCGCCGCCGGCCGGACCCGGGGTGCGCGAGCGCGGCACGGGCACGGGCGGTCCGCTGCCCAGCGGTCCCACCGACCCCGCGTTACTTGAGCAGGCGCTCGCCGAGCTGGAGCGCATGGTGGGTCTTGAGCCGGTGAAACGCCAGGTCAAGGCGTTGTCGGCACAGTTGAACATGGCCCGGCTGCGCGCCGGGCAGGGGCTGCCCGTACAGCCGCCGAAACGACACTTCGTCTTCTCCGGTCCCTCCGGCACCGGCAAGACCACCGTCGCCCGCATCCTCGGCCGCGTCTTCTACGCGCTCGGCCTGCTCGGCGGCGACCATCTGGTGGAGGCCCAGCGCGCCGACCTGGTCGGGGAGTATCTGGGCCAGACCGCCGTCAAGGCCAACGAGCTGATCGACTCCGCGATCGGCGGGGTGCTCTTCGTGGACGAGGCGTACTCGCTGTCCAACTCGGGGTACGGCAAGGGCGACGCCTACGGCGACGAGGCCCTCCAGGTGCTGCTGAAGCGGGCCGAGGACAACCGGGACCACCTGGTGGTGATCCTCGCCGGCTATCCCGAGGGCATGGACCGCCTGCTGGCCGCCAACCCCGGCCTCTCGTCCCGCTTCACCAGCCGCGTGGACTTCCCCTCGTACCGCCCCGGCGAGCTGACCGAGATCGGCAAGGTGCTGGCCGCGGAGAACGGCGACCTGTGGGACGAGGAGGCGCTGGACGAGCTGGGCTCGATCGCCGCGCACGTGGTCGACCAGGGCTGGATCGACGAACTCGGCAACGGCAGGTTCCTGCGCACCCTGTACGAGAAGAGCTGCGCCTATCGCGACCTGCGCCTGTCCGTCTACCCCGGCACCCTGACCCGCGACGACCTGGCGACCCTGCGGCTGCCGGACCTGATGCAGGCGTACGGCGAGGTGCTGTCGGGCCGGGGCCCGCAGGATCCGTCGGCCCTGTGACGGCGCGCGCGGCGCGGCGGGTCCGGGACGCGCGCGAGCCCGCGGCCGGGCGGCCGCGGGCTCGGGCGGGTGTGCGTCCGGCTCAGGTCGCGAGAGCCTGTGCACCGCTGGGGCGGGGTTCGGTGAGGCGGATCTCCGGGGCCGCGCGGTGGGCGGGGTCACGGACCTCGCCGACGAGCAGTTCCAGGACGTCCTCCAGCGCGACCACGCCGAGCACCTTGCCGGTGGCGTCCGCCACCTGGGCGAGATGGGTGGCGGCGCGGCGCATCACGGTCAGCGCGTCGTCGAGCGGCAGCTCGGACCTCAGCGTCGTCATCGGGCGCCATATCCGCTGCGGGACGGCCCGGTCGGAGTCCTCCAGGTCGAGGACGTCCTTGACGTGCAGATACCCCATGAAGGCGCCGTTGCCCGCGGCGACCGGGAAACGCGAGTAGCCGGTGCGGGCGGTGAGCGCGACGATCTCGCCGGGGGTGACCGACGGGCTGACCGTCACCAGGGCGTCGCGGCGCAGCAGCACGTCCAGGACCGGCCGGGAGCCCAGCTCCAGCGCGTCCTCCAGGCGCTCCTGCTCCTCGGGGCCGAGGAGCCCGGCCTGACCGGAGTCCTCCACCAGCCGGTTGAGCTGTTCGCTGGTGAAGACGGCCTCGACCTCGTCCTTGGGCTCGACCCGGAAGAGCCGCAGGATGCCCTGGGCGCAGGCGCCGAGCGCGACGGTGACGGGCTTGCAGAGGCGGGCGAAGGCGACCAGGCCGGGGCCGAGCCACAGCGCGGCCTTCTCCGGGGCGGCCATCGCCAGGTTCTTCGGCACCATCTCGCCGATGACCAGGTGGAAGAAGACCACGGCGGCCAGCGCGATGACATAGCCCAGCGGGTGCACCACGCCGTGCGGCAGGCGCATCCAGGTGAAGACCGGCTCCAGCAGCTTCGCCACCGTGGGTTCGGCGACGGCGCCCAGGGTCAGCGAGCAGACGGTGATGCCGAACTGGGCGGCGGCCATCATCTGCGGCAGCCGCTCCAGGCCGTGCAGGACCTGGCGGGCACGGGCGGTGCCGAGCGGTTCGATCTGGCTGCGGCGCACGGAGACGAGCGCGAACTCGGCACCGACGAAGAAGCCGTTGGCCAGCACCAGCAGGGCGGCCAGGACCAGTTGGAGCACGCTCATCGGGCGGCCTCCGTGACGGCCTCGGCGGTGTCGGTCGCGGTAGCCGTGCGGACCAGGCGGACCCGTTCGGCGCGGTAGTGGCCGACCTGGCGCACGGACAGGCGCCAGCCCGGCAGTTCGGCCCGGTCGCCGGGGACCGGGATCCGGCCGAGCAGATCGGCGACCAGCCCGGCGACGGTCTCGTACGGGCCCTCGGGCGCGTCCAGGCCGATACGGCGGAGCAGGTCGACCCGGCAGCCGCCGTCGGCGTCCCAGGCGGGCCGGCCGTCCTCCGGCGGGACCGGGGCGAGTTCGGGCACGTCCTTGGCGTCGTGCTCGTCGCGGACCTCGCCGACGAGTTCCTCGACGATGTCCTCCAGGGTGACGACGCCCGCGGTGCCGCCGTACTCGTCGACGACGACCGCGATGGGCTGCTCGCTGCGCAGCTGCGCCAGCAGCGGCTGCACCGGCAGGGTCTCGGGGACCAGCAGCGCGGGCCGGGCGATACGGCCGACCGGGGTGCGCAGCCGCTCGTGCGCCGGGACGGCGAGGGCGTCCTTGAGATGGGCCATGCCGACCACCTCGTCGATCTTCTCCTGGTAGACGGGGAAGCGGGACAGTCCGGTGGCCCGGGTGAGGTTGACCACGTCCTCGGCGGTCGCGGAGAACTGGAGGGCGCTGACCTTCACGCGCGGCGTCATCACGTGCTGCGCGGTCAGCTCGCCCAGGGACAGGGTGCGGACGAACAGGTCGGCCGTGTCCTGCTCCAGGGCACCGGCCTGGGCCGAGTGCCGGGCCAGCGAGACCAGCTCGCCGGGGGTGCGGGCGGAGGCCAGCTCGTCGGCGGGCTCCACGCCCAGTGCCCGTACCAGCCGGTTGGCGACGGTGTTCAGCGCGGCGATCACCGGGCGGAACAGCCGCGAGAAGTGGTGCTGCGGGCCCGCGACGAACCGCGCGACCTGCAACGGCCGGGAGACCGCCCAGTTCTTGGGCACCAGCTCGCCGATCACCATCTGGAGGGCGGAGGCGAGCAGCATGCCGACGACCACGGCGACACCGGAGACGGCGCCCGCGGGCAGGCCGGTCGCGGTGATGGGGCCGTGCAGCAGCTCGGCCAGCGCCGGTTCGGCGAGCATGCCGACGACGAGGGAGGTGATGGTGATGCCGAGCTGGGTGCCGGAGAGCTGGAAGGACAGCTCGCCCAGCGACTCGACGACCGTACGGGCGCGTCGGTCGCCGTCGGCCGCGGCCTTCTCGGCGTCCGGGCGCTCGACCGTCACCAGGCCGAACTCCGCCGCGACGAAGAAGCCGTTGGCGAGGATCAGCAGGAGGGCCGCTCCGAGGAGCAGCAGGGGGAGGGTCATGATGCCGCCGCCTGTGTGCGCGTGCGGACCGCGGGGGCGCGGTGCGCGCTATGTCGGCAGGGGGCGGCGCAGGTACTGCAGGACGATCCGTCCATCGCCGGAGGGAGTCACTCCTCGGGTAGCAGGAACCCCTGGCACCGGGCGGCGCTCAGGGGCGGGGACGCAGCGACACGTCTCCGCCCACCAGATTAATCAAGTCCGGGCCGGATGCGTCAGGCCGGAGGCTCCCGAGCCGTCCCCGACGGTTCACCCCGGAGGCGGGTGCGGGTCACGCGCCGCGGGTCTGCTCCGGGTCCGCGAGGGCGTGCGACTCGACGAGGGCGCGCAGCGCGCGGGCGTCGGCGATGGCCCGCTGCCTGGCGATTCCGGGCTGGATGCCCAGTACGGGCAGGCTGGTGCCGTCGCTCAGGTTGAGGAACACCCAGGGGTCGCCGGGCCGCAGATTCACCTGGAGGACCTGCGGCCACTCCAGATGACGCCGGGATGCGATGTTCACCACAGTGACGCCGGAGTCGTCGGCGACCACCTTCGGCCGGGCCAGCAGCGCCAGCACACCGGCCAGCAGGGCGCCGGTGAAGACGAAGCTGATGCGTTCGCCCGGGGTGAGCTGTTCCAGCAGGACGGCCACCGCCGCGATCACGACGAAGATCGCGGCCCCCGCGGAGAGCAGCACCACGCGGGTGTGCCCCGGCCGGAAGGTGACGGGGAGGGCGGGCGGCAGGTCGGACATCGGTCGGTCGTCCTCAGAGGCGGCAGGCGTGGATGGCCGTGGTCAGGATGGCGCGGGCGCCGATCGCGTACAGGTCGTCCATGATCCGCTGGGCCTCCTTGGCCGGGACCATGGCGCGCACGGCGACCCAGCCCTCGTTGTGCAGCGGGGAGACGGTCGGGGACTCCAGGCCGGGGGTGAGCGCCACGGCCTTCTCCAGCTGTTCGACCCGGCAGTCGTAGTCCATCATCACGTACGTCCGGGCGACCAGGACGCCCTGGAGGCGGCGCAGGAACTGCTGGACCTTGGGGTCCTCGGTGTCGGCGCCGGTGCGCCGGATGACGACGGCCTCGGACTTCATGATGGGCTCGCCGAAGACCTCCAGGCCCGCGTTGCGCAGGGAGGTGCCGGTCTCGACGACGTCGGCGATGACCTCGGCGACGCCCAGTTCGATGGCGGTCTCCACGGCGCCGTCGAGGTGGACGACGGAGGCGTCGATGCCCTGCTCGGCGAGGTGTCCGGCGACGATGCCCTCGTAGGAGGTGGCGACCGTGCGGCCCTTCAGGTCCCGCGCGCTCTCGGCCGTGCCCGGCTTGGCGGCGAAGCGGAAGGTGGAGCGGGCGAAGCCGAGCGGGAGGATCTCCTCGGCGTCGGCACCGGAGTCCACGAGCAGGTCGCGGCCGGTGATGCCGATGTCCAGCCGGCCGGAGGAGACGTAGATCGCGATGTCGCGGGGGCGGAGGTAGAAGAACTCTACCTCGTTGACCGGGTCGACGATGCGCAGTTCCTTGGCCTCGCGGCGCTGCTGGTAGCCGGCCTCATGCAGCATGTCCGCCGCAGGGCCGGAGAGTGAACCCTTGTTGGGGACGGCGATGCGCAGCATGAGGTCGGCTTCCTTCGCTTGAGGGGATGTGCGGGCGGAGTGCGGTGACTTACAGGTGGGCGTAGACGTCGTCCAGCGAGATGCCGCGGGCGACCATCATCACCTGGACGTGGTACAGCAGCTGCGAGATCTCCTCGGCGGCGGCCTCCTTGCCCTCGTGCTCGGCGGCCATCCAGACCTCTGCGGCCTCCTCGACGACCTTCTTGCCGATGGCATGGACCCCCTTGCCGACCAGTTCGGCGGTGCGGGAGGTGGCGGGGTCGCCGTGGGCGGCCTTCTGCTGGAGCTCGGTGAACAGCTCCTCGAACGTCTTCTTGGACATGGTGCTGCTTACCCTACGCGCTCCGGCCCCCTGGTCACCGCCAGGGTTCGGATACTGAACGCAGCGTGGCGGCGGTCGCCACCGCCGCGGTCACCGCCTCGTGCCCCTTGTCCTCGCGGGAGCCCTCCAGACCGGCCCGGTCCAGCGCCTGTTCCTCGTCGTCACAGGTGAGTACGCCGAAGCCGATGGGCACGCCGGTGTCCACGGAGACCTGGGTCAGGCCCTGGGTGACGCCCTGGCAGACGTAGTCGAAGTGCGGGGTGCCGCCGCGGATGACGACACCGAGGGCGACGACCGCGTCGTAGCCGCGTCCGGCGAGCACCTTGGCCACCACCGGGAGTTCGAAGCTGCCGGGGACCCGGAGCAGCGTGGGCTCGTCGATCCCCAGCTCGTGCAGCGCGCGCAGGGCGCCGTCCACGAGTCCGTCCATCACCTTTTCGTGCCACTGCGCCGCGATGACGGCGACCCTGAGGTCGCCGCAGTTGCGGACGGACAGTTCCGGTGCACCCTTGCCGCTCACGTGTCTCCTCCGTGCTGGTGTTCTCGCCCGTGCCGGTCCCGGCCGGCCCGCGCAGGTCTACTGGTTGCCGCAGGCGGACGCGGTGGACGCGTCCAGCCAGGGCAGGTCGTGCCCCATCCGGTCCCGCTTGGTGCGCAGGTAGCGGAGGTTGTGCTCGCCGGCCTGGACGGGCATGGGCTCCCGGCCGGTGACCTGGATGCCGTGGCCGGTCAGCGCCTCGGTCTTGTCGGGATTGTTGGTCATCAGGCGGACGCTGCGCACCCCGAGGTCGCGCAGGATCTGCGCGCCGGCGCCGTAGTCCCGCGCGTCGGCGGGCAGGCCGAGTTCGAGGTTGGCGTCCAGCGTGTCGCGGCCGCGCTCCTGGAGTTCGTAGGCGCGCAGCTTGGACATCAGGCCGATGCCGCGCCCCTCGTGGCCGCGCAGATAGACCACCACTCCCCTGCCCTCGCGCTGGATGCGCTCCAGGGAGGCGTCCAGCTGGGGACCGCAGTCGCAGCGCAGGGAGCCGAAGACGTCCCCGGTCAGGCATTCGGAGTGGACGCGGACCAGGACGTCCTCGCCGGTGCCGATCTCGCCGTGCACCAGGGCGATGTGCTCCACGCCGTCGATGGCTGAGCGGAAGCCGTGGGCGGTGAAGGTGCCGTGCGCGGTGGGGAGGCTGACCGCCGCCTCGTGGCGGACGGTGGGCTCGCTGCCGCGGCGGTAGGCGATCAGGTCCTCGATGGAGATGATGGTCAGACCGTGCTTTCGGGCGAACAGGACCAGGTCGGGCAGGCGGAGCATCCGGCCGTCCTCACCGGCGATCTCGACGATCGCGCCGGCCGGGCGCAGCCCCGCGAGCCGGGCGAGGTCGACGGCGGCCTCGGTGTGGCCGTCGCGGGCGAGGACGCCGCCGGGCCGGGCGCGCAGCGGGAAGACATGGCCGGGCCGTACGAGGTCGGTGGGCTCGGCGGCGCCGCTCGCCAGGAGCTGGAGCGTGGTGGCGCGGTCGGCGGCGGAGATGCCGGTGGTGACGCCGTGCGCGGCGGTGGCGTCGACGGAGACCGTGAAGGCCGTCCGCATCGACTCGGTGTTGTCCTCGACCATCTGCGGCAGATGCAGCCGGTCGAGTTCCTCGCCCTCCATGGGGGCGCAGATCAGGCCGCGGCACTCGCTCATCATGAAGGCGACGATCTCGGGGGTCGCCTTCTCGGCGGCGACGACGAGGTCGCCCTCGTTCTCGCGGTTCTCGTCGTCGACGACCACGACGGGACGGCCGGCCGCGATGTCGGCGACGGCCTGTTCGACCGGGTCGAGCGCGAAGTCCTCGATGTTGTCGGTGCTGTAGAGGACGGGCGGGACCGCGGGGGCGGCGCGCAGCGCCTCGTTCGGGGCGGTGGCGGTGGCGGTGGCGGACGGGTGGGCGCTCATGCGGGCGCTCCTTCCGGTACGGGCCGCGCGCCGTGCCGGGAGCGCAGCCACCAGTCGCGCAGGCCCCACAGGACGAGCGCGCCGTAGAGGACGTAGACGAAGCCGGAGAAGGCGAAGCCGTTGGCGAAGTTCAGCGGGACGCCGACGGCGTCGACGAGCAGCCAGGCGAGCCAGAACTCGACCATGCCGCGGGCCTGGGCGTACATGGCGACGACGGTGCCGACGAAGATGTAGGCGTCCGGCCAGGGGTCCCAGGACAGGGACGGGTACGCCTCGAACAGGGAGGCGACCGCGACGGTGCCGACGGCGGCGACGGCGAGCAGGGCGGCCCGCTCCCGCCAGGTGGCGAAGCGGACGGCAATGTGGCCGTCGGCGCCCGTCCGCGGGCCGCGCTTCCACCGCCACCAGCCGTAGGCGGCGACGACCATGACGACGATCTGCTTGCCCGCGCTGCCGGAGAGGTGGGCGGTGGCGAAGGCGGCGAAGAGGATCGCGCCGGACAGGAACTGGGTGGGCCAGGTCCAGATCGAGCGGCGCCAGCCGAAGGCGAGACCGAGCAGTCCGATGATGTTGCCGATCATGTCGGACCACTTGATGTGCTGGCCGAACGCGGTGAACGCCTCGGAGTTCAGCCAGTTCACCGGTCTGCCCCCGGGGCGCGGTCGCCGAGCAGCCGCTCGACGTACTTGGCGACGACGTCCACTTCCAGGTTGACCGGGTCGCCCGGCTGCTTGATGCCGAGGGTGGTCAGGGCGAGGGTGGTGGGGATGAGGCTGACGGTGAAGTGCTCGGCGCCGGCCTCGACGACGGTGAGGCTGATGCCGTCGACGGTGATGGAGCCCTTCTCGACGACATAGCGGGCGAGCGGGGCGGGCAGCGAGATCTTCACGATCTCCCAGTGCTCGGAGGGCGTGCGCTCCAGGATCGCGCCGGTGCCGTCGACGTGGCCCTGCACGATGTGGCCGCCGAGGCGGGCGCCGACGGCGGTGGGGCGTTCGAGGTTGACCCGGGAGCCCGCGGTGAGGACGCCGAGGCTGGAGCGCTTGAGGGTCTCCGCCATGACGTCGGCGGTGAACTCCTCGCCGTCGTGCTCGACGACGGTGAGACAGACGCCGTTCACGGCGATGGAGTCGCCGTGCCGCGCGCCCTCGGTGACGACGGGGCCGCGGAGACGGAAGCGAGCGGCGTCGCCGAGGTCCTCGACGGCGGTGACCTCGCCCAGCTCTTCGACGATTCCGGTGAACACTTCCCGGGTCCTCCTGCCTCTTCGGGCACGGACTCCGGGGCTGCCGAGACGGCAGAGCACACGAGGGGACCACACGCAGGGCGACGACGCCGGAGCGGACCCGTCGCCAAACGGGCCCGTAGACGGCGACGCGCACAGATGTGCCCGCTCGCCGCGCACTGCCTCCCATCCGGACTTTAACCGTCGGTCCAGGAATTTCACCTGGTCAACCGGCCGCTGGAAGCGACCGGGTCGCGGACTGTAACCGCCGGTTCGGACTTTCACCGACCCCGGAGTGCGCTGCTACTGGTACACGGCCAGTGTGCCACGCCCGGTGGACGTCCATCCGGACGATCGGTGTGGGCTCGCTCACAGAGTGCAGCACCGCCCTCGGCCGGCGCGGGCGCGCGTGCCGGGGTGCGCCGGGCGCGCGCGTGAAAGGCCCGGCGGCGGGCAAGGGCCGTCGTCACCGCCGCCGGGCCGGTCTGTTCCTGAGTCAGACACTAAAAGGACTAGACCAGTGGGGTCAACAGGGCGGCACCGGACGCCAGTTCGGGTCACGGCAGGGCCACTCGCGCGGCGCGGGTGCGGGCGGGCCCGAAGCCGGACAAGCTGAACCTCGTACGACGTCACGGACCTCGCACGACGTCAGGGAAGGGACGGGACCTCATGACCACGATCCTGGTGACCGGCGGCACCGGAACCCTCGGCGCGCTCGTCGCCGAGCGGCTGCGCGCGGACGGGCACGAGGTGCGCGTGCTCAGCCGGCACTCCCGGCCGTACGGCGTCGATCTGCGCGAGGGCGGCCCGGGGCTGGACGCGGCCGTCGCGGGCGTGGACACGGTCGTGCACTGCGCGAGTTCGACGCGGGGCGGTGACGAGGAGGGGGCCGCCCATCTGATCGCGGCGGCGCGCGGCGCCGGGGTCTCCCATCTCGTGTACGTCTCCATCGTGGGCGTCGACCATGTGCCGCTCGGCTACTACCAGACCAAACGGGCCGTGGAGCGGCTGGTCGAGGAGTCGGGTCTCGGCTGGACCGTGCTGCGCGCCACCCAGTTCCACGACCTCGTGGCCGCTCTCCTCGGGAAGCTGGCCAGGCCGCCGGTGATGCTGCTCCCGGCCGGGGTGCGCGACCAGCCGGTGGAGGTCGCGGAGGTCGCCGGACGGCTGGCCGAACTGGCGGCGGGCGCCCCGGCGGGCCGGGTGCCGGACATGGGCGGCCCCGAGGTCCGCGGCGCCGAGTCCCTGGCCCGCGCCTATCTCAGGGCGACGGGCCGCCACCGCCCCGTCCTGAACGTCCCGCTGGCGGGCCGGGTCTACCGGGGCTACCGCGAGGGCGGCCACCTCGCGCCGGACCGGGCGGTCGGCAGACGGACCTTCGAGGAGTATCTGACGGCGCGCTTCGGGGGCGGCGGAACGCGGGGCTGAGACGGCGGCGGGCCGGTGCGGGCCGCGCCGGACGCTGGGGCCCGGCGGCACGGGGCGAGGCCCGGTCGAGTCCAGCGGGCCCGGGTGGGGGCCCTGCGGGCGGGTGCGGTCGCCCTGGACGGCGGCGCACCGGTCAGCCCGCCGGTCTCGGTCCCCCGGCCGGGCCCGGCGGCGCGAACAGGATCTCCTGGGCGCGGTCGCGGGCCGTCAGGAGGGCTCCGCGCAGGACGGCCGCGCCGCCCAGGGTGCTCGGCCGCACCTGGGTGGGCAGCGGTGACATGCGGGCGATGCGCCGGGCCACCCGGGCGGCGAGCGCCTCGCCGCCGGCCCGGCCGGTGTCCCCGCCGAGCACCACGCACCCGGGGTCCAGCACGGCCACCACGGAGGCCGCCCCGAGCGCCAGCCGGTCGGCGAGGGCGTCCAGGAACCGCCCGGCCTCGGGCGAGGAACCGCGCACCGCGCCGCGCACCAGTTCCGCGGCGGCCGGCTCACGTCCCGAGGGCGCGCCCGCCAGCCCGTGCTCGGCGGCCAGTTCCACCACCGCCGCCGAGCCCGCCAGCGAGTGGAAGCCGCCCGTGCAGTCGGTCGCCGAGGGCAGCCCGCCGGTGCCGGGCACGGGCAGGAAGCCGATCTCCCCGGTGCCGCCCGAGGCGCCGTGCCGCAGCGCCCCGTCCAGGACCACCGCGGCGCCGGTGCCGTGGCCGAGCCACAGCAGGACGAAGGTGTCCCGCCCCCGGGCGGCCCCGTCGCGCTGCTCGGCCAGGGCCGCGAGGTTGGTCTCGTTCTCGACGATGACCCGGGCGCGCGGCAGCCGTTCCTGGAGGGCGGCCACCAGTCGGCGGTGCCACTCGGGCAGCCCGGTGGAGTCGCGCAGTTCGCCCGTGACCGGGTCGATCAGGCCGGGCGCGCCGATGCCGACGGTGTGCAGCCGGGGCGCTCCCGCCTCCTTGGCGGCCCGCTCCACGAGCGTGACGGCCTGCTCGACCGCGGGGCCGGTGCCGGTGTCCGGGCCGACCGGCGCCGACGCCTCGGCCAGTTCCCGCCCGAGCAGATCGGAGACGGTCACGGCGACGCTGTCGGTGCGGACGTCGAGGGCGGCGAGGTACGCGCGGTCGGCGACGATGCCGTAGAGCCGCGCGTTGGGGCCGCGCCGCTGCTCGCCGGACTCCCCCACGACGGTGATCAGACCGGAGGCCGTCAGACGGTCGACCAGGTCGGCGACGGTGGGCCGGGACAGCCCGGTGAACTGCTTCAACTGCCCTGCCGTCAACGGCCCTTCCTGCTGCAACAGGCGCAGGGCGAGCCGGTCGTTGATGGCTCGGGCGGTGCTCGGGGATGCGGGCATGGCCGGAATCCTCCCAGATCCGGGGGGCCGGGCCGCGCGTGTGGTGAGCGGCCGCATAACCCCTATCTATCAGGCAGGGTCCCTGATAGTTTACGTCCGCACGTCGGCCGGAGAGCACACAGCCCGGGAGGGGCCGGAGAATGACAGCAGTGGTCCACCACCAGCGCGAGGTCAGACGCGCCCGGTACGCCGTGGCGGCCGTCTTCGCCGTGCACGGCTCGGTGACCGGTTCGTTCGCGACCCGGGTGCCATGGATCCAGGACCATGCCTCGGTCAGCGCCGGGCAACTGGGCCTCGCGCTCGCCTTCCCCGCGCTGGGCGCGTCCCTGGCGATGCCGCTCGCGGGCGGCATCAGCCACCGCTTCGGCGCCCGCACCGCGCTGCGCGGTCTGCTGGCCCTGTGGACGCTCTCCCTGGTCCTGCCCGCGCTCGCCCCGAACCTGCCGGTCCTGTGCCTGGCGCTGTTCGTCTACGGCGCCTCGTCCGGCATGGCGGACGTCGCGATGAACGCCCTCGGTGTGGAGGTGGAGAACCGGCTGGGCCGGTCGATCATGTCCGGGCTGCACGGGATGTGGAGCGCGGGTGCCCTGATCGGCTCGGCGGCCGGCACCCTGGCCGCGCACCTGGGCACGGACGCCCGCCTGCACCATGTGCTGGCGGCCGCTGTGCTGACGGTCCTCGGCCTGGTCGCCTGCACCTGGGTGCTGGACCTCCAGCCGGCCGAGGACGAGGAGCCGCCGCCGCGGTTCGCGCTGCCGCCCAGGTCGGCGCTGCTGATCGGCGCGGTCGGGTTCTGCGCGGTGTTCGCGGAGGGCGCCAGCCTGGACTGGTCGGCGGTGTATCTGCGCCATCAGCTGGAGACCTCGGCCGGGCTCGCCGCGGCCTGCACCACGGGCTTCACGCTCACCATGGCCATCGCCCGGATCGCCGGCGACCGCGTGGTGGACCGGTACGGCTCGGTGCGCACCGTGCGGGCCGGGGGCCTGATGGCCGTCGTGGGCGGGCTGCTGGTGGTGCTGGCGGGGCACCCGGCCGTGGCGATGGGCGGGTTCGCGCTGATGGGGCTCGGGATCGCGGTGGTCGTGCCGCTCTGCTTCGCCGCGGCGGGCCGCAGCGGGCCGAACCCCAGTCAGGCCATCGCGGGCGTGGCGACCATCACGTACACCTCCGGGCTGGTCGCGCCGAGTGCGATCGGCGGGCTCGCCCAGGCCACCAGCCTGGTGGTGTCGTTCGGTCTCGTCACCGTGCTGGCCTGCGGGCTCGCGGTCTTCGCCGGAGTGCTGCGGGCCGGTGACCGGGACCGTCCGAAGATCACCGCGCCGGACGCAGCAGTGCCCGGCCCGCGCGCCTGAACCCCTCGCTCCAGGGGGCGGGCCGCAGGGTGGCCGCGTCCAGCCGGACCAGGACGCGGCTGTCCGAGGCGTACGTCAGCGCGCCGTCGGCCGAGCAGAAGCGAAAGCCGTGCCCGTGCCACAGCTGTACGACAGGTCGGGTGCTGCGGGTGTTTCGGTGGTCACGGCGGTGCTCCTGGACGTACGGGCCGGGGGTGGTCCGCCCGCCATCCTGAGCGGTCGCTCACCTTGGGTGGCGGGGAAGGTGCTGGTCAGCCGCCCGCCACCCGCACAATGGTCTCGACCGACTTCACGTACAGAGAAAGCGAAACCCCACCATGGACCTCGGCGTGCGCTGGAAACTGCACGGTGACGGGCGCACGCCCGCACCCGGAGCGGTGGTCCGGCCCGACGAACGGCTGTCCTGGCCCCGCACGGTCGGGCTCGGCGCCCAGCACGTCGTGGCCATGTTCGGCGCCTCCTTCGTGGCCCCCGTACTCATGGGCCTCGACCCCAACCTCGCCATCATGATGTCGGGCGTGGCGACCGTGATCTTCCTGCTCGCCACCCGCGGCCGGGTGCCCAGCTACCTGGGCTGCTCGCTGTCGTTCGTGGGGGTCGCCGCGGTGATCCGGGCGCAGGGCGGCACCAGCGCGACGGTGACCGGCGCGGTCCTGGTCGTCGGCGCCGTGCTGTTCCTGGTCGGGGTGGCGGTGCAGCGGTTCGGGGCGCGGATCATCCACGCCGCGATGCCGCCGATCGTCACCGGCGCCGTCGTCATGCTGATCGGCTTCAACCTGGCCCCGGTGACCGCCTCCACCTACTGGCCGCAGGACCAGTGGACCGCCCTGCTGGTGATGCTGTTCACCGGTCTGGCCGTCGTCTGTCTGCGGGGTTTCTGGTCCCGGATCGCGATCTTCCTCGGGCTGGTCTTCGGCTACGGCATCTCCTGGGTCTTCGACCGGGTCTTCGGCAAGATCCACTCCGTGGACGGGTCGGGGAAGCTCACCGACCACTGGCGGCTGGACCTCTCGGGCGTCGGCAAGGCCGACTGGGTCGGGCTGCCGTCCTTCCACGGCCCGGCGTTCCACTGGTCGGCGATCCTGGTCGCGCTGCCCGTCGTCATCGCGCTGGTCGCGGAGAACGCGGGCCATGTGAAGGCCGTCGGCGAGATGACCGGCGACCCACTCGACGACAAGCTGGGCACGGCGATCTCGGCGGACGGCGTGGCCTCCGTGCTGTCCACGGCGGTGGGCGGCCCGCCCAACACCACGTACTCCGAGAACATCGGCGTCATGGCCGCCACCCGCGTCTACTCCACGGCCGCCTACTGGGCCGCCGCCGGGTTCGCGCTGCTGTTCGGGCTCTGCCCGAAGTTCGGCGCGGTCGTGGCCGCGATCCCGGGCGGTGTGCTCGGCGGCATCACCGTCATCCTGTACGGCATGATCGGCCTGCTCGGCGCGCAGATCTGGAGCAACGCCCGGGTCGACCTGCGCAATCCGCTGAACCTGGTGCCGGCCGCCGCGGGCATCATCATCGGCGTCGGCAACGTCAGCATGAAGTTCACCGACACCTTCTCCCTGAGCGGCATCGCCCTCGGCACGGTCGTCGTCATCACCGGCTACCACGCCCTGCGCGCCTTCGCCCCGGCGCATCTGAAACAGCAGGAGCCGCTGCTCGACGAGGGCACCTCCTCCTACGACGCGCCGGGACGCCCCGGCGGCGACGCGGGGACCTCCGCGCCGTAGCCGGACACCCGGCGGACCGGGCCCGGACCGGGCGGGCGTTCCCCCGTTCCGGGGAAGCGTCCGGCCCGTCGGCACCGGCGGGGGTGCGCGGCTGCGACGCTGCCCGCATGGGGCAAACGGCACCACTCACCCGCCGCCCGGCCGCCGCGGGGACCACCGGCACCGCGGCCGCCGTGGACACCGTCCTCGCGCGGCTGCGCGGGAGCGCCGCCGGACCGCCGGAGCGGGACGGGGTCGCGGTCTTCCACCGCGTCTACCTCGCGGTCGCCGAGGAGGCCGCCCGCCGCCCGGCGGCCGGGCGGCCCGCCACCGCGCGGGCCGCGGCCGCGCTGCACGCCCGGCTCGCCGGACGGTATCTGGCCGCCGTGGACCCGGCGGCCGGTCCGCGGCGCGCGCCGGACTGCTGGCGCCCGCTGCTCCAGGCGCGGCGGCACCCGGGCGTACGGCCGCTCCAGTTCGCCCTGGCGGGCCTGCACGCGCACACCGGGCACGATCTGGCGCTCGCCGTGGTGGACACCTGCGCCGCCCTGGGGTGCGAACCGGCCGGGCTGGAGGGCGCCTTCGAGCGCGTGGGCGATCTCCTCGCCGCGCTGGAGGAACGCGCCCGGGAGGACCTGGCGCCGGGCCCCGACCTGCTGCGGATCGCCGACCCGCTCACCCATCTGCTCGGCGCCTGGCACCCGCGGCAGGCGCTGGACGCCGCCTGGACGGCCGCGCGGACGCTGTGGGCGCTGCGCCGCGTGCCCGAGCTGGCCGGGGAGCACGCCCGCGGGCTGGACGCGGCCGTCGGCCTCACCGCGCGCATGATGCTCACCCCGCTGCCGCGCTGACACCCGCCCGGCCCGCCCCCGGTTCCCCGGAACTCCCTTGTCTCCCCGGTACGTTGGCTCTTCTGCACCGGTACATCGGTGATCACCGGCATCACGAAGGAGCGCATCGCCATGGCGACCCGTCTGGGACTGGGCCTTCCGCAGAACCGGCAGTACGACCTCGGCAGGGACGTGCCCGACGTGGCGCGGGCCGCGGAGGAGATCGGCTACGACAGCTTGTGGGTGTACGAGCGGGCGCTGTTCCCCGAGCCCGCCACCCAGGGCCTGTACGGCATCGAGGGCCTGCCCTGGCCCGACGCCTACCGCCATGTGGCCGAGCCGCTGGTCACGCTCACCCTCGCCGCGGCAGCCACCGAGCGGGTGGACCTGGGCACCAGCGTGCTCGTGGCGCCGCTGCACGTGCCGTTCCAGCTCGCCCGCTCGCTCGCCTCGCTGGACGCGGCCAGCGGCGGCCGGGTGATCGCGGGCTTCGGCACCGGCTGGTCGACCGACGAGTACGCGGCGGCGGGCGTCCGCCCGATCGAGGAGCGCGGCCGGGTGCTGGACGAGGTCATCGACGTCTGCCGCGCGGTGTGGGGCCCGGACCCGGTGCGCCACCACGGTCCGGTCACCCGGATCGACTCGGCGCTGGTGGGCCCCAAGCCCGCCCGGCCCATCCCGATCCTGCTGGCCGCGGGCAGCCGCAAGGCGCGCGAGCGGCTGGTGGAGCACGCGGACGGCTGGCTGCCGACCAGCATGGGCATCGACCAGGTGACCGCGCAGTGGCACGCCGTGCAGGACCTGGCCGCCGAGCGCGGCCGGCAGCAGCCGATCCGGACCGTGCTGCGGGCCAACGCCCGCTACGCGGCCAAGGCCCAGGAGGGCACCGGCCGGGCGCACTTCCACGGCAGCGTCGACCAGATCGTCGAGGACCTGTTCCCCTATGTGGAGCTGGGGATGCAGGAGATCCTGGTCGATCTCCAGAGCACCCTGCGGGACGCCGGTGAGCTGAAGGACGTGGCCGCCGAGCTGTACGAGAAGGCGCGGGCCGCGGGGCTGTGACGGCCCGCGGCCGGGCTCAGTCCTCGGGGAGTTCGACGGGCGCGATCTCGTCGTAGACGTCGCCGGGGCCCGGGTTGGCCGCGTCCGTGGCCCCGCCGAAGTGGTGCATCACGCCCCAGACCGCGTTCAGCGCGGTCTGGACGGCGCCCTCGGCCCAGCCCGCCGTCCAGGAGATGTCGTCGCCCGCCAGGAAGATGCCCCGCTTGTCCGCGGGCAGCCGGTCCTGCATGAAGTGGGTGAACAGACGGCGCTGGTAGCGGTAGTGGCCGGGCAGGTTGGCCTTGAACGCGCCCATGAAGTAGGGCTCGTTCTCCCAGGAGACGGTCACCGGGTTGCCGATGACGTGCTTCCTGATGTCGACCCGCGGATAGATCTCCGACAGCGACTTGAGCATGACCTCCATCCGCTCGTTCGCGGACAGCGGCAGCCACTTCAGGCTGTCGTCGCACCAGGTGTAGGAGAGGCAGATCACGGCGGGCTTGTCCGGGCCGTCGTCCAGCAGGTACGTGCCGCGGGTCATCCGGTCGGTCAGCGTCATCGACATGACGTCCCGCCCGGTGTGCTCGTCCTTGTCCAGCCAGAACGGCCGGTCCACCGGCACGAACAGCTTGCTGGACTCCATGTAGTGGGTGCGCTCGATCGCCGTCCAGTGGTCGATCGGGAACAGCTCGTCGTCGCACTGGATCTTGGACAGCAGCATCCAGGACTGGGCGGTGAAGATCGCCGCGCGGAAGGTGCGGATGTCGCCGTCGGCGTCCGTCACGGTGATCCGGTTGCCCGCGGTGCGGTGCAGCCGGGTCACGGCCGGGCGCGGCTCGCCGCCGGGGTGCAGGGACTTCAGCGAGGTGCCGTACGGCCAGTGGACGGTCTTCTCCGGCTCGCGCTCCCACAGCCTGAGCGGCAGCTGCTGCGAGCCGCCGACGATGCCGCGGTGGTGGTCGTCCGCCTCGGTGTAGACGACACGCAGGATCTCCAGGATGGAGTTCGGGAAGTCGGTGTCCCAGCCGCCGGTGCCGAAGCCGACCTGGCCGAAGATCTCCCGGTGCCGGAAGGACCGGAACGCCTCGGAGTCGCACAGGAAGCCGTAGAAGGTCTGGTTGTCGAGCTTCTCGACGAGGCGCGACCAGATCTCGCGGATGCGCGGCACGTCCCGCTCGCGCAGGGCGCGGTTCATGTCGGAGAAGTCGGCACCCTCCTCCAGGCACCGGCCCCAGGCGTCCGCGACGTCCCGGTAGACCTGCGGCAGGTCGTCGGCGGTCTCGGCGTAGTGCGACTCGCCCTTGAGGTCGACGACCGTGGAGGGGGTGGTCTCGGCGAGCGGGTTGGGGAAGGGACGCGTGCGCAGGTCCACCAGGTCGATGTAGTGCTGGAGCGCCGTGGAGGAGGGCGGGAAGCGCATCGCGCCCATCTCGGCGGTCAGCGACTCGTCGCAGCCCTCGAAGCCGACGGTGCGCAGCCGGCCGCCGATCCGGTCCGCCTCGTACACGACGGGCTTGAGGCCCATCTTCATCAGCTCGTAGGCGGCCACGATCCCGGACAGGCCGCCGCCGACGACCGCGACCTCGGCGCCGTGCTCGGTGGCGGGGATCTGGCCGAGCCCGGCCGGGTGGGCGAGGAAGTCGTCGTACGCGTACGGGAAGTCCGGGCCGAACATGGTGATCGGCGGCTGCTGCTCGTCTGCGTGCTCGACGGCGTTGGGCACGGTGGACGTCATGGGGTACGGACTCCTTGCACGGGGAAGATCGCGGGGTGGCGGGGGCGGGGCGGGTGTCAGCCGGGGATGCCGAGGGAGCCGTAGAGCCCGGGGCGGCGGTCGCTCAGATACGGGTTGGCCGCGCGGGAGGCGGCGAGCACGGCGGGGTCGACGTCGGCGAGGACCAGATCCTCGCCCCGGCCGGCGCGGGCGCGGGCGGTGCCGTCGGGTCCGGCGAGGACGGAGAGGCCGACGAACTCGAAGTCGCCCTCCTGACCGGCCCGGTTGACGTAGGCGACGTAGAGCTGGTTCTCGAAGGCGCGCACCGGCACCAGCGACTCGGCGACGAACTGGAACGGGTGCATCTGCGCGGTCGGGACGACCAGGAGGTCGGTGCCGGCCAGGGCGTGCGCGCGGACGTTCTCCGGGAACTCGACGTCGTAGCAGATCATCAGGCCGATCCTCAGGCCGCCCAGTTCGGCCTGGACGACGGGCTCGTCGCCAGGGATGAACACCTCGCGCTCGAAGGGGCCGAAGAGGTGGGTCTTGCGGTAGCCGGCCAGCCGGGTGCCGTCGGCGGAGATCAGCTGGACGGAGTTGAAGACGGCCTCGGCGACGCGCTCCGGGTAGCCGTAGGCGACGGCCAGGCCGTGCCGGCAGGCGAGTTCGGCGACGGCGTCGGCCGCCTCCCCGTCGGCGGGCTCGGCGAGCCGGGCGACGCCGTCGCCGATCGCGTACCCGGTCAGGAACATCTCCGAGGTGACCAGCAGCCCGGCACCGGCCTCGGCGGCGCGGCCGGCGGCGGCGTCGAGCACCTTCAGGTTCTCGGCGACGGAGCCGGGGCGGCCGGAGCTCTGGAGCAGGGCGGTGCGCAGCGGCGGCATGGCGGTCCTAGGGAAGGTGCGGGGCGCGGTCGGGGGGCCGGAACGACGGTACGTTTCGCCTGGTCGGAGGGACAAGACGGGACCGTTGCGTCTGTGCGGGCGATCCGTTGCGCCCCGGACGGCGCGTACGGCGATTCGTTGCGCGGCGGACGCGGTGGTGGCCGCGGTGGTGGCCGCGGCCGACGACGGGCGGCCTCAGGTGGGTGAGCCCGAGGAGTATCTGCGCAGCAGCGGGGAGAGGACCAGGACCGACTTGGTGCGCTCCACGAACGGCTCGCCCGCGATGCGCTCCAGGACCCGTTCGAAGTGGCGCATGTCGGCGGCGAAGACCTGGGCGATCGCGTCCGCGTCACCGGTGACGGTGGACGCGGACACGACCTCCTGGTAGCGCTCCAGGCCGCGCTGGATCGTCTCCGGCGAGGTGTTGCGCCGGCAGTGGATCTCCACGAAGCCCTCGGTGTGCCAGCCGAGCGCCGCCGGGTCGACGCGGACCGTGAACCCCGTGATGGCGCCGGTGGCGCGCAGCCGGTCCACCCGCCGTTTGACGGCGGGCGCGGACAGTCCGATCAGCTGCCCGATGTCCGCGTAGGAGCGGCGGGCGTCCTCGGCGAGGGCGTGCACGATGCGTTCGTCGAGTTCGTTCAGCACGGGGCGCGGGTCATTTCTCCGGGCTCGGGTCCGGTCGTCCGGTCTACTGGGCTGCCGTCGCGGGGCCGGAACCGGCCGCGAGACGGGAACGGCGGTGGCCGTACAGGAAGTAGATCACGAGCCCGACGGCCATCCAGATCCCGAAGACCACCCAGGTGACGGTGGACAGGCTGCCCATCATCCACACGCACAGCACGAAGCCGATCGCGGGCAGCACCGGCGACAGCGGCACCCGGAAGGTGCGGCGCATGGCGGGCCGGGTCCGGCGCAGCACCACGACGGCCACATTGACCAGGGCGAAGGCGAAGAGGGTGCCGATGCTGGTGGCGTCCGCGAGCTGGCCCAGCGGGATGGCGGCGGCCAGCACACCGCAGAACAGGGACACGATGAGCGTGTTCACCCGGGGCGCGCCGGACTTCGGGTGGACGCGGGAGAACGCCTTGGGCACCAGACCGTCGCGGGACATGGCGAACAGGATGCGGGTCTGGCCGTAGAGCACGGTCAGCACGACGCTGGCGATGGCGATGACCGCGCAGAAGGCCAGCAGCGTCCCCCAGAAGCTCTGGCCGGTGACGTCGCGCATGATCTGGGCGAGGGCGGCCTCCGAGTCGTTGAACTGCCGCCAGGGCTTGGCGCCCACCGCGACGGCGGCGACCAGGACGTACAGCGCGGTGACGATGACCAGGGAGAGCATGATCGCGCGGGGCAGGTCGCGCTGCGCGTTCTTGGCCTCCTCACCGGCGGTGGAGGCGGCGTCGAAGCCGATGTACGAGAAGAACAGCGTCGCGCCCGCCGCGCTGACACCGCCCATGCCGAGCGGCATGAAGTGGGAGTAGTTGCCGGAGCGGAAGCCCTGGACACCGATGGCGCAGAACAGGATCAGCGCGGCGATCTTCACGCACACCATGACCGTGTTGGCGCGGGCCGACTCCTTGGCGCCGCCGAGCAGGAAGACCATCGCGAGCAGGACGACGAGCAGTGCGGGCAGGTTGAAGACCCCGCCGTCGCCGGGCGGCGCGGACAGGGCCGCGGGTATGGTCACGCCGATCGTGCCCTTGAGCAGCTCGTTGAGGTACTCGCCCCAGCCGACGGCGACGGCGGCCACCGACACGCCGTACTCCAGGACCAGGCACCAGCCGCAGACCCAGGCGATCAGCTCGCCCATCGTTGCGTATGCGTACGAGTACGAGGATCCGGAGACCGGGATGGTGCCGGCCAGCTCGGCGTAGGAGAGGGCGGAGAAGAGCGCCGTGAGACCGGCGATCACGAAGGACAGCGTGACGGCGGGCCCGGCCTTGGGGACGGCCTCGCCGAGCACCACGAAGATGCCGGTGCCCAGGGTGGCGCCGATGCTGATCATGGTGAGCTGCCACAGCCCCAGGGACCGCCTGAGCGTTCCGCCCTCACCCTGACCGCCCTCTGCGACCAGGCGTTCCACCGGCTTGCGGCGCATCAGGCGGGCGCCGAGAGACGGGGGGACGGTGGTGCTGCGGTCCGGGGGTGCGCCTTGGTCGAGCACGCGCGGCTCCTTGTCGCTGCGATTGCCGGAGCGGGCGGGACCGGTGGCGCCCCGTCCCGCGGGGACCCACCGAGCGGGGTCCCTGCCACGCCATGTACAGCGCAGACCTTATGAGGCTGCGCTTCACAAGCGTAATGCAGCAACCTTGCGTCTTCCCGCATGGTCGTTGCGTTCCGGGGCCCGGCGCGGGTGTTCGTTGCGCCGGTGCTTTCGTCCGTTGCGTGCGGGACGGGTGGGACTGTCCGGGTGTGCCCGGCATGCGGAAGGCCCCCGCTCTCCCGTCACCGGGACAGCGGGGGCCTCGCTCGGGCGGGCGCCGGTCAGCTCCAGCTGGCGTGCAGCGGCTTGCCCTCGGCGTAGCCCGCGGCGCTCTGGACGCCGACGATCGCCTTCTCGGCGAACTCCTCCAGGGAGTTCGCACCGGCGTAGGTGCAGGAGGAGCGGACGCCCGCGATGATCGAGTCGATCAGGTCCTCGACACCCGGGCGGTCCGGGTCGAGGAACATCCGGGAGGTGGAGATGCCCTCCTCGAACAGCGCCTTGCGGGCCCGGTCGTACGCCGACTCCTCCGAGGTGCGGTTGCGCACCGCGCGCGCGGAGGCCATGCCGAAGGACTCCTTGTAGAGGCGGCCGTCGGCGTCCTGCTGGAGGTCGCCGGGCGACTCGTAGGTGCCCGCGAACCAGGAGCCGACCATGACGTTGGAGGCTCCGGCGGCCAGCGCCATGGCCACGTCGCGGGGGTGGCGCACGCCGCCGTCGGCCCACACGTGCTTGCCGTACTTCTTCGCCTCGGCCGCGCACTCCAGCACGGCGGAGAACTGCGGCCGGCCCACACCGGTCATCATGCGGGTGGTGCACATGGCACCCGGGCCCACCCCGACCTTGATGATGTCCGCGCCCGCGTCGATCAGGTCCTTGACACCCTCGGCGGAGACGATGTTCCCGGCCACGATCGGCACCTGCGGGTCGAGGGCGCGGACCACCCGGACCGCGCTGATCATCGACTCCTGGTGACCGTGCGCGGTGTCGATGACGAGCGTGTCGACGCCCGCGTCGAGGAGCTGCTTGGCCTTGCCCGCCACATCGCCGTTGATACCGACGGCGGCGGCGACCCGGAGCCTGCCCTGCGCGTCCACGGCCGGGGTGTACAGCGTGGCCCGCAGGGCGCCCTTGCGGGTCAGGATGCCCGCGAGGCGGCCGTCCCGGTCGACGGCGGGCGCGTAGCGGCGGTTGGCGGCGTCGAGCCGGTTGAACGCCTCGCGCGGGTCGATGTCCGCGTCCAGCAGGAGCAGGTCCTTGCTCATCACCACTTCGAGCTGGGTGAAGCGGTCCACCCCGGTGAGGTCCCGGTCGGTGACCACACCGACGGGCCGGTGCTCCTCGTCGACGACCACACCGGCGTTGTGCGCGCGCTTGGGCAGCAGGGCCAGGGCGTCGGCGACCGTCTGGTGCGGGGCCAGCACGATGGGGGTGTCCAGGACATGGTGGCGGCCCTTGACCCAGGAGGTCACCTCGGTGACGACCTCGATCGGGATGTCCTGCGGGACGACCACCAGGCCGCCGCGCCGGGCCACGGTCTCGGCCATGCGGCGGCCGGCGATGGCGGTCATGTTGGCGACGACGAGCGGGATGGTGGTGCCCGTGCCGTCCGGGGAGCTGAGGTCCACGCCCTGACGTGAGCCGACCGCGCTGCGGCTCGGCACCATGAACACGTCGTCGTACGTCAGGTCGTACGCGGGCTGGATGTCGTTGAGGAAACGCACGTGCTGCACATCCCAGTCGATCAGAGGTGGCCCCCGGACAGGTCAGCCAGGGGGAAAGAGCACGTACTTCATTGTCCCATGCCGTATGGCCCGTCATGCCCTGTCACAACATCCAGGCTGGTCAGCGAGGCCTTAGGAGGAACCTCCAAGGCCGAGGGCGACAGTGAGCGCGGGGGTGCGCTCCGTCGCCTCCGCGAACACCTCCCGCGCGGTGCGCCACTCCTCGGGACGGGCCTCGGCGTAGGCCCGCCAGCCCACGACGACGAGCAGCAGCCCGCGCCCGGCGGCGTCTTCCGGCCATACGGAGGGATCGCCCAGGGAGTCGGCCAGCGCGTCCCAGTTGCGGCCGAACCAGCCGGGCAGCGCGAGTGCGCGGGCGGCGCGGTCCATCAGGCCCGCCTTGTCGGTGACGCCGTCGAGGTCCAGGGCGACCACCAGCCGCCCGGTCAGGTCTTCACTCATCGCAGTACCGCCCGGAAGGTGTCGTAGTGGTCGTCGGTGTAGTACAGCTCGGCGTGCTGCCCGGTGATCAGACGGCGGGCGCCCCGGGTGCGCGCGCCCGGGGTCTTGACCGTGTACTCGTGGTAGTAGCCCCGCTCGTGCCGGGGCAGCCGGCGCTCGCGGTTGCCGAAGACCACCCCGTCCTGGGTGTACGGGAAGGGGCCGCCCTTGTCGATCAGGGCCAGGGTCTGCCGGGCCTCGGCCGGCAGCCGGGACACCCGGACGGTGGCCGTGCCACGGGCCCAGGAGGGGGTGGCCGTGCCGGATCCGGCGGAGGGGTTGCCGTGGCCGGGGGAGGCGGACCGCGAGGACGTCGGCGAGGCCGGGCCCTGGGCGGTGGAACACCCGGCCAGCAGGACGGAGAGCAGGACGGAAAGACAGACGAGGAGCCCCGCGAACAGGCGGGGGACGGACCGCAGCAGCATGCCGACGATGCTCCCACGGCCGTCCTCCGGCGGCCTGCTCCAGGCCCCCGAGGGGGCCTGTGCGCTCAGACGCCGTCCGGGTCCGAGCGGTTCAGGGCGGACTTGGGGGCCGGTCCGGCCGCCAGCAGGTGGTCGGCGGCCGAGGTGTCCGTGACCAGGCTGGTGACCAGGCCGGAGCGGAGCACCGCGTCGATCGCCGCCGCCTTGCGCTGACCGCCCGCGATGGCGACCACCTCGGGGATCCGGCGGAGCTGGTCGGCCGTGACCGTGATGCAGCGCTCCCCCAGGTCCCGGCCGATCCGGCGGCCCTCGGAGTCGAAGAGGTGCGCGGCCATCTCGGCGGCGACGCCGAGCGAGGCGTAGTGGGCGCGCTCCTCGTCGCTGAGCATGTCGTGCACCGTGGAGATGCCCGGCTCCCAGGAGCCGATGGACACACAGGCGACCGTGACCTTGTCGAAGTACTCGAAGGCACGGGCGATGCCGGTCTGGTTGCGCAGCGCGGCGGCGGTGGCCTCGTCCGGCAGCAGCATCGGCGCGTAGATGGGGTGGGCGTCGCCGCCGGAGACCTGGGCCGCGCGGCGCACCGCCTCCACCGAGCCGCGCTCGGAGGTCCCCGCGTCGTACACGCCGGTCAGCTGGACCACGGTGCACGGGGGCAGCCGGTCCAGCGCCGCCGCCATGTGGATGGTGGAGCGGCCCCAGGCCAGGCCCAGCACATCGCCCTCGTCGACCAGTTCGCCGAGCAGGTCGGCGGCGACCTCGCCCAGGTTCTCCGGGTCCGGGGTCTCCTCGGCCTCGGCCGGGGACTCGACCACGACGGCGTGCCTGAGGCCGTAGCGGGCACGGAGCGCGTCGGAGCGCTCGGCGTCCAGCTCAGCCGGGACGCGGATCTCGATGCGCACCAGATCCCGTTCGAGGGCGGTCTCCAGGACCCGGGCCACCTTGAAGCGGCTGACGCCGAACTCCTCGGCAATCTGGATCTTGGACTTGCCCTCGAGGTAGAAGCGGCGGGCCATGGCCGCCGCCTGCACCAGCTCAGCGGGTCCCATCCGCACTGCTGACCGGCCCGCCGACATACCCGACACGGCGTTCTCCTCACTGCCGTTCACACGACTGCTGTTCACACGTGCATTCGCCGTTCATCCTTGCAGATTCGGCGCTGTCGATCAGCCCTGATGAGAGCCGTTCACGTACCTGATGCTCAGTGGTTGCACACCCAGGACGCCTGAGCGGTCGCTTTCTCCGCCTGGGCGCGCAGGGCACGGACCGCCTCGGCCGGGTCCTCGGCGCCGTAGACGGCCGAACCGGCGACGAAGACGTCGGCGCCCGCGTCCGCGCACCGCTCGATCGTCGAGGCCGACACCCCGCCGTCCACCTGGAGCCACAGCTGGAGGCCGTGCCGGCCGATCAGCTCCCTGGTACGGCGGATCTTCGGCAGCATGATGTCGAGGAACGCCTGTCCGCCGAAGCCGGGCTCGACCGTCATGATCAGGAGCATGTCCAGCTCGGGCAGCAGGTCCTCGTACGGCTCGACGGGCGTGGCGGGCTTGAGCGCCATCGAGGCCCGCGCCCCCTTGGCCTGGATCTCCCGGGCCAGCCGCACGGGCGCGGCGGCGGCCTCCACGTGGAAGGTGACCGAGGAGGCGCCCGCCTCCACGTACTGCGGCGCCCAGCGGTCCGGGTCCTCGATCATCAGATGGCAGTCCAGCGGGGTGTCCGCCGCGCGCGCCAGGGACTCCACGACCGGCACGCCGAGCGTGAGGTTGGGGACGAAATGGTTGTCCATCACGTCGACGTGGAGCCAGTCGGCGCCCTCGACCGCCTTCGCCTCCTCGGCGAGGCGGGCGAAGTCCGCGGACAGGATGCTGGGGTTGATCTGCACGGCCATGCCCCAAGCCTGCCATGCCGCGGCGCCGGGCTGTAACGGCGGTCCCGGGGCGCGGCCCCCGGAGGACCGCCGGTGCGCGGCACGGCGGCCCCGGGGCTCAGCCGGTCCGGCGGATCAGGGCCAGGTACATCGCGTCGGTGCCGTGCAGGTGCGGCCAGAGCTGGATGTCCGGGCCCTCGCCGAGCGCGGGAACGCCGGGGAGCAGCGGCCGGGCGTCGATCAGTTCGGTCTCCGGGAACTGCTTGAGCACGTCGGAGACGACCGCCCGGGTCTCGGCGAGGTGGGGCGAGCAGGTGGCGTAGCCGACGACCCCGCCCACCCGGACCGACTCCAGCGCCGTGCGCAGCAGCCCGCGCTGGAGCGGGGCGAAGCCCTCCAGGTCCTCGGGGCGGCGCCGCCACCGCGCCTCGGGACGGCGGCGCAGCGCGCCCAGGCCGGTGCACGGCACGTCGACGAGGACCCGGTCGAAGCTGCCCGGCCGCCAGGCGGGGCGCGTCCCGTCGGCGGCGATGACCTGGTACGGGCCCGGGTTCCCGGCGAGTGCCTTGGCGACCAGGCCGGCCCGGTGCGGCTGCTTCTCCGAGGCGAGCAGCACCGCGCCGCGCCCGGCGGCCAGCGCGGCGAGCAGGGCCGCCTTGCCGCCGGGTCCGGCGCAGCCGTCCAGCCAGGCGCGGTCCGGTCCGTCGAGCGGCGCGTTCGCCAGGGCCAGGGCGACGAGCTGGCTGCCCTCGTCCTGGACGCCCGCCCTGCCCTCGCGCACGGCGTCCACCGCGCCGGGCTCGCCGCCCTCGGTGAGCCGCACGGCGTACGGGGACCAGCGGCCGGGCAGCGCCGCCTCCTCGCGCAGGAGTTCGTCGGTGGTGGCCCGGCCGGGCCGGGCCACCAGGGTGACCTCGGGCCGCTCGTTGTCGGCGTCCAGCAGGTCCTCGATACCGGCGCGTCCGCCGCCGAGCGAGTCCCACAGGGCGGAGACGACCCAGCGCGGGTGGGAGTGGACGACGGCGAGGTGGTCCTCGGGGTCCTCGTCGTAGGGCGGGGCGACCGTCTCCAGCCAGCCGTCGAGGTCGGTGCGGGCGACCTTGCGCAGGACCGCGTTGACGAACTTGGCCCGGCCGTCGCCGAGCACGACCCGGGCCAGCTCGACGGTGGCGGACACGGCGGCGTGGCTCGGGATACGGGTGCCGAGCAGCTGGTGGGCGCCGAGGCTGAGCACGTCAAGGACGGGCGGGTCGACCTCCCGCAGCGGCCGGTCCACGCAGGCGGCGAGGATCGCGTCGTACGTGCCCTGGCGGCGCAGCGTGCCGTAGACCAGCTCGGTGGCGAGCGCGGCGTCCCGCCCGTCGAAGTCGCCCTTCTCGCGCGCCTTGCGCAGCAGCGGCGGCAGGACGAGGTTGGCGTACGCGTCCCGTTCGTCCACGGCGCGCAGCGCGTCGAAGGCGAGGATGCGGACGGGGTCCTTCTGGGGCCGGCGGTAGGGCTTGGCGGGCTTGCGGGGCCGACGGGGGGTGTCGCTCACGAAAAGGTGCTCCGGATGTCTGGGGCCGCCGTCGCACGGACGCCCCGGCTGGGACCCGGGCCGCCGGTGCGGGTGGCCCGGATGCGCTGTCCGCCCAGCCTACGGCCCGTGCACCGGCCCCGCTCCGACCCCCGGGCCGACTCCGGCCTCTAGGTCCTCCGCGGGCCTCTGGGTCCTCCGCGGGCCTCTGGGGGTCCTCCGCTGGTGCCTGGGGCGTCCGCTGGTACCTAGGGCCGCTCCGGCTTCCGGTGCGGCTCCGGGCCCTGGTTCCCCTGGGCAGCCCTGGCCCTCGGGTCCGTTGCGGGCTTCGGGACCGCTCCAGTACCTGGTTCCACGGCGGGCTCCGGGGCCGCCCGGACCCTCGGGTCCGTTCCGGGCTCCGGGACCGCTCCAGCCCCCGGGTCCGCTCCGGCTTCCGGGTGCCGTTCCGGCCTGCGGGCCCTTGCCTCCCGTGTCTGTCTCCCCCGCCGCGCCGGCCGCGCCAGGACTACGGACGACCGGCCGCACACACGCCACCCCCGGCCCGCCGCCGTCCCCGTGCCTCACGCCGTCCCACACGCCCCGCCCGGCCGGGACTGCCGGGCGGCCCGCCGGTGCGCGTCACTCGGATGCGCTGTCCGCCCGGCCTACGGCCCGTGCGCCGGGTCCGCTCCGACCCGCCCCCTGGGCCCGCTCCGGCCCACGGGTCCCTTGCGGTCCCCGAGTCCTTGTACCCCGTGTCCGTCTCCCCCGCCGCGCCGACCGCGCCAGGACTACGGACGACCGGCCGCACGCACGCCGCCCCCAGTCCGCCGCCGTCCCCGTGCCTCGCGCCGCCCCGCACGCCCCGCCCGGCCGGGCGGACGGATGACCGGGCTGCCGGGTGGCCGAGCCACCGAGTGACCGGCTCGTCGGCCGACCGTGACCGTCAGCCGGTCAGCCGGTCAGCCGGTCAGCCGGTCAGCCGGTCAGCCGGTCAGCCGGTCAGCCGGTCAGCCGCCGAGGGTCTCGCCCTCCGCGATGCGGGCGCCGCGGGCCCAGTCCGCCGCCCGCATGGGCTTCTTGCCCTGGGCCTGGACCCACAGCAGCTCCACGGCGTAGGAGCCGGTGCCGACGCGTACGTCGTTCTTGCCCACGGCGAGCGCCCCCGGGGCGAGGTCGGTGCGCTCGGGCACGGGGGCGACCTGGATCAGCTTGAGGCGTTCGCCGCGGAACGTCGTCCAGGCGCCGGGCGCCGGCGTGCACCCGCGCACGACCCGGTCGACGCGCAGCGCGGGCGCGCTCCAGTCGACCCGGGCGTCCTCGACGGTGATCTTCGGTGCCAGGGTGACGCCCTCGGCCGGCTGCGGCACGGCCTTCAGGCTGCCGTCCTCGATGCCGTCCATGGTCGCGGCGAGCAGTCCCGCACCGGCGAACGCGAGCCGGGTGAGCAGGTCGCCGCTGGTGTCGGTGGGCCGGATCAGCTCGGTGACGGTGCCGTAGACCGGGCCGGAGTCCAGGCCCTCCTCGATGAGGAACGTGGAGGCGCCGGTGATCTCGTCGCCCGCCATGAGGCTGTGCTGCACCGGCGCGGCACCGCGCCAGGCGGGCAGCAGGGAGAAGTGCAGGTTGACCCAGCCGTGCGCGGGGATCTCCAGGGCGCTCGGCGGCAGCAGCGCGCCGTAGGCGACGACCGGGCAGCAGTCCGGGGCGATCTCCCGCAGCCGCTGCTGGAAGTCGGGGTCGCGCGGCCTCGCGGGCTTGAGCACCTCGATCCCGGCCTCCTCCGCGCGGTCGGCGACGGGGCTCGCGACCAGCCTGCGGCCCCGGCCGGCCGGGGCGTCGGGGCGGGTGACGACGGCCGCGACCTCGTGCCGCCCGGAGGCGATCAGGGCGTCCAGGGCGGGAACGGCGACCTCGGGGGTACCGGCGAAGACGAGCTTCATGAGCGGGTGCGGGCCTCTCGGTCGGGGTGGGGTGCGCGGCCCACAAGTCTATGACCACGGACGACCGCGGCCACGGCCACGGCGGGGAAGCCCCGGGACCGTGCGCCGCCGCCTCCGGCCGCGCACGGTCCTCCCACCCGGCGGCGCCCGCCTGTCCGCGCGGCGGGCGCGCACCCCGTCCCGCAGCGCACGCCCGCCGCGCAGGGGGCGTACGCACATGCTCTTACGCCCCCAGAGCGTGACCAGCGGGCCGAAAACGCGTTGGTCAAGTGAGAGTTGACCAAAAGGGGCCGCTCGTACGGCCCGTTTCCTTTCAACGCCGGTTCGAGAGGCTTGTTCATGGCCGACCACGCAACCCACGACGCCCAGGCCCGTGCCAGCCTGCACTTGCTGGTGCGGGACATCGAGCGGGTCCGCCGGCAGGTGGACGCGCTGCGCACGCTCACCGCCCAGCTGGGCAACGTCTACCGCCCGCGCCGCACCGGCCCCTCCACGGGCTTCGTCGTCTACGGGCGCGCGCCCGCCCCCACGGTCCGCCTCGCGCAGGAGCTGCGGGACAGCGTCGAGACCCTGGTCACGGCGGCCGTCGACTTCGACCGCTCGCTCGGCTTCTCGTGGGACGCCGTGGGCTCGGCGCTCGGCGTCACCAAGCAGGCCGTGCACCGCCGATACGGCGCACGCCGGGCCGCGGCGCAGGCGGCGGAGCCCGAGCGGACACCGGAGACCCCCGGTCCCCGCCCGGTCAACGTGGGTCCGGCCATCTCCTCCGTGCCCACGGTCCCCGCCGCCCGCTCCATGCCGACCCAGCCGACCGCGGGCAGCCCCGCACTGCGGGAGGACGTCAGGCCCACGGCCTTCCCGGGCCCCCGCAACGGCTGACGCTCCGTCACGCCTCACCACACCCCGTCACACCTCGTCACCGCGTCGCGTCCCCACGCCGCGCCGAGCACCCCCACTCCCCCGCATCCCCCCTCCCACCCGCGGTCCCTGATCCGCCGTCGCTCCCCTGCCTCCGGCCTCGGATCCGCTGCCGGGCACGCCGGGCGCACCGGGTCCGGCCCGCGCCCGCGTACTCGTCAGCCGATGTCCGGCGGATCGATCCGCACCCACACCGCCGCGTCGCTCCCGCGGGCCGTCCGGGCCGCCTGCGCGGACTTCAGGGCCGCGGCGAGCGCGGAGCCGCTGCCGGGCGGCACCCGGACCAGGGCCCGGTCCCAGTGCTCGCCGGGGGGCGGCGCGCCGGGCCGCCGGGGGCGTCCGGCCGGGGTGGCCGGTACCGGCACCGGGCCGAGGATCTCGGCCGCCGGTGGCAGGGCGGCCCCGCCCAGGAAGTCCGCGACCGCCTCCGGCGGACCCGTGACGGCGGCCATCCGGGACACCGGCGGGAAACCCAGCTCGGCCCGCTCGGACAGTTCCCGCAGCGCGTGGCCGGCGGGGTCCCAGCGGACCAGGGCCTGCACCGGGCGCAGGGTCGGCTCGGCGACGACGACCACGGTGCCGCCCGCCTCCTGCGGCCGTACCAGCGCGGCCGCGCCGATCCAGCGGCGCAGGGCGTCCTCGCCCGCCCGCAGGTCCGGACGGCCCAGCATGGCCCAGCCGTCCAGCAGGAGGGCGGCGGCGTACCCGTCCTCGGCGACCGGTTCGGCGCCCGGTGTGCTGACCACCAGCGCGGGCGTCCCCGGCACGGTGTCGAGCACATGCTCACGGCCCGAGGTGCGCACCGGTACGGCGGGGAAGGCCCGTCCCAGTTCCTCCGCGGTGCGCCGGGCGCCGATCACCTGGGCGCGCAGCCGCGGGGAGCCGCACTCCGGGCAGTGCCAGGCGGACTCCCCCTGCCCGCACCAGTCGCAGCGCAGCACCCCCGCGTCCTGGCCCTGGAGCGGGCCCGCGCAGTGCCGGCAGCGGGCCGGGGCCCGGCACTGGGCGCAGGCCATCCGCGGCGCGTACCCGCGCCGGGGCACCTGCACCAGGACCGGGCCGTGGCGCAGCCCCTCCCGGGCCGTCTGCCAGGCGAGCGAGGGCAGCCGGGCGGCGCGGGCGGCCTCGTCCCGGGCGAGGTCCCCGTCTCCCACCGTGCGCACGAGCGGGGCGGCCCGGCGCACCTGCTCGCGCGCCGCCACCAGGGGCCGCGCCCAGCCGGTCTCGACGAGCTGCGCCGCCTCGACGGTGCAGCTCCAGCCGCCGAGCAGGAAGGCGCACCGGTCCTGTGCGGCGCGCAGCAGCAGCACCTCGCGCGCGTGGGGCTGCGGCGCGTGCAGTTCGCTGTGGCTGTCGTCGCCGTCGTCCCACAGGGCCACGAGTCCGAGGTCGCGGACCGGGGCGAACATGGCGGCGCGGGTGCCGACCACGGCCCGTACGGAGCCCCGGCGCACCGCGAGCCACTGCCGGTAGCGCTTCTCGGGTCCGGCGTCGGCGGTGAGCAGCGCGTGCCGTCCCTCGCCCAGCAGGCCGGTCAGCGCGGTGTCCAGGCGGGCGGCGATCCGGCCGTCCGGGACGACCACGAGCGCGCCGCGCCCGGAGGCGAGCGTCGCGGCGACGGCCCGTGCCGTCTCCTCGCTCCAGCGCGGTCCGGGCAGCGCGTTCCACACCGCGCGGGGGGTGCCGCCCGCGGCGAGCGACTCGATGAAGGCGGCCCCGTGCTCGTACCGCGTCCAGGAACCGGCGTCGGGGGCGGGGGGCGGGGGCAGCGGCTCCGGGGACGGCCGCCGCTCGGCCCGTGCGCTGCGCGGCGGCACGGCGAGCTGGAGCACGTCGGCGACACTGCCCGCGTAGCGGTCGGCGACGGCGCGCACCAGCGCGAGCAGTTCCTCGCCGAGCACCGGCTCGGGCGAGACGACCTGGGCGAGCGCGGCCAGCGGCCCGGAGTAGTCGGACTCGGCGCGCCGCTCGACCAGGAAGCCGTCGATGAGGCCGCCGCCCTCGCGCCGGCCCTCGCGCACCCGGTGCCGTCCGGCCCCGAACCGCACCCGGACCCGCACCCCGGGCTGCGCGTCCGCGTCCAGCTCGGCGGGGACCGCGTAGTCGAAGGTGCGGTCGAGGTGGAGCACGCCCTTGTCGACGAGCACCCGGGCGACCGGGAGCCGCGGGGCCAGGGCCGCGCCGCGCCAGGTCCGGGGCTTGGCGCGGGGCTCCTTGGCCTTGCGCACGCTCTCCCGGATCAGCGCAAGCTGCTCGTGCGGCGCACCCTCGGCGCCGCCCGCTCCCGACCCGTTCTCGCTGCTCACGCTTGCATTCCTACCAAACGGCACTGACAACGACGACGGCTCCCAGGGCCGTGACCGGGTCGGGTCAGGTCCTGGGAGCCGAGGTGGTGTGCGAGGGACCGGTCAGATGCCGACGGCCTGGCGCAGCGCGTCCACGCGGTCGGTGCGCTCCCAGGTGAACTCGGGCAGCTCACGGCCGAAGTGGCCGTAGGCGGCGGTCTGGGAGTAGATCGGGCGGAGCAGGTCGAGGTCGCGGATGATGGCGGCCGGACGGAGGTCGAAGACCTCCTCGATCGCCTTCTCGATCTTCTCGGGCTCCACCTTGTGGGTGCCGAAGGTCTCGACGAACAGGCCGACCGGCTCGGCCTTGCCGATCGCGTACGCGACCTGGACCTCGCAGCGGGCGGCCAGGCCGGCGGCCACGACGTTCTTGGCGACCCAGCGCATGGCGTACGCGGCCGAGCGGTCCACCTTGGACGGGTCCTTGCCGGAGAAGGCGCCGCCGCCGTGGCGGGCCATGCCGCCGTAGGTGTCGATGATGATCTTGCGGCCGGTCAGTCCGGCGTCGCCCATCGGGCCGCCGATCTCGAAGCGGCCGGTCGGGTTGACCAGCAGGCGGTAGCCCTCGGTGTCCAGCTTGATGCCGTCCTCCAGGAGCGCCTTCAGCTCCGGCTCGACGACGAACTCGCGGATGTCGGGGGCGAGCAGCGACTCCAGGTCGATGTCGGAGGCGTGCTGCGAGGAGACGACGACCGTGTCCAGGCGGACCGCCTTGTCGCCGTCGTACTCGATGGTGACCTGGGTCTTGCCGTCCGGGCGCAGGTAGGGGATCGTGCCGTTCTTGCGCACGTCGGACAGGCGCTTGGACAGGCGGTGCGCGAGGAAGATCGGCAGCGGCATCAGCGTCGGCGTCTCGTCGGAGGCGTAGCCGAACATCAGGCCCTGGTCACCGGCGCCCTGCCGGTCCAGTTCGTCGTCGTCGCCCTCGACGCGGGCCTCGTAGGCCGCGTCGACGCCCTGTGCGATGTCCGGGGACTGCGCGCCGATGGACACCGACACGCCGCAGGAGGCGCCGTCGAAGCCCTTCTTGGAGGAGTCGTAGCCGATCTCGAGGATCTTGCTGCGGACGAGGGTCGCGATGTCCGCGTAGGACTTGGTCGTGACCTCACCGGCGACGTGCACCAGGCCGGTGGTGATCAGCGTCTCGACGGCGACGCGGGAGGACGGGTCCTCGCGCAGCAGCGCGTCGAGGATGGTGTCGCTGATCTGGTCAGCGATCTTGTCGGGGTGACCCTCGGTCACGGACTCCGAAGTGAACAGGCGACGGGACACAACGCTCCCTGGGGTTGCAGCGGCTGCTGGCTGATCATGGGCGGACGGCACGGAGGCTGCGCCCGGTCCGTCCGAGAAACAGTTTATCGGTCGCACTCGGCCGCCGGCCCACCTGTCTCGCCACTCGGGAGTGCTGTGACCTGCGGCACGGGCATTCTGCCCCGCGCCCGGGGCCCTTGAACAGGGCCCCTGAGCGGCGGCGCCGCGTGTTCGAGTCATGTGCGAAGCGGCGTGGCGGTCAGCCGAGCCGGGCGGCCACGAGATCCCACACGGTGTCGGCCAGGGCCTCCTTCGGCCCGTGCGGCACCGGGGTCTCGCCGCCGTCGGCGGCCAGCACCACGGCCTCGTTCTCCTCGGAGCCGAAGGTCCTGCGCTCCCCCACCTCGTTCACCACGAGGAGGTCGCAGCCCTTGCGCGCGAGCTTCTTGCGGCCGTTGGCGAGGACGTCGTCGGTCTCCGCGGCGAAGCCGACGATCACCTGTCCGGGCCGCGCCCGGTCGGCCGATATCTCCGCCAGGACGTCCGGATTGCGCACCAGGGCGACCGGTTCCGGCTCCTGGCCGTCCTGCTTCTTGATCTTCCCGGCCGCGTAGACGGCGGGCCGGAAGTCGGCGACGGCGGCGGCCATCACCACGGCGTCCGCGTCCGCGGCGGCCTTCAGCACCGCCTCGCGCAGCTGTACGGCCGTCCCGACCCGGACGAGGTCCACCCCGGCCGGGTCCGGCAGCTCGGCGTTGGCCGAGACGAGGGTGACCCGGGCGCCCCGGGCGGCGGCGGTGCGCGCCAGCGCGTAGCCCTGCTTGCCGGAGGAGCGGTTGCCGAGGAAGCGGACCGGGTCCAGGGGCTCGCGGGTGCCGCCCGCGCTGACGACGACATGCCGTCCGGCGAGGTCGGGGGCGGCGGCGCCGCGGGCGAGCACCCGGCGGCAGACCTCGAAGATCTCCGCCGGGTCGGGCAGCCGCCCCTTGCCGGTGTCGACGCCGGTGAGCCGGCCGACGGCGGGCTCGACGACCACGGCGCCGCGGCGGCGCAGCGTCGCCACGTTCTCCCGGGTGGCCGGGTGCTCCCACATCTCGGTGTGCATGGCCGGGGCGAAGACCACCGGGCAGCGAGCGGTGAGCAGGGTGTTGGTCAGCAGGTCGTCGGCGAGGCCGTGGGCGGCCCTGGCCAGCAGGTCGGCCGTGGCCGGGGCGACGACCACCAGGTCGGCGTGCTGGCCGATGCGCACGTGCGGCACCTCGTGGACGTCGTCCCAGACCTCGGTGGCGACGGGGTTGCCGGACAGCGCGGACCAGGTGGCGGCGCCGACGAAGTGGAGCGCCGAGGCGGTGGGAACGACGCGCACCTCGTGCCCGGACTCGGTGAACCGGCGCAGCAGCTCGCACGCCTTGTACGCGGCGATGCCGCCGCTGACCCCCAGAACGACCTTCGGCTTGTCCACCGTCTCTCCCCGGAATCGGCCCCGGTGCGCCCGGTGCGGCGCACGCCTCTATGACACACCACAGGCCCGGCAGTCGCGCTGCCGGGCCTGTGGAAGAGCAGAAGAACCTGCGTCGCCTTACTGGGCCGGGCCGTCGATGGCCTCGGAGGTCAGCAGACCCGCGTTGATCTCGCGCAGGGCGATGGAGAGCGGCTTCTCGTGGACGTGGGTGTCGACGAGCGGACCGACGTACTCGAGGAGGCCCTCGCCGAGCTGCGAGTAGTACGCGTTGATCTGGCGGGCCCGCTTGGCCGCGTAGATCACGAGGCTGTACTTCGAGTCGGTGGCCTCGAGGAGCTCGTCGATCGGCGGGTTGATGATGCCCTCGGGCGCGGAGATGGAAGAGGACACGCTCTACCTTCCGATGGATGGGAAAGAATCAGCCGTGATGATCGTGACGATCACACGACGTCCATCAAGGCTAGCAGCTCGCGCGCCACGTCCTCGACGGAGGTGTTGACCAGGGTCTCGTCGAACTCGGACTCGGCGGCCAGCTCGACCTTCGCGGCCCGCAGCCGGCGCTCGATCACCTCGGGCGGCTCGGTGCCCCGGCCGGTGAGCCTGCGCACCAGCTCCTCCCAGGAGGGCGGGGCCAGGAAGACGAGGCGGCCCTCGGGCATGGACTCGCGGACCTGCCGGGCACCCTGGAGATCGATCTCCAGCAGGACCGGCACCCCCGCCTCCAGGTGCTCCAGCACCGCCGCGCGCGGCGTGCCGTAGCGGTTGCCGGCGAACTCGGCCCACTCCAGCAGCTCGCCGTTGGCGATCAGCTTGTCCATCTCCTCGTCGGTGACGAAGAAGTAGTGCACGCCGTGCTGCTCACCGGGGCGCGGCTTGCGGGTCGTCGCCGACACGGAGAGCCAGACCTCGGGGTGTTCCTTGCGCATATGAGCGACGACCGTGCTCTTGCCGACCCCGGAGGGGCCGGAGAGCACGGTCAGCCGCGGACGTGCGTCCGGGGGTACGGGGGTCGTCCCCCGGGGTGTTACAGCCATGCAGCGATTATTCCAGCAATCCCGGAGTGCCCGGGACCCCGGTCGCGGGGTCCCGGGGGCTCAGGAACCGGTGCTGCCGAACTCACGCTCCAGGGAAGCGATCTGGTTGGAGCCGAGGCCGCGCACACGACGGCTCTCGGAGATGCCGAGTCGCTCCATGATCTGCTTGGCGCGGACCTTGCCCACGCCCGGCAGGGACTCAAGAAGGGCGGACACCTTCATCTTGCCGATGACGTCGTTCTCCTGGCCCTGCTTGATGACCTCGTGCAGGGAGGCGCCGGAGTGCTTGAGTCGATTCTTGACCTCGGCCCGCTCCCGGCGAGCCGCGGCGGCCTTTTCGAGCGCGGCTGCGCGCTGTTCAGGGGTAAGGGGCGGAAGAGCCACGCCTACGTCACCTCGGATGTCGAACTGTCGGATACGGACCGGTGAGGAACCTAGTCGCCCCACACCTGGGGGGCCACGAGCAACACGCTTGCCCGCTGCCCCCACTGCCTTGAAGGGCGTGGGAGGCGCCCCCACTCGACGGAGACTAGCGGTCGAGGGCGCCAGAGTCAGCGAGAACAGCGGAAAAGTCCTGGTCAGCCTTGGTGAGGTCGGACATTTAGGACATATTGCCTCGGTTTTTGCCGTGGATCCAGACCCGGGACGTCCCCGAAGCCTCCGCGAAGGGCCTCAGACGGCGGCCACCGCGGCCCGGATCTCCGCCGCGAACCGGTCCGCCGCGTCCCGCAGCGCCGCCACGTCGGGACCGTGCCGCAGCACACCCCGGCTGACGTTGGGCACCACGTTGCGCACCGCGGGCCCGAAGACCGCCGGGAGACCGGCCGGCGTCGCGCCCTGCGCGCCGATGCCGGGAGCGAGCAGCGGCCCGTTGATGTCCAGGTCGTACGAGGACAGATCGCCGAGCGTGGCACCCACCACCGCGCCGAAGGAGCCCAGCGGTTCCTGCCCCGCGTTCTCCCGGGCCAGGTGCGCGAGGACGGTCGCGCCCACGGTCCGCCCGTCCGGGCGGACGGCGTGCTGCACCTCGGCGCCCTCCGGGTTGGAGGTCAGCGCCAGCACGAACAGACCGGCGCCGCTCTCCCGCGCCAGGTCGACGGCGGGCCTGAGCGAGCCGTAGCCCAGGTACGGCGAGACGGTCAGCGCGTCCGAGAACAGCGGCGCGTCCTTGCGCAGGAACGACTCCGCGTAGGCGGCCATGGTCGAGCCGATGTCGCCGCGCTTGGCGTCCATGACGACCAGCGCGCCGGCCGCCCGCGCCTCCTCCACGGACTTCTCCAGCACCGCCACGCCCCGCGAGCCGAACCGCTCGAAGAAGGCGCTCTGCGGCTTGAGGACGGCGACCCGGTCGGCCACCGCCTCCACGACGGTGCGGCTGAACCGCTCCAGACCGGCCACGTCGTCGTTCAGACCCCACTCGGCCAGCAGCGACGCGTGCGGGTCGATGCCGACGCAGAGCGGGCCGCGTTCGTCCATGGCGCGGCGCAGCCGCGCGCCGAAGGGCTCCAGGGGGCTCATGCGGACGTCCTCACGTCGGCGCCGACCGCGTCGGCGAGGGTGGCGTACGGGCTGGTGCGCAGGCGGGCGGCGAGGCCCTTGTGGATCGCGCGGCACCAGAAGGGGCCCTCGTAGACGAAGGCGCTGTAGCCCTGGACCAGCGTGGCGCCGGCCAGGATGCGCTGCCAGGCGTCCTCGGCGGTCTCGACGCCGCCCACGCCGACCAGGGTGATCCGGTCGCCCACGCGCGCGTAGAGGCGGCGCAGCACCTCCAGGGAGCGCTCCTTGAGCGGCGCGCCGGACAGCCCGCCGGTCTCGGCCACCAGCTCCGGGCCCGACCGCAGGCCGAGCCCCTCGCGCGCGATGGTGGTGTTGGTGGCGATGATGCCGTCCAGGCCGAGGTCCACGGCGAGGTCGGCGACCGCGTCCACGTCCTCGTCGGCGAGATCGGGCGCGATCTTGACCAGCAGCGGCACCCGGCGACCGGGCACAGCCCGGTCGGCGGCCTCGCGCACCGCGCTCAGCAGCGGGCGCAGCGCCTCGGTGGCCTGGAGGTTGCGCAGTCCGGGCGTGTTGGGCGAGGAGACGTTGACGACCAGGTAGTCGGCGTACGGGGCGAGGCGCTCGGCGGACTTCACATAGTCACCGGCCGCCTCCTCCTCGGGGACGACCTTGGTCTTGCCGATGTTGACGCCGACGACGGTGCGGAAGACCGGCGTGCGGGAGGCCAGGCGGGCGGCGACGGCCAGCGAGCCGTCGTTGTTGAAGCCCATGCGGTTGATGAGCGCGCGGTCGGCGACCAGCCGGAACAGCCGCTTCTTGGGGTTGCCGGGCTGCGGCTCGCCGGTCACGGTGCCGATCTCGACGTGGTCGAAGCCCAGCATCGACATGCCGTCGATCGCGACGGCGTTCTTGTCGAAGCCGGCGGCGAGTCCGAAGGGGCCGTGCATGCGCAGGCCCAGGGCCTCGGTGCGCAGCTCCTGGTGGCGGGGGGCCAGGACGGCCGCGGCGAAGGTGCGCAGCACCGGCACGCGGGCGGCCAGGCGGATCCAGCGGAAGGCGAGGTGGTGGGCCTGTTCGGGGTCCATCCGCCGGAAGACGAGACGGAAGAAGAGCTTGTACATCACTGTGTCCTCATGACGACCTCATGAAGAGGGGGACACCGTTTCCGGTGTCCCCCTCGGGGCTGCTGCTAGTCGCGGGCCGCGATCAGGAACCCGGCGTGTTCCTGGAGCGAGCGGACGCCCACGTCGCCGTGGTTGAGCGCGTCGATGCCCTGGACGGCGGCGGCGAGCGCCTGGACCGTCGTCAGGCACGGCACGGACCGGGCCACGGCCGCCGTACGGATCTCGTAGCCGTCGAGGCGGCCGCCGGTGCCGTAGGGCGTGTTGACGATGAGGTCGACCTCGCCGTCGTGGATGAGCTGGACGATGGTCTTCTCGCCCTGGGGGCCGGTGCCCTCGGACTGCTTGCGCACGATCGTGGCGTTGATGCCGTTGCGCTTGAGGACCTCGGCGGTGCCGGAGGTGGCGAGCAGTTCGAAGCCGTGGGCGACCAGCTCACGGGCCGGGAAGATCATCGACCGCTTGTCGCGGTTGGCGACCGAGATGAAGGCGCGGCCCTTGGTGGGCAGCGGGCCGTAGGCGCCTGCCTGCGACTTGGCGTAGGCCGTGCCGAAGACGGAGTCGATGCCCATGACCTCGCCGGTGGAGCGCATCTCCGGGCCGAGGACGGTGTCGACGCCGCGGCCGTGGATGTCGCGGAAGCGCGACCACGGCATCACGGCCTCCTTGACGGAGATCGGCGCGTCCAGCGGCATGGTGCCGCCGTCGCCGTTCCTCGGCAGCAGACCCTCCTCGCGCAGCTCGGCGACGGTGGCGCCCAGCGAGATCCGGGCGGCGGCCTTCGCCAGCGGCACCGCGGTCGCCTTCGAGGTGAAGGGGACGGTGCGCGAGGCGCGCGGGTTGGCCTCCAGGACGTAGAGGATGTCACCGGCCAGCGCGAACTGGATGTTGATCAGGCCGCGGACGCCGACGCCCTTGGCGATGGCCTCGGTGGAGGCGCGCAGCCGCTTGATGTCGAAGCCGCCCAGGGTGATCGGCGGCAGCGCGCACGCCGAGTCGCCGGAGTGGATGCCGGCCTCCTCGATGTGCTCCATGACACCGCCGAGGTACAGCTCCTCGCCGTCGTAGAGGGCGTCGACGTCGATCTCTATGGCGTCGTCCAGGAAGCGGTCGACGAGGACCGGCCGGGAGGGGCTGATCTCGGTCGACTCGGCGATGTACGCCTCCAGGCGGGCCTCGTCGTAGACGATCTCCATGCCGCGTCCGCCCAGGACGTAGGACGGGCGCACCAGGACCGGGTAGCCGATCTCGTCGGCGATGGCCTTGGCCTGGGCGAAGGTGGTGGCGGTGCCGTGCTTGGGCGCGGGCAGCCCGGCCTCGGCGAGGACCTGGCCGAAGGCGCCCCGGTCCTCGGCGGCGTGGATGGCCTCGGGCGGGGTGCCGACGATCGGCACGCCGTTGTCCTTGAGCGCCTGGGCCAGGCCCAGCGGTGTCTGGCCGCCGAGCTGGACGACGACACCGGCGACCGGTCCCGCCTGTCGCTCGGCGTGCACGATCTCCAGGACGTCCTCCAGGGTGAGCGGCTCGAAGTAGAGCCGGTCGGAGGTGTCGTAGTCGGTGGAGACGGTCTCCGGGTTGCAGTTGACCATCACGGTCTCGTACCCGGCGTCGGAGAGCGCGAAGGAGGCGTGGACGCAGGAGTAGTCGAACTCGATGCCCTGGCCGATGCGGTTGGGGCCGGAGCCCAGGATGATCACCGCGGGCTTCTCGCGCGGGGCGACCTCGCTCTCCTCGTCGTAGGAGGAGTAGAAGTACGGCGTGCGCGCGGCGAACTCGGCGGCGCAGGTGTCGACCGTCTTGTAGACCGGGCGGATGCCGAGGGTGTGCCGGACCTCGCGGACGACGTCCTCGCGCAGGCCGCGGATGCCGGCGATCTGCTGGTCGGAGAAGCCGTGCCGCTTGGCCTCGGCGAGCAGGTCGGCGGTCAGCTCGGGGGCCGCCGCCAGTTCGTCGGCGGTCTCCTTGATCAGGAAGAGCTGGTCGACGAACCACGGGTCGATCTTCGTGTAGTCGAAGATCTCCTCGGGGGTGGCGCCCGCGCGGATGGCCTCCATGACCGTGTTGATCCGGCCGTCGGTGGGGCGTACGGCCGCTTCGAGCAGGGCCCTCTTGTCGCCGGGCACGCCGGTGAAGGCGAACTGGCTGCCCTTCTTCTCCAGGGAGCGCAGCGCCTTCTGGAAGGCCTCGGTGAAGTTGCGGCCGATGGCCATGGCCTCGCCGACCGACTTCATGGTGGTGGTGAGGGTGGAGTCCGCGCTCGGGAACTTCTCGAAGGCGAACCGCGGGGCCTTGACGACCACGTAGTCGAGGGTCGGCTCGAAGGAGGCCGGGGTCTCCCGCGTGATGTCGTTGGGGATCTCGTCGAGGGTGTAGCCCACGGCGAGCTTGGCGGCGATCTTGGCGATCGGGAAGCCGGTCGCCTTGGAGGCGAGGGCCGAGGAGCGGGAGACGCGCGGGTTCATCTCGATGACGATGACCCGGCCGTCCTCGGGGTCGACCGCGAACTGGATGTTGCAGCCGCCGGTGTCGACGCCGACCTCGCGGATGATGGCGATGCCCATGTCGCGCAGGACCTGGTACTCGCGGTCGGTGAGGGTCATCGCCGGGGCGACGGTGATCGAGTCACCGGTGTGCACGCCCATCGGGTCGAAGTTCTCGATGGAGCAGACGACCACGACGTTGTCGTTCTTGTCGCGCATCAGCTCCAGCTCGTACTCCTTCCAGCCGAGGATGGACTCCTCCAGGAGGACCTCGGTGGTCGGCGAGAGGGTGAGGCCGGTGCCCGCGATGCGGCGCAGCTCCTCCTCGTCGTGCGCGAAGCCGGAGCCGGCGCCGCCCATGGTGAAGGAGGGGCGGACGACGACCGGGTAGCCGCCCAGCTCGTCCACGCCCGCCAGGACGTCGTCCATGGTGTGGCAGATGACCGAGCGGGCGGACTCGCCGTGGCCGATCTTCTTGCGGACCTCTTCGACGACCAGCTTGAACTGGTCGCGGTCCTCGCCCTTGTGGATGGCCTCGACGTTGGCGCCGATCAGCTCGACGCCGTACTTCTCCAGGACACCGTTCTCGTGCAGCGAGATGGCGGTGTTCAGGGCCGTCTGGCCGCCCAGGGTGGGCAGCAGGGCGTCGGGGCGCTCCTTGGCGATGATCTTCTCGACGAACTCCGGGGTGATCGGCTCGACGTAGGTGGCGTCGGCGATCTCCGGGTCGGTCATGATCGTCGCCGGGTTGGAGTTGACGAGGATCACCCGCAGGCCCTCGGACCTGAGGACGCGGCACGCCTGGGTGCCGGAGTAGTCGAACTCGGCGGCCTGCCCGATGACGATCGGGCCGGAGCCGATGACCAGGACGGACTGGATATCGGTGCGCTTAGGCACGCTGGCCCTCCATCAGGGAAACGAAGCGGTCGAACAGGTAGGCGGCGTCGTGCGGTCCTGCCGCCGCTTCGGGGTGGTACTGGACGCTGAAGGCCGGCTTGTCGAGCAGGTGGAGGCCCTCCACCACGTTGTCGTTGAGGCAGACGTGGGAGACCTCGGCACGGCCGAAGGGGGTGTCGGAGACCCGGTCGGCGGGGGCGTCGACGGCGAATCCGTGGTTGTGCGCGGTGACCTCGACCTTGCCGGTCGTACGGTCCTGCACGGGCTGGTTGATCCCGCGGTGGCCGTACTTCAGCTTGTAGGTGCCGAAGCCGAGGGCGCGGCCGAGGATCTGGTTGCCGAAGCAGATGCCGAACAGCGGCGTGCCGCGCTCCAGGACGCCCCGCATGACGGAGACCGGGTGGTCGGCGGTGGCCGGGTCGCCGGGGCCGTTGGAGAAGAACACGCCGTCGGGCGCGACCGCGTACACGTCCTCCACGGTGGCGGTGGCGGGCAGCACGTGCACCTCGATGCCGCGCTCGGCCATGCGGTGCGGGGTCATGCCCTTGATGCCGAGGTCGACGGCGGCGACGGTGAACCGCTTCTCGCCGATCGCCGGGACGACGTACGCCTCCTTGGTGGCGACCTCGGCGGAGAGGTCGGCGCCGACCATCTCGGGGGCCTGCTGGACGCGGGCCAGCAGCGCGGCGTCGTCGCGGACGGCGTCGCCGCTGAAGATGCCGACGCGCATGGCGCCGCGCTCGCGCAGATGGCGGGTGAGGGCGCGGGTGTCGACGCCGCTGATGCCGACGACGCCCTGGGCGGCCAGTTCCTCGTCCAGGGAGCGGCGGGAGCGCCAGTTGGACGGCACGCGCGCGGGGTCGCGCACGACGTAGCCGGCCACCCAGATGCGGCTGGACTCGGCGTCCTCGTCGTTGACGCCGGTGTTGCCGACGTGCGGGGCGGTCATGACGACGACCTGGCGGTGGTACGACGGGTCGGTCAGGGTCTCCTGGTAGCCGGTCATGCCGGTGGAGAACACGGCCTCGCCGAACGTCTCCCCCACGGCCCCGTAGGCGCGGCCCCGGAATACCCGGCCGTCCTCCAGGACGAGTACGGCGGGAACCCTCTCGGTTCCCCTTGTGGAGGTGGTCATCGTTCGGCGCCTTCCGTGGTGCTTGCTTCGGTCATGGAGTTGATGGCTTCGACCCACTCGGTGTGCTCGGCCGCCCGGTCGGAGCGGAAGCCGGAGTCGAGCAGCTTGCCGCCGTGTTCCCAGGTCACCACCAGCAGGCCGCCCTCGGAGAGGACCTTGCCGGCGATGCCCTTGTCGAGCCGGGCCCCGCGCAGCTGCGCGGCCGGGACGAAGAAGTCGTGCGCGCCGGGGCGTACGACGTCGAGGCCCGCGTCCGTGAGAGTCAGCTCGGCCCGGCTGCGGGTGCCCAGGCCGTGCGCCACGATGCGGTCCAGCCACTGGCCGGCCGTGGTGGAGCCGTGGTAGCGGCCGGTCATCGTCAGTCTCGCCTCGCCGGGGTGTTCCGGCGCGTCGGGCAGGGCGGGCAGGTCGCTCTGGAGGGTGCCGCGCCACTTCCAGCCCTCGCGCATCAGCCAGTAGACGAGCGCGACGAACAGGGCGAGGCCGACCAGCCAGCCGATGCGTCCGCCCCAGTTGGTGACCGAGGCCGACTTCTCCTCATCGGCGAGTGAGGTGGTGAGCTGGGCTGCGAGCAGTGTTGCAGGTGTCACGTGAGCTTCCCGTCGACGAGCGTGGCCTTGCCCCGGAGCCACGTGTGGGTGACACGGCCCGGCAGCTCGCGTCCCTCGTACGGAGTGTTGCGGCTGCGGGAGGCGAAGCCCGCGGGGTCCACCTGCCCACGGTATTCCGTGTCGACGAGGGTGAGGTTGGCGGGCTCGCCTGCCGAGACGGGCCGTCCGTGGCCGGTGGCCCGGCCGATCCGGGCCGGGGCGGCGGACATGCGGTCGGCGACGCCCGCCCAGTCCAGCAGTCCGGTGGCGACCATGGTCTCCTGGACCACCGACAGGGCCGTCTCCAGGCCGACCATGCCCATGGCGGCGGCCGCCCACTCGCAGTCCTTGTCCTCGTGCGGGTGCGGCGCGTGGTCGGTGGCGACGATGTCGATGGTGCCGTCGGCCAGCGCCTCGCGCAGCGCGTGCACGTCGCGCTCGGTGCGCAGCGGCGGGTTGACCTTGTAGACCGGGTTGTACGTGCGCACCAGCTCGTCGGTGAGCAGCAGGTGGTGCGGGGTGACCTCGGCGGTGACGTCGATGCCGCGGGACTTGGCCCAGCGGACGATCTCGACGCTGCCCGCGGTCGAGAGGTGGCAGATGTGGACGCGGGAGCCGACGTGCTCGGCGAGCAGCACGTCCCGGGCGATGACCGACTCCTCGGCGACGGCGGGCCAGCCGCCCAGCCCCAGCTCGGCGGAGACGACGCCCTCGTTCATCTGGGCGCCCTCGGTGAGGCGGGGCTCCTGGGCGTGCTGGGCGACGACGCCGCCGAACGCCTTCACGTACTCCAGGGCGCGGCGCATGATCACCGCGTCGTCCACGCACTTGCCGTCGTCGGAGAAGACGGTGACCCCGGCG
The DNA here is from genome assembly GCF_053589675.1 of Streptomyces sp. NPDC003284. Lineage (NCBI taxonomy): Bacteria > Bacillati > Actinomycetota > Actinomycetes > Kitasatosporales > Streptomycetaceae > Streptomyces > Streptomyces sp. NPDC003284. The sequence continues at coordinate 100,635 of NZ_JBSFSI010000006.1, forward strand.
GCCGACTCGTGCATGGCGCCCAGCTCGGCGAGCTTCCTGCCCTCCAGGCCGACGGTCACGGCGCCGATGGGCTGCACGTCGCAGTAGCCGTGCTCCCGGCCGAGCCGCCAGACCTGCTCGACCACGCCGGCGGTGTCGGCGACGGGGAAGGTGTTGGCCATGGCGAACACGGCGGTGTAGCCGCCACCGGCGGCGGCGCGGGTGCCGGTGAGCACGGTCTCGGAGTCCTCGCGGCCCGGCTCGCGCAGATGGGTGTGCAGGTCGACCAGGCCCGGCAGGAGGACCTTGCCGCCGGCCTCGACGACCTCGGCGTCCGCCGCGGACAGGCCGGTCCCCACCTCGGCGATGGTCTCGCCGTCGATCAGCACGTCCTGCGGCTCGCCGCCGAGCACCTTCGCACCCCGGATAAGGATCTTGCTCATGGGTCTTACTTCTCCTCGTTGGTGCGGGTGTGGGTGACGGCGGGCTCGTTGCCTCCGAGCAGCAGGTACAGCACGGCCATCCGGATGGAGACGCCGTTGGCGACCTGCTCGACGACCGTGCAGCGCGGGGAGTCGGCGACCTCGGCGGTGATCTCCATGCCGCGGACCATCGGGCCGGGGTGCATCACGATCGCGTGCTCGGGCATCTTCGCCATCCGGTCGCCGTCCAGGCCGTAGCGCCGGGAGTACTCGCGCTCGGTCGGGAAGAAGGCGGCGTTCATGCGCTCGCGCTGGACGCGCAGCATCATCACGGCGTCCGACTTCGGGAGGACGGCGTCGAGGTCGTAGGAGACCTCGCAGGGCCAGGAGGTCACGCCGACCGGCAGCAGGGTGGGCGGGGCGACGAGGGTGACCTCGGCGCCGAGGGTGTGCAGCAGGTCGACGTTGGAGCGGGCGACCCGGCTGTGCAGGACGTCGCCGACCAGGGTGATGCGCTTGCCGGACAGGTCCTGGCCGAGGCCCGTGTCCCGGCCGGTCAGGCGGCGGCGCATGGTGAAGGCGTCCAGCAGGGCCTGGGTGGGGTGCTGGTGGGTGCCGTCGCCCGCGTTGATCACGGCGGCGTCGATCCAGCCGGAGGTGGCCAGGCGGTAGGGGGCGCCGGAGGCGCTGTGCCGGATGACCACGGCGTCCACGCCCATGGCCTCCAGCGTCTGGGCGGTGTCCTTCAGGGACTCGCCCTTGGAGACGCTGGAGCCCTTGGCGGTGAAGTTGATGACGTCCGCGGAGAGCCGCTTCTCGGCGGCCTCGAAGGAGATCCGGGTGCGGGTGGAGTCCTCGAAGAAGAGGTTGACGACGGTGCGGCCGCGCAGGGTCGGCAGCTTCTTGATCGGCCGGTCGGCGACCCGGGCCATCTCCTCGGCGGTGTCGAGGATCAGGACGGCGTCGTCTCGGGTGAGGTCGGCGGCCGAGATGAGATGACGCTGCATCTGTCAGGCTCCGTAAGGCAGTTCATTCGGGAGAATTCGGGCACAGAGGCGCGCGTGGGCACACGCGCGGGGCGTACGGCGGTGTGCGTACGCGCGCGTGGGCTACGGCTGCTGCTCGCCCGGGGCGTCCGGCCTGGCACCGAGCAGCACGGTGTCGCGGCCGTCCTCCTCGGCGAGCTGGACCTTGACCGTCTCCCGCAACGACGTGGGGAGGTTCTTGCCGACGTAGTCGGCGCGGATGGGCAGTTCGCGGTGGCCGCGGTCGACGAGGACGGCGAGCTGCACCGCGCGCGGACGCCCGATGTCGTTCAGCGCGTCGAGGGCGGCGCGGATGGTGCGGCCGGAGAAGAGCACGTCGTCGACGAGGACGACGAGGCGGCCGTCGATGCCGTCACCGGGGATCTCGGTGCGGGCCAGCGCACGCGGCGGGTGCATGCGCAGGTCGTCGCGGTACATGGTGATGTCGAGGGAGCCGACCGGGACGGTGCGCTCGGTGATCTCGGCGAGCTTGGCCGCGAGCCGCTGGGCGAGGAAGACGCCGCGGGTCGGGATGCCGAGCAGCACCACGTCGTCGGCGCCCTTGGCGCGTTCGACGATCTCGTGGGCGATACGGGTCAGTACACGCGCGATGTCGGGGCCCTCGAGCACGGGGCGGGCATCGGTCGCCTGCGGACCTGCGTGGGTGTCCTGCTTGTCCATACGAAACGGACCTCCTTCTCCGCCTCACGGGACGGACCTTAAAGGACGTCGGAATTGCGCCATCCACGGTAGCAGGTGCCGTGCGCCGCTCCGACCGCCCCCTCCCGCTCCCGCTTCACCCGGTCGGCTCAATGCGCCGCCGATAGCACGGAAGCGGCGGTGTGGACCATTCGGCTTGACGCGACAGAGTAACGCTGCGTAACCTCACAGTGAGTTACCAGCCGCCCGGCGTGGCAGTCCAGCCAGGCCGCGTCGACACAGTGTCCGGGGAGCCATATGTCCAGCGAATACGCCAAACAGCTCGGGGCCAAGCTCCGGGCCATCCGCACCCAGCAGGGCCTTTCCCTCCACGGTGTCGAGGAGAAGAGCCAGGGCCGATGGAAAGCGGTCGTGGTCGGTTCGTACGAGCGCGGCGACCGTGCCGTGACCGTGCAGCGCCTCGCCGAGCTGGCGGACTTCTACGGGGTGCCGGTGCAGGAGCTGCTGCCGGGCACCACCCCCGGCGGTGCCGCCGAGCCGCCGCCGAAGCTGGTCCTCGACCTGGAGCGGCTTGCCACGGTCCCGGCCGAGAAGGCGGGCCCCCTCCAGCGCTACGCGGCGACGATCCAGTCGCAGCGCGGCGACTACAACGGCAAGGTGCTCTCGATCCGCCAGGACGACCTGCGCACCCTCGCCGTGATCTACGACCAGTCGCCCTCGGTCCTGACCGAGCAGCTGATCAGCTGGGGCGTGCTGGACGCGGACGCGCGCCGTGCGGTGGCGTCCCACGAGGAGGCCTGAGCGGCACCAGGCGCCACAGCGGCCCCGGTAGCGACGCCAGACACCCACAGGCCCAGCAGTCACGGCAGACCCAGCAGAAACGTGCCGCCGGGGTGGCCGGAACTTGACGGTTCCGGCCACCCCGGCGGCTTTCTGCGGGCCCGGAGGTGCCCATGGCGCCCAGGGACACCCGGACACGCCCGAGGGCCCGCAGCGGTCGTGCTGCGGGCCCTCGGGCGTGTGTGTGCTCTTGCTCCGCCTACGCCTCGTCGCTCGCGCGGCGCAGCGAGGGCTTGAGGTCCTTCAGCCGGCCGAGCAGCCCGTTGACGAACGACGGCGAGTCGTCCGTGGAGAACTCCTTGGCCAGCTGCACCATCTCGTCCAGCACGACGGCGTCCGGTGTCTCGTCGGCCCAGATCAGCTCGTACGCGCCGAGCCGCAGGATGTTGCGGTCGACGACCGGCATGCGGTCCAGCGTCCAGCCGACCGCGTACTGCGCGATCAGCTCGTCGATCCGCCGTGCGTGCCCGGCGTAGCCCTCGACCAGCTGCATCGTGTACTCGCTGACCGGGGGCTGCCGGGTGTCGGACCGGGAGAGCCGGATCCAGTCCGCGAGGACGGTGAGGACGTCGACACCTCGCTGGTCGCCCTCGAAGAGGATCTGGAAGGCGCGCTTGCGGGCCGTGTTGCGGGCAGCCACGGTTAGCTGTTCACCCGGCCGAGGTAGTCGCTCGTACGGGTGTCGACCTTGATCTTCTCACCGGTGGTGATGAAGAGCGGGACCTGGATCTGGTGGCCGGTCTCCAGCGTGGCGGGCTTGGTGCCGCCGGTGGAGCGGTCGCCCTGGACACCCGGCTCGGTCTCCTGCACGACCAGCTCGACGGCGGCCGGCAGCTCGACGAAGAGCACCTCGCCCTCGTGCTGGGCGACGGTGGCGCTGAAGCCCTCGATCAGGAAGTTGGCGGCGTCGCCGACGGCCTTGCGGTCGACCATCAGCTGGTCGTAGGTCTCCATGTCCATGAAGACGAAGTACTCGCCGTCCATGTACGAGAACTGCATGTCGCGCTTGTCGACGGTGGCCGTCTCGACCTTGACGCCGGCGTTGAAGGTCTTGTCGACGACCTTGCCGGAGAGCACGTTCTTGAGCTTGGTGCGCACGAAGGCCGGGCCCTTGCCGGGCTTGACGTGCTGGAACTCGACGACGGACCAGAGCTGGCCGCCTTCGAGCTTGAGCACCAGGCCGTTCTTGAGGTCGTTCGTGGAAGCCACGGTTGCGGAATCTCCTGGACTGACGTACGACCCCGGCGCGCGCACTCCTACAGCGCGAGCAGCTCCTTGGTCGTGATGGTGAGTAGCTCGGGTCCGCCGTCCGCCTCGGGGCGCACGACGAGCGTGTCATCGATCCGGACACCGCCCCGGCCCGGGAGGTGGACCCCCGGTTCGACGGTGACCGGCACGCAAGCGTCCAGTTTACCCATGGCCGCGGGCGCCAACTGAGGGTCCTCGTCGATTTCGAGTCCGACACCGTGTCCGGTGAGGGACTGCAACCCCTCGGCGTACCCGGCCGAGTCCAGCACCTGCCGGGCCGCGCGGTCCACGTCGCGGCAGGCCGCCCCGGGGGTCAGCGCCTCCCGCCCGGCCCGCTGGGCTGCGAAGACGAGGTCGTAGAGCTGGATCTGCCAGTCCGCCGGGGAGGTGCCGATCACGAAGGTGCGGCCGATCTCGCAGCGGTAGCCGCGGTAGGCCGCGCCCAGGCACACCGAGAGGAAGTCGCCCTCCTCCACCCTGCGGTCGGTGGGCCGGTGGCCGCGGCGGCCCGAGTGGGGGCCGGTGGCGACCGAGGTGGGGAAGGCCGGGCCGTCGGCGCCGTGGTCGACGAGTCTGCGCTCCAGCTCCAGGGCCAGATGGCGTTCGGTGCGGCCGACGAGGATCGACTCCAGCAGCTCGCCCAGGGCCTGGTCGGCGATCTCGGCGCCGATCCGCAGACAGGAGATCTCCTCCTCGTCCTTGACGACCCTGAGCTGTTCCACCGCGCTGCCCAGGTCGGTGATGCGCAGCCCCGGGGCGACCGAGGCCAGCGCCCGGTGCCGGGCGACGGTGACGTGGTGCTCCTCGATCGCGAGGGAGTCGGCGCCCTGGGAGCCCGCGAGGTCGGCGGCGGCGACGGCCGGGTCGCCGCCGGGCTGCGGCAGCACCTGCGTGCGCAGCGTCTCGTCGGGGCGCCCCTCGCCGGGCCGGTCCTCCGGCGGGCTCTGGCTCACCAGCAGGTCCTCGCGCTTTCCGAGGAGCAGGACGGCACCGTGCGGGGCCGCGCCCGCGAGGTACCGCACATTGGCGGGACGAGTCACCAGCGCCGCCGCGCTGCCGCCCGCGTTGCAGCGCTCCCGTAGCCGGGTCCGGCGGGCCGCGTACACCTCTGACATGAACCGAGCGTAAGAGTTCCGCCCGCACCGTGCCGCTCGGGAGAGGCCGAGTGGGCGGTGAGCGGGGCCGCGTGCGCGGTGGGGGCGGGTGGTGGTGCGGGTGGTGGTGCGGCGGGCGCGCACCGGCCGCCCCGGCTGGGGCCCGGCGGGGTGGGGCGTAAGGCCGCCGGACACACGGATCTGCGTGTCTCCCCCGCAGGCGCTCGCCCGCCCCGGTGGAACGGCGCTGTCGGTACGCGGCGGTGACGGGGACGACAGCGGCGGGGCGCGCGGCGCGGCGGGTGGAGTGCCGGGCAGAGCCCTTGGGGGCACGGCATACTCCGGACACTCCGGTTGCATTCGGGCCCCGGCTCCCCGGCGGTCCGCCCCGCCCGCTCCCGTGCCGCCGGGCTACCAGTTCGGCGGGCTCGCGATGGCTCGGGTGAGGACCTCGTCCAGGACATGGGCCGTGGTCGGTATGTCGAGCTGGGAGTTGTCGATGATGGGCAGCCCGGAGCCGTACCAGCCGGCCATGCGGCCGTGGATGCGGGCCACCTCCTCGTCGGTGAGGCGGCGGTTGCCGCTGCGCTCGGCGTTGCGCTCCAGGACGATGTCGAGTCCGGGCAGGAGCACCACGGGGAGCAGTCCGGGCCCCACATGCCGCTTCCAGCCGCCGAGCCCGACGACCGGGCGGTCCGGGAAGACGGCGTCGTCGAGGATGCAGGAGATGCCGTTGGCGAGGAAGTTGCGCGCGGCGAAGCCGCAGGTGCGGCGGGCCAGGCGGTACTGCGCCTCGGAGTTGTCGTTCCATCCGGACTGCGGGTTGGCGAAGCCGGAGCGGACCCACTCGCGGACGTCGTCGAGGCTGATGTGCGCGGTGGGCACCCGGCGGTGCTCGGCCCAGTGGCGCGCGACGCTCGTCTTGCCGGCGCCCGCGGGGCCGATGAGGAGCACCGCGAGCGTGGTGACGGTCGGGTCGGGCACGGCCTGGGCGGGCGGCGGCGCGGGCATGGCGACCGGAGCGCCGGGCGGCAGCCGGACATGGCCGGTGGCGTCCGGCGCGGGAGGCGGCACCGGGGCCGGGGAGACCTGCGCCGGCGGCAGCGGAACGTGCCCCGCCGCAGGTCCGGCGGGAGGTCCGGCCGGGTGACCGACCGCGGGTGCGGACGGGTGGCCCGGGGCCGGGGGCGGCGGAGGCACCGGGCCCGGGGCCGGGTGGGCGCCCGGGTGCGGCCCGGGGTGCTGTGCGGCCGGTGGCCAGCCTGCGGCCGGTCCGTGCCCCGGCTGGTGGGGCGGCGGCAGCGGAGAACCCACTGCGTGCTGCATCCGGTGCCACTCCGTCTCGTACAAGGCCATGGGCGCTGGCAGCGGGCCCGTGCCCGCTCCTTACCGAACGGTACCGTCCCCGGCCGCCCTGTGGTGAACGGCCGGGGACGGCCCGAAGTGCCCGCCGCCGCACGGCGGATCGGACGGATCGCCCTTCGGGGGAGCTACTCCCCCACCTCGCCGTACGCGGCGAGCAGCACGGCCGGGTCGGGACCCTCCAGCACGGTGGGCCTGGCCAGGCCGTCGAGCACGATGAACCGCAGCAGGTTGCCGCGGGACTTCTTGTCGACCTTCATGGTCTCCAGCAGCTTGGGCCACTGGTCGTAGCGGTAGTGCAGGGGCAGCCCGACCGACTCCAGGACGGTGCGGTGCCGGTCGGCGGTCGCGTCGTCCAACCGGCCCGCCAGACGGCCCAGTTCGGCGGCGAAGTGCATGCCGACGGCGACGGCGGCGCCGTGCCGCCACTTGTACCGCTCGTTCTTCTCGATGGCGTGGCCGAGCGTGTGGCCGTAGTTGAGGATCTCCCGCAGGCCGGACTCCTTGAGGTCGGCGGAGACCACCTCGGCCTTGACCCGGATGGAGCGCTCGATCAGCTCGGCGGTGTGCGGACCCGCCGGGGTGCGCGCGGCCTGCGGGTCGGACTCGACCAGGTCGAGGATGACCGGGTCGGCGATGAAGCCCGCCTTGATGACCTCCGCGAGCCCGGAGACGTAGTCGTTGACCGGGAGGGAGTCCAGCGCGGCCAGGTCGCACAGCACGCCCGCGGGCGGGTGGAAGGCGCCCACGAGGTTCTTGCCCTCGGCGGTGTTGATGCCGGTCTTGCCGCCGACGGCCGCGTCCACCATGGCGAGCACGGTGGTCGGGACGGCGACCCAGCGCACCCCGCGCAGCCAGGTCGCGGCGACGAACCCGGCCAGGTCGGTGGTGGCGCCGCCGCCCACGCCGACGATCACGTCGGAGCGGGTGAACCCGGACTGGCCGAGCGCCTTCCAGCAGTAGGCGGCGACCTCGGCGGTCTTGGCCTCCTCCGCGTTCGGCACCTGGATGGCGACGGCCTCGTAGCCCTGCCCGGCCAGGTCGGCGCGGAGCGCGTCACCGGTCTCGGCGAGCGCCTCGGGGTGGATGACGGCGACCCGCTGCGCCTGCTCGCCGATCAGCCCGGCCAGCTCGCCCAGGAGCTGACGGCCCACCAGCACGTCATAGGGATCGGTGCCGTCGGTGCCGCCGACCCGGATCCTGGTCACCTGCTGCGTCATCGCGTTCTCCTGCCCGGGGTCCGGGACGCCCGCCCCGGGGGATACGGTCTTCGGCGCCGCCGCGTCCTTCAGCCCCACCGCGTCCAGGACGGCCCCGGTGACCTCCTCGGGGGTGCGGCCGTCGGTGGCGACCACCGCCGTGGCGACCTCCTCGTACAGGTGGCGGCGGGCCTCCATCAGCTCGCGCCACTGCTTGCGCGGGTTGACGGCGAGCAGCGGGCGGGCGACGTTCAGGCCGGTGCGGCGCACCGCCTCCTCGACGTCCATCGACAGACAGACGACGGGCAGCGGGGCCAGCAGCGCGCGGGTGTCCGCGTCCAGGACGGCGCCGCCGCCCAGCGCGAGGACGCCCCCGTGCTCGGCGACCGCCCGGCGCACCGCCTCCTTCTCCAGCGCGCGGAAGGCGTCCTCGCCCTCGTCGACGAAGATCTCGGAGATGGCGCGGCCCTGCTCGGCCACGATGTCGTCGTCGGTGTCCCGGTAGGCGAGGCCGAGGCGGTCGGCCAGCAGCCGGCCGACGGTGGACTTGCCCACGCCCATCGGCCCGACCAGGACCACGACCGGGGTCCCGCTCATCGGATCGCCAGATGGTCGAGGTAGGAGCGGACGTTGCGGCGGGTCTCGGGCACGCTGTCGCCGCCGAACTTCTCGGCGACCGCGTCGGCGAGCACCAGGGCCACCATGGCCTCGGCCACGATCCCGGCCGCCGGGACCGCGCACACGTCGGAGCGCTGGTGGTGGGCCTGCGCCGGTTCGCCGGTGGCCACGTCGACGGTCTGGAGGGCGCGCGGCACGGTCGCGATCGGCTTCATCGCGGCGCGCACCCGCAGCAGCTCACCGGTGGTGAGGCCGCCCTCGGTGCCGCCGGAACGGCCGGTGGCCCGCCGGATGCCCTCGTCGGTGGTCACGATCTCGTCATGCGCCTTCGAGCCGGGCACCCGGGCCAGGTCGAAGCCGTCGCCCAGCTCCACGCCCTTGATCGCCTGGATGCCCATGAGGGCGGCGGCGAGCCGGGCGTCGAGGCGGCGGTCCCAGTGCACGTGCGAGCCGAGGCCCACGGGAACGCCGTAGGCGAGGACCTCGACCACGCCGCCGAGGGTGTCGCCGTCCTTGTGGGCCTGGTCGATCTCGGCGACCATCGCCTCGGAGGCGTCCGGGTCCAGGCAGCGCACCGGGTCGGCGTCCAGCCGCTCCACGTCCGCCGGGGTCGGGTACACCCCGTACGGCGCCCTGGCGGCGGCCAGCTCCACGACGTGCGAGACGATCTCGATGCCGGCCGTCTCCTTCAGGTACGACCGCGCGACCGCGCCCAGCGCGACGCGCGCGGCGGTCTCCCGGGCGGAGGCCCGCTCCAGGATCGGCCGGGCCTCGTCGAAGCCGTACTTCTGCATACCGGCCAGGTCGGCGTGGCCGGGGCGGGGCCGGGTCAGCGGCGCGTTGCGCGCCAGCTCGGCCAGCTCGTCCGGGTCCACGGGGTCGGCCGCCATGACCTTGTCCCACTTGGGCCACTCGGTGTTGCCGACCATGACGGCCACCGGGGAGCCGAGGGTGAGTCCGTGCCGGACCCCGCCGAGGAAGGTGACCTCGTCCCGCTCGAACTTCATCCGTGCGCCGCGTCCGTAGCCCAGACGGCGCCGCGCGAGGTGGTCCGCCACCATGTCCGTGGTGATGGGCACGCCGGCGGGAAGGCCCTCCAGCGTCGCGACAAGTGCGGGTCCGTGGGACTCCCCCGCGGTCAGCCAACGCAACCTGCTCAACGATGCTCCTCATGCTCGCGCCTCGAACTGCGACGGCGCGACCGGGTGCGCGGCCCTGGCCCGCCGTCCCCGATCCTCCCACGTCCGGGAGCCCGAGCCCGCCGCCGGTCCACCAGCCGGACGCCCGGCGGACACTCCGCGGGCCGCGCGCCGGGCCCGTACCGGAGCACCGCGCGTCCGGCAGCGGTACGCCGCGGCCGGGCCTCCCACCCGCCGCGACCGCCCCGGAGCACGCCCGGGGCGCCCCGGAGCCGGGACGCGCCGCCCGGCCCGGGAGCCCCGTCCCGCCCGGCGGACGGGCTGGGGGGATCCGGCTGTCAGCGCTCGCGTCAGCGGCCGTGTCAGCGCCCTCGGACACCGCACCGGGCGGCGCCCCGGCGGGGCGATCGGGGCGCGTTCGGCAGGGGCGGACAGGTGAGCGAGCGGGCGGGTGATCCGGGGGTCAGGGGGTCAGCGGTCCGCCAGGGCCTTCTCACCGGCCCGGCGCATGGCCTCCAGCGGGGCCGGGGCCCGGCCGGTCATCTGCTCGACCTGGAGGACCGCCTGGTGGACGAGGAGGTCGAGGCCGCTGACGACGGCGCCGCCCACCATGGACCAGCGGGCGGCCAGCGGGGTGGGCCAGGGGTCGTAGAGCACGTCGAAGAGGGCGGCGGGCCGTTCGGGTACGGCCGCCGCGAGGGCGTCGGTGGTACCGGCCGGGGTGGTGGCGATCACGAGCGGGGCGGTCAGCGCCTGTCCGGCCCGCGACCAGTCCTCGGTGCGGACCTCGACGCCCAGCCGCTCGCCCCAGCCGCGCATCTCGGCGGCGCGGGCGCCGCTGCGGACGTAGGCGACGACCTCGCCGGTGCAGACGCGTGCCAGGGCGGCCAGCGCGGAGGAGGCGGTGGCCCCGGCGCCGAGCACCGCCGCCGAGTCGACCTGTTCGATGCCGTGCTCGCGCAGCGCGGCCACCATGCCCGGGATGTCGGTGTTGTCGCCGGTGCGGCGGCCGTCCTCGGTCAGGACGACGGTGTTGACCGCCTCGACGGAGGCCGCCGTGTCGCTGATCTCGTCGAGCAGCGGGATGACGGCACGTTTCAGCGGCATGGTGAGCGACAGTCCCGCCCACTCGGGCCCGAGTCCTTCGAGGAAGCCCGGCAGGGCCGCCTCGTCGGTCTCGAACCGGTCGTAGGACCAGTCGGTGAGCCCCAGCTCGGCGTAGGCCGCGCGGTGCAGCACCGGGGAGAGGGAATGGGCGATGGGCGAACCGAGTACGGCGGCCCGGCGGGATGACGTCATCACTGGCTCTTCTTGGAGATCACTGGCTCTTCTTGGAGAGGTTCCACTCGTCGACCAGCTTCTCGTGCTCGGCGAGTGTCTTGGTGAACTTGCTGGTCCTGCCGTCCATCGAGATGAAGTAGTACCAGCCGTCGTCCGTCGGGTCGAGGGCGCCCTTCAGCGCCTCCTCGCCGGGGTTGTCGATGGGCCCGGGGGGCAGGCCGGTGACGTAGTACGTGTTGTACGGGTTGTTGTACTTGCGCAGTTCGGCGATGGACAGATCGAGCTTGCTCTGGTTCTTCACGTAGTTGTACGTGGAGTCGAACTCCAGCTTGCCGTTGGTCTGCGTGTTGCCGGGCTTGAGGCGGTTGTAGGCGACCTCGGCCATCTTGCGGAAGTCGTCGTGGCTGGTGCCCTCGGCCTGCACGAGGCTCGCCACGGTGAGCAGCTGCCAGGGGCCGTCGAGCCCGAGGCCCTGCGCCTTCTTGGCCAGGCCCAGCGCGGTGTAGCGCTCGTTGGCCCGCGCCACCATGTCCTTCAGCACGTCCTCGGGCTGCTGGCCCTTGGCGACGGCGTAGCTGGAGGGGAAGAGGAACCCTTCGAGCGGGTCCTTGAGGTCGGCGTGGTTCAGTGCCCATTCGGGCAGCCCGAGCTTCTTGTAGTCCTTCTTCGCCGTGCTCGCCGTGGTGCCGTCGGGCACCCCGAGGCGTTTGTCGATCAGCGAGTAGACCGCCGTGTTGCGCGAGCCCTCGGCGATGATCAGGTTGCTGCGGCTCTTGGGGCTGAGCATCAGCTGCACGGCGCTCGCGGCGGACATGTGCTTCTGGAGGGTGTAGACACCGTCCTGGATCTGCTTGCCGTCGGGGTTGGCGGCCTGGGCGGAGACGAAGGCGTCGACGCTCTGGACGACACCGGCCTTCTTCAGCTCCTGGCCGATCACATATCCGCCGGCGCCCTTGGGGATGACGACCGTGACCTGCTCGCCGTTGCCGCTGCCCGCGAAGTCGGGCGCCGCGCCGAAACGATTTTGGTAGAACTGGTAGCCGTAGTAGCCGACGCCGGCGATGCCGCCGCCGAACACCGCGACGACGACCAGGCAGGCACAGCCGTTGCGTCTTTTCCGGCCGGCCTTGCCCGACCGGCCCTTGCCGCCGCGTCCGGTGCGCTCACCGCGGCCCCGGCCGCGCCCGGGTGCGTCGGCGTCCGGATCGTCGTCGGTGTCCTCGTCGTCCCCGCCACCGCCCGCGAAGAAGGCGTGGTCCTCCTCCTGGGCCGGATCGGGCTCGGGGTCCCAGTCGGTCCGCGGCTCCGGTTCGGGACTTCTGCGGTTCGGCGGCTCCGGGGGCGGGTAGGCCTCGGGAGTGCCGTAGAGATCATGCTGTTCCTGGCCGTAGGCCAGGGACTGTCCGCCGTACGGGTCGACGGGGTCGTTGCCGTACGGCTGCTGGGCGTGCGCTCCGGTGCCGTCCCAGCCGCCCTGCTGGTACTGGCCCGGGGACTGGCCGGTCTGCGGGGCGTGCGGGTCGTAGTGCGGCTGGCCGCCCTGCGGATCGTGGTGCGGGTCGTAGTGCGGGGACTGTCCGGTGGGCTGGTGCCCGTACTGCGGGTACTGCCCGTCGTAGCCGGGCTGCGGCGCCTGGGCCCAGCCGCCGTGGTGCTGCTGCGCCTGCGGGTCGTGGTGCTGGTGCGGCGCCTGGGGGTGGTGCTGGGGCAGGCCGCCGTAGGGGGACTGCGGGTCCGCGGGGACCTGCTGACCTCCCCATCCGCCGTCCCCGTACAACGGGTCCTCCGGATGCCACGGTTCGGGGTGCGGGCCCCGGCCATACTCAGTCATCGATCCCCTAGCGCCGCGAGGCGGTGGTCACGATGCGTGACGCCCGCTTCTGTTCCGCCTCTTGCCGTGCGGAGGCCGTTCGAGGACCGCCGCATCGCGCGGAACGTTACCGTACCGCGATCAGATGACCACTTCGACGCCCTCGCCGGGTGCTCTGCCTGACACCCGTTCGGATTCCAGGGCCTGCTGGAGAATGACGACCGCGGCGGCCTGGTCGATCACGGAGCGTCCCTTCTTGGACTTCACCCCGGACGCCCGCAGTCCCTGGCTCGCCGTCACCGTGGTCATCCGCTCGTCCACCAGGCGGACCGGCACCGGGGCGATGCCCTTGGCCAACTCCCCCGCGAAGGCGCGGACCTTGACGGCCGCCGGGCCCTCGCCCCCCTTGAGGGAGCGGGGCAGACCGACGACGACCTCGATGGGTTCGTACTCCTGGACGAGCGAGCGCAGCCGGCGGTGGGCGGCCGGGACGTCCCGGCCGGGGACCGTCTCCACCGGTGTGGCGAGGATCCCGTCGGGGTCGCAGGACGCGACCCCGATCCGGGCGTCCCCGACGTCGACGGCGAGCCGGCGGCCTCTCCTCATCGCTGCGCTCACTTGGCCGTTTCCGCCACGAGCCGCTCCACCGCGGCCACCGCGTCGCCGACCGCGGCCGGGTTCTGGCCGCCGCCCTGGGCGACGTCCGGCTTGCCGCCACCGCCGCCGCCGAGCGTCTTGGCGGCCGTGCGCACCAGGTCACCGGCCTTCAGACCGCGCTCGCGCGCGGCCTCGTTGGTGGCGATGACCGTGAGCGGCTTGCCGTTGTTCACGGTGAACAGGGCGACCACCGCGGCCCGGCCGCCCTGGATGCGCCCGCGCACATCGAGGACCAGCTTGCGCAGGTCGTCCGGGGTCGTGCCGTCCGGCACCCGACCGGTGACCACGGCCACCCCGCGCACGTCCTTGGCGGACTCGGCCAGACCGGCGGCGGCCTGGAGAACCTTCTCCGCGCGGAACCTCTCGATCTCCTTCTCGGCGTCCTTCAGCTTGCCGAGCATGGCGGAGACCTTCTCCGGAAGCTCCTCGGGACGGCCCTTGACCAGTTCCTGGAGCTGGGCGACGACCGTGTGCTCACGGGCCAGGAAGTGGTAGGCGTCCACGCCGACCAGCGCCTCGATCCGGCGCACGCCCGAGCCGATGGAGGACTCGCCGAGCAGCTTCACCAGGCCGAGCTGGGCCGTGTTGTGCACATGCGTGCCGCCGCACAGCTCCTTGGAGAAGTCGCCGATGGTGACGACCCGGACCCGCTCGCCGTACTTCTCGCCGAACTCGGCGATGGCGCCCTGCTTCTTGGCGTCGTCGATGCCCATGACCTCGGCGTGCACGTCCAGGTCGCGGGCGAGCACCTCGTTGATCTTCTGCTCGACGTCGGTCATCACGGCCGTCGGCACGGCGGAGGGGGAACCGAAGTCGAAGCGGAAGCGGCCGGGCTGGTTCTCCGAACCGGCCTGGGCGGCGGTCGGGCCGAGCGCGTCGCGCAGCGCCTGGTGGGTCAGGTGGGTGGCCGAGTGGGCGCGGGCGATGGCCTTGCGGCGGCGCACGTCGATGGTGGCCTGGGCCTTGGCGCCGAGCGTGACCTCACCGACCTGGACGACGCCCTTGTGGACGTAGACGCCCGGGACGGGCTTCTGGCAGTCGCGGACCTCGATGACGGCACCGGTGTCCACCTTGATGCGGCCGGTGTCGCCGATCTGGCCGCCGCCCTCGGCGTAGAACGGGGTGCGGTCCAGGACGACCTCGACCTCGTCGCCCTCGGTGGCGGCCGGGGAGGAGACACCGTCGACGAGGATGCCGACGACCGTGGACTCGCTCTGGGTGGCGCTGTAGCCGATGAAGTCGGTCTCGCCGGCGCTGTCCGCGATCTCGCGGTAGGCGCCCATGTCGGCGTGGCCGGTCTTCTTGGCCTGGGCGTCGGCCTTGGCCCGCTCCCGCTGCTCCTTCATCAGGCGCCGGAAGCCGTCCTCGTCCACCGAGAGGCCCTGCTCGGCGGCCATCTCCAGGGTGAGGTCGATCGGGAAGCCCCAGGTGTCGTGGAGCAGGAACGCCTTGTCGCCGGAGAGGACCGCGCCGCCGGACCGCTTGGTCTCGGTGACGGCGGTGTCCAGGATGTTGGTGCCGGCCTTGAGCGTCTTCAGGAAGGCGTTCTCCTCGGCGAGGGCGACCTTCTCGATGCGCTCGCGGTCGGTGACCAGCTCCGGGTACTGCTGGCCCATCATGCCGATGACGACGTCGACGAGGTCCTTGACGACCGGGCCGGTGGCGCCGAGCAGGCGCATGTTGCGGATGGCGCGGCGCATGATGCGGCGCAGCACGTAGCCGCGGCCCTCGTTGCCCGGGGTGACGCCGTCGCCGATGAGCATCACGGAGGTGCGCATGTGGTCGGTGACCACCCGCAGCGAGACGTCCGAGGCGTGGGCGTCGCCGTAGGCCACACCGGTCAGCTCGGTGGCCTTGTTGATGACGGCCATGGAGGTGTCGATCTCGTACATGTTCTGCACGCCCTGCAGAATCATGGCGAGCCGCTCCAGGCCGAGGCCCGTGTCGATGTTCTGGCTCGGCAGGTCCCCGAGGATCTCGAAGTTGTCCTTGCCGATGCCCTCGCCCCGCTCGTACTGCATGAAGACGAGGTTCCAGATCTCCACGTACCGCTCGTCGTTGACGGCGGGGCCGCCCTCGGCGCCGAACTCGGGGCCGCGGTCGTAGTTGATCTCGGAACAGGGGCCGCAGGGGCCGGGGACGCCCATGGACCAGTAGTTGTCCTTCATGCCCAGGCGCTGGATGCGCTCGCGGGGCACGCCGACGACCTCGTGCCAGATGCGCTCGGCCTCGTCGTCGTCCTTGTAGACGGTGATCCACAGGCGCTCGGGGTCGAGGCCGTAACCGCCCTTGTCCTGGGGGCTGGTGAGCAGCTCCCAGGCGTACTTGATGGCGCCTTCCTTGAAGTAGTCGCCGAAGGAGAAGTTGCCGCACATCTGGAAGAACGTGCCGTGCCGGGTGGTCTTGCCGACCTCTTCGATGTCCGGCGTGCGCACGCACTTCTGCACACTGGTGGCGCGCTGGAACGGCGGCTTGACCTCGCCCAGGAAGTAGGGCTTGAAGGGCACCATGCCGGCCGGGACGAGGAGCAGAGTCGGGTCGTCCGCGATGAGCGACGCCGAAGGGACGACGGTGTGCCCGCGCTCCTCGAAGAAGCTCAGCCAGCGGCGGCGGATCTCAGCCGACTCCATCAGTGGTCCTCATTCCGGTTGTACGAGTACGTCGGGTACGTCGATCCCTCGACGTACTTCGGGCTGTGGTGGTTCTCGATGGCGGCGAGCCGCCGGGACGGGGGCAGTTCACGGTCGACGGGGGCGTCGAGGCCGAGCGCCTCGCCGAGTTCGGCCTCGCGCCGGGCCATGTTGTCGCGGACGTCGAGGGCGAAGCCCACCGCGCGGTCCTTGATCCGGTGGCCGGTCTCCAGAGCCTTGTTCGCCGCGGTGGCGGCGACGCTCTCGGGGGTCAGCTGCCGCAGCTTGCGGTTGACCTTGGCGGTGGCCCACACACCGGCGGCGACACCTGTGCTGAACCAGAACGTACGGCGGAACATCGCTAGTCCTTACTTCTCCCGGTTGTTCCGCTTCCCCCGCCGCGCGGCCGGGACGGTGCGGCCCACGATCACCGTACGCCTCGACGCCTTGGCGGGCACGTCCTCCTTGCGGCCGCCCAGGGCCCGGCGCACGCCGTAGCCGAAGGCGGCGACCTTGACCAGCGGGCCGCCGAAGGTGGAGGCCACGGTGGTCGACAGCGCGGACGCGTTCGACGTGACCTCCTGGACGTCGGAGGCGATCGCGTCGACACGGTCGATCTGGGTCTGCGCCGAACGCACCGCCTGGGAGGCGTCGGACAGCAGCGGGACCGCCTGGTCGGTCACGTCCGCCACGAGCTTGGTGGTCGCCCTGAGCGTCTGGGCCAGCCTCGCCAGCGCGACGGCGAGGAAGGAGACCAGGATCGCCCAGAACACGGCCACCAGGATCCCGGCCACCTCACCACCGGACACTGTGCGCACCCGCTCCCTGAAACGTGCCTGAACTTCGAGAACATCGAGAAAGTCGTGCACCGAGCCTATCGCGACACGGGTGGGGCTCCGTACCCGATTACCCCCGGCGCGCGACCGGCCGCCGCCGGCGATTGTACGGAGTGATTACGTTTCAGTACGCTCCGTGTCCCATGCGAGACGCCATGCCTGATCCGACGTCCGGCCGGCCGCCGCGGTGGTGCGGGGCGGCGGCCGGCCCGCCCGCCGAGCCCGACGCGTTCGTGGGCCGCCGCGCCGAACTCGGCGCGCTCGCGCGGGCGCTCGGCGCCGCCCGGCTGGTGACGGTGACCGGCACCGGCGGGGTCGGCAAGTCGCGGCTCGCGGCGCGGGCCGCGGCGCGCTGGGCGGCGGACGGCGCACGGCACGGCGGGGCGGATCCGGAGGCGCCGCGCGCCTGGGCGCGGGTGGACCTGGCACCGCTGCGGGACGCGGACCTCGTCGACCACGCCGTGGTGGAGGCGCTGGACCTCACCGACCACACGGCGCGCACCCCGCGCGAGACGCTGCTCGCCCTCCCCCGGGTCCTGGGCTTCGCCGGGCCGGGCGAGACGGACGGGGCGGACGGGACCCGTGCCGCCGCCGGGCCGCGGCTGCTGCTGGTGCTCGACGGGTTCGAGCACCTGGCCGACGCCTGCGCCGACCTGGTCGCGGAGCTGCTGCGGCGGGTGCCGCAGGTACGGGTCCTGGCCGTGGGGCGCAAGCCGCTCGGGGTGGCCGGTGAGCGGCTGTTCCCGCTGGATCCGCCCGCCGAGGACGAGGCGGTCCGGCTGCTCATCGCGCGGGCCGCCCAGCACGGCGTGCGTGTCGAGGCCGCCGACCCGGCGGTGCGGGAGGTGTGCCGCCGCCTGGACCGGCTCCCGCTCGCGGTGGAACTGGCGGCGGGGCGGCTGCGGACGCTGCCCCCGGCCCGGCTGCTGGAACGGCTCGACGACCGGTTCCGGCTGCTCACCGGCGGCCCCCGCGACACCCTGCCCCGGCACCGGACACTGCGCACCGCGATCGGCTGGAGCCACGAGCTGTGCACACCCGAGCAGCGCCTGCTGTGGGCGCGCCTCTCGGTGTTCACCGGGCCGTTCGACCCGGAGGCCGCCGAGTACGTGTGCGGCGGCCTCGGGCTGCCCGCCGACGACGTCCTGGACGTGCTGGGCGAGCTGGTCGCGCAGTCCGTGGTGGCGCGCGAGGAGACCGCCGCGGGGCCGCGCCTGCGGATGCTGGACACGGTCCGCGCCTACGGCGCCGGCTGGCTGGCCGCCACCGGGGACGCCGAACGGCTGCGGCGCCGCCACCGCGACTGGTACGTCGGCCTGGCCACCTGGTGCGAACTGGAGTGGTTCTCGCCCCGGCAGACCGAGGTGGCCGCGCGCATCGAGACGGAACTGCCCAATCTGCGCAGCGCCCTGGAGTACTGCGTGACCGGCCCCGGCGAGGCGCGCCTGGCCCAGTACCTGGCGGGCTGCCTGTGGTTCTGCTGGGCCGGGTGCGGGCGGCTGGCCGAGGGCCGGCACTGGCTGGCGCGCGCCGTGGCGCTGGACGGCGGCCACGAGCCGTCCCGGCTGAAGGCGCTGTGGGTGCTCGCGTACGTGGCGATCCTCCAGGGCGACACCGGGCCCGCGCTGGCCGCGCTCCAGGAGTGCCGCGACGTCGCCGAGTCCGCGGCGAGCGCGACGGCGCTGGCCTACGCGGAGCACCGCACGGGCTGTCTGGCCCTGGTCACGGACGACATGGAACGCGCGGAGCGGCTGCTGCGCTCGGCGCTGGAGCGCTACCGGGAGATCGGCGAGCTGAACAGCACGGTGCTGATGGGCCAGGTCGAACTGGCGATGACCCGCGCCTTCCAGGGCGACCTGGCGGACGCGGTGCGGCTGTGCGAGGACGTCCGCCGGGTCTGCGACGACCACGGGGAGCGCTGGTCGCGCGCCTACGCGCTGTACGTGCTGGCGTTCGCCGCCTGGCACGAGGGGAGGCTGGGGTACGCCCGGGATCTGCTGGTCGACTGCCTCACCGACACCCACGGCTTCCACGACCTGCTCGGTTCGGTGCTGGCGGTGGAGCTGCTGGCGCTGGTGACGGTCAGCGAGGGCGACGCGGCGGAGGCCGCGGTGCTCCAGGGGGCCGCGGGCGGCATGTGGGCCTCGGTGGGGCTGCGGCTGTTCGGCTCGGTCCACTACAACGCGCCGCACGAGCTGTGCGAGGCACGGGCCCGCGAGCGGCTGGGCGACGCGCGCTACGAGGCGCGGGTGCGCGAGGGGGCCGGGCTGGGCCGGGAGGCGGCCGTGGCACGGGCCCTGGGCCGTGCGGGACGGCGGCCGCTGCGGGCGCTGCCGAATCCGCGCGGGCGGGCCGGGAGCGAGAGCCCGCACACGCGGCAGCCCGCCGCCTCGCCCACCCGGAAGGGCGGGGAGACGGCGGGCTGAGGTACCGCGCGGCCTGCTGGGATCAGCGGGCGTAGTACTCGACGACGAGCTGCTCGTCGCAGATCACCGGGATCTCCTTGCGGTTCGGCTCACGGTCCAGGCGGAACGCCAGGGCCTTGAGGTTCACCTGGAGGTAACGCGGGGTCTCGCCCTCGGGGGCGAAGCCGCCCTCACGGGCGATGGTGAAGAGCGTCTTCTCCTTGGAGCGGTCGCGGACCTGCACGACGTCGTCGGGGCGGACGCGGAAGGACGGCTTGTCGACCTTCTGGCCGTTCACCTGGATGTGGCCGTGGACGACCATCTGGCGGGCCTGGTAGATCGTGCGGGCGATGCCCGAACGCAGGACCAGCGCGTCGAGGCGGCGCTCCAGCTCGATGATCAGGGCCTCACCGGTCTTGCCCTGGACCTTGGAGGCACGCTCGTAGGCGCGGACGAGCTGGCGCTCGGACACGTCGTACTGCGCGCGCAGACGCTGCTTCTCCAGCAGACGGACCTTGTAGTCCGAGTTCTGCTTGCGACCGCGGCCGTGCTCACCCGGCGGGTAGGGACGGGCCTCGAAGTACTTGACGGCCTTCGGGGTCAGCGCGATGCCGAGGGCACGCGACTTCTTGACCTTGGGGCGGGACTGGTTCGCCACTGTCTCTCATTTCGTAGTTCTCGGCTTGTCAGGGTTACGGAGGTCGCATCCGCAGCCTGGGAGAACCCGTCGGTCCCTGAGGGACTGCCGGGCAGCCGCTTCCCTGGTCTGGGCACATACGTGCAGCACGCGAGTGGCCCACCGACCGTCCCGGGATCCCGGGTGGTGGTGGGCTGCCCGCGACACCGTTCGACGGTGCGCGACGCTCCTTGAGCCGGTCCTCGACGGTCCGGGCTCCGGCCGGCTGTCCCGCTCTGACGGCACGGGACTCGGCACTTCGAGGCAGTCTACAGGGTGCTCACGGCCCCTTCCGACCGAGGTGCTTGCGGGTCCACTCCACCGCGTCCGCGTACCGCGCCTCCGCGCCGTGCCTGCTCGGGGTGTAGTACTCGCGGTCCTTGAGGGCGTCCGGCGCGTACTGCTGGGCGGCGATGCCCTCGGGCAGGTCGTGCGGGTAGACGTACCCCTGGGCGTGGCCGAGCTTGGCGGCGCCCTTGTAGTGCCCGTCCCGCAGATGCGGCGGCACCGATCCGGCCAGGCCCCCGCGCACGTCCGCGAGGGCGGCGCCGATCGCCGTGGTCGCGGCGTTGGACTTGGGGGCCAGGGCCAGGGCGATGGTGGTGTGGCTGAGGGTGAGGGCCGCCTCGGGGAAGCCGATCATGGCGACGGCCTGGGCGGCGGCGACCGCCAGGGGCAACGCGTTCGGATCGGCCAGGCCGATGTCCTCGCTGGCGGAGATCATCAGCCGGCGGGCGATGAACCGGGGGTCCTCGCCCGCCTCGATCATCCGGGCCAGATAGTGCAGGGCCGCGTCGACGTCCGAGCCCCGGATGGACTTGATCAGGGCGCTGGCGACGTCGTAGTGCTGGTCGCCGTCGCGGTCGTACTTCACCGCGGCCCGGTCGACGGTCTCCTCCAGCGTGGTCAGGGAGATCTCGTCCTCGCCCTTGTCCAGAGCGGCGCCCGCGGCGGCCTCCAGGGCGGTCAGCGCGCGGCGCGCGTCACCGCCGGCGATACGCAGCAGATGGTCCTCGGTGTCCTCGGGGAGGGCGACGGCGGACTTCAGGCCGCGCTCGGCGGCGAGGGCACGGCGCAGCAGACCGCGCACGTCGTCGTCGGTGAGCGGTTCGAGCGTGAGGAGCAGGGAGCGGGACAGCAGCGGGGAGATCACCGAGAAGTACGGGTTCTCCGTGGTGGCGGCGATCAGGGTCACCCAGCGGTTCTCGACCGCCGGGAGCAGGGAGTCCTGCTGGGCCTTGCTGAAGCGGTGGATCTCGTCGAGGAAGAGGACGGTCTCCTGGCCGTACCCGCCGGAGGCGCGGCGGGCGCCGTCGATGACCGCGCGGACCTCCTTGACGCCCGCGGTGATCGCGGACAGCTCCACGAAGCGCTTGTTGGTCGCCTTGGAGACGACGTACGCCAGGGTGGTCTTGCCGGTGCCGGGCGGGCCCCAGAGGATCACCGAGGACGGTCCCGCGGGACCGCCCGCGCCCTCGCCCACGAGGCGGCGCAGCGGCGAGCCGGGCTTGAGCAGGTGCTGCTGGCCCACCACCTCGTCGAGGGTGCGCGGGCGCATCCGGACCGCGAGGGGGCTGGCGGCCGGATCCTTCTCCTGGCGGTCTTCCGCGGCGGCGGTGAACAGGTCGGGCTCCACACGGAAACCCTATGGCACCCCACTGACAACGCCGCCGGGGCCGTGCACCGCCGGGGCCGCTCAGGCCCAGAGGCTGCTGCCCCAGCGGGTCAGGATCAGCATGGCGATGATCCCGCAGTGGGTCACCGGCAGCACCCAGGTGAACTCGCTCAGGAACGTCTTCAGCGGGCGCGGGGCGGGCAGGAAGCCGTTGCGCACGTTGAACGACGTGACGTACCAGAACGCGGTGATCGTGGCGACCCAGGCCAGCGAGCACCACAGGCACAGCGCGTTGATCCGGTACAGCGACTCGAACTGGAGCCAGGTGACGAAGCACACGCCGAAGAGCGTGCCGGCGTTGAAGGTCAGCCAGTACCAGCGGGGGAAACGGGCGCGGGCGAGCAGGCTCATGCCGACGCAGATGACGATGCCGTAGGCGACCAGACCGAGCATCGGGTTGGGGAACCCGAAGACGGCGGCCTGCTTGCTCTCCATGACGCTGCCGCAGGAGATGATCGGGTTGATGCTGCAACTCGGCGTGAACGTCTTGCCGGACAGCTTGCCCTCGAGGATCTTCTGCTTGTCGATCGTGATGACCCAGGCGGCGAGCAGACCGGCGGCACCGGTGATCACCAGCAGCAGCGCGAAGGCACGGCTGCCGCCCGCCGTGCGCGGTCCGGGTGCCGCGGACTGCGGGCCGGGATCCGTCGAGACGTCCCTGACTGTCGTCTTGCTCATCACGCCGATTCCGTCACTTGAGAGTTGGACCTTCTTCGGGCAGGGCCATTGTGCCGCACACACCCGGGTGCCCACCGTTCGCTGGAGATAAGGAGAACGAGGAAGAACGCCGAAGAACGCCGAAGAACGCGAAATCTCCCCGGAAGCCACCGTTCCGGGTGACGCTCTGGGCATGACATCGAACGAACTCGCGGTGGCCGTACGGGGGCTGCGCAAGCGCTACGGGGACGTCACCGCGGTCGACGGGATCGATCTCGGCATCGAGAAGGGCGAGGTCTTCGGCCTGCTCGGACCCAACGGGGCGGGCAAGAGCACCACCGTGGAGATCCTCCAGGGCCATCGCTCACGGGACGCCGGAGAGGTCACCGTCCTCGGGTCGGACCCGGCGACCGGCACGCGCGCGTGGCGCTCCCGCGTCGGGATCGTCTGGCAGGACGAATCCGCGCCCGCCGAGTTGACGGTCCGCGAGACCGTGCGCCACTTCGCCCGCTACTACCCCCGGCCCCGCGACCCCGGCGAGGTGATCTCGCTGGTCGGTCTGGAGGCGAAGGCGGACAGCCGGATCAAGTCCCTCTCGGGCGGGCAGCGGCGCCGGCTGGACGTCGCGCTCGGCGTGATCGGCGGCCCCGAGCTGCTGCTCCTGGACGAGCCGACGACCGGGTTCGACCCGGCGGCCCGGCGGCAGTTCTGGGACCTGATCCGGCAGCTCGCCGCCGAGGGCACGACGATCCTGCTGACCACGCACTACCTGGAGGAGGCCGAGGCGCTCGCCGACCGGCTCGCGGTGGTGGCCGGCGGCCGGATCGTCGCCGAGGGCACCTCGGCCGCCCTGCGCGCACGCTTCGGCACCGGCGCCACCGTGGAGTGGACCGAGCACGACGGCACCGCGCGCACCGAGCGGACCGAGACGCCCACCAGGACCGTCGCCGGGCTCATGCACCGCTTCGACGGCGAGATACCCGGGCTCCGGGTGAGCCGCCCCACCCTGGAGGACGTCTACCTCCGGCTGACCGGACAGGAGAACACCCGATGACCACCACCGCGGCCCCCGGTGAAGGGACTCTGGCGCGCGGCGCGGACGCGCGGCCGCCGGGGGCGTGGGGACTGGGACTGGCCCGGGGCGCCCTGGAGATCAAGCAGTTCTTCCGGCAACGCGAGCAGGTGGTGTTCACCTTCGCCTTCCCGGTGGTCTTCCTGTTCCTGTTCGCCTCGATCTTCCACGACGCCGTCCAGGGCACCGGCATCACCGCCTCGCAGCTCTACGTCCCCGCGATGATGGCGTCGGGCATCATGTCGACGAGCTTCCAGTCGCTGGGCGTCTCGATCGCCGTGGAGCGGGACGAGAAGGCGCTGCGCCGGCTGCGCGGCACGCCCATGCCTCCGGCCGCCTACTTCCTGGGCAAGATCTGGCTGGTGCTGGTCACCGGGGTCCTGGAGACGGCGGTCCTGCTGCTCGTCGGGACGACGCTCTACGGTGTCGACCTGCCCACGGACGCGGTCCGCTGGTTCCACTTCGCCTGGATCTTCGTGCTCGGTCTGACCGGGTGCGCGCTGCTGGGCATCGCGATCAGCTCGGTGCCCCGGTCGGCGAAGAGTGCCACCTCCGTGGTCGTCCTGCCGTTCCTGGTGCTCCAGTTCGTCTCCGGGGTGTACATCTCCGTCAGCACCATCCCGGACTGGATGCTGGACATCGGAGCCCTCTTCCCGCTCAAGTGGCTCTGCCAGGGCCTGCGCGGGGTGTTCCTGCCCGACTCGGCCCGGGTGCTGGAGCAGGCGGGCTCCTGGGAGTTCGGACGGATCGCGCTGGTGCTGGCGGCCTGGTGCGCCGGCGGGCTGGTGCTGTGCCTGCTGACGTTCCGCTGGAAGGACCGGCGTAGGGGCTGACGGGGACGGCGGCGCGGCCCGTGCGGTCGTGCCGCCGCGACGGCGGCGGGCGCCGGGTGCCCGTCGAGGCTCCCGGCGCCCGCCGCGCGCTCCTCCGGCCGCTCAGCCGAGCCGCGACTCCAGCTCCGCCACGATCTCGTTGACGCCGATCGCCGTCTGCTCGCCGGACTCCATGTCCTTGAGCTGGACGACGCCGTCGGCGAGGTCGCGCTCACCGGCGACCAGGGTGAAACGGGCGCCGCTGCGGTTGGCGTTCTTCATCGCTCCCTTGAGGCCCTTGTGCCCGTAGGAGAAGTCCGCCGCGACGCCCACCTTGCGCAACTCGGTGACCTTGGCGAACAGCACCCGGCGCGCCTCCTCGCCGAGCGGGACGGCGAAGACGCTGGTGGCAGGGGGCAGGCGGAGTTCGACGCCCTCCGCCTGGAGGGCCAGGACGGTGCGGTCCACACCGAGCGCCCAGCCGACCGAGGGCAGCGCGGGGCCGCCGATCATCTCGGACAGGCCGTCGTAGCGGCCGCCGCCGCCGACCGCGGACTGCGAGCCGAGGCCGTCGTGGACGAACTCGAAGGTGGTGCGGGTGTAGTAGTCCAGGCCGCGGACGAGCTTGGGGTCGTCCTCGAAGGAGACGCCCGCCGCCGTGATCAGCTCGCGCACCTCCTCGTGGTACGTCTTGCAGGCGTCGCACAGGTAGTCGCGCAGCAGCGGGGCGTCGGTAAGCTGCTTCTGCACGTCGGGACGCTTGTCGTCGAGCACGCGCAGCGGGTTGATCTCCGCCCGGCGCAGCGTGTCCTCGTCCAGGTCGAGGCCGCGCAGGAAGTCCTGGAGGGCGGCCCGGTAGACCGGACGGCACTCCTTGTCGCCGAGGCTGTTGAGCAGGATGCGGAAGTCGCTCAGGCCCAGCGAGCGGTACGCCTGGTCGGCGAGGATGATCAGCTCGGCATCCAGGGCCGGGTCCTCCGCGCCGATGGCCTCCGCGCCGACCTGCGAGAAGTGGCGGTAACGGCCCTTCTGCGGGCGCTCGTAGCGGTAGTACGAGCCGGAGTACCAGAGCTTGACGGGGAGGTTGCCCGCCTTGTGCAGGTTGGCCTCCAGGGCGGCGCGCAGCACGGAGGCGGTGCCCTCGGGACGCAGGGCGAGCTGGTCGCCGCCCTTCGTCTCGAAGGCGTACATCTCTTTGGTCACGATGTCGGTGGACTCGCCGACACCGCGGGCGAACAGCTCGACGTTCTCGAAGCCGGGCGTCTCGACGTACCCGTAGCCGGAGTTGCGCAGCGGGGCGGCGATGGCCTCGCGGACCGCCAGGTAGGTCGCGGAGTCCGGGGGGATCAGGTCGTACGTGCCCTTGGGGGCCTTGAAGGTGCTCACGAAGTCTCTCGTCACATTCCTCGTCGGGGAGCCTCGCCGGCGCCGTGCTCGCGGCGGCCGGCGGCCACCTGCCGCAGATACGGGTTGGCGGCGCGCTCCTGGCCGATGGTCGTCTGGGGGCCGTGGCCGGACAGCACCACGGTCGAGTCGTCGAGCGGCAGGCACACGCGGGCCAGCGAGTCGAGGATCTCGGCCATGTCACCGCCGGGCAGGTCGGTGCGTCCGATGGAGCCGGCGAAGAGCAGATCCCCGGAGAAGAGGACCGGCGGGATGTCCGCGGCCTCGGGCATCCGGAAGGTCACCGACCCCTTGGTATGGCCGGGGGCGTGCGCGACGGAGAACTCCAGACCGGCCAGCTCCAGCTTCGCGCCGTCGGTCAGCTCCTCGACGTCGTCGGGCTCGCCCACGGTCAGCTCGCCCATCAGCGGCGCCCCGATGGAACGGCCGAGGGCCTTCTCGGGGTCGCTCATCATGTACCGGTCGGCCGGGTGGATCCAGGCCGGTACGCCGTGCGCGCCGCACACGGGGACGACCGAGGCCACATGATCGATGTGGCCATGGGTGAGGACGACGGCGACGGGCTTGAGCCGATGCTTCTTCAGTGCTTCCTCGACACCCTGGGCGGCCTGGTGGCCGGGGTCGATGATCACGCACTCCTCACCGGCGGCGGGGGCGACGAGATAGCAGTTCGTCCCCCAGGCCCCGGCGGGGAACCCGGCAATGAGCACGATCGTCCTTCGTTTGTGTCGATACGGGCGGGCATCGGGTGACTGCGCCCGCGGTCAGAGACTACCGGCGCTGCCGGATCCTCAGCGAACCCATATACGGTACGGGGCACACACGGGCGACCGGCTCACCGGCCGCGCGGGTGCCGGTCGACATTCCAGACGCATGAGGAGAGAACCCGGTGGTCAGCCAGGAGCAGCGGCGGCGTCAGCTCGCCCGGGAGAAGTTCTTGCGGCAGCAGCAGCGGCGCACCGCCGCGCGGCGCAAGGCACGCACGCGCAACTCCGTGATCGCGTCGGTGCTCGGCGTGGTCGTCATCGGTGGTGTCGCGCTGTACTCGACCGGGGCCCTCAAGAGCGACAAGGACGACAAGGCGAACGCGAGCGCGGACGTCTCCGCGAGCCCGTCGGCCAGCCCCAAGGCGGCGGACCCGTGCGCGAAGCCGGCCGCGGGCTCGGTGGCGAAGCTGAGCTGGAAGAAGGAGCCGGCGATGTCGATCGACACGTCGGCGAAGTACACGATGAAGCTCGCCACGACGTGCGGTGACATCGACATGTCGCTGAAGGCGTCCGCCGCGCCGCACACCGTGAACTCGTTCGACTTCCTGGCCGGGAAGGGCTTCTTCGACCACACGAAGTGCCACCGGCTCACCACGAACGGGATCTACGTGCTCCAGTGCGGCGACCCGACCGGCACGGGCACGGGCGGCCCCGGTTACACGATCCCGGACGAGAACCTCAAGGACACCAGCCTCAAGGGCAACGTCTACCCGGCGGGCACGGTCGCGATGGCGAACACCGGGCAGAAGCACACCGGGGGCAGCCAGTTCTTCCTCGTGTACCAGAACAGCCAGCTGCCGCCCAACTACGCACCGTTCGGTACGATTTCCGAGTCGGGTCTCACGGTGCTGAAGAAGATCGCCGCCGCGGGTGAGAACTCGGGCGCCGGCGACGGCGCCCCGAACGCGACGGTCGTGATCAACAAGGCCACGGTCACGAAGTCCTGACCGTCAACCGCGCGATTTCGGTGGCGCTGGATGCGGACAGGAAACCCGCTGGTCGCCTATGTTGGCCGTGACGAAACTGTGGACGATGCCCGGGGGAGCCTCCAGAGCCCCCCGCAGGCATCATGTGGAGGAGGCGCTGTGAGCAGCGACCCGTGGGGCCGCGTCGACGAGACGGGGACCGTGTACGTGCGGACGGCCGAGGGCGAGCAGGTCGTCGGTTCCTGGCAGGCCGGCTCCCCCGATGAGGCACTGGCCTACTTCGAGCGCAAGTACGAGGGCCTGGTGGTCGAGATCGGCCTCCTCGAGAAGCGCGTACGCACCACCGATCTGTCGGCGAAGGACGCCCAGGCCGCCGTCGACCACCTCCGGGAGCAGGTCGACGCGCATCACGCGGTCGGCGATCTGGCCGCCCTGCGCACCCGCCTGGACAAGCTGGTCGAGACCGTCGAGTCGCGGCGCGAGGAGCGCAAGGTGCAGCGCGCCCGGCAGGCGGACGAGGCGCGGCACAGCAAGGAGGCGCTGGTCACCGAGGCGGAGGAGCTGGCCGGGTCCGACCAGTGGCGGGCGGCCGGTGAGCGGCTGCGCGCGCTGGTGGACACCTGGAAGGGGCTGCCGCGCCTGGACCGCAAGTCCGACGACGAGCTGTGGCACCGCTTCTCGCACGCGCGCTCGGCGTTCTCCAAGCGGCGCAAGGCGCACTTCGCGCAGTTGGACGCGCAGCGCGAGGAGGCGCGCCGCACCAAGGAGCGGCTGGTCGCCGAGGCCGAGGCGCTGTCGGGCTCGACGGACTGGGGTGCCACGGCGGCCCGGTACCGCGAGCTGATGGCGGAGTGGAAGGCCGCGGGGCGTGCGCAGCGCGAGCACGAGGACGACCTGTGGAACCGCTTCCGTGGTGCCCAGGACGTGTTCTTCGCCGCGCGCGGCTCGGTCTTCGCCGAACGGGACGCCGAGCAGTCGGAGAACCTGAAGCTGAAGGAGGAGCTGGCCGAGGAGGCGGAGAAGCTGCTGCCGGTCGGTGATCTCAAGACCGCCCGTGCCGCCTTCCGTTCGATCAACGAGCGCTGGGAGGCCATCGGCCATGTGCCGCGGGACGCCCGCCCGCGGGTCGAGGGCCGGATGCACACGGTCGAGCGGGCCCTCCAGGAGGCCGAGGAGAGCGAGTGGCGCCGGACGAACCCGGAGGCACGCGCGCGTGCCGAGGGTCTGACCGGTCAGCTCCAGGCCGCCGTGGACAAGCTGCGGGGCCAGATCGAGCAGGCGCGGGCGCAGGGCAACAACGCGCGGGCCGACAAGCTGGACAAGGAGCTGTCGGGCCGCCAGGCGCTGCTGGACCAGGCCCTGAAGGGCCTCCAGGAGTTCGGCGGCTGAGCGCGGCACGCAGACAGACGGCGAGAGGGCCCCGTACACGCCGTACGGGGCCCTCTCGCCGTCTGCCGCCGCCTCCCCGGCACTCCGGTGCTCCGGGTGCCCGGGAGGCCGCTGGGGCGGCTAGGACCGGTTGCGGGCCGATGTGACGCGGTAGACGTCGTAGACGCCCTCCACGCCGCGCACCGCGCGCAGGACGTGTCCCAGGTGCTTGGGGTCGCCCATCTCGAAGGTGAACCGTGAGGTGGCGACGCGGTCGCGGGAGGTCTGGACGGCCGCGGACAGGATGTTGACGTGCTGGTCGGACAGGACGCGGGTGACGTCCGAGAGCAGTCGGGAGCGGTCCAGGGCCTCGACCTGGATGGCGACCAGGAAGACCGAGGACTGGGTGGGCGCCCACTCGACGTCCAGGATCCGCTCGGGTTCGCGGGAGAGCGAGTCCACGTTGACGCAGTCGCTGCGGTGGACCGAGACCCCGCTGCCGCGGGTGACGAACCCGATGATCGGGTCGCCGGGCACCGGTGTGCAGCAGCGGGCCAGTTTGACCCATACGTCGTCGACGCCCTTGACGACGACACCCGGGTCGGCGCTGGAGCGGCGCTTGCGCCCGCGCCCGCGGGCGGGCGGGATGCTCTCGTCGATCTCCTCGGTGGCGGCCTCCTCGCCGCCGAGGGCCTGGACGAGCTTCTGCACGATGTTCTGGGCCGAGACATGGCCCTCGCCGATCGCCGCGTACAGCGCGGAGATGTCCGAGTAGCGCATCTCGTGCGCCAGCGTGACCAGCGAGTCGCCGGTCAGGATGCGCTGGATGGGCAGGTTCTGCTTGCGCATGGCGCGGACGATGGCGTCCTTGCCCTGCTCGATCGCCTCGTCGCGGCGCTCCTTGGAGAACCAGGCGCGGATCTTGTTGCGGGCACGCGGCGACTTGACGAAGCCCAGCCAGTCGCGGGAGGGCCCGGCACCGGCCGCCTTGGAGGTGAAGACCTCCACCAGGTCGCCGTTGTCCAGGGTGGACTCCAGCGGGACGAGGCGGCCGTTGACCCGTGCTCCTATGGTGCGGTGGCCGACCTCGGTGTGGACGGCGTAGGCGAAGTCCACCGGGGTGGCACCGGCCGGGAGCGCTATGACGTCGCCCTTGGGCGTGAAGACGAAGACCTCGTTGCGGGAGAGGTCGAAGCGCAGTGATTCGAGGAACTCGCCCGGGTCCTCGGTCTCCTTCTGCCAGTCGAGGAGCTGGCGCAGCCAGGCCATGTCGTTGATGGCCGCGTCCTTGCCCGCCTTGCCGGTGGACCGGGGCGCGTCCGTGCGGACCTTGGAGGCACCGG
Source organism: Streptomyces sp. NPDC003284 (assembly GCF_053589675.1). Lineage (NCBI taxonomy): Bacteria > Bacillati > Actinomycetota > Actinomycetes > Kitasatosporales > Streptomycetaceae > Streptomyces > Streptomyces sp. NPDC003284. Next base: position 130,540 of record NZ_JBSFSI010000006.1, read on the forward strand.
CGACGGCCTCCTGCTTGTACTTCCAGTGCGCGGCGATGCCGTACTCGGCGCGGCGGTGCATGTCGAAGGTGCGGATCTGTAGTTCGACGGGCTTGCCGTTGGGGCCGATGACCGTGGTGTGCAGCGACTGGTACATGTTGAACTTGGGCATCGCGATGTAGTCCTTGAACCGGCCGGGGACCGGGTTCCATCGCGCGTGCACGGTGCCGAGGGCGGCGTAGCAGTCGCGGACCGTGTCGACCAGGACACGGATGCCGACCAGGTCGTAGATCTCCGCGAAGTCGCGGCCGCGGACGATCATCTTCTGGTAGACGCTGTAGTAGTGCTTGGGGCGGCCGGTGACGGTGGCCTTGATGCGGGCGGCGCGCAGGTCCGACTGGACCTCGTCGGTGACGATCGCCAGGTACTCGTCGCGCTTGGGGGCGCGTTCGGCGACCAGGCGGACGATCTCGTCGTACATCTTGGGGTAGAGGATCGCGAAGGCGAGGTCCTCCAGCTCCCACTTGATGGTGTTCATGCCCAGGCGGTGGGCGAGCGGCGCGTAGATCTCCAGGGTCTCGCGCGCCTTCTTCTCCTGCTTCTCGCGCTTGAGGTAGCGCATGGTGCGCATGTTGTGCAGGCGGTCGGCGAGCTTGATGACCAGGACGCGCGGGTCCTTGGCCATGGCGACGACCATCTTGCGCACGGTCTCGGCCTGCGCGGCCTCGCCGAACTTCACCTTGTCGAGCTTGGTGACGCCGTCGACGAGCAGGGCGACCACGTCGCCGAAGTCGCGGCGCAGGTCGTCCAGGCCGTACTCGGTGTCCTCGACGGTGTCGTGCAGCAGCCCGGCCATGAGGGTGGCCGGGTCCATGCCGAGTTCGGCGAGGATGGTGGTGACGGCGAGCGGGTGCGTGATGTACGGGTCGCCGCTCTTGCGCTTCTGGCCGCGGTGCCAGCGCTCGGCGACCTGGTAGGCGCGCTCGATCTGGCGCAGGGTGGCCGTCTCGATCTTGGGGTCGTTGCTGCGCACTATCCGCAGCAGCGGCTCCAGGACCGGGTTGTACGGGTTGGCGCGCTGGACGCCGAGGCGGGCCAGGCGGGCGCGGACGCGGTTGGAGGAGCCGGAGCGGGCGGGCTGGCCGCCGGCGGCGCGCACGGGAGGGGCCGGTTTGGGGCGCACGGACTCGGCGGACTTCTCGACGGGCGCGGACGAGACGCGCTCGACCGGGCCGCGGGTGTCGTTCTTCGCGTCCTTCGCGTTCGGCGCGGGCTTCGCCGCGGCTGCCGAGGCGGACTCGGGCTTGGCGGCGGTCAGTGGCTGGGCCTCGTCTGGCAAGAGGACTCCTCGTGCGCGATCCGGGTGCCCCGGTCAGGCTCCCGGAGGTCCCATGGTAGCGATTCCGGGCTCCCGGATCGCCTTCAGCCCGGTGCGCGGGCCGTTCACCGGGGAAAACGCACGGGACGGGCGCCGGATTCCTCCGGGCCCGTCCCGTGCGCCGTCGTACGAGCGATACGCGGACGTGCGTGCGCCGTGCTCAGACCTGGAGCAGCGCCTCCAGCGGGGCGCCGTCCAGGGCGGTGCCCAGGCGGGCGCGGCCCTGGAGGAAGCCCAGCTCCATCAGGACCGCGACACCGGCGACACCGGCGCCCGCGCGGCGGATGAGCTGGAGCGACGCCTCGGCGGTGCCGCCGGTGGCGAGGACGTCGTCGACGACCAGGACGCGGTCGGCGGCGGTCAGGTCCTCGGCGTGCACCTCGATCTCGGCCGAGCCGTACTCCAGCTCGTAGGCCTGGCGGAGGGTGGCTCCGGGAAGCTTGCCCGCCTTGCGCACCGGGATGAAGCCGAGGCCCGCGCGCAGGGCGACCGGGGCGCCCAGGATGAAGCCGCGCGCCTCCAGGCCGACGACCTTGGTCGCGCCCTGGCGGGTGGCGATCTCCGCCAGTGCCTCGGTGAGCGCGGAGAAGGCCGCCGGGTCGGCGAGCAGCGGGGTGATGTCCTTGAACACCACCCCCGGCTCCGGGTAGTCGGTGACGTCGCGGATCCGGCTGAGCAGCAGTTCCCGGATGTCGGTCATCGGCGCTTCCCGGAGGGACGGCCCCGGCCCCGGCTGCGGGCGGCGGGCTGGTTGCGCGGGCCGACCACGGCGGGGGCCGCGTCCTCGGCGTCGTCGTCGTAGGACCCGTCGTCCGTGGTGCCCTCGGCCGTCACCGGGGTGCCCTCGGCGGCGGCCTGGGCGCGCTTGGCCAGGACGCGCTTCCTGAGGGCCTTCATCTGCGGCTCGTGCTCCTTGAGGTCGGCGACGAGCGGCGTGGCGATGAAGATCGAGGAGTACGCGCCGGCGGCCAGGCCGACGAACAGCGACAGCGAGATGTCGTTGAGCATGCCCGCGCCGAGCGCGCCGCCGCCGATGAACAGCAGGCCCGCCACCGGCAGCAGCGCCACCACGGTGGTGTTGATGGAGCGCATCAGGGTGCCGTTGATGGAGCGGTTGGCGAGGTCGCTGTAGGTCCAGCGGGTCTGCTTGGTGATGTCCTTCGTCTGCTCCTTGAGGCTGTCGAAGACGACGACCGTGTCGTAGAGCGAGTAACCGAGGATGGTGAGCAGACCGATCACCGTACCGGGGGTGACCTCGAAGCCGACGAGGGCGTAGATACCGGTGGTGATGGTGATGTCGTGGATCAGGGCGACCAGGGCGGCGACGGCCATGCGCCACTCGAAGGCGATCGCCAGGTAGATCACGACCAGGACCATGAAGATCGCCAGGCCCTGCCAGGCCTTGTTGGCGATCTGCTCGCCCCAGCTGGGGCCGACCAGGTCGGCGTTGATCTGCTCGGGGTTGACCTTCAGGTCCTTGGCCAGCGCGTCCTTGATCTCGTCGGACTTGCCGGTCTCGATGCCCGCGATCTGGATGCGCAGGCTGCCGTCGCCGAGCTTCTGCACGATCGCGTCGTGCCCGGAGGCGTCCTCCGCGAACGTCTCGGCCTGGCTGACCGAGGCGGTCATGTGCTTGGGGGTGGTGAAGACCGCTCCGCCCTGGAACTCGATGCCCATGTTCAGGCCGCGCACCGCCAGGCCGAGGATGGCCGTGATGGTGATCAGGATGGAGATGCCGTACCAGAGCTTGCGGTTCTTGACGAAGTCGTAGCCGACCTCGCCGCGGTGGAGTCGGGCGCCGAGGCTGCCGAGCTTGGACATCTCACGCCTCCTTCGGGTCGACGGGGCCGGCGGGGCGGGAGGGGCGGCGGGTGCGGCGCAGCGGCGCCTTGGCGCCCAGGGCCTTGGGGTCGAGACCGGACCACCGGTGGCCGTTGGCGAAGAACTTCCGGCGCGCCAGGATCGTCATCAGCGGCTTGGTGAACAGGAACACCACGACGACGTCCAGCACGGTCGTGAGACCGAGGGTGAACGCGAAGCCCTGCACCTTGCCGACGGTGACGATGAAGAGCACCGCGGCGGCGAGGAAGGACACGAAGTCGGAGACGAGGATGGTGCGGCGGGCCCGCGGCCAGGCGCGCTCCACGGAGGGCCGCAGCGTGCGGCCCTCGCGGATCTCGTCCCGGATGCGTTCGAAGAACACGATGAACGAGTCCGCCGTGATGCCGATGGCGACGATGGCACCGCAGACGGCCGGCAGGTTCAGCGCGAAGCCGATGCCCGGTCCGAGCAGCGCCATGATCACGTAGGTGAGGATCGCCGAGACCAGCAGCGAGGGGATGGCGATGACCGACAGGCCGCGGTAGAAGATCAGCAGGTAGACGACGACCAGGGCGAGGCCGATGGCGCCCGCGATGAGGCCGGCGTGCAGCTGGTCGCCGCCGAGCGCGGCGGTGACGGTGGTGACGCTGTCCTCCTTGAAGGTCAGCGGCAGCGCGCCGTAGGACAGCATGTTCGACAGGCCCTGGGCCTCCGACTGCGTGAAGCGGCCGGTGATCTCGGCGTTGCCGCCGGTCAGCGCCTCGCGGACGTACGGGTCGGAGACGACGTTGCCGTCGAGGACGATCGCGAACTGGTTCTGCGGCGTCTGGTTCTGCGCCAGCTTGCCGGTGATGTCCGCGAACTTCTTGGCGCCCTTGGAGGTGAACTCCATGGTGACGGTCCAGCCGGAGCCGTTCTGCGTGTTGAAGACGGCCTGGGCCTTCTTGACGTCGGTGCCGTCCACGCCGGCCGGGCCGAGGAGGTACTTCGCCCACTGGCCCTGCGAGTCCTGGCCGCAGGCGACGGTCGACACGGTGGGCTTGACGCCCTTGCCTGCCGTGGCGCGGACGGACTCCTTGGAGCAGTCCAGGGCGGCGTACTCGGCCTGGAGCTTGCTGTCGTCACCGGAGGTGGCGCCGCCGGCCGACGGGGAGGCGGGGGCCTTGGGGCTCTGCGAGGAGTTCGGCGCGGCGGAGCCGGTGCTGCCCGTCGAGGGAGTGGAGTCGGCCTTCAGGCCGTCGGTGACGGCACGGCCCTGGTGCGTCGCGGTCGACGAGGGGCTGGAGCCGGAGGTCGCCTTGTCCTTGTCGCCGGTCTTGTCGGTGGCCTTGTCGCCCGGCTTGTCCGTGGCCTTGTCGCCGGGCTTGCCGGAGGAGCTGGAGGACGGCGCCGGGCTGGCCGGGGGCTGGCCGGCGGAGACCTCGGTGGCCAGCACCGGGCGGAAGTACAGCTTGGCGGTGGTGCCGACCTGCTCCCGGGCCTCCTTGGAGTTCGTGCCCTTGGGGATGTTGACGATGATGTTGTCACGGCCCTGGGTCTGAACCTCGGCCTCCGAGACACCCAGACCATTGACACGGCGGTTCATGATGTCGACCGCGGTGTCCATGTTGGCCTTGTTGATCGCGGATTCCTGACCGCGTTCGGGAACCGCCCTCAGGGTGATGCTGGTGCCGCCGGCCAGGTCGATGCCGAGGCGCGGGGTGGTGTGCCCGGAGGCGAACATGCCACCGGTGAGCGCCACGATGGCGATCAGGATGAGGGCCAGCGAGCGCCATGGCTTGCTCTGGGCGCTCGCGCTCCGGCCCTTCTTAGGTGCTGCCACCTTCTCGTACTCCCTCTCGGGCCGCTCCGCGCCGGGTGGGCTTGGTGTGCGGCCATGACATGGTGTCGGGATCCCGCGCGAAGTGAACACGTCCCAGGGCGCGCGGGCGGTGCCGCGCGCCCTGGGTGGTGCCTACTTCGCCCCGGAGTCGCCGTCGGTCTTCTTCGGCTCTTCGTCCGCCTTCGCCTCGGCGGCGGCGTCGGCGGATTCCTCCCCCTTCGGCTCGGCCGCGTCCTTCTTGCCGAGGTCGATGGGCTTGTCGTCGGAGGCGGCGGAAGCGTCGGCGGCGGGCTCGTCGGTCTCGGTGAGGGAGGAGGCGTCGTCGGGAACGATGTCGGTGTCGGACTTCAGGTCGTGCTCGACGCCGTGGACGATGCGGTTGTACTCGTCGTCGGACAGGACGGTCGCGATGGCGTTCTTGGCGAAGAGAAGCTCCACGCCCGGCCCGGCGTCGAGGAGGACCGTGTCGTCGTTGACCTCCTTGACCGTCGCGTACATGCCCCCGATGGTGCGGATTCCGCTACCGGGCTGCATCTGGTTCCGCATGGTGGCGGCCTGCTGCTGCTTGCGCTTGGCCGACCGGGTCATCAGGAACATGGCCCCGATGAGCACGATGAACGGGAGGAGGGTCACGAGACTCACGGGTCGGAACTTCCTTCACACGACCGCGATGGAAAGCGGCCTGATGGTTGGGGGTGTGCTTGCCGTCGACAAGGGCGGCATCGGCGGAGTCTAAGGGAGTCCGCGTGCAAGGAACAACGCTCAGCATGGCACCTGGGTTCCTCCCCGGGCCAATGGATCGCCGTCACGCCCCGAACAGGTCCTGTTGTCCGTTTCCCGCCCCGGGCGAGCCGGGCGGGGTGAGGCCGAGGTGCGCCCAGGCGGCCGGGGTGGCGACCCGTCCGCGCGGGGTGCGCGCGAGCAGGCCCTCGCGGACGAGGAACGGTTCGGCGACCTCTTCCACGGTCTCACGCTCCTCCCCCACCGCCACCGCCAGCGTCGACAGGCCCACCGGGCCGCCGCCGAACAGCTTGAGCAGCGCCGTCAGCACGGCCCGGTCCAGACGGTCCAGGCCGCGGGCGTCGACCTCGTAGACGGCGAGGGCCGCGGCGGCGATGTCACGGGTGATCATCCCGTCCGCCTTGACCTGCGCGTAGTCCCGCACCCGGCGCAGCAGGCGGTTGGCGATGCGGGGGGTGCCGCGGGAGCGGCCGGCGATCTCGGCGGCGCCGTCGGCCTCGATCTCCACGTCCAGCAGTTGCGCCGAACGGTGTACGACGCGCTCCAGCTCGGCGGGCTCGTAGAACTCCATGTGGGCGGTGAAGCCGAAGCGGTCGCGCAGCGGGGGCGGCAGCAGTCCGGCCCGGGTGGTGGCGCCGACCAGGGTGAAGGGGGGCAGTTCGAGCGGGATGGCGGTGGCGCCGGGGCCCTTGCCGACGATCACGTCGACGCGGAAGTCCTCCATCGCCATGTACAGCATCTCCTCGGCGGGCCGGGACATGCGGTGGATCTCGTCGAGGAAGAGCACCTCGCCCTCCTGGAGCGAGGACAGGATGGCGGCGAGGTCGCCCGCGTGCTGGATGGCGGGGCCGGAGGTGATGCGGATGGGAGCGCCCATCTCGGCCGCGATGATCATGGAGAGGGTGGTCTTGCCGAGGCCGGGGGCGCCGGAGAGCAGCACGTGGTCGGCGGTGGCGCCGCGCGCGCGGGCGGCGCGCAGCACCAGGTCGAGCTGTTCGCGGACCTTCTCCTGGCCGATGAACTCGCCGAGGTCCTTGGGCCGCAGGGCGGCCTCGACGGCCTGGTCCTCGCGGTCGGCGACAGAGCCCACCAGTCGCTCGGCGGCGGTGGTGTCGGGCGTGTCGTCCCAGTTCACTGCGGTTGTCTCCTAGCGGGGCGCGGGGCGCCGGTTGCGTCAGCGGGCCCGGTGGCGTCAGCGGGCTCGGTTGAGGGTCTGGAGGGCCGCCTTCAGGAGCTGCCCCACCTGGGGGGTGCCGTCGGCGGCCTCGGCCTGCGGGGCGACGGCGGTGACGGCCTCGTCGGCCTCGCGGGTGGCGTAGCCGAGTCCGATGAGGGCGGCGTGCAGCTGGTCGCGCCAGCCCTGGGTCACGGGGGCGCCGACCGCGGGGGCGCCGACCGGCGCGCCGAGGCGGTCCTTCAGCTCCAGGAGGAGCTTCTGGGCGCCCTTCTTGCCGATGCCGGGGACGGCGGTGAGGGCCTTCTCGTCGCCGGTGGCGACCGCGCGGCGCAGCGCGTCGGGGCTGTGCACGGCGAGCATGGCCTGGGCCAGGCGCGGGCCGACGCCGCTGGCGGTCTGGAGGAGCACGAAGACCTGGCGCTCGTCGTCGTCGGCGAAGCCGTACAGGGTCAGGGAGTCCTCCCTGACGACGAGGGAGGTGTGCAGCTTGGCGGGGCGGCCGATCCGCAGGGCGGACAGGGTGCCCGGGGTGCAGTGGACGGCCATGCCGACGCCGCCGACCTCGATCACCGCGGTGTCGGGGGCGAGCGCGGCGACGGTGCCGCTGACGAAGGCGATCATGCCGTACGGCCTTTCGTGTGCGGGGCCGTCCTGGTGGCGGCGGCGGTGTGCAGGGCCACGGCCTGCTGGAGCCGGTTCTGTGCGGGGGCCCGCCAGATGTGGCAGATGGCGAGGGCGAGGGCGTCGGCGGCGTCGGCGGGCCGGGGCGGCGCGGCGAGCCGCAGCAGGCGGGTGACCATGGCGCCCACCTGGGCCTTGTCCGCGCGTCCGCTGCCGGTGACGGCGGCCTTGACCTCGCTGGGGGTGTGCAGGGCGACGGGGATGCCGCGGCGGGAGGCGCACAGGATGGCGACGGCGCTGGCCTGGGCGGTGCCCATGACCGTGCGCACATTGTGCTGGCTGAAGACGCGCTCCACGGCCACGAACTCGGGGCGGTGCTCGTCGAGCCACTGCTCGATGCCCTGTTCGACGGCGACCAGGCGGTGTCCGAGGTCGGCGTCCGCGGGGGTCCGCACCACGCCCACACCGATCATGGTCAGCGGCCGGCCCGCGACCCCCTCCACGACACCGACCCCGCAGCGGGTCAGCCCCGGGTCCACCCCCAGTACGCGCACGCGATCTTTCCCTTCGATCTCCTGTCCGCGCAGGCTATCGGGTGCCACTGACAACGGCGGCGGGCCCAGGGACGTGTGTCCCTCGGCCCGCCGGTGGCGCCGTGCGTGCGTCAGGCGTCGACCTTCTCCATGACCTCGTCGCTGACGTCGAAGTTGGCGAAGACGTTCTGCACGTCGTCGCTGTCCTCCAGCGCGTCGATCAGCTTGAAGATCTTCCGGGCGCCGTCCTCGTCCAGCTCGACCTGCATGGTCGGGACGAAGTTGGCGTCGGCCGAGTCGTAGTCGATGCCGGCCTCCTGGAGGGCGGTGCGGACCGCGACCAGGTCGGTGGCCTCGCTGAGGACCTCGAAGGTGTCACCGAGGTCGTTGACCTCCTCGGCGCCCGCGTCCAGGACGGCACCCAGGACGTCGTCCTCGGACAGCTCGCCCTTGGGGACGATCACGACGCCCTTGCGGTTGAACAGGTACGACACCGAACCGGGGTCGGCCATGGAGCCGCCGTTGCGGGTCATGGCGACGCGGACGTCGGAGGCGGCGCGGTTGCGGTTGTCGGTGAGGCACTCGATGAGCACCGCGACGCCGTTCGGCCCGTAGCCCTCGTACATGATCGTCTCGTAGTCGGCGCCGCCGGCCTCAAGACCGCCACCGCGCTTGATGGCGGAGTCGATGTTCTTGTTCGGGACCGACTGCTTCTTGGCCTTCTGTACGGCGTCGTAGAGCGTCGGGTTGCCGTCCAGGTCCACGCCGCCCATCCGCGCCGCGACCTCGATGTTCTTGATCAGCTTCGCGAAGAGCTTGCCGCGCTTGGCATCGATGACGGCCTTCTTGTGCTTCGTCGTGGCCCATTTAGAGTGGCCGGACATCTGCCTGTCTCCTTCGCGTAAACCCATCCTGTACGAACGCCCCCGGGCCTGAAGCAGCCGGGAGGTACCCCGGGAGATCCTACAAGGACTCCGCCGCCCGTATCGCGCGCACCATGTCGACGAACAGGGCGTGCACACGGTGGTCGCCGGTCAGCTCCGGGTGGAACGACGTGGCCAGCGCGTTGCCCTGGCGCACCGCCACGATGTGACCGCCGTGCTCGGCGAGCACCTCGGCCCCGGCGCCCACGGACTCGACCCAGGGCGCGCGGATGAAGACGCCCTCCACCGGATCGCCCTCGACGCCCCGGACGTCCACGGCCGCCTCGAAGGACTCGTTCTGCCGGCCGAAGGCGTTGCGGCGCACGATCATGTCGATGCCGCCGACGGTCTCCTGGCCCGAGCGCGGGTCGAGGATCTTGTCGGCGAGCAGGATCATCCCGGCGCAGGTGCCGTAGACGGGCATGCCGTCACGCACGCGCGCGCGGAGCGGGTCCATCACGCCGAACAGGACGGCGAGCTTGGAGATGGTGGTGGACTCGCCGCCGGGCAGGACCAGGCCGTCCACCTCGGCGAGTTCCTCGGGGCGCCTGACCGGCCTGGCCACGGCGTCGGCCGCGGCCAGGGCGACGAGGTGCTCCCGTACGTCGCCCTGGAGGGCCAGGACGCCGACGACAGGTGCTTCGCTGCTCATGGGGTGGGCTACCAGCCGCGGTTGGCGTAGCGCTCGGTCTCGGGGAGGGTGTCGCAGTTGATGCCGACCATGGCCTCGCCGAGGTTGCGGGACGCGTCCGCGATGATCTTCGGGTCGTCGTAGAAGGTGGTCGCCTTGACGATGGCGGCGGCGCGCTTGGCCGGGTCGCCGGACTTGAAGATGCCGGAGCCGACGAAGACGCCCTCGGCGCCGAGCTGGCGCATCAGGGCGGCGTCGGCCGGGGTGGCCACGCCGCCGGCGGAGAAGAGGACCACCGGGAGCTTGCCCAGCTCGGCGACCTCCTTGACCAGCTCGTAGGGGGCGCGCAGGTCCTTGGCGGCGGCGTACAGCTCGTTGTTGTCGAAGCCGCGCAGCCGGGCGATCTCGTTCTTGATCTGGCGCAGGTGGCGGACGGCCTCGACGACGTTGCCGGTGCCGGCCTCGCCCTTGGAGCGGATCATGGCCGCGCCCTCGGCGATGCGGCGCAGGGCCTCGCCCAGGTTGGTGGCACCGCAGACGAAGGGGGTGGTGAAGGCCCACTTGTCGGAGTGGTTGACCTCGTCGGCCGGGGTGAGGACCTCGGACTCGTCGATGTAGTCGACGCCGAGCGACTGGAGGACCTGGGCCTCGACGAAGTGGCCGATGCGGGACTTGGCCATGACCGGGATGGAGACGGCCTCGATGATGCCCTCGATCATGTCCGGGTCGGACATGCGGGCCACGCCGCCGTCCTTGCGGATGTCGGCCGGGACCCGCTCCAGGGCCATGACGGCGACGGCGCCCGCGTCCTCGGCGATCTTCGCCTGCTCCGGCGTGACGACGTCCATGATCACGCCGCCCTTGAGCTGCTCGGCCATGCCGCGCTTGACGCGCGCGGTACCGGTCTCGGGAGTCTGGGCGGAATCGGGAAGCGTGGTGGACACGGGTGACCTCACTCGGGTGGAAAGAGGGGGTTGATGCACCCAGAGGAAACGCGAGTGGACCAGTCCACGGCAAGGGCCAATGACAAGCGGGTGGATCCTTTTGCCCGCACGGCCCCTGTACGGGCAGTGCCGTGCGGCGCGGACCGCTAGGCCGCGCGCTCCACCAGCGCCACCGGGGGCTCGTCGTCCATCTCGAAGGCCAGCGGGAAGGGGGCGTGCCCGGCCAGCCGGAACCAGCGCACCTTGCGGTGCTCGCGCAGTCTGCGGGCCGCGCCCACGGCGTCGTTGTGGAAGCGGCGGGCCATCGGCACCCGGCGCACCGCCTCGGCCAGCTCGCGCGCCGCCTCCTCGCCGCCGGGCACCGCGCGGACCGCCTCCACCTGCTGCGCCTCGCCGAACACCGCCCGCAGCGCCTGGCTCAGCTCGCTCTCGGCGACCTCCCGCTGCTCCTCCTCGGACTGCCGGGCCGCGTGCGCGGCCTCGTACAGCACGATCGAGGCGGCCGGGTCCAGCACCCCGGAGGTGGCCAGTTCCTGCGCCACGGAGGCGCGGCGCAGCAACTGCGCGTCCAGCGCGGCCCGCGCCGCGTCGATCCGGGCGTGCAGCCGGTCCAGCCGGCCCGCCGTCCAGCTCAGATAGAGGCCGACGGCCACGAGCGCGACAAGGATCCAGATGAGCGTTGCGATCACGGGCGGCAAGGCTACCGGGGCGGGGAGGGGGGCCTGCGGCCGGTCGGGGGTGTGCCGAGCGGTTCGGGAGCGGTGGGTGCCGGTCCCCGGGGCGGGCAGCGGGGGCGCGGGCGCGCGGCCGTAGGGGCGCCGATCCGCCCCTCGGGGGCGGGGAGTGACGCGGCGCCTGGGGCGGGGTGGCGTCTGCGGCTGTCCGGGAGAGGGCGCAGGTGGGCGAGGCGACCGATCCGGGGGCGGTGTGCCCGTACCTGGGCGGGCAGTAGGGGCGCGGTGGCACGGGCGCCGCCCCGTCCCTCGGGCAACCGGGACGGCACCAGGCCAGGTGGGAACGGAGCCTGCGGCCGGACGGTGAGGAACTGGGCGGGCAGCCGCTCCGGGGGCAGTGGACGCCCGCCCAGGGCGGACAGCCGCGGCGCGGGTACGCAACATCAGGGAGCGCCGATCCGCCCCCGGGCGCGCAGGCCGGAAGGCACCCGGCCGAGGCGGCCGGAGAGGCATACGACCGGTCAGGAGGCCGGAGCCGGGGGCTGGCGCGCCTGCTCCGGCAGCTCCTCTCCCCCGCTTCTCTCCCCGCGTCCCCCGCGTCCGGACACCACCCTGAAGGTCGGCCCCCGCACGCCGACGCGGCCACCGGACCGCCCCGCAACCCGCCGCCGGGACCGCCCGAGCCCCCGGCCGCACGGCCACCGGACCGCACGCCCCGGAACCGCAAGCCCGCCGAGGCGCACGGCCCTCGAACCGCACGCCCCCGGAACCGCGCGGCCCTCGGACCGCACAGCCCTCGCGAGCCGCGCGCCCGGCTGCACCACGCAGCCCGGCTTCCGGTCAGTCGCGGACCAGGCCCAGCCGCGCCCGCAGCCCCGTGGCGCGGTCGTCCGTGGCGACCGCTGCCGCGCCGGCGGTGACCGTCTCGTAGACGGAGAGGATGTCCGCGCCGACGGTGGACCAGTCGAAGCGGCGGACGTGGGCGCTGCCCCGCTCGCGGAGTTCGGCGCGGCGGGCCGGGTCGGCGAGGAGGCGCACGGCGGCGTCGGCCAGGGCGTCCGCGTCCTCGTTGGCGAACAGCTCACCGGCCTTGCCCTGGTCGAGGACCTGGGCGAAGGCGTCGAGGTCGGAGGCGAGCACGGGAGCGCCCGCGGACATCGCCTCGACGAGGATGATGCCGAAGCTCTCGCCGCCGGTGTTGGGCGCCACATAGAGGTCGACGCTGCGCAGGAAGCGCGCCTTGTCCTCGTCGCTGACCATGCCGAGGAACTCCACCCGCGCGCGCAGCTCCCGCGGCAGGCTCGCCACGGCCTCCTCCTCGTCGCCGCGGCCCGCGACCAGCAGCCGGGCCCGCGGATGCGCGGCGAGGATCTTCGGCAGGGCCCGCATCAGCACGGGCAGGCCCTTGCGGGGCTCGTCGATGCGGCCCATGAAGCCGATCGTGCCGCCCTGCCACTCGGGCCGGGGCTCGGCGCGGGCGAAGAAGCCGACGTCGACGCCGTTGGGGATGACCACGGCGTCCCCGCCCAGGTGCTCGACCAGGGTGCGCCGGGCGTACTCGCTCACCGCGATGCGCGCGCTGATCTTCTCCAGGGCCGCCTGGAGGATGGCGTACGCGGCGACCATCGCCCGGGAGCGCGGGTTGGAGGTGTGGAAGGTGGCCACGATCGGACCCTGCGCCGCCCAGCAGGTGAGCAGGCCGAGCGACGGCGAGGTCGGCTCGTGGATGTGGATCACGTCGAAGCGGCCCTCGTGCAGCCAGCGCCGTACCCGGGCGGCCGAGAGGAAGCCGAAGTTCAGGCGGGCCACCGACCCGTTGTACGGCACCGGGACCGCGCGGCCGGCCGAGACGACGTAGGGCGGCAGCGGGGTGTCGTCGTCGGCGGGGGCGAGGACGGACACCTCGTGGCCGAGGCGGATGAAGTACTCGGCGAGGTCGCGGATGTGGAACTGCACGCCGCCGGGGACGTCCCAGGAGTACGGGCAGACGATGCCGATCCTCACGCCGCCTCCCCCTCCGTGTCCTGCCCGGCCGGTGCGGGGCGGGGTTCGAGGTCCGCGAGCCACAAGCGCTGGAGCATGTGCCAGTCCTCCGGATGGTCGGCGATACCCGAGGCGAAGGCGTCGGCCAGCGCCTGTGTCATGACAGACGTCTTCTCGGGCCGCGTGCCTGTCGCCGGTACCTCGATCGGGGGATGGACCCGGCCCCGCATGACGGGCGAGCCGTCGTACCACAGGGTGACGGGCAGCAGCAGGGCGCCGGTCTGCTGGGCGAGCAGCGCGGGGCCGGCCGGCATCCGGGCCGTCTCGCCGAAGAACTCGACCTCGACGCCGGAGGAGGACAGGTCGCGGTCGGCGACCAGGCAGACCAGGCCGCCGTCGCGCAGCCGCCGGGCCAGGGTGCCGAAGGCCGAGCCGCCGCTGTGCGGCAGTACCTCCATGCCCAGGCCCTCGCGGTAGGCGACGAACCGGTCGTAGAGCGTCTCGGGCTTGAGGCGTTCGGCGACCGTGGTGAACGGCGTCTCCAGCGCGGTGGTGACCCAGGCGCCCGCCAGGTCCCAGTTGGCCAGGTGCGGCAGGGCGAGGACGACGCCCCTGCCGGAGGCGAGGCCGTCGGTCAGGTGGTGCACGTCGTCGGGGGCGAAGCCGCCCCGGACCCGCTCGGCGCTCCAGGCGGGCAGCCGGAAGGACTCCATCCAGTAGCGCAGGTAGGAGCGCATGCCCGCGCGGGACAGCTCCGCCAGCCGCTCGGGACTCGCGCCGGGCACCACGCGCGCGTAGTTGCCCTCCAGCCGCAGGACGCCCTTGCCGCGCCGCTTCCAGACGAGGTCGGCGAGGGTGCGGCCGAGCCGGACGGCCACCGGTTCGGGCAGCTTCTTGACGGTGTTCCAGCCCAGCCCGTACAGGGTGTCGGTCAGGCGCTCCCGGGCGCTCACGCCGACGCCCCGCTCCCCTGGTTCTCCTGCCGGGCGGCCTCGGCGTCCGCCTCGGCCGACTCGCGGCGCACGGTGACCACGCGCTGGATCAGCGTGACCAGGCTGCCGGCGGCGACGATCCACAGCGCGACCGGCAGCAGGTACTGGATGCCGGGCACCCCGAACTTGTGCAGGCCCGCGAATCCGGCCGCGACCAGGGAGATCACCAGCCGCTCGGCCCGCTCGACCAGGCCGTTCACGGCGACGGGCAGGCCGATCGCCTCACCGCGCGCCTTGGTGTACGACACCACCTGGCCGCTGGCCAGGCAGAAGATCGACACCGCGCACAGGGTGTTGTCGTGGCCCTGCCCGGCGTACCAGAGGGCGAACCCGCCGAAGATGGCGCCGTCGGCCACCCGGTCCAGGGTGGAGTCCAGGAACGCGCCCCAGCGGCTGGAACGGCCCAGCTGGCGCGCCATGTTGCCGTCGACCAGGTCGGAGAACACGAAGAGCGTGATCACCACCGTGCCCCAGAAGAACTCGCCCCGGGGGTAGAAGACCAGTGCGCCCGCCATCACCCCGGCGGTGCCGAGGAGCGTGACCGTGTCGGGGCTCACGCCCCGGCGGATGAGAAACGCGGCGAACGGTGTGAGGACACGCGTGAAGAATGCACGCGCGTACTTGTTCAGCATGGCCTTCCCGGGGGGTCGCTTTCGCCGGGCGGCCCCTGCTGGCCACCGGCTGGCCCATCGTAGTCACGCGCGCGCGTGGGCCGCGTCCGGGCACCCTCTGGCCCTTGCGGCGCACGGGCGGGCGGCGGGATCGGGTCCTTCGTATGGACGCGGCATGACGGGAGTGCAAAGCTCGAATGACCGCGGGCGTCGCAGGAGCCGCCGGTGACGCGGTGCCGCGTGTCCGCGCCCACAGGACCTCACCGTGCACGGGAGGGCAGGATCATGGGCGACAAGGCGCACACACATCCCGGAGCCGCCGGCAGGGCGATGGCGGCCGACCACCCCGCTTCCTTGCGGAACGTGGTGCTGGTCGGCCACTCCGGATCGGGCAAGACGACCTTGGTAGAGGCTCTCGCGCTGACGGCGGGGGCGGTGAACAGGGCGGGCCGCGTCGAGGACGGCGGCTGCGTCTCCGACTACGACGAGATCGAGCACCGCCAGCAGCGCTCGGTGCAGCTGTCCCTGGTGCCCGTCGCCTGGGACGGCATCAAGATCAACCTGCTGGACACACCCGGCTACGCGGACTTCGTCGGGGAGCTGCGCGCCGGTCTGCGGGCCGCCGACGCGGCCCTCTTCGTCGTCTCGGCCTCCGACGGCGTGGACGGCTCCACCCGCATGGTGTGGGAGGAGTGCGCCGCCGTCGGCATGCCCCGCGCCATCGTGGTCACCCACCTGGAGGCCGCCCGCGCCGACTTCGAGGAGATGACCCGGGTGTGCGCCGAGGCGTTCGGCGCCGACGACCCCGACGCCGTCCTCCCCCTGTACCTGCCGCTGCACGGACCCGAGGGCCCGGACGGGCACGCCCCGGTCACCGGCCTGGTCGGCCTGCTGACCCGCAAGCTGTTCGACTACGCGAGCGGGGAGCGCAAGGAGTCCGAACCCGGCGCGGACGAACTGCCGCGCATGGACGAGGCCCGCGGCCGGCTCATCGAGGGGATCATCGCCGAGAGCGAGGACGAGACCCTCATGGACCGCTACCTCGGCGGCGAGCAGGTCGACGTGGAGACCCTGATCAAAGATCTCGAACGGGCCGTCGCGCGCGGCGCCTTCTTCCCCGTGCTGGCCGCCGCCCCCGCCGCCGACGGCGCCCGCCAGGGCATCGGCACGGTGGAACTCCTCGACCTGATCGTCCGCGGCTTCCCCACGCCCCTGGAGCACGAGGCACCCGAGGTGACCACACCCGACGGCCGCTCGCGCCGCCCGGCGCCGTGCGCCCCGGACGGACCGCTGGTCGCGGAGGTCGTCAAGACGGCCTCCGACCCCTACGTGGGCCGGGTCTCCCTGGTACGCGTCTTCTCCGGCACCCTGCGCCCGGACGAGACCGTGCACGTCTCCGGGCACGGCCTCGCCGACCGGGGCCACGAGGACCACGACGTCGACGAGCGGATCGGCGCCCTGTCCACCCCGTTCGGCAAGCAGCAGCGCCCGGTGACGCACGCCGTCGCGGGCGATCTGGTGTCCGTGGCCAAGCTGAACCGCGCCGAGACCGGCGACACCCTCTCCGCCAAGGACGACCCGCTGCTGATGGCCCCCTGGCAGATGCCCGACCCGCTGCTGCCGCTCGCCATCCAGGCGCACAGCAAGGCCGACGAGGACAAGCTCTCCCAGGGCCTGGCCAGGCTGGTCGCCGAGGATCCCACGATGCGCCTGGAGCAGAACCAGGACACCCACCAGGTGGTCCTGTGGTGCCTGGGCGAGGCGCACGCCGACGTGGCCTTGGAGCGGCTGCGCAGCCGCTACGGGGTCCAGGTCGACGTCGTCCCGCACCGGGTCTCCCTGCGGGAGACGTTCGCCGGCCGGTCGGCGGGCCGCGGCCGGCACGTCAAGCAGTCCGGCGGCCACGGCCAGTACGCCATCTGCGAGATCGAGGTGGAGCCGCTGCCGGGCGGCTCGGGCATCGAGTTCGTCGACAAGGTCGTCGGCGGCGCGGTCCCGCGGCAGTTCATCCCCTCCGTCGAGAAGGGCGTACGGGCGCAGGCCGCGAAGGGGGTGGCCGCAGGTCATCCGCTGATCGACGTCCGCGTCACACTGCTGGACGGCAAGGCGCACTCGGTGGACTCCTCCGACGCCGCCTTCCAGACCGCGGGCGCGCTGGCGCTGCGGGAGGCCGCGGCCGACGCCCGGATCCATCTGCTCGAACCGGTGGCCGAGGTGAGCGTCCTGGTCGGCGACGACTACGTGGGCGCCGTGATGAGCGATCTGTCCGGACGGCGCGGCCGGGTGCTGGGCACCGAGCAGATCAGCGGCGGCCGGACCCTGGTGCGGGCCGAGGTGCCCGAGATCGAGATCGGCCGGTACGCGATCGACCTGCGGTCCCTGTCGCACGGCACGGCCCGCTTCGAGCGCCGCTACGCCCGCCACGAACCGATGCCGCAGCAGATCGCCGACCGGCTGCGCCAACAGGAGCGCGAAGCCTCATAGTCGACGCGCCGGGCGCACAACGGAGCGCTCGCGCGGGGCAGTACGGGGCACCGCGCTCCGCACAGGGGGGCGGCTTCGGCCGTCCACCTGTGCGGAAGGGCGGGTGCGGATACGCTGATGACCTGATCAACAGGTGTGCGAGGCAGGGAAGTCGGGAAGGCCGCAGATGCAGAATCGGCGGCAGTGGGGGCGGCGGTGACGGACGGATTCGATTTCAGTCCAGGGGCTCAGATTCCCCTCTCGGGCGCGGCGGGACAGACGGCGGCCACCTTCGCGCTGGCCGCCGCCGCCTACCGGGACGACGAAGTGGAGAAGATCAAGGAAGCCGACAACGACTGGCACCAGTCCACGGTCAAACCGCCGCGCCCCTGGGCGAAGATCTTCCGCCCCCGGCTCGGCGAGGCGTTCTCCCGCGCCGTGATCGACCGCATGCTCGGCGCCGGACGCAAGCCGCTCATCCAGTCCTTCGGCATCGAGCCCCAGGTCGTCGTGGAGCACTGCCTGGCCGCCCAGCGCATCCGCCGCGAGCGCGACAACTGGCTCTCGGCCGTGACGGTGCTGTGCGGGGTGCTGTTCCTGCCCGGCTTCCTGGTCTGGCTGCTGGTGTTCGTCCTGCGCACCACCATGAGCCGCCGCGAGGACAAGCGGGCCGGGATGCTCGCCACCACCCTGCTGGTCGCCATGGGCGCGCTCGCCGTCCTCTTCCTGGTCAAGATGCCCTTCCACGGCTTCTGGGCCTGGTACGCGCGCGCGGCCGTCGTCATGCCGGTCGCCGGCTGGTTCTGGGCCAAGCGGATCTGTGAGCGCACCGCCCGTGACCTGCGCGAACGCTGGTCCGGTCTGCTCTCGGGCGGCGGCGGTGTCGGCGCCAAGATCCCCGAGGCCGTCCCCGGCAACCCCGGTGACGCCGCCGAGCAGATCCGCAAGGAACTCGCCCGGCTCAGTGCCGAACAGCGCTCCAACTCGGTCTTCTACGCCGGTCCCAAGGGCATACTCGGCATGGGCACCCGCTGGGGCAGCTGGCAGCTCGCCGAGGACCTGGTCTCGGCCGAACCGGGCAAGGAGTTCCACCCGTTCCGCAGCTGGGACGTGATCAACGCCATCCAGGGCGGCCTCGGCATGCTGGAGCGCACCTCCATCAACACCGGCGGCTTCACCAAGCCGGCGATCACCCACTGGATCGTCACCCCCATCGGGGAGAACGCCAAGGAGGTCGCCCGGCCCGGCGGCACCGACGTGGACGCGTACACCGTCCGCAGCCACGCCGTGCAGGACATCTGCAACAAGCAGCAGTTCGGCAGCGGCGACCGGCACTACCTCGGCGTCCAGTGGACGCTCTGGGACGGCCATCTGGTGATCACCATGATGATCACCGTGACCGTGCTGCACAACACGCTGCGCATCGAGGTCACCGGTCACGCCCTGGGCCCGGTCAACCCGCTCTTCAACGGCAAGCCCGCGGCCAAGGAGAAGGAGGTGCAGAAGGCCTTCCGGTTCTGGGAGACCCGCAAGGTCAAGCTGCCCCTGATCGACACCGACGAGGTGGTACGGCTCGCCGCCCGCGCCCCGCTGACCTGGTACCCGCCGCTGCTCAACTGGCTCGGCGGCAGCCTCGCCCTGCCCGAGCCGTTCGGACTGCGGCACGCCTGGGCCGACCAGCCCTGGCGCCACCGCTTCATGGCCGACGACGCGCTGCGCGCCGCCACACCCGTGCTGCGGGTGGTGCACACGGCGGCGCTGAAGGTCCTGCGGGACAACGGCGTGGACGTCGAGAAGTTCGGCAACCGCTCCTCGGTGCTCAGCGGCATGGTCCAGGACGCCTCGCCCAGGAAGGCCGATCTGTACGACGCGTAGCACCCGCGCGACACGCCCCGACACGCACGGCGGGGGCCGGGCCCGGGACTACTCGGGCCAGGCCTCCGCGAGCATCTTGCGGGTGTCGGCGAGCAGTTGGGGCAGCACCCGGGTGTGCCCGACCACCGGCATGAAGTTGGTGTCGCCGCCCCAGCGGGGCACGATGTGCTGGTGCAGATGGGCGGCGATGCCCGCGCCCGCCACCGAGCCCTGGTTCATGCCGATGTTGAACCCGTGCGCTCCGGAGGCCGCGCGCAGGGCCCGCATCGCCTGCTTGGTCAGCTCCCCCAGCTCGGCGGTCTCCGCCACGGTGAGGTCGGTGTAGTCGGCGACGTGGCGGTAGGGCACCGTCATCAGATGGCCGCCGTTGTACGGGTAGAGGTTGAGCACCGCGTACACCTGCTCGCCGCGCCGGACGATCAGACCGTCCTCGTCGGACTTGGCCGGGATCGCGCAGAAGGGGCAGCCGTCCTTGGCCCCTGGACCGGTCGGCTTGTTCTCGCCCTGGATGTAGGCCATCCGGTGGGGCGTCCACAGGCGCTGGAACGCGTCCTGCGTCCCCACTCCGATCTGCTGCTCCGGCTCACTCGTCATGCGTGCAGCATATGGCGTGCCGCCCGGGGACGGAGCAGGCCCCCGGGAAGCCGTGCCTCCCGGGGGCCTGCTCCCGTGGGTCAGACCTGCGTGCGCTCCGCGACGACCTTCGCGATCCTGGCGATGGCCTCGTCGAAGGGGATGCCGTTGTCCTGCGAGCCGTCGCGGTAGCGGAAGGAGACGGCGTTGTTCGCCATGTCCTCGTCGCCCGCGATGACCATGAACGGCACCTTCTGCTTCTGCGCGTTCCTGATCTTCTTCTGCATCCGGTCCGAGGAGGAGTCGACCTCCACCCGCAGGCCCTTCTTCCTGGCCTCGGCGGCGAACGTGTGCAGATAGCCGACGTGCGCGTCGCCGATCGGGATGCCGACCGCCTGCACCGGGGCCAGCCACGCCGGGAAGGCGCCCGCGTAGTGCTCCAGGAGCACCGCGAAGAACCGCTCGATGGAGCCGAACAGCGCGCGGTGGATCATGACCGGGCGCTGCTTGGAGCCGTCCGCCGCGGTGTACTCCAGGTCGAAGCGCTCGGGCAGGTTGAAGTCGAGCTGGACCGTCGACATCTGCCAGGTGCGGCCGATGGCGTCCTTGGCCTGGACGGAGATCTTCGGGCCGTAGAAGGCGGCGCCGCCCGGGTCCGGGACCAGCGGCAGGCCCTGCTTCTCGGCGACCTGGCGCAGGGTCTCGGTGGCCTCTTCCCACGCCTCGTCCGAGCCGACGAACTTCTCCGGGTCCTTGGTCGACAGCTCCAGGTAGAAGTCGGTCAGACCGTAGTCGCGCAGCAGGTTCAGCACGAAGGTGAGCGTCTTGTCGAGCTCGTCGGCCATCTGCTCGCGGGTGCAGTAGATGTGCGCGTCGTCCTGGGTGAAGCCGCGGGCGCGGGTCAGGCCGTGCACGACGCCCGACTTCTCGTACCGGTACACCGTCCCGAACTCGAAGAGGCGCAGCGGCAGTTCGCGGTAGGACCGGCCGCGCGCGTCGAAGATCAGGTTGTGCATCGGGCAGTTCATGGGCTTGAGGTAGTAGTCCACGCCCTCGTCGAGCTGCATGGGCGGGTACATGCCGTCGGCGTACCAGTCCAGGTGGCCCGAGGTCTCGAAGAGCTTCCCCTTGGTCGCGTGCGGGGTGTAGACGAACTCGTAGCCCTCCTCCTCGTGGCGGCGGCGCGAGTAGTCCTCCATGACCCGGCGGATGATGCCGCCCCTGGGGTGGAAGACGGCGAGGCCGGAGCCGATCTGCTCGGGGACGGAGAAGAGGTCCAGCTCGTTGCCCAGCTTGCGGTGGTCGCGCTTCTCGGCCTCGGCGAGGAACTCCAGGTACTGCTTCAGCTCGTCCTTGGACGGCCAAGCGGTGCCGTAGATGCGCTGGAGCATCGGGTTCTTCTCGCTGCCGCGCCAGTAGGCGGCGGCGTTGCGCATCAGCTTGAACGCCGGGATGAGCCGGGTGCTGGGCAGGTGGGGACCGCGGCAGAGGTCCTTCCAGCACAGCTCGCCGGTCTTGGCGTCCAGGTTGTCGTAGATCGTCAGCTCACCGGCGCCGACCTCGACGTCCGCGCCGTCCTCGGCGGAGGCGGAGCCCTTGAGGCCGATCAGCTCCAGCTTGTACGGCTCGCCGGCCAGCTCCTCGCGGGCCTCGGCGTCGGTGACCACCCGGCGGGCGAACCGCTGCCCGCGCTTCTGGATCTCCTGCATCTTCTTCTCGATGGCCTTGAGGTCATCGGGGTGGAAGGGCCGCTCGACGTCGAAGTCGTAGTAGAAGCCGTCCTTGACCGGCGGGCCGATGCCCAGCTTGGCCTCGGGGAACAGCTCCTGCACGGCCTGCGCCATGACGTGCGCGGTGGAGTGGCGCAGGATGTTCAGACCGTCCTCGGAGGAGATCTCCACGCCCTCGACGGTCTCGCCGTCCGCGACCTCGTACGCCAGGTCCTTCAGCTCGCCGCCCACGCGCGCGGCGACGATCGAGCGCTCACCGGCGAAGAGGTCGGCGGCCGTGGTGCCCGTCGTCACCGTGCGCTCTTCCCGCTCGGAATCGCGTTGGATGATCACACGGACGTCTGACACCGGTCTCTCCTGACTGAAGGGGGTGCGGCGCCATACCGGGAGCGCGCGCATGACTGGGATGGTACCGAGACGAAGGCGCCCTCCGCGAAGCGGTTGTCGTCAGCCCCGCGGGGCGCCGTCCGCTCCGGCCTCCGGTCCGCCGAAGAGATCCGGGTCCCCGGGCCCCTCCCCCAGCCATTTCATCAGCCGGTCCCGTTCCTCGTCGTCCACCCGCACGGGGACGACCTCGCAGGCGCCCGTGACCCGGCGGAAGCCGCCGCGGCTCTCCAGTCTGCCGCGCATCCGCACCGGCAGTCCGGCCAGGTGCGCGTGCCCGGCGGTGCGGTAGTCCTCCTCGGCCAGCACGACCCGGACGTAGGGCACCTCGGCGCCCGCGAGGACGCGCAGCCGCGCGGTGCCCTCGCCGTAGGGCCGGGGTCTGCGCAGCCGGACCACCGCGCCGGTGATCCGCACCGGCACGGACGGCTCGGCGCGCAGATAGCGGGCACCGGCCTCGCGCAGCACGGGCAGGTCGCCCGGTGAGAACGCGACCGGCCCGGCCCCGCAGTGCGCGGGTACGCCCGCGGCGGGTGCCCAGTCGACCGCGATCCGGGCGCCCTCGCTGCCGCGCACCAGCGCGATCAGCGCCTCGGTCAGCTCGCGGCTGGCACCGGCCCGCACCGCGCCGTCGAAGGCGTCCAGGGCGCCGGTGGCCCGGCGGTGGTCGACGGCCTCGCGGACGGCGTGGACGGCCCGGTGGAGCCGGACGGCGAGCGGCCGGGCGGGGTCGACGGGGACGAGCGCGGTCAGGCCGGGGCCGCCGCTGCCGGAGCCGACCAGGACGTGGTCGAGGCAGGCGGCGGCCGGGCGGCGGTGCCGTGCGCCGTGGTAGCCGGTGCGGGCGCGGGTGGCGAGCGCGGCGGCGAGCAGGGTCTGCCGGGCGGCGGCGCGCAGCCGTTCCGCGGCGGTCCAGGCGGCGGTGCCGGCCGGGCCGCCCGGTTCGTCGCGCCACCAGTGGATCTCGTCGCTGGGCACGGCGAGGGCGGCCAGCACGGCGTACGCGGACGGTGTGCGGGCGTGGACCAGGGCGTCCAGTGCCTCGCCGAGCAGGTCGTCGCTGTCGGGGAAGGCGTGGCTGACGGGCACCAGCAGGCTGGTGGCGGCGCCGCCGGGGCCGGGCGGTGTCCAGCGGCCGTAGTGTCCCGTGGCGCCGCCGCGCCGCTGCCAGCCGTGCCGGTGCAGCAGGGCGGCGAGCACGGCCGGGTCGACGTCGGCGGGGTGCGGGACACCGGCCGGGGGCGCGGTGGCGGGGTGCGGGCGCGCGGCGCGCGACGGCTGGTCCGGGGGTCGGTGCGTCATGGTCTGCCTCCGGTCCCGACCCGCGTCATGATCTCGCACAGGGCCCGGTCGTCGAAGATGCGCGAGGTCGGTATCCGTACGGTGGTGCGGTGGCGGCCGGTGATCGGATGGCCGGCGAGGTTGACCCAGTAGCAGCAGTGCCTCAGGTCGAGCCGGTCGTGCCCGGCCCGCAGCCACTGGTCCTGGGAGCGCGGCACGATCATCACGACCAGGATCTTGTGGACCGAGACCGGGGTGCGGGCGAGCTTCGCCAGGTGGGCGTTGTCCAGGGTGAAGGCGAAGGTCGGGCCCGGCGGGTGGGGCGGGAGCTGGTAGGTGCACTTGAGCTGCACCTTGACGGTCACCTCGTCGTCGACGGTGTGTCCGGGGGCGCTGTGGCTGACGTGCCAGTCGATGCCGTTGTCCGGGAAGGGCTGGGACAGGGAGCAGCCGGCCGCGGCGGCGACGGCATGCAGATAGCCCACCTGCAAGGTCTCCATGCAGGCGGTGGTGGCGAGTGTGCCGCGTCGGGTGCCCGCGCGTCCGGGCAGCAGCCCGCTCCGCTCGGGCTGCGCCGTCACCATGACCGACAGCCTTCCGAACCAGGGGAATCGAGAGAGACGTACCGAACGGGATGGGGGTGGAACGGGGGTCCGGCGGGGGCGGCCGCGGCGGTCGGGCCGGGCGTGTGCCGCTGCCGCCGCCGGGGCAGGGGTCCCGGTCCGGGGAGCGGGTCCGTGAACTGCAAAGACCCGTACTGCTGTTGTCTCCTTCCGGCGTACGCCGCAAACAGCCCGGGTATCACCGGTTCGGGTGGCGGACGGCACGTCAGCCGCCTTGGGTGAGCGAGGAGTTGTGGTCGACATGACGTGCTGCTGGTACGAGGGGCCGCTGGCCGCCTTCGACACGGAGACCACGGGCGTCGACGTCGAGACCGACCGCATCGTGTCGGCCGCCGTCGTCGTCCAGGACGCGCCGGGCGCGCGGCCCAGGACGGTGCGCTGGCTGGTGAATCCGGGGGTGCCGGTGCCCGGGGCGGCGACGGCGGTGCACGGCCTGACGGAGGATCACCTGCACCGCAACGGGCGCTGGCCCGCGCCGGTGATGTACGAGATAGCCGAGGAGCTGGCGGAGCAGGCCACGCTGGGCCGCCCGCTCGTGGTGATGAACGCGCCGTTCGATCTGACCCTGCTGGACCGGGAGTTGCGGCGGCACCGGGCGTCCTCGCTGGGCCGCTGGCTGGAGTCGTCGCCGCTGAGCGTGCTGGATCCGCGGGTGCTGGACAAGCATCTGGACCGCTACCGCAAGGGCCGGCGCACGCTCACCGATCTGTGCGCGCACTACGAGGTGACGCTGGCGGAGGCGCATGACGCGGCGGCGGACGCGCTTGCCGCGCTGGAGGTGGTCCGGGCGCTCGGCCGCCGGTTCGCGGCCCGGCTGGAGCGGCTGTCCCCCGCCGAGCTGCACGCGTTGCAGACGGGCTGGCACGCGGCGCAGGCACGGGGCCTGCAAGCGTGGTTCGCGCGTACCGGCACCGAGGAGACCGTGGATCCGGCCTGGCCACTGCGCCCGGAGCTGCCGGCGGCGGCGTGAGGCGGTGCGGTTCCGCGGCGCCGGGGTCGGGCGGCGGGCGGCGGGCGGCGGGCGGCGGTGACATGAAGAAGGCCGGTCCGCTGCTGCGGACCGGCCTTTTCCCGGTGGGCGATACTGGGTTCGAACCAGTGACCTCTTCGGTGTGAACGAAGCGCTCTCCCACTGAGCTAATCGCCCGGGAACGGACTGAACCATACAGGTCCGGGGGGCCTTCGTTCAAACCGTCGCCAGATGCGCGGCCAGTCCGCGCCGTCCGGCG
Source organism: Streptomyces sp. NPDC003284 (assembly GCF_053589675.1). Lineage (NCBI taxonomy): Bacteria > Bacillati > Actinomycetota > Actinomycetes > Kitasatosporales > Streptomycetaceae > Streptomyces > Streptomyces sp. NPDC003284. The sequence continues at coordinate 155,528 of NZ_JBSFSI010000006.1, forward strand.
CTCATCATCAGCCGGTGGTTGAGCCGGAAGACGGGGCGGCCGGGCACGGCGAGGCGTCTGAGCAGCGGTTTGTGCACGTCGACGACCTGGTCGTAGCGGGCCAGGGTGCCGGTGCCGTGGGCGGTGAGGGTCCAGCGCGCCCAGCCGTCGATGTCCCCGGTCATCGCCACCTCCAGGATCCCGGCGGCCGGGTCGCGGCGCGCCTCGCGGGCGGTGAACGTCATGTCGTACGGCAGCAGGGAGCGGATCCGGACGACGCCTGCGGTGGCGTCGGTCGGGCGGACCTCGCGCACCTGCGGCCACCACCGCGGGTAGTCCTCGACCCGTTCCAGGGCCGCGTACACGGTGGCGGGCGGAGCGGGCAGGGGCCACCGGCTGAGGAAGCGGTAGTGGGTCCAGTCCATGGTCCTCAGTCTGCCCGGTGCGCCGCTGCCCGGGGGCCGCTTTCCCGGTGCCGGGCCGGGGCCGCGGGACGGGCGCCGGTTCCTCTTGTGCCCTACGTCCGAGGGAATATGACGGGGTATTGGAAAAGGTCAGGAGATTTTCATCGCGAGTCCGCTCGCGGAACTCCCGGCGGAAAGAGACACGGTGGTGGGACGCGGCGGTGAAAGCGGGACCGGAAAGTCCGCCTTCATGGATCGGCGTCCATCGGTGCGCATACACCGACGGCCCGCCCTGTGTTCAGGGACGGGCCGTGGGACCGGGGTGGGCGATACTGGGTTCGAACCAGTGACCTCTTCGGTGTGAACGAAGCGCTCTTCCACTGAGCTAATCGCCCCGGGTGCAGGAAGAACATTACCGCATGTCAGCCGGTGCCCCGGACCAGGGTCCGGGAGGGTTCCGCGGGGGGCCGGGAGGTCTCGCGGGCCGGTCACCGGCGGCCGGTCGGGGTCACTGGTGCTTGATGCTCCAGGGCATGACCAGGCCGAACTTCCACAGGTAGATCCCGCCGAGCACCGCGATGATCACGAGTCCGGCCACGGTCAAAGCGATGTTGCGGCGGCGCACCCTGGGGTCGAGGGCCCGCTGGGCCGCCTCGGTGACCTTGCGTTTGGTCCAGCGCAGCACGAGCTGGGCCCAGACGAACTCGGTCGCCCAGATCGCCATGCCGCCGAAGATGACCACCCAGCCCGGTCCGGGCAGCGGGAGCAGGATGACGCCGGTGACGACGACCGCCAGGCCGACGACGAAGACGCCGACCTGCCAGCTGACGTGGAGCACGCGCCGGGACCGGACGAACTCCGGCGCGCGGGACCCGAGGCCCCGGCGGTCCGGCGCCTCGTCCGCCCCGGCCCCGCCGTGGGGCTCGCGGGCCTCTTCGGGTTTCCCCTCCATCGTCGCTCCGTCCGGCGTCGCGGCAACCTCGGCCGGCTCGTCACTCCCCGTATTCATATGTCCGAACCTACCGGAGAGAATCCGGTCACCGGAATGGCCGTACCGCCCGAACGGGTTCTCGGCCGGAAGAGTTACGTAAAGCCAGGCAAAACCCTCAGAGGGGTTTACAACGGCACCGTAGGTGGCATGTCGATTTCGCCGACGTGCGAATCCCCGAGCGCACACTGAGCGAAAGGCCCTGGCGCTTATGAACACCACGGTCAGCTGCGAGCTGCACCTGCGCCTCGTTGTGTCGAGCGAGTCCTCCCTGCCTGTCCCCGCAGGCCTGCGGTACGACACGGCCGACCCCTACGCCGTGCACGCCACCTTCCACACCGGAGCCGAGGAGACCGTCGAGTGGGTGTTCGCCCGCGACCTCCTCGCCGAGGGGCTTCACCGTCCCACGGGCACCGGCGACGTCCGAGTCTGGCCGTCGCGCAGTCATGGTCAGGGCGTCGTGTGCATCGCCCTGAGCTCTCCGGAGGGCGAGGCACTGCTCGAGGCCCCGGCGCGGGCCCTGGAGTCCTTCCTGAAGCGGACGGACGCGGCCGTGCCCCCGGGCACGGAACACCGGCACTTCGATCTCGATCAGGAGCTGTCGCACATCCTCGCGGAGAGTTAGCGGTAGCCGCCGAGGCCCTTCGAGCTGCCCGTTGCCGTCCACTCGGGGAGACGGCTCGGGCCAGGACGACCGCACACAGGGCGCACCGGCGCCGGTTCCCCTCGGGGGCCGCCGCCGGTGCGCTCGCGCGCGTCCGGGGGCGGCAGGGGACGGCAGGGGGCCGTCGTGGCGTGTCTGTGCGCTGCTCGGGTGACGGCGGGGCCGCTACCATCGGCCTGCATCGGCGGGCGTGTGCCCGATCCCCAGGCCAGGGAGCGAAACGTGCTGATCACCCACGACACCCGGTGCGCGCTCGACACCGTGGTGGATCTGGTGAACACCGCACCGGAGGACGACTCGGCGCCGGACGGGCTGGCGGATCTCGCCGCGCTGACGGATTTCGTACGCCGGCACGACATGAGCGATGTCGGGGTGCTCTCCGAGTTCGATCTCTCGGCGGTGCGCCGCATCCGCGGCCGGTTCGCGGGGATCTTCTCCGCCCCGGACTCCCGTACGGCCGCCGGGATGATCAACGAGCTGGTGGCGGCGGCGGGCACCACGCCCCGGCTGACGGACCACGACGGCTACGACTGGCATGTGCACTACTTCGCCCCCGGTGCCTCGGTCGCCGATCATCTGGCGGCGGACTGCGGGATGGCGCTCGCGTTCTTCGTGGTGGCCGGGGAGCAGGAGCGGCTGCGCCGGTGCGAGGCGCCCGACTGCCGACGGGCCTTCGTCGACCTGTCCCGCAACCGCTCGCGGCGCTACTGCGACAGCCGCACCTGCGGCAACCGGCTGCATGTGGCCGCGTACCGCGCGCGGCGCAAGGAGGCGGCGGGCTGAGCCCGGGACGCTCCGGTGGGTCGTGGCCCCCGGCGGGTGACGCCGAGGAACCACGGTACGGCTCACAGCAGCAGCAGGTCGTGCAACGCAGCCATGAGCAGCAGACACCCGATCACCGCAAGGAAGATCATCAGCGGTGGCTGGGATAGGGCGAAGAGGCAGCCGCGCGGCTTGTCCTTCTGCGGCGCGGCCTCGCTCTGGGTCGTGTCCACCATCTCGCGGTGATGATGACCCAGCCAGGACCCGCGGCGCGATCAACACGCACCGAATGTCCGGGTCGTCGCGGGATTCCGTGATCTTCGCTCCGGATCGGGTCCGAGCTTGATCGTTTCCGGGACCGGCGTCGGTCGGATGTCAGATGCCGTGCTTCTTGAGGATGGCCTCGATGTCGCTGAAGTCGTCGCCGCCGGGCGCGGAGGCCGGGCGGGAGCTCTGGGCGCCGGACGGGCGGGCGGCGGGCTTGCGGGCGCCGCCGAGGGAGGGCGCGGAGGCCGCCGGAGCCACCGCTTCCGGTGCGGTGGCGCGGGCCGCCGCTCTGCGCTCCTTGCGGGTGCCGCCCCGGCGGCGCTCGACGGCGCGGGTCGTCGCGAAGAGCACCCAGGCGCAGCCGAGCAGGGCGAATCCGGCCCAGGCGGTGGGACTGAAGGCGGTGCGGGCCAGCCAGCCGACGGCCCCGGTCATCACCAGGCCCACCGGGACCAGCGAGTAGGCGGCGATCCGGGCCGCCGCGAGGAACCGCTTGCGGTAGGCGGTGACCGCGGCGATGCCCAGCCCGGCCGCGGAGACGGCGCAACAGACGGTCTCGGCAATCATCCGGTCCTCCAGGCGGTGCTCTGCGGTCGGGGCGGCCGGGGCAGCCGGTCCGGGCCCTTCGTCCCCTCCATCCTGCACCTGCCACCGGGCCGCGGGCCACGTCCGGGACCGAGATCAGGGAGATCTCCGGGTCGCCTCCTCCGCAGGTGCCGGTCACGGGCGGCGCCCGGCCGGGCGTGGGCCGACGGCCGGGCGGGGCGCCGGTCGCGGCGGGCGGGGATTGGGTGCCGCGCCGCGGGCCTGGAAGACTGGTGGCATGAGCGACACCTCCCCCGCATCCACGGTCCCGGTCCTCGACGTCTGGTGCGAGCTCCAGTGCCCCGACTGCCGTACGGCGCTGGACGACCTGCGTGCCCTGCGCGCCCGCTACGGCGACCGGCTGGAGCTGCGGCTGCGGCACTTCCCGCTGGACAAGCACCGGCACGCCTTCGCCGCCGCGCAGGCCGCCGAGGAGGCCGCCGAGCAGGGGCAGCTGTGGCCGTACGTGGAGGCGGTGCTCGCCCGGGTGGCGGAGCTGGACCGCCGGGGCGAGCCGCTGCTGGTCGAGGTGGCCCGTGAACTGGGCCTGGACGCCGAGGAGTTCGACACCGCGCTGATCGACGGCCGGCACATCCTGATGGTGGACGCCGACCAGGCCGAGGGCAAGGCGATCGGGGTGACGGGCACACCGACGTATGTGATCGGCGGCGAGCGCCTGGACGGCGGCACCGGCCAGGAGGGGCTGCGCGAGCGCGTCGAGGAGATCGCCGACCGGCTGCTGGCGCAGCAGGACCGGGGCGGCCGGGACACGGCCTGACCGCTCCCCCGCGGCCGTGGGGTCAGGACAGCTCCCTGTGGGTCAGGGCAGCTCCCTGCGGGTCAGGGCAGCTCCTTGTAGAGGGAGTGCAGGGTCGTGCGGTAGCCGAGGGAGTCGTAGAGGCGCTCGGCCGGGGTGTTGCCGGCGAAGACGTTCAGGCCGAGGACGGACCGGCCCGCGGCGATGGCCTGGGCCTCGGCGAGCAGCATCAGGGAGCGGCCGTGGCCCCGGCCGCGGAAGCGGGCGTCGGCCTCGACGTCGTAGACGAACGCCCTGTCCTCGTCGAGCGCGACCCACAGGGTGCCGACCGGGGTGCCCTCGTGTTCCAGGACGCTGATCAGCATGTCCGGTGTGGCCGGGCCCTGGGGCAGCAGCCGGGCGTGGTCGGCCTCCGACTTGGCCTGCGCCTCGTCGGCCGGTACGCCGCGGTCGATCCAGCTCTGCGCATAGACGGCCTTGCCGTGCTCCAGCCACGGGCCGTACTCGGCGTCCGTGAGCGGCCGGCCGCGGGTTCCGGCGGGCAGTCCGGGCGCGGCGGCGCCGAGCCGCTTCTCCATGCCGCGGTTGCGCGGGACGTAGCCGAGCGCGGCGACGAGCCGCAGGGCGGCCTCCTCGGCGGCGGGCACGGCGATCTCGACGCGTCGGCAGCCCCAGTCGCGGGCGACCTCCTCGGCGGCCAGCGCGGCCACCGTGCCGCGCCCCCGGCCCCGGTCGGGCTCGTCGATGCGCAGGTCGAGGATCCGGGCGACGGCGGGCCCGAAGACGGGGTGGGTCGCCAGGTGGAGCACGCCGACGGGGCGGCTGTTCACGCAGACCTGGTAGCGGCGCGAGCGGGTTCCGTCGGGGTGCTGCTGGAGCGGCTCGGTGGGCCGCAGGGTGGTGGTCATCAGGGGATTTCTACCCGCCCCGGCGGCCCGCGTCAGCTCTTTTTCCACGACGTGCGCGATGTCCCGCGGCCGCCGCCCGGTCACGGGTCGAGGTCGTCGCCTGACCGCTCGTCGAAGATCCGCATGGCCTTGGCCGTCACCGGGCCCGCCGTGCCGGGCAGCGCGCGGCCGTCGACACGGTGGACGGCCTGCACGTCGCGCAGGGTGGAGGTGAGGAAGACCTCCTCGGCGCGGTCCAGGACGTCGAGCGGCAGGTCGCTCTCGCGGGCCCCGGTCCAGTCGAGGACGAGCGCGCGGGTGACACCGGCGAGGCAGCCGGAGGCGAGCGGCGGGGTGTGGATCTCGCCGTCGAGGACGACGAAGACGTTGGACCCGGTGCCCTCGCAGAGCTGTCCGACGGTGTTGCCGAACAGGGCCTCGGAGGCGCCCTCGGCGCGGGCGCGGGCGAGGGCGACGACGTTCTCCGCGTAGGAGGTGGTCTTCAGGCCGGTGAGGGCGCCGCGTTCGTTGCGGGTGAAGGGGACGGTGACGGCGGCGGTGGAGTCGGGGCGGCGGGCGGCCTCCCCGAGGGCGACGACGAGGGTGGGCGGGTGCTCGCCCCGGTCGGAGCCGAGGGGGCCGTGGCCGCCGGTGTAGGTGATGCGCAGCCGGCCGAGCGGCACGGGGTGGGCGCCGAGGACGGCGGCGCAGGCGCGGCGGACCTCGTCGAGGTCCGGGCCGGGCAGCCCGAGGCCGCGGGCCGAGCGGGTCAGCCGGTCCAGATGGCGGGTGAGCGCGAACGGCTTCCCGTCGGTGGCCCTGACCGTCTCGAAGACGCCGTCGCCCACGGTCAGCCCGTGGTCCAGGGCGGAGACGCGCGCGGACTCCAGGTCCCGCAGTGCGCCGTCGAGCCATACCTTCACAGTGCCGTGTCCTCTCCGCCGTGCTCGTGGGTGCCCGACGCTACCGCGAGCAGCCGGGCCGCCTTCAGTTCGGTCTCCCGCCACTCCCCCTCGGGATCGGAGTCCCAGGTGATGCCGGCGCCCGCGCCGAAGCGCAGCACGGCGCCCGTTCCGGCGCCGCCGCCGGGCCGGTCGATCCAGAAGGTGCGGATGCCGACGGCCAGTTCACCGGTGCCCCGGTCGGCGTCGACCCAGCCGATGCCGCCGCAGTACGGTCCGCGGGGCGCGGTCTCCAGGGCGTCGATGATCCGCAGGGCGCTCGACTTGGGGGCGCCGGTGATCGAACCGGCCGGGAAGGCGGCGGCGAGCAGTCCGGGCCAGCCGGTGCCGGGGCGCAGTTCACCGCGGACGGTGGAGACGAGGTGGACCAGGCCCGGGTGCTTCTCGACGGCGCACAGGTCGGGGACGGTGACGCTGCCGGTGGTGCAGACCCGGCCCAGGTCGTTGCGGACCAGGTCCACGATCATCACGTTCTCGGCGTGGTCCTTGTCGAGGAGTTCGTCCTCGGTGCGGGCGGTGCCCTTGATCGGGCCCGACTCGGCGGTGCGGCCCGCGCGGCGCAGGAACAGCTCCGGGGAGGCGGTGGCGATCTCCACACCGTGCTCCGGCAGGCGAATCGTTCCGGCGTACGGGGCCGGGTTGCCGCGGGCCAGGACGGCGGTGAGCGCGTCCACGTCGGCGTCGGGGCGGACCGGCGCGGACAGCACCCGGCAGAGGTTCACCTGGTAGACCTCGCCGGCCGCGATGTGCTCGCGCACCCGGCGCACGCCGGCGGTGTACGCGCGGCGGTCGAGCGAGGAGGTCCAGTCGGCGGCGGCCGGTCCGCGCCAGGCGCCGGGCACCGGGGCGGGCACGGGCGCGTGCCGTACGTCGCTGAAGCGGGCGCAGGTCAGACGGCCCTCGTAGTCGGCGGCGACCGCCCAGAAGCCGGTGGAGTCCAGGGCCGCGGGGTCGTCGGTGACATCGGTCAGGCCGGTGGCGAGGCGGTCGCCGAAGCGCGCCAGAGGAGGCAGGTCGAGCACGGCACCGAGTCTAGGACCGGTGTCCACCGGATGGCCCGTGCGTGTCCTGCGGGGGGCCTGACCAGGTCCTCGGGGGGACGCACCGCAGCACGCTGCGCAAACGCGTTTTTGTACTGGCCCGGGAATCCGCTAGAGTTCAACACGTCGCCGGGACGCGCAAGCGGACCGCACCGACAGGCGGACGTAGCTCAGTTGGTAGAGCGCAACCTTGCCAAGGTTGAGGTCGCGAGTTCGAGCCTCGTCGTCCGCTCGCAGGAAAGAGGGGACTCCCGGTCCCCTGCACTCCTGGTGGAGTGGCCGAGAGGCGAGGCAACGGCCTGCAAAGCCGTCTACACGGGTTCAAATCCCGTCTCCACCTCCAAGGACGATTAGCTCAGCGGGAGAGCGCTTCCCTGACACGGAAGAGGTCACTGGTTCAATCCCAGTATCGTCCACTGGACCGGCCGTCTCGTACGGCGAGGTCCCGACCCGCGCGATTAGCTCAGCGGGAGAGCGCTTCCCTGACACGGAAGAGGTCACTGGTTCAATCCCAGTATCGCGCACGCACCGCCCGTGACCCTTCGGTCACGGTCCCGAGGACGATTAGCTCAGCGGGAGAGCGCTTCCCTGACACGGAAGAGGTCACTGGTTCAATCCCAGTATCGTCCACACCGCAGCAAGCCCCCGGCCGTTCCGTACGGCCGGGGGCTTTCGCGTGCCGGGGCTCAGCTGGAGAAGAGCATGTGGCCGAAGCTCTTGCGCTTGTGGCCGTGTCCGTAGTGCCCGTGGCCGCCGTGCGGCGCGCCCCAGGCCGGGGCGGGCGGGGCCGGGTACGCCTGCGGGGCCGGGTAGCCCTGCGGGGCGGGCGGCGGCGGGGCGGGCTGCGCCCACTGGGACTCCAGGCGGGTCAGTGCCTCCAGCTCGCCGTAGTCGAGGAAGATGCCGCGGCAGCCGCTGCACTGCTCGATCTGGATGCCGTTGCGGTTGTAGGTGTGCATCGGCGCGTGGCACTTCGGACACTGCATGCTCGGCTCAACTCCTCACCGGTGGGTCCTGCTTCGGGGTACCGCCTGGACAGACTCCGTCCGGCCGCGGTCGGTTGCACCCTACTGGTGCGCTCCGCCCGTCAACTCGCCGGGCGGCGGCGCCATTCGGCCGCAGGCGTCGACCACGGCCCGCTCCACCTCGTCCAGGGCGCGGCCGGCCGCCGCCGCCTTGGCGACGGCCCGTGCGGCGCTCTGCACGGTCAGGGCGCGGGCGGCGGTGTCCAGGGCCGCCCACGGGTCGCCGTCGGGCGGCACGGCGGGGCCGCCCGCCGCCCGGTAGGCGGTGAGGAAGCGGGTCCAGTCGTCCGGCGGGAGCAGCCCGCAGGCGAACCAGGCGGCGGGACGGGCCAGGTCCCAGGCGGGCGCTCCGGTGCCGAGGTCGTCGACATCGATCAGCAGCCAGGGACCGCCGGGCACCGGATGGCGTACGAGCTGGCCCAGGTGCAGGTCGCCGTGGCAGACGGCGGCAGGACCGGGCGCGGGTGCCTCGGCGCGCGCCCAGGCGGGCAGGGCGGCCCACGCGCGCAGGACCGGGCCGGTGGCCGGGTGGCCGGGGGCGGCGGCGCGCAGCCGGGCGACGGCGCGGGCGGTCTTCTCCGGGCCGCGCATGGGCGGCAGTCCGGGCGGTACGGGGCTGCGGTGGAGGCGGGCGAGGAGTGCGGCGGTGGCTTCCCAGGGCGCGGCCTCCGGGACCTCGGGGTCGACGGGCGTGCCGTGCGGCCAGAAGGTGACGAGGCGGTCGTCCGACGCCACGGGAGCGGGGTCGAGCGGGGGCAGCAGGATGTCCGGCAGGCGGGCGGCCAGGGCCAGGCGGTGGGCGAGCGCGGCGGGGTCCGTGCCGGGTGCGTGCGCCTTCGCGACGGTCCCGCAGTGCCGGACCACCGTGGCGTCGGGGCGGTCGGCCAGGACGGTCGTCGGGCGGGCGCAGCCGGGCGCGCCGGGGTGGGCGGCCCTGATGACCTGCGCGGCCAGCGCGGGGGGCGGGCCGACGGGGACGGGGGCGGCGGTGGCGGTCACGGGCTCCCCCTGGGGTACGGCGGCCGGGCGCGGCGTCGGGCACCGTGTCCGGGTACGGCGGCCGGGCACCGTGTCCGGACAGGCGTACGGGTGCGGTGTCGGGCGGTGAGCCTACGGGTTGGTGTCGCGGGCGGGGGCGCCGGGCCGGGCGGGAGCCGCGGGCGGTGTCCGAGGGTCCGGGGGGCGGGTCCGCGGGTGAGGCCCGCGAGTGAGGCCGGTGGGTGTGGCCCGCGGGCGGGCGGGGCCGGACACGGCAATGCCGGCGCAGCTCCCCAGCTGCGCCGGCATTCTGCCGTCCGCCGCACCCCCGTCCCCACGGGGTTTCATGGGTGGATGTCCCCGCCCGGACCGCTCTTCCGGGCCTGGGGCGCCGCTCAGCGCCCCAGCATCACTCCCACGGACGACGCCTGTGTGGCCACGGTGTCCCACCCGTCGAAGACGAGCAGGAGCAGGGCCGCCAGGGGAAGGGCCATCACGGTCGCCACCAGTGGGTGGCGACGGCCCGTGCGGCGGGGGCGCGTGAAGCGTCCCGGGAAGCGGAACGCGGTCCGCGGTGCCGTGTGGGCCATGGTCCCTCTCCTGACCGTCTCGGTTGTCATCGGCAGCGGCGGGTGTCTGACCTCGGGGGACGAGTGCTGCACCCGCCGCTTGACCTCAAATCTAGGGGCGGGGCGGATGCAGGGCGTCATGCCCTCGTACCGATTGGCGGGCCTCCCGGAGGATGAGCCGTGCCCGGGGGCGTACTCCCCTGGGTGGAGACGTCCTCCTCCGTCTCCGGGTCATCCCGGAGAGGGTGCCCGGACTGCCCGGCATTTCCGGACACGGACGGTGACATCGCTCACTTCCGGGTGGGGCCGGACCCCCGCGTGCGCCCGCCGTCCGACCGCCCGCCACGACGCCGCACGGTCCCTCCCGGCCGTCTCCCGCGCGGTCCCGGCCGGGACCGGCGGGCGGCCTCCGTGATCTCCAACCCCCCTGTCGGCGCGGGCGGTTGGGATCTTGTCCGCGGGCGGCTCCGGCGGGCCGCCCGTGCGCTGACCGTCCCTCAACTCTCGCGCACGGCAGTGACAATCGATCGGGTCGAGAGGGCGCGGCCTCTGCGCGCGAGCGGTCCCGGAAACGTAAGCTGTGGCTCGTCACAGGGACCGGGCAGCGGGGATGAACATGGCGATGATGCGCCTGAGGCGCGAGGACCCGCGCGTCGTCGGCTCGTTCAGGCTTCACCGACGGCTCGGCGCGGGCGGGATGGGCGTCGTCTATCTCGGCTCCGACCGGAAGGGCCAGCGGGTCGCGCTGAAGGTCATCCGGCCGGATCTGGCGGAGGACCAGGAGTTCCGCTCCCGGTTCGCGCGCGAGGTCTCGGCGGCCCGGCGGATCCGGGGCGGCTGCACCGCCCGGCTGGTGGCCGCGGACCTGGAGGCGGACCGGCCGTGGTTCGCCACGCAGTACGTGCCCGGCCCCTCCCTGCACGACAAGGTGGCCGACGAGGGCGCGCTGGGCGCCGCCGAGGCGGCCGCGGTCGGGGCCGCCCTGTCGGAGGGGCTCGTCGCGGTCCACGAGGCCGGTGTGGTGCACCGGGACCTGAAGCCGTCCAACATCCTGCTGTCGCCCAAGGGCCCGCGGATCATCGACTTCGGCATCGCCTGGGCGACCGGCGCCTCGACGCTCACCCATGTGGGCACGGCGGTCGGCTCCCCCGGCTTCCTCGCCCCGGAGCAGGTGCGGGGCGCCGCCGTCACCCCGGCGACCGACGTGTTCTCGCTGGGCGCGACGCTGGCGTACGCGTCGACGGGCGACTCGCCGTTCGGGCACGGCAGCTCCGAGGTGATGCTGTACCGCGTGGTGCACGAGGAGCCGCATCTCCAGGGGGTGCCCGACGCGCTGGCCCCGCTCGTGCGGGCCTGCCTGGCCAAGGATCCCGAGGACCGGCCCAGCACGCTCCAACTGTCGCTGCGGCTCAAGGAGATCGCCGCCCGCGAGGCGCAGGGCCTGGGCGAGCCCCGGCCGCCGTCGCCGCGCGCCGCCGAGGCGGACCGGCCCACCGGCCGGATGGCCGACACCTACCCGGACCAGCAGCGCGCCACCTACCCGGAGCAGCAGCGCGCCGCCCGTCCCGAGGGCCAGCGGTCGCCGTACTCCGAGCAGCGGCGGGGCGGCCCGGCCGAGCAGCAGCGCGGCGGGCATCCCGAGGCGCGCGGGCAGCGGCGGCAGCAGGCTGCCGCGCCCCGGACACCCGCGCCGCGCGGCGGCGCCCCGGCCGGGCGGGGCGGCGCTCCCCGGGACGGGGGCGGCCCGCGGGCCACCGGCGCGTCGTCCCGGGCGGGCGGACGGCCCGTTCCGGCGTCCAGGGGCGGGTCCCGGCCCGGCGGCGGCAACCGTCCCGGCACCCGCGGCGGTCCCGGCCGCCCGCGCCCGCGCGGCACGTCCACCGGTCTGCGCCCGGCCAACCCGCGGCTGCTGCGGCAGCGGCTGTTCGTGTTCGTGGTGGTGACGCTGCTGGTCGCGCTCGGTATCGCGGCGGCCCAGGGCTGCCAGGGGCCGTCCCGGGGGCTCGGCGTCGAGCGCGGCGGCGTACGGGTGGAGCAGCAGCACGGGCAGGCGGCGGAGACCGCCTCCGCACCGGGACACTGACCCCGGCCCGGCGACACGCGTCGCGCGCGGACCGCGACTCCGTACGGGCCGCATCTCCTGACGGGCTGCGCCTGCGGGCGGGCTACGCCTCCGGGCGGCCGGCCGTGACGGCGTAGAAGGCGACGGCCGCCGCCGCGCCGACGTTCAGGGAGTCGACGCCGTGGGACATCGGGATACGCACCCAGGTGTCGGCGGCGGCCAGCGCGCGGCGGGAGAGGCCGTCGCCCTCCGCGCCGAGCATCAGCGCGACCCGTTCCATCCGGTGCGGGGCCGTCTCGTCCAGGGAGCGGGCCTGTGCGTCGGGGGTGAGCGCGAGCAGGGCGAAACCGGCCTCGCGGACCGCGTCAAGACCCTGCGGCCAGGTGTCGAGGCGGGCGTACGGCACGGAGAAGACGGCGCCCATCGAGACCTTGACGCTGCGGCGGTAGAGCGGGTCGGCGCAGTCCGGCGAGAGCAGTACCGCGTCCATGCCGAGGGCGGCGGCCGAACGGAAGATCGCGCCGATGTTGGTGTGGTCGTTGACCGCCTCCATGACCGCGACCCGGCGGGCGGTGGCCAGGAGGTCGGCGGCGGCGGGCAGCGGCTTGCGCCGCATGGAGGCCAGCGCGCCCCGGTGCACGTGGTAGCCGGTGACCTCTTCGGCCAGGTCGGGGGCGACCACGTAGACGGGCGCGTCGAGCGTGTCGAGGACGTCGCGCAGGGCGTCGGCCCACTTGGCGGACAGCAGCATCGAGCGCATCTCGTACCCGGCCTCGGCGGCCCGGCGGATGACCTTCTCGCCCTCGGCGATGAACAGGCCCTCGGCGGGTTCGCGCCGACGGCGCAGCTCCACGTCGGTCAGGCCGGTGTAGTCGTGCAGGCGGGGGTCGGCGGGGTCGTCGACGGTGATGAGTTCGGCCACGGGGAGCTGCTGCCTTGTCCTGGTGCGGTGGGAGAGGGTGCCGTCAGGCGGCGGGGGCGGGGCCGACCGTGACGACCGGGCCGACGACGATGACGGCCGGCGGGCGCACGTCCTGGGCGCGTACGGTCCCGGCGACGGTCGCGAGGGTCGCGTCGACGCGGCGCTGGGCGGCGGTGGTGCCCTCCTGGACGAGGGCGACCGGGGTGTCGGGGGACTTGCCGTGGGCCACCAGGGTCTCGGCGATCCTGCCTATCTTGTCGACGCCCATGAGGATCACGAGGGTGCCGGTGAGCTTCGCCAGGCTGGCCCAGTCGACCAGGGAGCGCGGGTCGTCGGGCGCCACATGCCCGCTGACCACGGTGAACTCATGGGCGACGCCGCGGTGCGTGACCGGGATGCCCGCCGCGCCCGGCACCGAGACGGAACTGGAGATGCCCGGCACCACCGTGCACGGGATCCCCGCCTCGGTGAGCGCGATGACCTCCTCCATGCCCCGGCCGAAGACGTACGGGTCGCCGCCCTTGAGCCGGACCACCGACTTGCCCTGCTTGGCGTGCTCGACGAGCGCGTCGTTGATGGCCTCCTGGGCCATGGAGCGGCCGTAGGGGATCTTCGCGGCGTCGATCACCTCGACGTGCGGCGGGAGTTCGGCCAGCAGGTCGCGGGGGCCGAGCCGGTCGGCGATGACGACGTCCGCCTCGGCGAGCAGCCGGCGCCCGCGCACCGTGATCAGGTCCGGGTCGCCGGGGCCGCCGCCGACCAGCGCGACGCCGGGGGTGCGGGTGCGGTGGTGCGGGGCGACCAGGGTGCCGTCGCGCAGTCCCTCGACGACGGCGTCACGGACGGCGGCGGTGTGCCGGGGGTCGCGTCCGCTGGCCCGGGTGGTGAGCACGGCCACGGTGACGCCCTCGCTGTGGCCGGTGGCCGGGGTCCAGGCGGTCGCCGCGTCGGCGTCGTCGGCGCGTACGCACCACACGCGTGCCCGTTCGGCCTCGGCGGAGGCCCGGGTGTTGGCGTCGTGGTCACTGGTGGCGATCAGCGCGTACCAGGCGTCGGCGAGGTCGCCGTCCTGGTACGGGCGCCGCAGCCAGGAGAGCTCACCGGCGTCCGCCATCGCCTCCACGGAGGCCGTGGCCGCGGGCGAGACCAGAAGGACGTCCGCACCGGCCGCGATGAGGGCCGGCAACCGGCGCTGGGCGACCTGGCCGCCGCCGAGGACGACCACGCGGCGGCCGGACAGGCGGAGTCCTACGGGGTAGGCGGGGTGTTCGGCCATGGTGGTGCGGCTCCTCGTCCGGACGGCGGTCGCGGCGGCGGTGGGCGACGTGGGGATGCGGTCGAAGCGGTGCGACGGTGACGGGCGCTACGGCTCCGGAGCGGCCCTGACGTGCGGATTTTAACCGTGGGTTCAGGGTACGGCGGGGCCGGGGGGTACGCAGGGGCCGCGTACCCGCCCGGCTCAGGACTCCCGGGTCACTTCTCGGTGACGCCCGCCGAGTCGAACGTCGCCACCTCGTGCATCGCCCGCGCCGTGCTCTGCACCAGCGGCAGCGCGAGCAGCGCGCCCGTGCCCTCGCCCAGACGCAGGTCCAGGTCGACCAGGGGGCGCAGACCGAGCTTGTTGAGGGCGGCGACATGGCCCGGTTCGGCGCTGCGGTGCCCGGCGATGCAGGCGGCCAGCACCTCCGGGGCGATGGCGCGGGCCACCAGGGCGGCGGCGCCCGCGCTGACCCCGTCAAGGATCACCGGCGTACGCAGCGACGCGCCGCCCAGCAGCAGACCGACGATGGCCGCGTGCTCGAAGCCGCCGATCGCGGCGAGCACGCCGATCGGGTCGGCCGGGTCGGGCCGGTGCACGTCGAGGGCGCGGCGGACCACCTCGGTCTTGTGGGCCAGCGTCTCGTCGTTGATGCCGGTGCCCCGGCCGGTGACCTCGGCGGGGTCGACGCCGGTGTAGACCGAGATGAGGGCGGCCGAGGCGGTGGTGTTGGCAATGCCCATCTCGCCGGTGAGCAGCGCCTTGTTGCCGGCCGCCACCAGGTCGCGGGCGGTCTCGATGCCGACCTCGATGGCCTTCTTGGCCTCCTCGCGGGTCATGGCGGGCCCGGTGGTCATGTCGGACGTGCCCGCGCGCACCTTGCGGGGCAGCAGGCCCGGGGTGGCCGGGAGGTCGGCGGCGACGCCCACGTCGACCACACAGACCTCGGCGCCCACCTGGTTGGCGAAGGCGTTGCAGACCGCTCCCCCGCCGAGGAAGTTCGCCACCATCTGGGCGGTGACCTCCTG
This sequence comes from Streptomyces sp. NPDC003284, assembly GCF_053589675.1. Classification (NCBI taxonomy): domain Bacteria; kingdom Bacillati; phylum Actinomycetota; class Actinomycetes; order Kitasatosporales; family Streptomycetaceae; genus Streptomyces; species Streptomyces sp. NPDC003284. The sequence goes on from NZ_JBSFSI010000006.1 coordinate 170,665, forward strand.
CGGCCAGGGCGTGACGCCCTGGGCGTGCACCCCGTGGTCACCGGCGAAGACGGCGACGGCCGCGGGCTCCGGGATCGGCGGCGGGCACTGCCGGGACAGGCCGGACAGCTGGGCCGAGATGATCTCCAGCATGCCGAGCGCACCGGCCGGTTTGGTCATGCGCTTCTGCCGCTCCCATGCCTCGCCGAGCGCCTTGGCGTCCAGCGGCCGGATCTGCGCGACGGTCTCGGCGAGCAGGTCGTGCGGGTCCTCGCCGGGCAGCGCGCGCCGCCCGTACGTCTCCTCGTGCACCACCCAGGACAGCGGGCGCCGCTTGGACCAGCCGGCCTGCATCAGCTCGGGCTCGTCCGGGAACTCGTCGACGTACCCGACGCACAGGTAGGCGATGACCTCCAGGTGCTCGGGCAGGCCGAGGGTGCGGACCATCTCCCGCTCGTCGAAGAAGCTGACCCAGCCGACGCCCAGGCCCTCGGCGCGGGCGGCGAGCCACAGGTTCTCCACGGCGAGCGCGGCGGAGTACGGCGCCATCTGCGGCTGGGTGTGGCGGCCCAGGGTGTGCCGTCCGCCGCGGGTGGGGTCGGCGGTGACGACGATGTTCACCGGGGTGTCGAGGATGGCCTCGATCTTCAGTTCCTTGAACTGCTTGGCGCGGCCCTTGGGCAGCGACTTGGCGTACGCCTCGCGCTGCCGCTCGGCCAGTTCGTGCATCGCCCGGCGGGTGTCGGCGGAGCGGATGACGACGAAGTCCCAGGGCTGGGAGTGGCCGACGCTGGGCGCGGTGTGGGCCGCCTCCAGCACCCGGAGCAGCACCTCGTGGGGGATGGGGTCGTCGCGGAAGCCGTTGCGGATGTCGCGGCGTTCGCGCATCACCTTGAGCACGGCCTCGCGCTCGGCGTCGTCGTAGCCGGGCGCGGCCGGTCCCACGTGCCGGGGGGCCTCCGCCTCGGGGGCGGGGCCGTCCTCCGGCTGCCCCTCGGCGGCCTCGGCGACCTCGGCAGCCCGGTGCTCGTGCTCCTCGTGTTCTTCCTGACCGGCGCCCCGGGTCTCCAGGTCGTCCGCCTGCTGGACCACCTCGGGGTCGGGCTCGGCGGGGGCGGCGGTGGCCACGGGCTCGGTGTCACCGGAACGGGGTGCCGGGACCGCCACCACGGGTTCCTGCGGGATCTCGGCGACAGGCTGCGGAACCGGCACCTGGACCGGCTGCGCCGCAGCGGTCGCTTCCTGCTCCGGGGCGGCGACGGGCGGCTGCTGCGGGGCGGCGGGGGGCTGTTCGGCGTGGGGGGCGGCCGACAGGGACTCGGGTTCACCGGTGGACGGGAGCTGGACATCCGGGGCCGGGGCCGGGGCCTCTGCGGTGGGGGCGGCGTCGGGTTCCGAAGCCTGGGTGGGTTCCGGGGCCTGGGAGGCTTCCGGTGTCTGAGGCACTGCCTGGGCCTCAGGCACGGCGGGCGCCTCGGGGGTGACCGGCTCGGTGACGGCCCCGGGAGCCGGGGCGTCGGCGACCGGGGCGGCCTGGGCCTGGTCCGGTCGGGCGGTGGGCGCGACGGCGGAGGCGTCGGCCGGGGCCTGGACCTGGGCGGTCTCCTCGGGGGCGGGGACCGGCTGCGGGGGTCCGTCGACGGCTTCGGGCGCCTGGGTGTCCTCAGGCGCCTCGGCTGCCTCGGGGATCCGGGCTTCCGGGGTCTGGGCGCCGGTCTCGGCTTCCGGGTTCGGGGTGGCGGCATCGGCGGGCTGCGGGGCGGGGGCCGTGACCGGCTGTTCCTGCTCGGCCGTGTGCTCGGCCGTCTGTTCTGCCGTCTGCTCAGCCGTCTGTTCTGCGGACGCCTCGGGAGCACCGGGCTGCGGTACCTGCGGAGGTACGGCCTCGGCCTCGACGGGAGCGGCCGGGGCCTGCGCCGGTGCCGGTGCGGGCTCGACGGCCTGCTCGGGCTCCGGGGCCGCCTCGGCGGGGACGGGCTGATCCGGGGCGGGCGCCTGCTCGGGCGCGGGGACCGGCTCTGCGGCGGCCACCGGCGCGGGGGCGGGAGCCTCTACGTGCCGACCGGGCTCGGGCACGGCGGCCTGCTCGGGTACAGCGGTCTGCTCGGGCACGGCGGGCTCGTCGAGCGCAGGCTGCCCGGCCGCCGCTTCGGGCGCGGGCACGCTGTCCGCCACCAGAGCGGCGGGCGCGGCCTGCTGCGTCTCGTCCTGCTGGGCCTCGGCCGGCTGCTGAGGCTGCGCGGCCTCCTCGGTCCCGGCGGGCTCGGGTGCCTGACCGGTCGTCCGGACCTGTGCGTCCGGCGCGGCGGGGTCCGTCCCGGCGGGGACGGCGACGGCCTCCTGCGCCGGTACGCCCTCGGCGGCGGTGTCCTCGGCGGCCCCGGGAGACTCCGGTACGGACGCGGGCTCGCCCTCGGGCGCCGGTTCCGCGCCGGGACCCGGCGTGACGGCGACGGGCTCGGGCGCCGCCCCGGCCGCTGCCTCGTGCTGTTCGGTGGGTCCGTGCTGTTCCGGCTGCTGCGCCTCGGGGGCGTGCCCCGCCTCCGCGGCGGCGTCCGGGGCTGGTGCGCCCGCCTGGGCGGTGAGCCGGGCGACGGCGGCCTGGGCCGGGCCGACCGGCTCGGCGTCCGGAGCGACCGTGTCACCGGCGGGGGCCGCCGCGGGCGCCTGCGGTGCCGTAGGAGCGGCGGTGGGCGCGGCCGGGGCGCCCCAGGGGGCGGCGCCCTGCGGGGCGCCGTGCAGGCTCACGGCGGGGGCCGGAGCCGCCTGCGCCGCGTCGAGGTACTCGGGTCCCGGAACAGCGGGGGCCGGGCCGGGCTGCCGGACCGGCGCGTCGGCCGGGCCGCGGTCGGCCAGCGAGCGCACCGGGCTGGCGGAGGCGTCGGGGGTCGGCGGGCCGAGGTGCAGCGGCCGGCGCGGGGCCGGTGCCGGGGCGGCCGGCTGGGTCGCCAGGGGGGCGGGGTGCAGGACGCCGCTCAGGTCGACCGAGCCGCTGTCGCGGCCGGACGTCTCGTGCGGGCCCGGCTGGTGGACGGCCTCGACGACCGGTTCCGGGGCGGGCGGGGGCACTTCGTTGCCCCACGCGCCCTGGGAGCCCGGCAGCAGCAGGTCTTCGTCCTCGGCGGGAGACTCGGAGAGGTAGGTGTACGCGCCGTGTGCGGGGACGCCCGGCTGTTCCACCATGCCTGCGCTCTCCGGCAGTCCCTCGCCCGGGACCTGGCCGGTGTCGGTCATGCGTACCCCTCGCCCATCGGTTAGTGCTCCTACGACCAGCTCACCGGGAACGGCGCACCGACCGCCCCCCAGTGAAGAACGAGCGTCCGTGCCCAGCGGCACGAACGACCCACCCAAAAAAGGCGACAAAGCCATTGAGTGGCATTGTCGCGGTCGTCCGCCCGCCGTGACAGCGTCTTCCGCCACGGCCCGCTGTGGACTGCGCCACGTTGCGCGTCCTCCGGTTGTGCCGTACCGCACCCCCCGCACAACGGGTGGGTTTTCCGGACATTGAGAACGAAGCTCCGGAGCCCCCAGTGCGGTACAACGATCGGCCAGCCTACCGCGCGCGGTCCGACAATCCGATCACGGGGCGTGGTCCGCGACCCCGCTGAGCAGGAACGCGACGCTCCGCTCTGTCTCCGTCCAGGCGCGGGTGTCGAGTTCGACGGCCTGGAGCAGGGCGCACTCGACCTGGTACCCGTGTTCGGTCAGCCCGCGGCCGACGCGTTCGGCCGTGTCGCGGTTGGCGGCGTGCGCGACGATGCGCTGCGGGCGCCGGTCGGCGACCGCGTCGACGACGGCCGCTCCCCCGCCGCCGACCCGTACGACGTCCGGTTCGGGCAGGTTCTCCAGGACGTGCGGGGCGGTGCCGTGCACCACCTGCACCTGGACGCCGAAGCGGCGGGCGGCGGCCTCGGTGCGGGCGCAGGCCTCCGGGTCGCGGTCGACGGCGATGACGGCGGCGCCGGCGCGCGCGGCCTCGGTGGCGAACGCGCCGCCGCCGCAGCCGATGTCCCACACGAGGTCGCCGACGCGCGGGCCGAGCCGGGCCAGTTGCGCGGCGCGCAGCAGCTCGGTCTCGCCCTCGCCGAGGGGTCCGTCGTAGGCGTCGGCGGGCCGGGTCCAGCCGCGCACCGGGTCGGCCGGGTCGCGTCCGGCGATCCAGCCGCCGTCCCCGGCGCCGATGCGGGCCCCGTTGCCGCCGGTGCCGCCGATTCCGGCGATTCCGCCGATGACAATGACGACGTTCGGGTCGCGCCAGGTGTGGTCGGCGGCCTTGTCGGAGGTGACGACGGTGACCTGTTCGCGCTCGGTGCCCAGTTCCTCGCAGATGACGAAGGTGCGGTGCACCCCGTCGAGGAGCAGGCCCAGTTCGGCGGGGCCGGCGCCGGGTGCGGTCAGTACGGCGACCTTGGTGTGGGCGCGGCATACGTTCACCGCGCGGCGCAGGGTGCGTTTGTGGGCGACGACCACCTGGGCGTCGTCCCAGGGCATACCGGCGCGGGCGAAGGCGGCGGCCACCGAGGAGACGGCGGGGGCGACCTCGACCTCCAGGCCGAACTCGGGGTCGCGCAGGGTGCGGACGACGCCGAAGAAGCCGGGGTCGCCGTCGGCGAGGACGACGGCGGTGCCGCGGTGCCCGGCGATGCGGCGGGCGGCCAGGGCGACGCTGCCGAGGCGGATGCGCTCGGCGGCGGGGGGTACTTCAGGGAGCGCCAGGTGGTGCGCCGCGCCCGCCACGAGGGTGGCGGCGCCGAGCGCGCCGCGCGCCGCCTCGGTCAGCGGCGTACCGTCCCAGCCGATCACCGTGACCCGGTCGGCCATCGTTGTCAGTCTCCAGGGGGTGAAGCGGGTCGTCACGGGCGACGCCCGTGTGCGGGCTCCGTGAGGTTACCTGGTGCGGCGCCGGGACCGCGCGGTGGGCGGCGGGGCGGTGCGGCGCGGCCGGGTCAGTTCCAGTCAGGGAACGACGTGAATCCGCTGCTGTCGGCGAGTTCCTCGTCGGTGCCGTCCAGGTCCTCCGGCAGCAGGCTCCACACGATGAAGTCGGTGCGTACGTCGGTCCAGGTGCCGTCCTGGGTGCGCAGGTGGGCTATGCAGGCGTTGCGCAGCACGCCCTCGCTGATGCAGCCGATCTTCTGGGCGACCTGCTGGGAGGCGGTGTTGTCGGCGGCGGTGCGCAGTTCGATGCGTTCGAACTTCTGGTCGCCGAAGAGCCACTGGGCGGTGGCCAGGGCGGCTTCGGAGGCGTAGCCCTCGCCGCGCGCCCAGGGGGCGATGATGTACGAGAGTTCGGTGGCGCGGACGTGCCAGTCGGTCTTGGCCAGCTGGACGACACCGACCAGGCGCTGGGTGAGGAACTCGGTGACCGCGAGGTCGAGCCCGCGGCCCGCGGTGCGTTCGGCGGGGGCGTAGCGGCCGATCCAGTGGCGGGCGGACGCCTCGGTGAAGGGCTGGGGGATGTCGGTCCAGGCCGCGACCTGTTCGTCGTTCATCATCGCGGCCAGTGCGGGGACGTCGTCCTCGTCGAGGGGGCGCAGCACCAACCGCTCCGTGCTGATGGAGATGTTGGGGAAGGTGCTAGTCATGGCGCCGCTCCGTAACCTTCGGAAATACCGTCAGGGCCTGCTGAACTGCCCAGCATGCAGCATCGGCGCCCCCGGACGCACCACGGGGTCCGCCCCCTGTGCGGAAGCGGACCCCGGGTGCGGCGGTGCCGGGACGGATCAGAACGCCGGGACGACGGCGCCGTCGTACTTGTCCTCGATGAACTTCTTGACCTCGGGCGAGGTGAGGAGCTTGGCGAGCTTCTTGACCCGCGGGTCGTCCTCGTTGCCCTTCTTCACGGCGAGGAAGTTGGCGTACGGGTTGCCCTTGGCGGACTCGGCGGCCAGCGCGTCCTTGGCCGGGCTGAGCTTGGCCTCCAGGGCGTAGTTGCCGTTGATCACCGCGGCGTCCACGTCGCCGAGGGAGCGGGGCAGCTGGGCCGCCTCCAGCTCCTTGAACTTCAGGCCCTTGGGGTTGTCGGTGACGTCCTTGGGGGTCGCCTCGTACCCGGCGCCCGCCTTCAGCTTGAGCAGGCCGTTGGCCTCCAGGAGCTTGAGCGCGCGGGCCTCGTTGGTGGTGTCGTTGGGCAGCGCGATGCTGGCGCCCTGCTTGAGGTCCGTGAGCTTCTTGTAGGTCTTGGAGTAGACGCCGAGCGGTTCCAGGTGCACGGAGCCGCCGGGGACCGGGACGATGTCGGTGCCGTTCTTCTTGTTGAAGTCGTCGAGGTACGGCTTGTGCTGGAAGTAGTTGGCGTCGACCTGGCCCTGCTGGACGGCCGTGTTGGGGGTCACGTAGTCCGTGAACTCCTTGACCTCCAGCTTGAGGCCGGCCTTCTGCGCGAGGTGGTCCTTGACGTAGGTGAGGATCTCGCCCTGCGGGGTGGGCGTGGCGGCGACGGTCAGCGTGGCGTTCGCGTCGCTCTTGCCGGAGTCGGAGTCGGAGCCGCCGCAGGCGGTGAGCCCGAGGGTGAGGGCTCCGGCGGCCAGGACGGCAGAGGTGATCTTGGCGGTGTTACGCACGAAAAGTGCCTTTCCTTGGGTGGTGCGGCCCCGTAGGGGGTGAACGGGGAGTCGGGTGCGAGTACGAGTACGGGTGCGGCGGCGGCCGAGGGGTCAGGCCGCCTTGCTCACGTCGGCCGTGGAGGAGCCGCCGGAGCGCAGCAGCCGCAGCCGGGGCGCCGGTCCGGACCGGCCGCCGCGCCGGTGCAGGGAGCGGGCGGCGAGGTCGCCGGCGAACTGGATCAGCGAGATGACCACGGCGAGGATGCCGACGGTGATCCACATCAGCTGGGTCTCGAAGCGCTGGTAGCCGTAGCGGATGGCGATGTCGCCGAGGCCGCCGGCGCCGACCGTGCCGGCCATCGCGGTGTAGCCGATGAGGGCGACGACCGTGGTGGTGGTGCCGGAGATCAGGGACGGCAGCGACTCGGGCACGAGAACCTTGCGCACGACCGTCCAGGTGTTGCCGCCCATGGACTGCACGGCCTCGACGAGCCCGCCGTCCACCTCGCGCACGGAGGTCTCCACCAGCCGGGCGAAGAACGGGATGGCGCCGATGGCCAGCGGCACGATGGCGGCGTCGCGGCCGATGGTGGTGCCGGTGATCCAGCGGGTGAAGTCCAGCAGGGCGACGATGAGGATGATGAACGGCATCGAGCGGGCGACGTTCACCACCTGGCCGATCACCTTGTTGGCGAGGAGGTTCTGGAGCAGGCCGCCCCGGTCGGTGAGGACCAGCAGGACGCCGAGCGGGAGGCCGCCGACGACGGCGATCACCGTGGACCAGCCGACCATGTAGAGCGTGTCCCAACACGCCTGGGTCAGCAGCGGGTGCATCTCGGACCAGGTCATCGGACGCCTTCCTTCACCAGCGGGTCGGCCTGGCCGACGACGTCGATCTGCAGACCCTGCTCGCGCAGGAAGCCGACCGGTACGACGTTGTCCTCGTAGCGGCCCGGCAGCTCGATGCGCATCCGGCCGACCTGGAGACCGCCGACGGTGTCGATGGCGGCGCCGAGGATCGATATGTCGATGTTGTAGGTACGGGACAGCTGGGAGATGACCGGCTGGGTGGCGGCCTCGCCGTGGAAGGTGACGTCCAGGACGGTGCGCTCCTCGCCGGTGGCCTCGCCGCCCACCGGGAACAGCGCGGAGGCGAGCTGGGAACCGGGGGTGGCGAGCAGTTCGCTCACGGTGCCGGACTCGACGACGCGGCCCCGCTCCATCAGCGCGGCGGAGTCGCAGATCGACTTCACGACGTCCATCTCGTGGGTGATCAGCAGGACGGTCAGGCCGAGCTGCTGGTTCAGGTCGCGCAGCAGTTGGAGGATGGAGCGGGTGGTCTCCGGGTCGAGCGCGCTGGTGGCCTCGTCGGAGAGCAGCACCTTGGGGTCGCCGGCCAGGGCGCGGGCGATGCCGACACGCTGCTTCTGGCCGCCGGAGAGCTGGGCGGGGTAGGCCCCGGCCTTGTCGGCGAGGCCGACCAGGTCGAGCAGTTCGAGCGCCCGGCGGGTGCGCTCCTTGCCGGTCCTGCCGAGGATCTCCAGGGGCAGTTCGACGTTGTCCCGCACGGTGCGCGAGGAGAGCAGGTTGAAGTGCTGGAAGACCATGCCGATCCGGCTGCGCGCCCGGCGCAGCTCCTTGCCGGCCCGCGGTCCGCGTCCGGCGAGGGCGGTGAGGTCCTGGCCCGCGACGGTGACCGTGCCGGAGGTGGGCCGCTCCAGCAGGTTGACGCAGCGGATCAGCGAGGACTTGCCGGCGCCGGACTGGCCGATGACGCCGTACACCTCGCCTTCGCGGACGTGCAGGTCGACGCCGTCGAGGGCGGTGACCTCGCGTCCGCGTGAGCGGTAGACCTTGGTGAGGCCCGATGTGGTGATCACGAGTGTTTCCGTCACTGTCGAGTGCGCGGCGCGTCGTGGGCGCCGGGCACGGCGTTCATGGTCGGGTGCGGCCGGAACGCGGCACTTGCCCCGCTCTGGGCGAGGGAAACGTGCGCACGGGGGCACGGGCTCGGCCGTCCGCGCCCAGGGGCGGGCGGAGGACAGGAGCGGGCGCTCGCTTCGGGGCGCGAGGCTCAGGTGGTGCGGGGGCCCTCTAGAAGGCGCACATTCGACGCGCGGGACACATACAACGAGCACCGGGCGTCATCGTCGCCTCGGTCGCAGGGATGCGGCAGCTCGTCGTGGTCATGCGATCAGTAAACCAGACCGACGCTGCTGACACGGCACCCTCGTCCGCATCGTGGACGTTCATGGACGCCCTCCGGCGGCGACCGGATCGGGCCCGGCGCACGTCTGTGACCAGCGGGGACGGGCTCGGCCCGAGGTCATGCGGGACGGCGTGCCGGCCGGTGCGCCCGGTGCGCTGTGGCCAACGCCACGGCCGCGCGGGCGGGGCACCGGGACCGGCCCCGGGCGGGGGCGCCGGGGCGGGCGCGGTGGGGTCTTCGCCCCGTAATAGGGTCACAGCATGCTTGCTGCCCTGACGCTGGTGACCGGCGTCGCCGCGTTGCTGCTCGCCGCCTGGTGCGGCTGGGCCGCCCACCGTGACCAGCCGACGAAGGACTGGCACTTCATCGGCATGGCCGTGGTCACACTGCTGGCCCTGGTCCAGCTGGTGATCGGGATCGTGGCGCTGGCGCGGGGCGAGAAGCCGGACCAGGGGACGACGATCTTCGTGGCGTATCTGCTGGGCGCCTTCGCCTGCGTCCCGGCGGCCGGGTTCATGTCGCTGACGGAGCGCACCCGCTGGGGTTCGGTGACGGTCGCGGCCGGCGGTGTGGTCCTCGCCGTCCTGGAAGTACGGCTCTACGACATCTGGGGAGGCTGAGATGACCACGGCCGAGGAGAAGCGGACCGGGGAGGAGCAGTCCGGGCCCGCGCGGACCCGGCTGATCAGCGGACCGGGCATCCTGCTCGTCTGGCTGTACGGCGTGATGGTCGTCGGCGCGGTGTCCCGCTCCGCCTACCAGATCGCGACCGACTTCGGCCGCGCGCCGCTGGCGTACTCGCTGTCGGCGGTGGCGGGCCTGGTGTACGGCTTCATCACGTACTCGCTGGTGCGCGGCGGCGAGAAGGCCCGTACGGCGGCGCTGGTGTGCTGCGCCGCCGAACTGGTGGGTGTGCTGACCGTCGGGACCTGGACGCTGGCCGAACCGTCCGCGTTCCCGGACGCGACCGTGTGGTCCGACTACGGCGCCGGATACCTCTTCATCCCGGTGCTGCTCCCGCTGTCGGCCCTGTACTGGCTGCGCAAGGCCCGCAGGCAGGAGCAGGCGGCCGCCACCGCCACCGCCTGAACCGCCGACACCGCCCGGTGCCGGGCGGCCAGGAGCTGTCCTAGGCGGTCGCCACGTAGGTACCGGCCGCCTTCTCCAGGAGGATCATCGGTACGCCGTCGGGGGCGTCGAAGGCGCCCACCGTGCGGTAGCCGACGCGCCGGTACAGCCGCAGGTTGCCCTCGCTGCGGCGGCCGGTGTGCAGCCGGAACCGGGTGACCTGGCGCTCCTCGGCCAGGGCCGCCTCGACCGCGCCGAGCAGCCGGGCGCCGATGCCGTGTCCCTGGAGGCGGGGGTGGACGCAGAGCTTGCCGATGTCGGCGGCGCCGTCCTCGGTCACCCGCCCGCGCACCGAGCCGACCACCTCGTCACCGAGGCGGGCCACGAAGACGCACTCGGCGGCGACCTCGTGGCGCAGCGCGTCCAGGGTCTCGACGAGCGGGTCGATGCGGTAGTTGCCGTACAGCGCCGCCTCGCTCTGGAAGCACAGGTACTGGAGCTTCAAGATCTGCTCCGCGTCCTGCTCGGCCGCCTCCGAGATGGTCACGCTCATGCCCATGTGCGCACGCCTCCCGCTCACCTGATCACCTGTCGTCCCCCACTCCTATCCCCGGGCTTGTCGCGCCGCAACCTCCGGTGCCAGCAAACGCCGTAGACATCCCAGACATCTGGAACGTTCCGGTCCGAGACTGCCCTGTGAGATACCCAACTCCCCCGCGATCTCCCGGTAGGTGAGGTCCCGCGGGGACAGCAGCGCCTCCAGCAGCCGGGGGCAGCGGCCGGGCAGCCGGCGCACCGCCTCGCGCAGGGCACGCTCCCGCGCGGCGGCCAGCGCCATGGGTTCGGGGCCGCGCTCGCTGTCCTCGGCGGGCTCCGGACCGTACGGCCGCTCGACGCTGACGGTGCGTCGTGTCCTGCGTGCCTCGGAGCGGACCGCGCGACGCAGCCAGTTCCCGGGGTCGCGGGGCGGTCCGTCCGCCTCCAGGTGCTCCAGCAGCCTGAGCCAGACCGCCTGTTCCAGGTCGCCGGGTTCCGTACCGGCGGCATGTGCCTCCGCCGATGCCTCGGCGACGAGCAGGGGGCGCAGGGCGGCGAGCAGGTCGTCTGTCATATGCGGCACGACGCGGCCGCCCCGGCGGCGGGTTGCCGGGGCGGCCTGCGTTCACACCGACGAGGGCGGGCCGGGTCAGCGGTTGACGGACCGTCCGGCCAGGAAGTCCTCGCGGGCGAGGAGGCCGGTGTCCGCGTTGTCGGTGAAGATGCCGTCGATACCGGTCGCGAAGTACGCCTGGAACAGTCCGAAGGAGTCGCCGTAGGCGTCCTTGGCGGTGCCCTTGCGGAACTTCGGCGGCAGGAACGGGTTCTCGTTGCGCATGGTGTAGGGGTGCAGGACCAGACCCACGGCGTGCGCGTCGCGCACCAGCGTGCTGGGCCGGCCGAGGTTGCCGTCGGCCTCCTTGGGGATGATCAGGTCCACGGTCGGGCCGATGCCCTGCGCGTAGCCGGCGATCTCCCGCAGGCCCTTGGGGGTGATGAGATCGGCGACCGTGCGCGGGTCGCCCGCCTCGACGAAGTCGTACGGGCGGCTGCCCGCGTCCGACAGCAGCACGGCCAGCGGGTTGTCCACGAGCCGGTTGAGCCGCTGGATGCTGGTCGGCTCGAAGGACTGGAGGATGACCGGCGAGTTCCGGCCGTCCTTGCCGTACTTGCGCAGCAGCTTCGCCACCCGCTCCTCCAGGCCGAGGCCCAGCTTGCGGAAGTAGGTGGGGTGCTTGGTCTCGGGGTAGATCCACACCTGCCGGCCGCGGCGCCGGGTCTGCTCGTCCTGCCATTTCAGGACCTCTTCGAAGGTGGGGATCTCCCAGCGCCCGTTGTAGAGGGTGTTGTGCGGGCGGTTGGCCGGGATGCGCTCGACCGCGCGCAGCCGCTTCAGCTCGGCGAGGGTGAAGTCCTCGGTGAACCAGCCGGTGGTGGGCACCCCGTCGAGCACCTTGGTGGTCTTGCGTCCGGCGAACTCCGGGTGGTCGGCGACGTCCGTGGTGCCGCCGATCTCCGGCTCGTGCCGGCACACGAGGTGGCCGTCGCGGGTGGGCACCAGGTCACCGGCCTCGACGACATGGGCGCCGAGGTCGAGGGCGAGCTCGTAGGAGCCGAAGGTGTGCTCGGGCCGGTAGCCGCTGGCGCCGCGGTGGCCGATGATCGTCGGCACGGGCAGGCTCTTCAGGCCGCCCCGGTGGCCGGCCGGCCGCGCGGCCGCGCCCCGCTCCGGTCCGCCCTGCGCGGCGCTCGCCGTGCCCGGCATGCCGAGGACCGCTCCGCCCGCGCCGAGCACCGCCGCGCCGAGCAGCGCCCGGCGCCCGGTCCCGCCCGTGCGCTCGCCGGACTCGCGCGTGTCCGCCTGCCGTTCCGGCTGCTGCCTGCCCATGAACCGCCTCCTGGTCTCGTCCCGTCGGTGCGCGCCGATCGTAGGGGGGCGGGGGTGACGGACGGGAGACGCCGAGCGGAACACGCGGGTGACGCGGGATGACACCCCGTAACCTCGGTCACACCGCCATGCGCCGTTCACCGCGTCGCAACACGACTCCCGCGCAGGTGAACGCACGTCAACAGTGGGTAAGAGGTGGTGCGCCCGATGTGCATTCCGGGCCGCGCCGCGAGTATCGTCCTCACCTGCACAGACACATACCGCATCCCTTGGCACCGGAGGGCCCGTTGTCCCGCTTCGCGTTCATCAAGGCAGTGCTCGGTCCGATCATGCGCCTGGTGTTCCGCATGCGAGTGGAGGGCGCGGAGCGCATTCCCGGCGACGGTCCGGTCATCCTGGCGGGCAACCACCTGACGTTCATCGACTCGATGATCCTGCCGGTCGTCTGCGACCGGCAGGTCTTCTTCATCGGCAAGGACGAGTACGTCACGGGCAAGGGGTTCAAGGGCCGGCTGATGGCCTGGTTCTTCACCGGTGTCGGCATGATCCCGGTCGACCGCGACGGCGGCCGGGGCGGGGTGGCCGCGCTGATGACCGGCCGCCGGGTGCTGGAGGAGCAGAAGGTCTTCGGCATCTATCCCGAGGGCACCCGCTCCCCCGACGGGCGGCTGTACCGGGGGCGCACCGGTATCGCGCGGCTGACGCTGATGACCGGCGCGCCTGTCGTGCCGTTCGCGATGATCGGCACCGACAAGCTCCAGCCGGGCGGCACGGGGCTGCCCCGGCCGGGCAAGGTCACCGTGCGGTTCGGTGAGCCGATGGAGTTCTCCCGCTACGAGGGCATGGACCGTGACCGGTATGTGCTGCGGGCGGTGACGGACTCGGTGATGACCGAGGTCATGCGGTTGTCGGGGCAGGAGTACGTGGACATGTACGCCACCAAGGCGAAGGCGGCGTGAGCCTTCGGCGATCGGGCGGGTGGGCGCCGTAGGGGGCTCGGTTCGCCGCCGGGTGCGGGGGTGTGGGGGTTGCTCGCGCCGTTCCCCGCGCCCCCGGCGGGGCGTCCGCCCTTGTCGGAGTGGTCAGAGTTTCTGGTTCTTCAGGAGGAACCACGCTGCTGCCGCGGCTGTCAGCAGGACGGCCGCGCCCGCGCCCGAGGCCAGGTGGAGGCCGTGGACGAAGGAGTCGCGGGCCGCGGACAGCAGGGCCTCGGCGGTGGGGGCGGGCAAACCGGCCGCCGCCTCCACGGCGCCGCCCAGGGACTCGTGGGCCTGCGGGGGTGTGCCCGCCGGGCCGGTGAAGCCGCGGTAGGCGGCGGTCACGATGGAGCCGAGCAGGGCGATGCCCAGGGCCGCGCCGAGTTCGTACGCCGTCTCCGAGACCGCCGAGGCGGCGCCCGCCTGGTCCTTGGGCACGCTGGAGAGGATCACGTCGGCGGTCACCGTGAAGGAGAGTCCGGCGCCGACGCCGACCACCAGCAGCGCCGCGCCCAGCAGCGGATAACCGGTCGCGCCGCTGAGCGTGGTCAGCGCGGCCAGGGACAGGCCGACCGCGGCCAGCCCGCCGGAGACCACCGCCCGCACCGAGAAGCGCCGGGCCGCGGTGCCCGCCACCAGACCGGCCGCCACCGCGCCGACGGCGGCCGGCAGCTCGGCCAGGCCCGCCTCGAACGGCCGCCTGCCCTGGACCAGTTGCAGATACTGGGAGAGGAAGAAGACCAGCCCGGACATGCCGAGGACGGTCAGCAGGTCGGCGAGGACCGCGCCGCTGAAGCCGCGGCTGCGGAACAGCCGCATGTCGAGCAGCGGCACGGGCATCGTGAGCTGGCGGCGGACGAAGCCGTACAGCCCGGCCACGCCGAGCAGGCCCGCGCCGAGGACCGGCCAGGTGAACCCGTGCGCCGCGGCCTCCTTGACCGCGTACACGGTGGCGATCATGCCGACCAGTGACAGCACGACGCTGGCCAGGTCCCAGGGGCCCGGATTCGGGTTGCGGGACTCGGGCAGCAGCCGGATCCCGACCAGGACGAGCACGGCCATCACCGGCAGGTTGATCAGGAAGACCGAGCCCCACCAGAAGTGTTCGAGCAGGAACCCGCCGACGATGGGGCCCACGGCCATGCCCGCCGAGGCGGCCGCGCCCCAGATGCCGACCGCGAGGCTGCGCTCGCGCGGGTCGTGGAAGAGGTTGCGGATCAGGGCGAGCGTGGCCGGCATCAGGGTGGCACCGGCGACACCGAGCAGCGCCCGCGCCAGGATCATCAGTTCCGGCGAGGTCGCGTAGGCGTTGAGCACGGAGATCAGGCCGAAGGCGACGGCGCCGCAGAGCAGGATGCGCTTGCGTCCGATGCGGTCGCCCAGGCTGCCCATGGAGACGAGCAGACCGGCGATGACGAACGAGTAGACGTCGCCTATCCACAGCAGCTGGGTGCCGGAGGGCTTGAGGTCCTCACTGATGTACGGGGTCGCGAGACCGAGGACGGTCGCGTCGACGGCCACCAGCAGCACGGCCAGGACGAGGACGCCGAGCGCGAGCCAGCGGCCCGGTCGCTTCTCCGTCTCCGTCGTGCGGGCCGGCCGCAGGGTGCTGGTCATGGTTCCTCTCTCCGTGGTGCGTCCGCGCGCAGCGCGCCGCCGAGCAGCAGCTCGACCGTCATGTACGTGAAGTCCTTGGGGGCCACCCGGCCCTCGGCCACCGCCCAGGCGGCGGAGGCCAGCAGGCCGAACAGTGCCTCGGTGAGCCAGGCCGGGGTGAGGTCGATGCGGAACTCCCCGCTGTCCTGGCCGCGCCGGAACAGGGTCTCGATCCGCTCGTCGATCCGGGCCCAGCCCGCGTTCACCTCCCCGCCCTCGAACAGCTGGTTCTCGGTGTAGAGGAAGGACAGCAGGCCGGCCGCGGGCTCGATCGCGCGGACCAGCCGGTGCACCGCGTCGCGCGCGGGCCCCTCGTCCGGGCGGGCCGCGTCCAGCGCGGCCTCGCACTCCTGGATGCCGAGCGCCTCCAGTGCCCGCACGAGCGCGTCGCGTCCGGCGAAGTGCCGGTGCAGCGTGGCGCGGCTGATCCCGGCGGCCCTGGCGACCTCGTCCATCGTCGCGGTGGACTTGCGGGTCAGCAGGGCCGCGGCAGTGCGCAGCACGTGGTCACGATCGACAGCCATGAGACAACCATACACCGAATGAGACGTTGATGTCTCACAGGCGGCATGCGCGTCTCAGCAGTCCGGCCCCGGGGCTGTGGCCGGGGGCTGTGGGCTGTGGGTCGGGGGCTGTGGGCCGTGGGAGGTCAGTGCCAGGGCAGCCGGCCACGCCGGCGCCAGTACGCCTGCGGGTCCTCGGCCAGGGCGTCGAGGCGGGCCGCCTGCTCGTCGTCCAGGTCGACGGCCGGGGCGTGCAGGTTGGAGACGAGCTGGTCGACGGTGGCGGCGCCGGAGAGCACCACGCCCGCCCAGGGGCGGCGCAGGATCAGGGCGAGGGCGACCGCGTCGCAGCCGTGACCGGTGCTCCGGGCCACCTCGCGCAGGGCCTCGGGCGCGTCGGGGCCGGCCAGTCGGCCGTTCGCCATGCCCTCCTTGACGATCACGGTGAGCCCCGCGTCGTGCGCCTCGGCGAGGGCGGGCCCGGCGGAGGTCTCCAGGGCGTTGTACGTCGACTGGACGGTACGGAACAGCGGCTCGCCGTCCACGGTCACGGCGAGGGCGGCCCGGATCGCGTCGGCCTGGGCGGGGCCGCTGGTGGAGAAGCCGACGGTCAGCCCCGAGGCGGCGGCCTCGGCGAGCCGGGCGTGCAGTTCCTTGTCGGTCAGGGCGGGGCTGTCCGGGGTCACCGAGTGGATCTGGTAGAGGTCGAGCCGGTCGCCGAGCAGCGCGGCGCTCTCGGCGCGCTGGCGCGCGTAGGTGGCCGCGCTGTGGTCCTTGACCTCGTGCTGCTCGGCGTCGGTGCGCCAGTCGGCCGTGTAGGTGTAGCCCCACTTGCTGCCGACGACGACGTCGTCGATCTCCGGGCGGGCGCGCAGCCAGTCGGCGAGGAACTCCTCGGAGCGGCCGTAGGAGCGGGCGGCGTCAAGATAGCGCACCCCCTGGGCGTAGGCGGCGTCCAGGAGTTCGTGCGTACGGGCGCGCAGGGCGTCCACGGAGCGGTCCGCGCCGAGGTCGCGGTCCCGGCCGAGGTTGATGTATCCGGGGCGCCCCACGGCGGCCAGACCCAGGCCGAGGTGGCAGGTGGGGGTGGTGGCTGCGGCCAGTCGCGCGAAGGGCATCGCGGGCTCCGTTCGGGTCGGCTCCGTACTGCGACCCAACGTACCCGCGATGCCCCCTCGGGCACGTACCGGCTACTTCTTGGCGTCGGCCCAGGCGTGCTGGGCGGCCACGTCGGCCTTGATCTCGGCGAGCTGGACCGCGACCGCGCTCGGGGCGGTGCCGCCGCGGCCGTCGCGGGAGGCGAGGGCGCCGGGCACGTCGAGGACCGTGCGCACCTCGGGGGTGAGGTGGGCGGAGATCCCGGCGAACTGCTCGTCGGTCAGCTCGTCCAGTTCCTTGCCCTCGGCCTCGGCGGCCTTCACGCACTCACCGGCGACCTCGTGCGCCACCCGGAACGGCACGCCCTGCTTGACCAGCCACTCCGCGATGTCGGTGGCCAGCGAGAAGCCGGCCGGGGCCAGCTCCTCCATGCGCTCGCGGTGGACGGTGAGGGTGGCCGTCATGCCGGTGAAGGCGGGCAGCAGGACCTCCAGCTGGTCGCAGGAGTCGAAGACGGGCTCCTTGTCCTCCTGGAGGTCGCGGTTGTAGGCGAGCGGCAGGGCCTTGAGGGTGGCCATCAGCCCGGTCAGGTTGCCGATGAGGCGGCCGGACTTGCCGCGCGCCAGCTCCGCGATGTCGGGGTTCTTCTTCTGCGGCATGATCGAGGAGCCGGTGGAGAACGCGTCGTGCAGCGTGACGAAGGAGAACTCCTTCGTGTTCCAGATGATGATCTCCTCGGCGATGCGGGAGAGGTTCACGCCGATCATGGCGGTGACGAAGGCGAACTCGGCGGCGAAGTCGCGCGAGGCGGTGCCGTCGATGGAGTTGGCCGCGCTGCCGTGCTCGAAGCCGAGGTCGCGGGCGACCGCCTCGGGGTCCAGGCCGAGGGAGGAACCGGCCAGGGCGCCCGAGCCGTACGGCGACACGGCGGTCCGCTCGTCCCACTGGCGCAGCCGCTCGGCGTCCCGGGACAGGGACTGCGCGTGGGCGAGCACATGGTGGGCGAAGAGGACCGGCTGGGCGTGCTGGAGGTGGGTGCGGCCGGGCATCGCCACGTCCGGGTGGGCCTCGGCCAGGCCGATCAGCGCGTCCTGGAGGTCGGCGATCAGGCCGCCGATGATCCGGGCGTGGTCGCGCAGGTACATGCGGAAGAGGGTGGCGACCTGGTCGTTGCGGGAGCGGCCGGCGCGCAGCTTGCCGCCGAGGTCGGGGCCGAGGCGCTCCAGCAGGCCGCGCTCCAGGGCGGTGTGGACGTCCTCGTCGGCGACGGTGCCGGTGAAGGAGCCGTCCGCGACGTCGGCCTCCAGCCGGTCGAGTCCGGCGGTCATCCGGGTCAGCTCGTCCTCGGTGAGCAGGCCCGCCCGGTGCAGCACGCGCGCGTGGGCGCGCGAACCGGCGATGTCGTAGGGCGCGAGCCGCCAGTCGAAGTGGACGGACGCGGACAGTTTCGCCAGGGCCTCGGCGGGTCCGTCGGCGAACCGGCCGCCCCAGAGCCGTACGTCACCGCTGTTGCTGCTCACTTGCGCTGCTCCTAGGGAGAGGGTGGGTGGACGAGCCGTACTCGGCATGCATGATTATGCAGATCTCCGCATGGCTAGTCAATCGCGGCAGGCCGGTCCGGCGGGGCCGGGGCGGCCCGGAGCCCACAATTCCTTAGACAGTCGAAAGAGTTGCCCGGATAATGGGTGGACATGGGAAAGACGTATGAGCGCATCGACGGCAGGCTGCGCACCTTCATCGAGGAGCAGCCCCTCTTCTTCACCGCGACCGCGCCGCTCTCCGGCGACGGCACGGTCAACCTCTCCCCCAAGGGCCTCAAGGGCTCCCTCGCGGTGCTCGACGGGCACACCGTGGCGTATCTGGACTTCGCCGGGTCCAACGCGGAGACCGTCGCGCACCTGCGCGAGAACGGCCGCATCACCCTGATGTGGTGCGCCTTCCAGGGGCCGCCCAACATCGTGCGGGTGCACGGCAGGGGCGAGCCCGTCTTCCGCGACGATCCGCGCTTCACGGACCTGCTCGCCCGCTTCCCCGGCATCGACCCGGCGTCGCACGGACTGCGCGCGATCGTCGTCGTGCACGCCTCGCTGATCCGGGACACCTGCGGCTACGCGGTGCCCTTCATGACCTACGACGAGGACCGCGACCTGCACCGCAGGCGGTTCGCCCGCGAGGACGACGAGTCGCTGGACGCGTACTTCACCAAGAAGGAGCACATCGCCACCAGCCTGGACGGGCTGCCGGGGCTCCCGCTGCCGCTGCCGCCCACGCCCGCGCAGGCGGGCTGAGCGGCACCGGCCGTCAGTGGCCGTTCTGGGCCAGGCGCAGCAGATGGTCGGCGAGCGCCTGGCCGCCGGTCGGGTCGCGGCTGATCAGCATGAGGGTGTCGTCGCCCGCGATGGTGCCCAGGATGTCCTGGAGCTCGGCCTGGTCGATCGCGGAGGCCAGGAACTGGGCGGCGCCCGGCGGGGTGCGCAGGACCACGAGGTTCGCCGACGCCTCCGCCGAGATCAGCAGCTCCTGGGAGAGCCGCCGCATCCGCTCCTCCTTGGCGGACTCGCCCAGCGGCGCGCGCGGGGTGCGGAAGCCGCCCTCGCTGGGGACCGCGTAGATGAGGTCGCCCTCGTTGTTGCGGATCTTCACCGCGTTCAGCTCGTCGAGGTCGCGGGAGAGCGTCGCCTGGGTGACGCTCAGCCCGTCGTCCGCCAGCAGCTTCGCCAACTGGCTCTGCGAGCGCACCGGCTGCCGGTTGAGGATGTCCACGATCCGGCGGTGGCGTGCGGTGCGGGTCTGCGGCAGGGCGGGCCCGGCGCCCGACGCGTCGGTGTGCCCGTGGTCCTGTGCCTGACTCATCGTCGTCCCATTCTCCGGATCATGCGTCCCCGTCGGTGGTGTCCAGGATGCCGGGCAGCGCCCGCAGGAACGCGTCCACGTCGTCGTCGCCGAGGTTCAGCGGCGGCATCAGCCGGACGACGTCGGGTGCGGGCGCGTTCACGAGGAAGCCGGCCTCCTGGGCCGCCTGCTGCGCCCGCGGCGCGTGCGGCCCGGTGAGCACGATACCCAGGAGCAGGCCCGCGCCCCTGACGTGGTCGACGAGCGGGTGGCCGAGGGACTCGACGCCCTCGCGCAGCCGTTCGCTCTGCCGCTTGACGTTGTCCAGCAGCCCTTCGCCCGCGATGGTGTCCAGGACGGCGAGTCCGGCGGCGCAGGCCACCGGGTTGCCGCCGAAGGTGGTGCCGTGCTGGCCCGGCTGGAGCAGCTCGGCGGCCCGGCCGAAGGCGACGGTCGCGCCGAGCGGCAGCCCGCCGCCCAGCCCCTTGGCGAGGGTGACGACGTCCGGCAGGACGCCCTCGTGGGCCTGGTATTCGAACCAGTGCCCGGTGCGGCCGACGCCGGTCTGCACCTCGTCCAGCACGAGCAGCGCGCCGGTGGCGGCGGTGATGGCGCGGGCCGCCTTCAGATAGCCGGGGGGCGGGACGACCACGCCGTTCTCGCCCTGGACCGGCTCGATGATCACCAGGGCGGTGTCCTCGGTGACCGCGGCGGCCAGCGCCTGCGCGTCGCCGTAGGGCACATGGGCGACGTCGCCGGGCAGCGGCAGGAAGGGCTCCTGCTTGCCGGGTTGGCCGGTCAGCGCCAGGGCGCCCATGGTGCGGCCGTGGAAACCGCCCTCGGTGGCGACCATGCCGGTGCGCCCGGTGAGCCGGCCGATCTTGAAGGCGCCCTCGTTGGCCTCGGCGCCGGAGTTACAGAAGAACACCTTGCCGTCGCGGCCGAAGTGCTGGAGGAGCCGTTCGGCGAGGGCGACGGGCGGCTCGGCGACGAACAGGTTGGAGACATGGCCGAGCGAGGCGATCTGCCGGCTCACGGCCTCGACGACCGCGGGGTGGGCGTGGCCGAGCGCGTTGACGGCGATGCCGCCGACGAAGTCCACGTACTCCTTGCCGTCGGCGTCCCACAGCCGGGTGCCCGCGCCGCGGACCAGGGGCAGGCGCGGCGTGCCGTAGTTGTTCATCAGCGCGCCCTGCCAGCGGGCGGTCAGTTCCGCGTTGCTCACGACTCCCCCTCTTCGTCCGGCACGACCATCGTGCCGATGCCCTCGTCGGTGAAGATCTCCAGCAGGATCGAGTGCTGGACCCGGCCGTCGATGACGCGGGCGGTGTTCACCCCGCCGCGCACGGCGTGCAGACAGCCCCGCATCTTCGGCACCATGCCGGCGGACAGGTCCGGCAGCAGCTTCTCCAGCTGGCTCGCGGTGAGCCGGCTGATCACCTCGTCGGAGTGCGGCCAGTCCTCGTAGAGGCCCTCGACGTCGGTGAGGACCATGAGGGTCTCGGCGCCCAGTGCCGCAGCGAGTGCCGCAGCCGCCGTATCAGCATTGACGTTGTAGACATGTCCGTCGTCCTCGGAGCGGGCGATCGAGGAGACGACCGGGATACGGCCGTCGGCGAGCAGGGCCTCGATCGCGCCGGTGTCGATGGCGGTGATCTCCCCGACCCGTCCGATGTCGACCGGTTCGCCGTCGATCTCGGGGACGTGCCGGGTGGCGGTGATGGTGTGCGCGTCCTCGCCGGTGAGGCCGACGGCGAGCGGACCGTGCTGGTTGAGCAGGCCGACCAGCTCGCGCTGGACCTGCCCGGCCAGCACCATCCGTACGACGTCCATGGCCTCCTCGCTGGTGACGCGCAGGCCCGCCTTGAACTCGCTGACGATGCCATGCCGGTCCAGGGCCGCGCTGATCTGCGGGCCGCCGCCGTGCACGACGACCGGCTTGAGGCCGGCGTGCCGCAGGAACACCACGTCCTGGGCGAACGCCGCCTTCAGCTCCTCGTCGACCATCGCGTTGCCGCCGAACTTGATGACCACCGTCCTGCCGTGGTGGCGGGTCAGCCAGGGCAGTGCCTCGATGAGGATCTTCGCCTTCGGCAGGGCCGTGTGCCTGCGGGTCGTGGTCATGAGGAGTACGCGCTGTTCTCGTGGACGTAGTCCGCGGTGAGGTCGTTGGTCCAGATGGTGGCGGTCTCGGTGCCCGCCGCGAGGTCGGCGACGATGTGCACCTCGCGGTAGCGCATGTCGACCTTGTCGCGGTCCTCGCCCACGCCGCCGTTCTTGCACACCCACACGCCGTTGATGGCGACGTTGAGCCGGTCGGGCTCGAAGGCGGCCCGGGTGGTGCCGATCGCGGACAGGACACGGCCCCAGTTGGGGTCCTCGCCGTGCAGGGCGCACTTGAGGAGGTTGTTGCGGGCGATGGAGCGGCCCACCTCGACGGCGTCCTCCTCGGTGGCGGCGCCCACCACCTCGACCTGGATGTCCTTGCTGGCGCCCTCGGCGTCCCCGATGAGCTGACGGCCGAGATCGGCGCAGACGGCGCGCACGGCGTCGGCGAAGTCGTCCTCGGCCGGGGTGAGCCCGGAGGCACCGGAGGCGAGCAGCAGCACGGTGTCGTTGGTGGACATGCAGCCGTCGGAGTCGACCCGGTCGAAGGTGACCTTGGTGGCCGCGCGCAGCGCCCGGTCCAGGGCGGCGCTGTCCAGGTCGGCGTCGGTGGTGAGGACGACGAGCATGGTGGCGAGGCCCGGCGCGAGCATGCCCGCGCCCTTCGCCATGCCGCCCACCGTCCAGCCCGCGCGGGAGACCACGGACGTCTTGTGCACCGTGTCGGTGGTCTTGATGGCGATGGCGGCCTTCTCGCCGCCGTGCTCGCTCAGCGCCGCGGCCGCGCTCCCGACGCCCGGCAGCAGCTTGTCCATCGGCAGCAGCACACCGATCAGGCCGGTGGAGCAGACGGCGACCTCACCGGCGCCGACACCGAGCACCTCGGCGGCCTTCTCGGCGGTGGCATGGGTGTCCTGGAAGCCCTTGGGACCCGTACAGGCGTTGGCGCCGCCGGAGTTGAGGACCACCGCGGAGAGCCGGCCGGACTTCAGGACCTGCTCGGACCACAGCACCGGGGCGGCCTTGACGCGGTTGGCGGTGAAGACGCCCGCGGCGGCGCGGCGCGGCCCGGTGTTGACCACGAGGGCCAGGTCCGGGTTGCCGTTCTCCTTGATCCCGGCGGCGATGCCCGCCGCCTGGAATCCCTTGGCTGCCGTGACGCTCACGGTGCGACTCCGATCGTGGAAAGTCCTGTGGACTCATCGAGCCCGAGGGCGATGTTCATGCTCTGCACCGCGCCGCCCGCGGTGCCCTTGGTCAGGTTGTCCAGGGCGCTGATCGCGATGACGCGGTGCGCGGCGGGGTCGTACGCCACCTGGATCTGCACCGCGTTGGAGCCGTACACCGCGCCGGTGGCGGGCCACTGCCCCTCCGGCAGGAGGCGGACGAAGGGCTCGTCGGCGTACGCCTTCTCGTAGGCGGCGCGCACCGACTCCGCGCCGACGCCCTCCCGGGCCTTCGCGCTGCACGTGGCGAGGATGCCGCGGGGCATCGGGGCGAGGGTCGGGGTGAAGGAGACCGTGACCGGCTCGCCCGCTGCCGCGCCGAGGTTCTGCATCATCTCGGGGGTGTGCCGGTGGCCGCCGCCCACGCCGTAGGGGGACATGGAGCCCATGACCTCGGAGCCGAGCAGGTGCGCCTTGGGGGCCTTGCCCGCGCCGGAGGTGCCGGAGGCGGCGACGACCACGGCCTCGTTCTCCACGAGTCCGGCCGCGTAGGCGGGGACCAGGGCGAGGGAGGCGGCGGTGGGGTAGCAACCGGGCACCGCGATGCGCTTGGACCCCTCCAGCGCGGCGCGGCCGCCCGGCAGTTCGGGGAGGCCGTAGGGCCAGGTCCCGGCGTGCGCGGAGCCGTAGAAGCGCTCCCAGTCGGCCGGGTCCTTCAGCCGGAAGTCGGCGCCCATGTCGATGACGAGGACATCCGGGCCGAGCTGCTCGGCGACGGCCGCGGACTGGCCGTGCGGCAGGGCGAGGAAGACGACGTCATGGCCGGACAGCGCCTCGGGCGTGGTGGGCGCGAGCACCCGGTCGGCCAGCGGCAGCAGGTGCGGCTGGAGCGTGCCGAGCCGTTGGCCGGCGTTGGAGTTGCCGGTCAGGGCACCGATCTCGACCCCGGGGTGCGCGAGCAGCAGACGCAGCGCTTCTCCGCCCGCGTATCCACTCGCTCCGGCGATCGCCACACGTACAGCCATGAGCCCTCCTCCTCGATGGCATGACTATACGTAGCGATGCACGTTTATGCAATCCGGCCTTCCTGGACCGGGTCCCCCTTGGGAAGCATGATCCACCGGGAGACGACGAACGTCACCGGGATCGCCGCCGCCGACGCGAGCAGCGGCGCGAACCGGCTCCCGGCGTGCAGCACGTCGACGATCACATAGACCCCCGCCGTGGTGATCACGAAATTGGCCGCGTTGGTGAGCGGGAACAGCAGGAATTTCCGCCAGGTCGGCCGGGTGCGATAAGTGAAACGCGCGTTCAGGAAGAAAGAGCCGATCATGCTGAGGAAGAACGCCAGGACATGCGCGAGGAGATACGGCAGGCGTGTGAGGAACAACAGATAGAGAAGGTAGTACGTCGCCGTGTTCAGGGCGCCGACCACGGCGAAAGTGACGACCTGCCTCGCCATCGGGTTACGCATCAGGGAATGAGATCCTTCGTCCGCTCCACGTTGCTCTCCTTCACCAGGAAGTGCGGGCGCCCCTTGACCTCGTAGTAGATGCGGCCGGTGTACTCCCCGATGACCCCCAGCATGACCATCTGCACGCCCGCGAGCGCCGTGACGGCCGCGATGATGGTGACATAGCCCGGGGTCTGCACGCCGTTGACGAGCGCCGCGCCCACGATCCACGCGGTGTAGACGCCCGCGCACAGCAGCAGCCACATGCCCAGGTGCAGGGCTGCGCGCAGCGGCCTGTTGTTGAACGAGAGCAGCCCGTCCAGACCGTAGTTCAGCAGCGACTTCAGCGTCCAGGAGCTGCTGCCGTGCTCACGCACCGCGTTCTCGTACTCGAAGGTGGTGGTGGGGAAGCCCACCCAGGCGAACAGGCCCTTGGAGAAACGGTTGTACTCGGTCAGCTCCAGCACCGCGTCCACCACGCGCCGCGACAGCAGCCGGAAGTCGCCCACGCCGTCCTTGAGTTCCACGTCGACCAGGCGGTTGACCAGCCGGTAGTACAGGCGGGCGGTGAGGGTGCGGGTGACCCGGTCGCCCTTCCGGCTGCGCCGGGCCAGGACCTGGTCCCAGCCCTGGCCGCGCAGCTCGACCATGCGGCGGATCAGCTCCGGCGGGTGCTGGAGGTCGGCGTCCATGACGACCACGGAGTCCCCCGTGGCGTGGCGCAGGCCCGCCAGCAGGGCAGCCTCCTTGCCGAAGTTGCGGCTGAAGGAGACGTAGCGCACCCGCGGGTCGGCGGCGGCCAGTTGCTGGAGCAGCGGGAGCGTGCGGTCGCGGCTGCCGTCGTCGACGTACACGAACTCCATGTCGTGGCCGAGCGGCAGCAGGTCGTCGGCGACCTGCTGGACGGCCTCGTGGAAGCGTTCTATGACGTCTTCCTCGTTGTAGCAGGGTGCGACGATCGAGATGAGCATGGTTCTCCCCCCAGGGAGGACGGTGTCACAGAGCGCTGGTCGTGCGCTCGCGCGGGTGGGTGGGCGTACGGGGCGGGGCGGGACGGTGGGCGGGCCGCCTGCGGCGGACGGCGCCGAGGACGCCCAGGAGGGCCAGGACCAGCAGCGAGACACCGCCGACGGCGGCCCCCAGACGCAGGCCCGGCGGATGGAAGGTGCAGGTGAGGCCGGTCGCGGAGCCGTCCAGCGGCACGGCGATCAGGCCGTAGTACTGCTCGGCGGGCACCGCGGCCTTCCCGTCGGCGGCGCACCGCCAGCCGGCGATCCGGGGCGCCGCGACGACGGCGGTGCCGGTGCTGCCGGCCGGGAGCCGGGCGTGCAGCGTGCCGCCGGAGACGCTCACCTCGCTCGCGCCGGTGGCCTTGAGGTGCCGTACGGCGGCGGCCAGCCGGGCGGTGTCCAGGCAGCCGACCGCGCCGTCCGGGACGGTCCCGGTCCTGCTGGGCGCCAGTTCGACGCGCAGCCGCCCGGACGCCGGGACCCGGCCGAGCCGCTGCATGGCGGCGATCTTGGCGCCGTCCGACGCGAACCGGCCGGTCGGGCCGTACGCGGCGCCCGGTCCGGCGGCGCCCGCCGGGGCGGCGGTGAGCCGGGCGGTGCCGGAGAAGTGCGGCGCCCACAGATAGACCTCGCTGCCGGCCGGGCAGCTCGCGGTGATCGACGGCTTCGCCGCGCGGCCCGTCCCGGCGGTGCCTCGGCGCGCCGCCTCGATCCGTACGTCGCCGCCGCCCGCGCCGCCGCCGGGGGCCTGCCGCTCCCCCGCCGCGGTGCGTACGGTGAAGCCCGGCACGGTGTAGACGCGGGCGCCCAGCACCCGCTCCTGGTTGCGGTACGGCGAGGGACCGAAGGCCGCGACACCGGCGCGGGCGGCTGCGGCGGCACCGGCCGGGCGGACGGTGACCAGCGGGGGCACGTCCTGGCGGGACACGGTCGGCGCACCGCGGTCGCGCGGGTTCCAGCGCTGGTGCTGGTCGGGCGGGGAGTGCACCCGGGCGCCCACGGAGAAGACCGCGTCCGTGACGGCGTTGTCCAGGCTCTGGAGGTTGCGGCCGCGCGAGGTCCAGCCGTCGCCGAGGGCGGTGAGCATACGGCTGAGCACGTCCGCGGTGAGGCTGCTGTAGTACTGGGCGCCCTGGCCGCCCACCATCATCGGGTCGTTGCCCACGGTCTGCTCGCGGCCCGGGTCGGTGCGGTAGCGGGGCCAGTCCTCGGCCCGCGCGATCACGTCCGCCTGCCGCTGCTGCCGGGTCCCCCAGGGCGCGTAGTCGTCCAGGTGGCCCAGGCGCAGCCGGGTCGCCACGGCGGAGGTCGCGGTGGCCTCGCCCAGCTGGGCGCCGGTCAGCAGCACCACGGCGAGGCCGACGAGGACGGCGCGGTGGCGCCTCGCGGCGGCGGCCGTCGCGGGCGCGGGCGCGGGGGGCCCGGCGGCGGCGTCGTCGGCGGCGGTGGCGGCGGCGGTCGCGGCTTCGTCCGTCTCGGCCGCCGCCGCGTCCGCTCGCTCCGCCCGTTCCGCGCGGCCGAGCAGCAGGAGGCCGCCGAGGGCGCCGACGGCGGCCGTGAGCAGGATCGGCCAGGCGAAGGGGCGCACCAGGCCGCTGCCGCTCGCCACGGCGGCGATCAGGGCGAGCAGCGCCGCCGCCGCGCCCAGCGCGCGCGGGGCCGGGACGCCGTAGGACAGGGTGTACCAGGCCGCGGTCACCAGCAGGGCGCAGAGCACGAACGCCTGGCGGTACGGGCTGCCGTTCGGGGTGGCGAAGGCGTGCCAGGCCAGATGGGTCGGCGTCCACTGCATCGACAGCGCCACGACGGCCACCAGCGCGGGCCAGCCGACGCGCACCCGCCGGGGTGCCGCGCGGTGGAAGGGCAGCGCGAGGACGAGCAGCAGGGCCGTGGTGCCCACGAACAGGGCGGGGCTGCCGAAGCCGTACGTGGTGGGCAGCAGCCGGGCCAGCACGTCCTCGGTGGGCACCGGCGAGAAATGGGTGACCCGGCCCGGGTAGGCGTGCTTGGTGCCGAGGTAGACCACCGCGACCAGCGGCGCGGACAGGCCCACGCCGAGGACGACGGTGGCGGCGGCGCGGCCCGCGGCGGTCAGCGCGCGCCGTCGCGGCACGCCGCCGAGCCACAGGCGCAGCAGCAGCACCAGTCCGGCGCCGAGCGTGGCCATGTAGGCGGTGTAGAAGTTGGCCGTCCAGGCGAGCGCCACGATCACCACGCCCAGCAGCCGGCGCCGTCCGGCCCGCACCCACTCGCCGACCAGGCACAGCAGGGGCAGCGCGACCAGACCGTCGAGCCACATCGGGTTGTAGGAGGCGTCCGCCAGGGACCAGCCGCACAGGGCGTAGGCGGCGCCCAGCAGCCCGGCGGTCCACCAGCGGCCGGGGCGCAGGCGCAGCAGCAGCCAGGCCATGGCGGCACCGGCGGCGGCGGTCTTCAGGACGGTGACGGTGTAGACGGCGAGGTCGATCTCGTCGCGCGGGAACAGCGCGACCAGCGGCGCGAACGGGCTGCTGAGGTAGGTCCCCAGGTCGGGCAGGAAGCTGGAGCCGTAGCCGGACTGCCAGTTGACGAGCAGTCCGCCGTCGGCCCGGCCGTGCAGCAGGTCCCACAGGTGGGCGTGGAAGGGCACGTACTGGTTGCCCAGGTCGTTGACGTCGCGGGTGCGGGGCCCGAAGGGGTAGCTGCCCGCGACGGCGTCGGCGGCGCAGCACACGACGGCGGTGAGCAGGGCGGCGAGCAGGGCGGCGGACTGCCCGGGGCGCCGCCACCGGCGTACGGAGACCGGGGCGCCGTTCCCGTCCGCTCGTCGCCGCGCGGCTCCGCGAGGGCTGCTCGGCAGGGTTGGGCGGTCCATTCTCGGCAGGCTCCCGGGGAATTCGGCACGTGCGGCGTCTCGTCGGAGGAGGGGAGTTGACTCTCCGCGCGTCGGTGATTCGCCGGCCGGACACCCGGACTTCCCGTCGGCTGTACCGTCGCCCGGAAATGGTGCCGCGAACTCGAATGCGCAGCAGTATTCTCCGGCATCCTGTTTCCGTCAGGGAAACTCGAACCGTCAGGAAAATGATCCGGGGGTTAATTGAATCGGCGCGGGCCGACGGGGCCGTGCCCGGCACCCGGCGGGACCGCCGCGGACGCCCCCGAGGCCATGCTTGACCTGGAGCGCGCTCCAGGTTCTACGGTTCTTCCATGACCAGCGGACAGCCCGTCCCGGCGGGACGGGGAACGACTCTGACCATCGCCCAGGTCGCCGAGCGCACGGGCCTCTCGCACGACACCCTGCGCTACTACGAGCGGGCCGGTCTGATCCAGCGGGTCGGCCGCACCACCGGCAACCAGCGGCGGTACGAGGCGGCGGACCTGGCCTGGCTGGAGTTCCTGCTGCGGCTGCGCGAGACGGGCATGTCGATCGCCGACATGCAGCGCTTCGCGACGCTGCGGGCCCAGGGCGACGCGACGGTGCCCGAGCGGCTGGCGATGCTCCGCGAGCACCGCACCGGCCTGGCCGACCGCATCCGGGCGCTGCGGCGCAACGCCCACACGCTGGACGACAAGATCGATCACTATGAACGGCTGCTGCACGAGCGGCGGACGGGGACGGAAGAGCGGACATGAGCGAGCACACCACCCGGGACGAGCGCTTCGCCCACGGGCTCGGGGTACTGCGGAGCATCGACGGCGAGGCGGGGCAGCGGGTCATCGACTCGCTCGCCGACATCAGCCCCGAGCTGGGCCACCAGATCGTCTCCTGGGGCTTCGGCGAGATCTATGCCCGCGAGGAACTGGCGCCGCGCGACCGCCAGTTGGTGACGCTGGGCATGCTGACCGCGCTCGGCGGCTGCGAGCCCCAGTTGGAGGTGCACGTGAACGCGGCCCTCAACGTGGGCCTCGCCCCGGAGCAGATCACCGAGGCGATGCTGCACGCGGCCGGGTACTGCGGCTTCCCCAAGTCCCTCAACGCCACCTTCGTGGCCAAGAAGGTCTTCGCCGAGCGGGGGCTGCTGCCGCTCGGCGAGGGGCGGTCAGGATCCGCGTCCGTCCCTGCCGCATCCTGAAGGGGATGACCCAGGCGGAGCGCGGCGGCGCGCGGACGGAGGCGGGGACGATGGGCGAGTACTGGCCGGTGCCGGACGCGCTGGCCTATCTGGCCGGGCGGTGGCGGGTCGAGCGGGCGGTGCGCGACCTGGCCACCGGCGACGAGGGCGCCTTCACCGGGGTGACCGACTTCGGTCCGCTGGAGGGCGGCGGGCTGCTGCACCACGAGTCGGGCACGTTCGAGTGGCGGGGCACGGCCCGCCCCGCCGAGCGCACCCTGCGCTTCCTGCCCGGCGCCGCGCCGGGCGGCGCGGACGTGCGGTTCGCGGACGGGCGGCCCTTCCACGACCTGGACCTGTCCTCGGGCCGGTACGTCGCCGACCATCCCTGCGCGGCGGACCTCTACCGGGGCGAGTTCACCGTCCGGGACGCCGACCACTGGCGCACGGTGTGGCGGGTGGGCGGCCCGGCGAAGGACCTGGTGCTCACCACCGACTACACCCGGGCCGCTCCGGGCGCGGGCGCGGACTGAGGGCGCCGGTCAGCCCAGGGCGAGCAGCATCCACTGGCCGGGCCGCTCCAGCGGCCGGAAGCCGACCTTCTCGTAGACGCCGTGCGCGTCGTCCGTGGCCAGCACGATCCGGCGCACCCCGAGGGGCCGCAGGTGCTCGCGCACGGCGGCGACGAGCGCACTGCCGAGGCCCTTGCCGCGCACGGCCGGATCGATGTACACGTCGCACAGCCAGGCGAAGGTCGCCAGGTCGGTGACGACCCGGGCGTAGCCGACCTGCTCGTCGCGGGCCGTGTCGAACACCCCGAAGTTCAGGGATCCCGCGATGGCCCGGTCCTGTGTCTCGCGCGGGCGGCCGAGCGCCCAGTACGCGTCCGTGGAGAGCCAGCGGTGCACGCGGGCGGCGTCGATGCGGGCGGGGTCGGCGGAGATCTCGTAGCCGTCGGCCGGCCGTGGGATGTCGGTCATGGCGAGAGGCTGCCAGCGCGGGTCCCCGGGTGTCGAGCGGGTTTCACGGCACGCGCGGTCAGCCGAGCACTTCGGAGCAGGCGCTCCGCAGGCGGCGTACGCCCTCGGCGATCTCGGCGCTCCCGCCGACCGCGGCGAAGCTCAACCGGGCGTGCCCGGCCGGGGGTTCGGCGCAGAAGTAGGGGCGCCCCGGGGTGAAGGCGACGCCCGCCCGCAGCGCGGCGGCGGTCAGGGCGGCCTCGTCCGCGCCGTCCGGCAGGCGCGGCCACAGGTGGTAGCCCCCGGACGGGACGTGGTCGAGGGCCAGTTCGGGCAGGTGCAGCCGCAGCGCGCTCACCATGGCGTCCCGGCGGGCACGCAACTCGGCCGACAGCGCCCGCAGATGGCGCGGCCAGGCGGGCGAGCCGACCAGTTCGAGGGCCGCCTCCTGGAGCGGCCGGGGCACGAAGAAGGCGTCGACCACCTGGATCGCGCGCAGCCGCTCCAGGACCGGGCCCCGCGCGGCCAGCGCGCTCACCCGGAAGCTGGGCGAGGTCGCCTTGGTCAGCGAGGCGACGTGCACCACCACGCCGTCCGTGTCGTCGGCGGCCAGCGGGGGCGGCGGCGGTCCCGCGTCCTCGTGCACCAGATGCCGTACGAAGTCGTCCTCGACGACGAACGCCCCGGCCGCGCGGGCGGTCCGCAGCACCGCGGCGCGCCGGTCGCGGGCGAGCACCGCGCCGGTGGGGTTCTGGAACAGCGGCTGGCAGACGAAGACCCGCGCGCCGCTCGCCCGGAACGCGTCGGCCAGCAGCTCGGGGCGCACCCCGTCGGCGTCCACCGGCACCGGGACGGGCCGCAGCCCCGCCGACCGGGCGATGGCCAGCATGCCCGGATAGGTCGGCGACTCCACCAGCACCGGCGCGCCGGGCGGCGCCAGGGCGCGCAGGGCGGTGGTGAGCGCCGACTGCCCGCCCGCCGCGATCAGGATCTCGGCCGCGGTGACCGTGCCGCCGGGGCCGCCGATGCTCCGCGCGAACCACTCGCGCAGCTCGGGGAGGCCCTCCAGCGGGGGCCGTCCCCACGCGCCGGGGCGGCGGCCCGCGCGGGCGAGCGCGGCGGACATGGCCCGTTCGGGCTGGAGCGAGGGGTGCGGATAGCCGCCGCTGAACTCGATCACGCCGGGCGGCGGCACGGCGAGCGTGGCGGTCACACCGGAGGCGTCCACCGTGCGCGGTACGAGGTCGGCGGCGCCGTCCGCGCTGAGCGCGACGGCCTGCCAGGAGGTGTCCCCGACGGCGGCGGGGGCGGCCGGCCGCGCGGCGCGGAACGCCCCGGCGCCGGGGCGGGTGACGACCAGACCTTCGGCCGCCAGGTGCGCCAGGGCGCGGGAGACGGTCACCGGGCTCACCCGGTAGCGCTCCACCAGCGCCCTGCTGGACGGGAGCTTTCCACCGGGCGAGTAGCGGTCCAGCTCCTGCCGGAGGCGCTGGGCCAGTTCTCCCACACTGCTACGCTCATGCATGGAAGCACAGAGTAGCGCTACCGCGCGCGACCGGATAGCGGTCGACGGCCAGGCCGCTTCGCCGGCCTCCTCCGGGCCCCGGTCCGGTCTCCTCCAGGCGGGCCTCGGCGTCGTCGCCTTCTCGCTCACCTTCCCGGCCACCGCGTGGGGCCTGGAGGGCTTCGGGCCGTGGTCGCTGGTGGCCGTGCGCAGCGTGCTCGCCGCGCTCGTCGCGGGCGGCTGCCTGCTCGCGACGGGGGTGCCGCTGCCCGCGCGCCGCCACTGGCCGGGACTCGCGGTGGTGGGTGCCGGGGTCGTCCTCGGCTTCCCGCTGCTGACCACGCTGGCCCTGCGGACGTCGACGACGGCGCACGCGGCGGTCGTCGTGGGCCTGCTCCCGCTCACCACGGCGCTGCTGTCGGCCCTGCGGGTCGGCGCCCGGCCCTCGCGGACGTTCTGGGCGGCGGCGCTGGCGGGCGCGGCGGCCGTGGTCGCCTTCACCGTGCAGCAGAGCGGCGGCGCGCTGTCGGCCGCCGACGGGTATCTGTTCGGGGCGCTGCTGGTGTGCGCGGCGGGCTACACCGAGGGCGGGCGGCTGGCCCGGATCATGCCGGGCTGGCAGGTGATCGGCTGGGCACTGGTGCTGTGCCTGCCGGTGACCGTGCCGGGGGCCGCGCTGGCGCTGGCGCACGAGCCGGTGCGGCTGGGGGCGCACGCGGTGGCCGGGCTGCTGTGGGTGACGCTGGGCTCGCAGTTCTTCGGGCTGGTCGTCTGGTACCGGGGCATGGCGGCGATCGGCATTCCCAAGGCCAGCCAGTTGCAGCTGGCCCAGCCGCTGCTCACACTGGTGTGGTCGGTGCTGCTGCTCGGCGAGCATCTGACGCCGGCCGCCCCCCTGACGGCCGCCGCCGTGCTCGTGTGCATCGCCGTCACCCAGCGGGCGCGCGGCTGACCGGGCCGTACCGGTGCCGGTCGCACACCAGGTTCCGGCCGCGCTCCGCGCCGTAGACTCGGGAACGAGGACCGCAGCTCCCCCGCATGGTGAGGAGGCCCGCAGATGCGCGCAGCCAAAGGCGACCACCTCGTGCAGCACGGCCGGGTGGTCGGCCAGCACGACCAGGTCAGCGAAGTGGTCGAAGTGATGGGCACGGAGGGCAGCCCGCCCTACCGCGTCCGGTTCGAGGACGGGCACGAGGCCGTGATGTCACCGGGCCCCGACTGCCAGATCCGTCATCACGAGGAACCCCGGCACCAGCACTAGCACCAGTACCAGCACCAGCGGTGACCGGCGCGGATCCGCCGCGCGAGCCCGGCCGCCCGGACGCGGCCCGGACCCAGAGCCGGGCCGGGCCCGAGTCCGGTCCGGGCGGGCTCGGGTCCGGGCAGTCCCGCCGGACGGCCCCGGCTCAGTGCGGGGGCCGCGCCGACTGCCGGTAGTGACCGGCGACGACCCGCGCCATCGCCCCGGCCGGGTCGGCGGCGACCTCCTTGGCGGAGAAGAACACATGCCCGCGCACCTGCGGGTACTTCTTCGCCAGGGTGAGGTGCCGGGACAGCTCGTCCGGGTCCCGCCAGGCGGTGCCCTGACTCGCGTCCCCCTCCTTGTACAGCGCCTCGCCCACGTACAGCTGGGTGCGGCTGCCCCGCGCCACCTCGGCCCACCAGGGCACCAGCGCGGCGTAGTCGGCGGCGCTCTGGCCGATGTTCCAGTACAGCTGCGGGACGATGTAGTCGATCCAGCCCTCGCGCACCCAGCGGCGGGTGTCCGCGTACAGGTCGTCGTACGTCTGGACGCCCGCCCTGGTGGCCGAACCGCGTGAGTCCGTCGAGCCGTTGCGCCAGACACCGAACGGGCTGATCCCGAACCGGGTGCCGGGCCTGGTCCGGGCGACGCCGGCCGCCATCTCCCGCACCAGCCGGTCGATGTTGTCCCGCCGCCAGGCGGCCCTGCTCGCGAAGCCGCCGCCGTGGCGGGCGTACGCGGCGGCGTCGTCGAAGGTCCGCCCGGCCACCGGGTACGGATAGAAGTAGTCGTCGAAGTGGACGCCGTCGACGGGATAGCGGCGGACCGCGTCGAGCATCGCCTCCTGCACGAAGGCCCGCACCTCGGGCAGCCCCGGGTTGTAGTAGAGCTTCCCGCCGTAGGGCACCGTCCAGCCGGGGTGCTTGCGGGCCGGGTGGGAGGCGGCGAGCCGGGACGGGTCCTCCTCCAGCGCCACCCGGTACGGGTTGAACCAGACGTGCAGCCGGAGCCCCCGGGCGTGCGCCTCCGTGACCGCGGTGCCCAGCGGGTCCCAGCCGGGGTCCTTGCCCTGGGTGCCGGTGAGGAACCGCGACCAGGGCTCGTAGGGCGAGGGCCACAGCGCGTCGGCGGCGGGCCGCGCCTGGAAGATCACCGTGTTGAGCCGGCGGCGCACCGCCGCGTCGAGCAGCGCGGTCAGCTCGCCGCGCTGGCGGGCCACGGTCAGTCCGGTGCGCGAGGGCCAGTCCCGGTTGGCCACGGTCGCCAGCCACATGCCGCGCATCTCGGTGGTGCCGCGCCCGCCGCGGGCGCCCGCGGGCGTGCCGGGCGGCTGGGGCGCCGCCGTCGCGCCCGGCGACACCGCCAGCGTCGACAGGGCGGCCACGGTGAACGCCCTCCGTGTCACTCGGCCCATCCGGAAACCCCCAGTACGCCGTGGATCCGCGCCGTCACGGACCGTGCACCGGGACAGCATGCACGACCCGGCCCGCCGATCGGCGGCACGACGGGGGTAACGTGCTCGATCGGAGCAGGCACCGCACACATGGGCCGCCTGCCACACGCCGAAGATCAGCAGCGAAAGGGACGATGTGACCGACATCGAACGCGTCGGAGTGGTGGGCTGCGGCCAGATGGGTGCGGGCATCGCCGAGGTGTGCGCACGGGCCGGCCTGGACGTGAAGGTCGCCGAGACCACCGGCGAGGCCCTGGAGATCGGCCGGACCCGGCTGTTCAACTCCCTGGCCAAGGCGGCCGAGCGCGGCAAGATCAGCGAGGAGGAGCGGGACGCCACCCAGGCGCGCCTCTCCTTCACCACCGACCTCGGCGAGTTCGCCGACCGCGATCTGGTGATCGAGGCCGTGGTGGAGAACGAGCAGGTCAAGACCGAGATCTTCCAGGTCCTCGACCAGGTGGTGACCCGCCCGGACGCGATCCTGGCGTCCAACACCTCCTCGATCCCGCTGGTCAAGCTGGCGGTCGCCACCGCCCGCCCCGACCACGTCATCGGCATCCACTTCTTCAACCCGGCCCCCGTGCAGCAGCTGGTCGAGCTGATCCCGGCGCTCACCACCTCCGAGGGCACCCTGAGCCGGGCGCAGCTGTTCACCGAGAAGGTGCTCGGCAAGCACGCGATCCGCGCCCAGGACCGCTCCGGCTTCGTGGTCAACGCGCTGCTGATCCCCTATCTGCTCTCCGCGATCCGGATGTTCGAGTCGGGCATCGCCAGCCGCGAGGACATCGACAACGGCATGGAGCTGGGCTGCGCCCACCCGATGGGCCCGCTGAAGCTGTCCGACCTGATCGGCCTGGACACGGTCGCCTCCGTCGCGTACTCGATGTACGAGGAGTACAAGGAGCCCCTGTACGCCGCTCCCCCGCTGCTCCAGCGGATGGTGGACGCGGGCCGGCTCGGGCGCAAGAGCGGGTCGGGGTTCTACACCTACGGCTGACGTACGTACCTCTGCGGCGGGCCCACGCGAGCCGCGGGGCCGGATGCGGGCCCGGCACCGGGAAGGCTGCCGGGCCCGTGGCGTTCAGCCGCCCGCGCGGTGGTGCAGCAGGAGCAGCGCGGCGGCCATCCCGGCGGCCGGGACCTCGCCGCGGGCGATCAGGTCGGGGACGAGTTTGAGCGGGACCCATTCGCGGCGCTCGGACTCGAAGGCGTCCACCGGCTCTCCGGTGTACTCGCCCTCGTCGGACCAGTAGATGTGGTGCCGGGCGTCGGTGAGGCCGTTGGACGGTTCGACGGTCATCAGATGGTGCAGACGGCCCGGCCGCCAGCCGGTCTCCTCCTCCAGTTCCCGGGCGGCGGCGCGGGCGATGTCCTCGCCGTCCTCGACGACGCCCGCCGCGAGTTCCCAGCCCCAGCTGTCGGTGATGAAGCGGTGGCGCCACAGGAGCAGGACCTCGCCCGCCTCGTTCACCACGGTGGCGGCGGCGACGGGCCGCAGCCGTATCAGGAAGTGGTCGAGATGCCGGCCGTCCGGCAGCGCCACATCCGCGAGGTTGACGGTGAACCAGCGGTTTTCATACACCGTTTGTTCGTTCTCTTTCGTCCACTGCACGGTTCTACCACCTTCCGTCGGGTCAGTGGCAATATCGCAGCCGGGCTCCTACGGCAGGCAGGCGCACGGCGAGCCGCGCGCGGAGCAGCGGCGGGCGCAGGGTCAGCGGGCCGTGACCCCGGTGGACAGGGGCACGCGCAGCGCCCCGTCGATGAGTTCGGCCGCCTCGGCGGTGCCCGCGCAGCCGCTGCGCAGCAGATGCCCGCGCACCGCCCGCAGCCGGTCCCGCAGCCGCTGGGACTCCATCCCGCGGGCCTGCTCGGTCATCAGCACCGCCGTCGCCACCGCCTTGTCCGCGTCCCCGCGGCGCAGTTCGACCGTGCTCAGCATGGCGAGCCGGTGCACCCGGCCCCGGTCGTGCGCCGGGTTGTGCACGGCCGCCGCCGCGTGCTCCTCGGCGGCGGCCAGCTCCCCGAGGCTGAGCAGCGCCTCCGCCACCTGCACATTGACCAGACCCGGCTGGACATAGCCGGTCTCGTCGGGTTCGTGTCCGCGCCGGATGCGTTCGGCGGCCTGCTCGGCGCGGGCGATGCAGGACAGCGCGCCGCTGCCGTCCCCGAGGTGGGCGTACGCCTTGCCCTGCATCGCGTGGAGGTCGGAGGCGAGGGCGGGCGTGATGTGCCGGCCCGCCGTGCGCAGCGCCGCCTCGGCGAAGGCGACGGCCTGCCGGTACTCCGTCATGAACAGCGCCTGGTTGACCAGCAGCGCTATCACGTACGCGCCCAGGCCCCGGTCCCCGCTGGCCTTGGCCAGGCGCAGCGCCTGGTGGAAGTAGCGCTGGGCCAGGCCGTGCGCGTCGGAGTCGTAGGCGCAGATGCCCGCGACGGCCACCAGGCCGCCGGTGGCCCGGTGCAGCAGGCGGCCGGTGGCGTCGGTGTAGCCGCCGCGCAGCAGCGGGGCCGCCTCGGCGGTGAGGAAGCCCACGATCCGGCCGTGCGTCGCCACCCCGCCGGTCTTGCGGTACATCTGCTCGTAGTGCGCGCGGGCCGCGCGCAGCATCTCGATGTCGGCCGCGGTGACCCGGTGCCGGCCGCCCCGGGAGACGTCGACGTCCTCGGGCGGGTTCTCCCACTCCCACACCGGCATCACCGCGGGGGTGCCGGTGACGGCGGGTGCGCCCAGGAGGTGCGGGCGCCGCTGCTCGTCGCAGCGCCACAGGGCGGTGGCCCGCTCGACGAAGCCGGACAGGGAGGTGCCGTGCGCGGCGGACGGCTCGCCGGGCACGCCCAGGCCGATGTCGTCGAGGGTGACGGTGCGGTGCAGCCGGGCGGCCAGCACCTCGCAGATCAGGTCGGGCACCTGGCCCCGGGGCCGCTGGCCCTTCAGCCAGCGCGCCACGGCGGTGTGTTCGTAGCGGAGCGCGAGACCGCGCGCCCGGCCGGCCTGGTTGACGTGCGCGGCGAGACCTGCGTGCGAGACGCCCGCCTCGTCGAGGATCGCGTCGAGCAGTGTGTTGGGCTGCATGTCGGCCCCCCGGATGGCTCGGTGCGGACAGCGTAGTGCGCGGCGCTTCACACGGGGTGTGAACGGAGTGCGCGCATCCGCACGGTGCGCGCGCTGTCGCTCGGCGTGGCCGGCCGGTTGACTGAGATGCCTCGTCAAGAGGCCGGCCGGGCCGCCGCCTCCCCCTCGTACAGTGCGGTGGCCCGCCACACGCCGCCCGCCCCGCCGTCTGCCCGACGCTCCGAGGCGGGGCGGGCGGCGGCCAACGGCGCGGCGCTACGGCGGAGTCGTACCGCTTGCGTCGCCCCGGCCGTTGCGGATCACGAGGACGGCCGCGTCGTCCGCGGGGCGGGGGCCGGTGTGTCCCAGCAGCCGGGTGAAGACGGCCCGCAGCAGCACGGGCGGCGGGAGCGGGCCGAGGCGGGCGGTCTGCGCGAGCACCGCCCGCAGCGGGAAGAACCGGCCCCGGGCGTCCCGGGCGTCCGCCACTCCGTCGGTGTGCAGGAGCAGGGTCTCGCCGGGCCGCAGCGGGCCGAGGTCCGCCGCGGGCAGCGCGGCCGGCAGCGGGAACAGGCCCAGCGGCGGCAGCGGTTCGGCCCGGGACACGGGCTCGGCCGCCGTCCCGCTCAGCCGGTACGGCCACGGGTGCCCGCAGTTGAGGGCGCGCAGGGAGCCGTCCTCGGCGATCTCCGCCAGGAGCACGGTGACGAAGTCCTCGGCGGCCGGTCGGCTCGGATCGTCCCGGTCGCGCCGGTGGCGGGCCAGCGCCCGGTCCAGGCGGCGCAGCACCCCGGCGAGGTCGGGTTCGTCGTGGGCGGCCTCACGGAAGCTGCCGAGCACGATGGCGGCGGTGCCGAGGGCGGCGAGGCCGTGGCCGCGGACGTCGCCCATGACCAGGCGTACGCCGTGCTCGGTGGCGCTCACCTCGTACAGATCGCCGCCGACGGCCGCGCCCCGGTCCGCGGAGAGCTGGGCCGCCGCCACATCGAGCCCGGCGATCCGGGGCGGCAGGGGGCGCAGCAGCGCGCTCTGCGCGGCGCCCGCGACCGCGCGCGCCTGGCGCAGCTCGCGCAGCATGGTCCGCCGGGCGCGCAGGAAGAGGCCGGTGCAGGTGCCCACGGCCAGGAAGACGGCGCCGGAGCGCACCCCGCGCGGAGAGCCAGCCCTGATGCGGATCATGACCATGGCCCCCCAAGAGGCGCTGACAGCGCGGACCGGCCCCGAGGGGGCCGGTCCGATTCTGTCGATCTCGAAAGGGTGCAGGGCCGGATCACCGGCCCTGCCACCCGAACGAGTGAGCCGGGGGCCGGGGCCTAGCTCCGCAGCTCCGCACCGGTGCGCTCGGCGGCCAGGGCCACCGCAGCGTCGCGGGCGGCGGACGCCTCGTCCACCGTCAGGGTGCGGTCGGGGGCGCGGAAGCGCAGGGCGTACGCCAGCGACTTGCGTCCCTCGCCGAGCTGTTCGGCGTTCTCGTAGATGTCGAACAGCCGCAGGGACTCCAGGAGTTCACCCGCGCCCTCGCGCAGCGCGGCCTCGACCTCGGCGGCCGGGACCGGCCGGTCCACGACCAGGGCGACGTCCTGGGTGGCCACCGGGAACGTGGAGATCCGCGGCGCCTGCAACAGGCCCTCCCCGGCCCGCTGGAGCAGGTCCAGGTCGATCTCCGTCGCGCAGGTGCGCTCCGGCAGGTGCATCGCCTTGACCACCCGCGGGTGCAGCTCGCCGGCGTGGCCGACGAGCGTCTCGGCGCCGTCCACCTCGGCGTACAGCGCGGCGCACCGGCCGGGGTGCCAGGGGGTGTGCTGGTCGGCGCGGACGCTCAGTTCCACCCCGGCCTCGCGGGCGACGGTGCGTGCCGCCTCGACGGCGTCCGCCCAGTCGGACGGGCGGCCCTTGCCCCACCAGCCGGTCTGCTCGCGGGCTCCGGCGAGCACCACGGCGGCCCGGCGGGGCTGGCGCGGCAGCGCCGCGTCCAGGGCGGCGAGCTGCTCGTCGGTGGGCCTGCGGTCGGCGGGCAGCGCGGCTGCCGCCGGCTCCTCGCCGGTGGGCCGGAAGACCAGGCCGGTCTCGAACAGGGCCAGGTCGTGGCTGCCGCGCCCGTCGTTGCGGCGCAGCGCGCCGAGCAGCCCCGGCAGCAGCGTCGTGCGCAGGGCGGGCTCCTCGTCGGAGAGCGGGTTGACGAGGGTGACCCGGCGGCGGCGCGGGTCGTCGGCCGCCAGGCCGAGCTGGTCGAGGACGGCCTCGCCGATGAACGGGTAGTTCAGCGCCTCGACGTAACCGGCCCCGGCCAGCGCGCGGCCGACGCGGCGGTGCAGCCGCTGACGTCCGGTCAGGCCGCGGCCGGGCAGCGGGCGGGGCAGCGTGGAGGGCAGGTTCTCGTAGCCCTCCAGCCGGATGACCTCTTCGGCCAGGTCGTTCGGATCGGTCAGGTCGGGCCGCCAGGACGGCACGGTCACGATCAGCTCGTCCTGCCCGTACACGTCGCAGCCCACCTGCTGGAGCCGCCTTACGACGGTCTCCCGGCCATAGGCGACGCCCGCGACCTTGTCCGGGTGGTCGGCCGGGATCGTGATGGTGCGCGGCGCGGCCGGCGCGACGATCTCGGTGACGCCCGCCTCGGCGGTGCCGCCGGCGAGCAGGACCAGCAGGTCCACGGTGCGCTGGGCGGCGGCGGAGGCGGCCTGCGGGTCCACACCGCGCTCGAAGCGGCGGGACGCCTCGGAGGACAGCTTGTGCCGACGGGCGGTGCGCGCGACGGCGACCGGGTCGAAGTGCGCGGCCTCGACGACGACCTCGGTGGTGGTGCCCTCGGTGTCGTCGATCT
Source organism: Streptomyces sp. NPDC003284 (assembly GCF_053589675.1). Taxonomy (NCBI): domain Bacteria; kingdom Bacillati; phylum Actinomycetota; class Actinomycetes; order Kitasatosporales; family Streptomycetaceae; genus Streptomyces; species Streptomyces sp. NPDC003284. Next base: position 210,761 of record NZ_JBSFSI010000006.1, read on the forward strand.
CGGTGTTGGCGCCGCCCATGACGCCCGCGAGCCCGATCGGGCCGCGGTCGTCGGTGATGACCAGGTCCTCGGCGGACAGCGTGCGCGTGACGCCGTCGAGCGTGGTGAGCTGCTCGCCGCGCTCGGCCCGGCGCACACCGATGGTGCCCTGGACGCGGGAGCGGTCGTAGGCGTGCAGCGGCTGGCCCAGCTCCAGCATCACGTAGTTGGTGATGTCCACGGCGAGCGAGATCGGGCGCATGCCGGCCTTCTGGAGGCGGCGGCGCAGCCAGATCGGGGAGCGCGCCTCGGGGTCGAGGCCGGTCACCGTGCGGGCGGTGAAGCGGTCGCAGCCGAACGGGTCGGCGATCTTCACCGGGTGCCCGAAGGCGTTCGGCGCCGGTACGTCCAGCAGGGCCGGGTCGAGCAGCGGGCGGCCGTAGGCGATGGCGGCCTCGCGGGCCACGCCGCGGATCGACAGGCAGTAGCCGCGGTCGGGGGTGACCGCGATGTCCAGGACCTCGTCGACGAGCTGGAGCAGCTCGATGGCGTCGGTGCCCACCTCGTGCTCGGGCGGCAGCACGATGATGCCGTGCGTGCCGTCGTCGCCCATGCCGAGTTCGTCGGCGGAGCAGATCATGCCGTGCGAGACCCTGCCGTAGGTCTTGCGGGCGCTGATCGAGAAGCCGCCGGGCAGGGTGGCGCCGGGCAGCACGACGACGACCTTGTCGCCGACGGCGAAGTTGCGGGCGCCGCAGACGATCTCCTGCGGCTCGCCGGTGCCGTTGGCCCGGCCGACGTCGACGGTGCAGAAGCGGATCGGCTTCTTGAAGCCCTCCAGCTCCTCGATGGTGAGCACCTGGCCGACGACGAGCGGCCCCTTGAGGTCGGCGCCGAGCTGCTCGACGGTCTCGACCTCCAGGCCGGCCGGAATGAGCTTGGCCTGGACGTCGCGCCCGGTCTCCGTCGCCGGCAGGTCGACGTACTCCCGCAGCCAAGAAAGCGGGACCCGCATCAGATCTCCATCCCGAACGGCCGGGTGAACCGGACGTCACCCTCGACCATGTCTCGCATGTCTTCGACGTTGTGGCGGAACATCAGCATCCGCTCGATGCCGAACCCGAAGGCGAATCCGCTGTACTTCTCGGGGTCCACACCGCAGGCGGTGAGCACCCGGGGGTTGACCATGCCGCAGCCGCCCAGCTCGATCCAGCCCTCGGAGGAGCAGGTGCGGCAGGGGCGGTCGGGGTTGCCGACGGACTCGCCGCGGCAGACGTAGCACACCATGTCCATCTCGGCGGACGGCTCGGTGAACGGGAAGAAGTTCGGCCGCAGCCGGGTCTTCATGCCCTCGCCGAACAGCGACTGGACCATGTGATCCAGGGTGCCCTTGAGGTCGGCCATGGTCAGGCCCTCGTCCACGGCCAGCAGCTCGACCTGGTGGAAGACCGGGGTGTGGGTGGCGTCCAGCTCGTCGGTGCGGTACACCCGGCCGGGGCAGATCACATAGACCGGCAGTTCGCGCTCCAGCAGGGAGCGGGCCTGCACGGGCGAGGTGTGGGTGCGCAGGACGAGTCCGGAGTCGGCGGCGCCGGAGCCCTCGTCGGCGCCGCGCACGAAGAACGTGTCGTGCTCGCTGCGCGCCGGGTGGTCCGGGCCGATGTTCAGGGCGTCGAAGTTGAACCACTCCGCCTCGACCTCGGGGCCCTCGGCGACCTCGTAGCCCATGGCGACGAAGATGTCCTCGATGCGCTCCGAGAGCGTGGTCAGCGGGTGGCGGGCGCCGGCCGGTACGCGGTCGTAGGGCAGCGTGACGTCGACGGCCTCCTCGACCAGGACGCGGGTGTCCCGCTCGGCCTCCAGCTCGCCCTGGCGGGCGGCGAGGGCCTTGTTCACCGCGCCGCGGGCCATGCCGACGCGCTTGCCCGCCTCCGCCTTGGCGTGCGGGGGCAGGGCGCCGATCTCCCGGTTGGCGAGCGCCAGCGGCGAGGCCGGGCCGGTGTGGGCGACCTTGGCCTCGTGGAGCGCGTCGAGCGAGTCCGCGGCGGCGAAGGCGGCGAGCGCCTCGTCCCGCATGCGCTCGATCTCTTCCGGTTTCAACGCCTCGACCTCGACAGGGTCGTACGACTTATTCGGTGCCGACATCTCTTCCCGTGCTTCCGATTGTCTTCCAGCTGCCGCTGGGAGGTGCCACCAGGCTGACGGTCCCCGTCACCGACCCATGGACGAATCGTCTCCGTTTCTGGGACGCAAAGGTGCCAAAGGCCGAGTCTAACGGGGCGGGGGAAAGCGAATGCGCCCGTGGGTCCTCGGCCGGTGCTCAGAGCAGGTGTGCCGGGGTGCCCACGGGCAGGGTAAATCGGAACCGCGCGCCGGCGCCCGGCGCGCGGCCGACCGTGATGGTGCCGCCGTGGGCCTCCACGATGCCCTTGACGATGTAGAGCCCGAGTCCGGTGCCGCCGCGCTTGCTGCCCCGCCAGAAGCGGGTGAAGACGCGGTTCATGGACTCCTCCGGGATGCCGGGCCCCTCGTCGCTCACCGTGACCGACGTGCCGGCGTCCTCTCCCTCTCGGGGGGACACCGCGGGCGTGACGTCAATGGTGACGGTTCCCTCGCCGTGGCGCACCGCGTTTTCGATGAGGTTGCTCAGCACCTGGTCGATCTTGTCGGGGTCGGCCCACAGGACGGGCAGCGGCTGCTCCAGGCGGACCAGGAACCGGTCGGCGGGCTGGCCCGCGGCCACGTACGCCTGGACGTGGCGGCCGACCGCCGCCCCTATGTCGACGAGCTGGCGGCGCACCTCCAGGCGGCCGGAGTCGATGCGGGAGATGTCGAGCAGTTCGGCGATGAGCCGGGTGACGCGGTCGGCGTCGGCGTCCACCGTCTCCAGCATCAGCCGCTTCTGGTCGTCGGTGAACCGCTCCCACTTGGCGAGCAGCGTCGCGGTGAAGCCCTTGACCGAGGTCAGCGGGGAGCGCAGTTCGTGGGCGACGGTGGCGATCAGCTCGGCGTGGCTGCGCTCGGTGCGGCGGCGGGCCTCGGTGTCCCGCAGGCAGACGACGACGCGGCGGACCGGTCCGGCGGGGCGGTCGCGGACGTACCGGGCGGAGACCAGGACCTCGCGGCCGCCGGGCAGCAGCAGGTTGCGCTCGGGCTGGGCGACCCGGATGGCGAGGCCGCCGTAGGGGTCGGTGAGCTGCCACCAGCGGCGGCCCTCCAGGTCCTCCAGCGGCAGGGCCTTCTCCAGGTGCCGGCCGAGGGCCTGGTCGGCGGGGACGGCGGTGATGCGGGCGGCCGCGGCGTTGAAACAGGTGACGCGGCCGGTTTCGTCGGCGATCACCAGGCCGTCGGGCAGCTCGTCGGGGTCGGGTCCCGTCCCCGCGGCGGCCGCGTCCGGTGGCACGGACGGCCGGGGTACGCCGTGTGTGCCCGGAATCGCCCCGCTCGTGCCGACACTCATCCCTTACCCCACCTTCCCGATGGTGCAGCGGGCCCCCGAGCTGGTCACCCTACTAGGGCCTGTCGTCAAATTCCCGCCTGCCCCGCGACGCCATGCACGCACTCTCGCCGCACCGGGACCCGACCCGAGTACGTCCAGTACGCGGGTCAGGACCCGGCACTCCGAGAGCACGCACCTGACGCCGCGAGGCCCGCCCTCCGGGCGGACGACGGCAATGTGACGACAGGCCCTAGCCGGAGGTGACGGAGCGGCATCCTCCGGGGGCGCGCTGTGCGCGGGCCGACGCGTAGAGGCACACGGCGGCGGCGGTGGCGAGGTTCAGGCTCTCCGCCCTGCCGTGGATGGGGACGCGCACGACGGCGTCGGCCAGGGCCCGGGTCTCCTCGGGCAGCCCCCAGGCCTCGTTGCCGAAGACCCAGGCGGTGGGGCCGCCCATGGTGCCCTTGTCCAGCTCGTCGTCGAGGTCGTCGCCGCCCGCGCCGTCGGCGGCGAGGATGCGCACCCCGGTGCCCTTCAGCCCGGCGACCGCCGCTTCGACGGGGACGCCGACGGCGACCGGCAGATGGAACAGCGAGCCGACGGAGGCGCGTACGGCCTTCGGGTTGTACAGGTCGACGGAGGCGTCGGTGAGGACGACGGCGTCGGCTCCGGCGGCGTCCGCGCAGCGCAGCACGGTACCGGCGTTGCCGGGGTCGCGTACGTGGGCGAGGACGGCGACGAGGCGGGGCCGGGCGGCGAGGATCTCCTCGAACGGGGTGTCCAGGAACCGGCAGATGCCGACGAGGCCCTGCGGGGTGACGGTGGTGGAGATGTCGGCGATGACGTCGTCGGCGGCGAGGTGCACCCGGGCACCGGCGGCGCGGACCTCGCCCACGATGTCGGGGTAGCGCTCGGCGGCCTCGACGGTGGCGAACAGCTCCACGAGCGTGGCGTCGCCGGCCGGTGTCCGGTGCGCGGCGGCCTCCCGCACGGCCTGCGGTCCCTCGGCCAGGAACAGCCGGTCCTTGCCCCGGAAGTTCCGCTTGGCGAGCCGCCGGGCGGCGCTGACGCGGGCGGAGCGGGGGGAGATCAGCTCGGGAGTGGCGGGCGGCATCCTCTTGCTTTCGGACGAATTGCTTTCGGACGAATGGCTCTCGGGAGAATCGCTCTCGGAGGAAGTCTCGTGGCGGATGCGCCGCGCGTGGGCCCCCAACAGCAGGACCCGCAAGCCGTGAAGCCTGCGGGTCCTTCGGTCACCGGCTCAGGTCCGGTGCGGCGTCACGCGGCCTTCGGCGCGTTGACGTCGCTGGGCAGAGCCTTCTGCGCGACCTCGACGAGCGCGGCGAACGCGTTCGCGTCGTTCACGGCCAGCTCGGCGAGGATCTTGCGGTCGACCTCGACGTTGGCGGCCTTCAGACCCTGGATGAAGCGGTTGTACGTGATGCCGTTGGCGCGGGCAGCGGCGTTGATGCGCTGGATCCACAGCTGGCGGAAGTCACCCTTGCGCTTCTTGCGGTCGTTGTAGTTGTAGACCAGCGAGTGGGTGACCTGCTCCTTGGCCTTGCGGTACAGGCGCGAGCGCTGACCGCGGTAGCCGGAGGCCTGCTCGAGGATCGCCCGGCGCTTCTTGTGGGCGTTGACTGCCCGCTTGACGCGTGCCACTTGTTTGACTCCTTGTAGCGGGGCCGTGGGGGTCTTCACACGGCCCGGAAACGATTGGGTCCCGGTCCTGACGTGCGGTGCGCCTGATCAGCCGATCGGGCGCCGCGACATCACTTGCCGAGAAGCTTCTTGATCTTCTTGGCGTCGCCCGGGGCCATCTCGGCGTTGCCGGTGAGGCGACGCGTCAGACGGGACGACTTGTGCTCGAGCAGGTGGCGCTTGCCGGCGCGCTCACGGAGCACCTTGCCGGAGCCGGTGACCTTGAAGCGCTTGCTGGCACCGCTGTGCGACTTGTTCTTCGGCATAGCGCCGTTCTCTCCTCGTCGGTGGCGCTCCGGTGCCCGGTCGCGAGAACCGGGCACGATGGAGCGTCGCTCTTGTTTCGGTTACAACCTGGGACGCGGGGTCCCCGGAGGTCACGCCTCGGCGTGCTCCTCGGCGGGCTCCTCGGCAGGCGTCTCGGCGTCCGCGGCGTTCTGCGACTTGCCGGGGTTGGCCTTCGCGTCTGCCTTGCGGGCTTCCTGCGCCTGGCGGGCCTCGGCCATCGCCTCGGTCTTCTTCTTGTGCGGACCGAGGACCATGATCATGTTGCGGCCGTCCTGCTTCGGGTTCGACTCGACGAAACCGAGGTCCTGGACGTCCTCCGCGAGGCGCTGGAGCAGCCGGTAGCCCAGCTCGGGCCGGGACTGCTCGCGACCACGGAACATGATCGTGATCTTGACCTTGTCGCCCTGCTTGAGGAACCGGACGACGTGACCCTTCTTGGTGTCATAGTCGTGCGGGTCGATCTTCGGCCGGAGCTTCATCTCCTTGATGACCGTGTGCGCCTGGTTCTTGCGCGCCTCACGGGCCTTCATGGCCGACTCGTACTTGAACTTCCCGTAGTCCATGAGCTTGCACACGGGCGGACGGGCGTTCGCCGCGACCTCGACCAGGTCCAGGTCGTACTCCTGCGCAAGCTCCAGTGCCTTGGCCAGCGGGACGATGCCCACCTGCTCGCCACTGGGACCGACAAGTCGCACCTCGGGAACGCGAATCCGGTCGTTGATGCGGGGCTCGGCGCTGATGGATCCTCCTCGGTAGCACCACGCGGCGGTCTGGCGGACAGCCGCGTACGTCTGTGTTCGTAAGACCTAACCGCGCCGCAGCAACAAAAATGCCCCGGACGATCACAGGCGGGGCTCCTCGAACTACCGGAGCGACCGCCGCGATGGCCGCGGGGCGCGCATTCGGACGGATCGCCGCCACTGGGACGGGGCCGTCTGACCGGTGACCCGCCGCCCGGGGGGCGGTCGGGTGGGAGCTCGAAGCCTCCACTTGTGGGCCGGGCCCGCTCGCCGTGGGGCATGCGTGTCCAGCCGGTCGCCCACCAGACTAGCAGCCCGGCCGGACCAGGGCCAATCGGGGCGCGGCGGGCGGGACCGCCTATCGTGTGGGGCATGAGTGAGACCCCTCCTGAGACCCCCGATTTCGACGCCATGACCCGAGACATCGCGGAGGTCCCCGCGGTCGAGGTGATCGTGACGGTCGCCGTCAACCTGATGAGCGCCGCCGCGGTGAAGCTCGGCCTGACGGACGAGGGTGACACGTACAAGGACCTGGACGAGGCCCGCAAGCTGGTGACGGCCCTCGCCGGACTGCTGGACGCGAGCGCGACCGAGATCAGCTCCTTCCACGCGGCGCCGCTGCGGGACGGCCTGAAGTCGTTGCAGCTGGCGTTCCGCGAGGCGTCGGTCGTGCCGGACGAGCCGGGCCAGGGTCCGGGCGAGAAGTACACGGGCCCGGTCTACGGCTGACCCGCGCGCCGCGGCCGCGGGAGGCGTACCAGGGCTTCCCCGCGGGCAGCGGAGATTACCCCCGCACGTACAAGGGGACTACCCCCGCACGTACAAGGGCTCGCCCGGCGGCGTCGCCCCGGCCGGCAGCAGTGCCAGGTCGAGGCCGCGCACCAGGCGGGCCCTCAGCGCGTCGCTGGCGGCCAGGCGGCCGGCGACCGCGCGGGCGGTGTCGGCCGGGGCCTGGGTGGCGGCCGGGTCGAGGACGAGCGCGAGGGTGCCGTCCGCCTGCCCCGGCCCCAGGCGGGCGCTCAGCACCGCAGGTTCGGCGGCCACCGCGTCCCGTACGGCCGCCAGGACCGCCGGGTCGGCGAGCGGATCGGCCGTCGTGCGGCCCTCCGCGAGCGCGCGCAGCGCGGCCCCGGTCAGCTCGAACGCCACCGGCCCGGCCAGGTCCAGCACCACCGTGTCGGCCTTCTCGTGCGCGGCGGCCTGGAGCGCCTGGTGCAGCGGTACGGCGACCGGGCGGGCCGCCGGGTCCCAGCGGGCCAGCGAGGCGGTGGAGGTGAAGGCGGGCAGCGCGGTGCGGTGCCCGGCCTTCAGGGTCGGTACGGCCATGTCGCTGGTCTTCTCGCGGCGCAGCCCGTTCTCGTCCTCCTCCACCTCGCCGAGGACGGCCACGACGGGCACCAGCAGCCGGGCGCCCTTGAGGGCGCGCAGCACGCCGTCCACGGCGGTGCGGTCCTGCGCCCAGGCGGCGAGCGCCGCGCTCAGCGCGGGGTCGGCCGAGCCGTCGTCGTCGGAGAATCCGGGGTCCGGGATGTTCTTGTTCGCCACGGCTCCGAGCCTATCCGGGGCCGCGTATCGTCGGCGGCGGGGTCGGGCGGGAGGGCGGAGGTGGGGCCGTGCGGGAGCCGGTGGCGGACCGCGGCGCGCTGCTGGGGGCGGCGATGCGGTCCGTGGCGGTGGGCGACGGTGCCGCCGTCTCGGTGGCGGTCCGCGACCCGGCCTCCGGGGAGAGCGCCCGGTACGGGGACGGGGCGTTCGAGACGGCGAGCATCGTCAAGGTCGGCATCCTGGCCGCCGTGCTGCTGCGGGCGCAGGACGCGGGACGGCCGCCGAGCGCGCGGGAGCGGACGTACGCGGCCGCCATGATCGGGCACAGCGACAACGACGCGGCCTCGGCGCTGTGGCGGGGCATCGGCGGGGCCGCCGGGCTGGACGCGGCGCACCGCCGGCTCGGGCTGACGGGGACCACGGGCGGCGAGGGCCCGCTGTGGGGGCTGACCCGGACCACCGCCGCCGACCAGGTCACCCTGCTCCGGCAGGTCTTCGGGACGGCCGGATCGCCCTCGCCCCTGGACGCCGCTTCGCGCGCGTACGTCCAGGAGCTGATGGGGCGGATCGCGCAGGGCCAGGACTGGGGGGTGTCCGCCGCGGCCGACGGCTCCGCCTGGGCCCTGAAGAACGGCTGGCTGCCGCGCGGCACCACCGGGCTGTGGGTGGTCAACAGCATCGGCCGGGTGACGGCGGGCGGCGCCGACCGGCTGGTGGCGGTGCTGTCGCACGGCAACGCGACGAAGGAGGAGGGCGTCCTGCTGGTGGAGGAGGCGGCGCGGGCGGCGGTGTCGGTGTTCGCCCCGGGTGCTCCCCCACCTCCCTCTCCTCCTCCCCCTTCCCCTTCTCCGGCCGCCCCGCCGTCCGTCGCAGGCTGACCGCGTCAGGGGGCTCGCCCCTGGTTCCTGTGGTTCCTGCGGCCGGAAGCCCGGGGGTATACGGCTGGAAGCCGGGGGGCCTACGGCTGGAAGCCGATGGCGGTGTCGGCGGAGTCTGGGGTGTCGCGCGCGCGTCGGCCGCGCCACAGGAGGACCGCCGCGACCAGCAGCACGCCGCCTGTGCCGCCCGCGAGGAGGCCCGCCCAGTCGGTCCCGCCGTCCGAGCCCGCCGGGTCGGGGCCGGGGCCGAAGTACCGTCCGCCGTAGGCCGCCGTGCGCAGGCCCGCGGGCTTCAGCCGGCCGGCGGCCTCGACGGCGGCGACGGGGTCGATCATGCCGAAGCCGCGGGAGTCGTCGCGTCCGCCGACCGGGGCGTCCCGGGCCGTGTCCTCCAGGACCTTCTTGATCTGGGCCGGGGCCAGCCCCGGGTGCGCCGCCTCGATGAGGGCGACGACGCCCGAGACGAAGGCGGAGGCCGCGCTCGTGCCCCAGCCCTTGTAGTACTTGTGGTCCGGGTCGGCGATGACGATGTCGACGCCGGGCGCGCTGACGGTGGCGTACCAGCGGCGGGTGGAGAAGGCGGCCCGGGTGCCGTAGCGGTCCACGGCGGTCACCGCGATCACGCCCGGGTAGGCGGCCGGGTAGGAGACGTGGTCGCCCTTGTCGCCGGCGTTGCCCGCCGAGGCGACGACGACGGTGCCCTTCCTCAGCGCGTACTGGACGGCCTCGTCCTCGGCGGGCTCGGGGTGCGCGGAGTCCGAGTCGTCGCCGAGGGAGAGGTTGATGACGTCGGCGCCGTGGTCGGCGGCCCAGCGGATGCCGTCGGCGAGCGCGTTGCCCCGGGTGGTGCGCGCCTGGGCGCGTGCCTTGTCGTCGTCCTCCAGGATCACCCGGACGGGGAGGATCTTCGCCTCGGGGGCGATGCCCATGACGCCGTCGGAGCCGCCGGAGCCGTGTCCGTGCCCGGCGATGATGCCGGCCATGGCGGTGCCGTGCCGGGCCCAGGTGCCGTCACCGCGCCGCGCGCCGAACCCGATCAGGTCCTTGACCGGCAGGACGTTGCCCGCGAGGTCGGGGTGGTCGGCCTCGACGCCGGTGTCCAGGACGGCGACGGTCACACCGTTGCCCCGGGTGTGGTGCCACAGGTCCTGGGTGTGCAGGGCGTCCAGGGCCCACTGCTGGGCGCGGATGCCGTCCGCGTGCGCGGCGGTGGCCGGGACGAGCGCGAGCGCGGCGGCCAGGAACAGGCTCAGGGCGCCGCCGCGGCGCCGGAGGGCGGGGCTCACGAGGGCTTCTCCGTGGCCTGGCCCGCGGTGGTGCGGAAGCCGCGTTCGATGCGGTCGGCCAGGCCCTTCGCCTCGTGGCCGAGTCCCGCCTGGGCGGCGGGCGTGGCGGCGCCCGCCTTCATCGCGTCGGCGGCGGGCTGCGGTGCGTCGGCCGCGCGGCCGTCGGCCCAGCCGGAGACGGCGTACACCACCACGGGGGCCTCCGTCAGCACGGACACCGTCCAGGACGCGCGCTGCCGGTCGCCGAAGGCGGCGGCGACGGTGCCCGGTGCGGCATAGGGGCGGGGCAGCAGGTCGGTGCGCCGGTCGAGCCCCTCGTCGCGGAAGCGGACGGCCAGGGAACGCATGGCCGGGGCGTCGGCCTTGGTGAAGAGCAGGCCGACCGTGGTGACGAAGCTCTGGGTGGCGTCGGTGTAGGTGGCGCGCAGCAGGCGGGTGCAGCCGACCGGGGAGAGGGCCTTGCGCAGCAGCGGGTCGAAGGCGTCGGCGCAGCCGCTGTCGGGGGCGACGGCGATCCGGGTCCAGGTGCGGTCGGCGCCGCCGGGTCCGGCGCCCCGGCCGTCCACGGTGGGCGGGAAGAGCCGGTCGACCGGGATGCTGTGCCACAGGGTGCCCGCCGCGGCGAAGGTACCGGCGCCGCCGCCGTCGCCCGAGTCGCCGGTGAGCCAACTGCCGGTCAGGGCACCGCCGATGAGTCCGAGTCCGAGGACCACGCACGCGGCGGCCAGCGCGGCCCGGGGCCGGATCCGCACACCGAGGGCACGCCCGCGCCCGCGCGCGTCGTAGCCCTCCGGCTCGCCGAACAGGACGTAGGGGCGCGCCGGGCCGGGGTACGCGCCGGGGGCGGTCGGGGCGGCGGATGCCGTACGCCTCCCGGGTGCCGTACGCGTCCCGGGTGCCGTACGTGTCCCGGGTGCCGCGGGTGTGCCGGACGCGCCGGAAGTGGTCCACGGCAGCGCGGGGCCGGGCGCGGCGGGGGCCTCGCCGGTGCCGTTGTTGATGCCGGTGGCGGTGCCGGTGCCGGTGCCGGTGCCGGTGCCGGTGCCGGGGAAATCGTCGTGGGCCGGTCGTGGGCCGGGGCGGCCGGGGTACCGGGCGGGCGGGACGGCCGGGCGCGGCGGCCCGGGGCGGGACGGCCGGGCGGCCGGAGCGGGCGGTACGCCGTGGCCGGGCGTCGTCGGCACGAAGGGGGCGCCCGGGACGGGCGGGGTACGGGGGGCGGCGTCCGCGCCGGGAGGAGGCCCGGCGGCCGGGAGCGGCCCCTGGTCCGGGCCGGTGTCGGAGCCCGGGGGCACGGCGGCCGCGCGCCGCGTGCCGTGCGGGGGCACGGCGGTCGACGGTGCCGTCGGGCGGGCTGGGTGGGGCGGGGCGTAGGACGGTCGCGGGTGGCCGTCCTCGCCGCGGGTGCCGGTCGTGGCGCCCGCCGAGAGATGCGGCGCGCGCGGGGAGGCGGCCCGCGCCCCCGCGCCGCCCCCGGCGGACGGGTCGGCCCCGCCGCCGCGCACGGCGTCCGCGCGTCCGACGCGGGGCGGGGCGTCGGGGAAGCGGGCCGAGGCGGGCGGCGGAGGCGGACTGTCCGGGACGGCACCGCCCACGGCACCGCCCACGGCCCCGCCCACGGCCGTGGCCGCGCCCTGGGCCGGACGCGCGCCCGGCGCCGGAGAGGCGGTCGGGGCCGACTGCACCGGCTGCACCGGCTGGGTGCCCGGGGGCGTCGTGGCGTCGCTTCGGGGGGCGCGGGGTTCATCGGCCGGATGCGCCGGAGTGCGGGGCGGGTGCGCGGGGCGCGGAGGTATCGGAGCGTGGCGTGCTTCCGTGCTCATGCACCCCCCGTTTCGCTGTGCCGGAGCCGTGCTCTCGTGCCCGGCCGTCGTCCTCGTCGCCCCGCCCGGCGCCGACTGGTCGTCACCGGACACGCATACCCGTACGGACGAGGAGCCATCCCGGCTCGCCCGCGCGGCCGGGATCGTGCCGCCCCCGTGCCGCACGTGCGCGTCACTCTACGGGCTGGGCGCGCGACGGCGGGAACCGGACCGCGGGCCCGGGGGGATCTGCCCGTAACGTCCCCCTACCCTGCGGTAATCCTGTCTGGCAGGCTGCGTGCATGACCGCACGCGCCGCCGACCGGGCCCGCTACGACCGGGCCACCGCCCATCTCGACGCCCCCGTCGCGATCGTCGACCTGGACGCCTTCGACGCCAACGCCGACGATCTGCTGCGCCGGGCCGGCGGCAAACCGGTCCGGGTGGCCAGCAAGTCCGTGCGCTGCCGGGCCCTGCTCGAACGGGCCCTGGCCAAGGACGGCTTCGCAGGCATCATGTCGTTCACGCTCGCCGAGTCGCTGTGGCTGGCCCGGTCCGGGTTCGAGGACGTCCTGCTCGCCTATCCGTCCGCCGACCGCGCCGGTTTCGCCGAACTGGCCTCCGATCCCAAGCCGGCCGCCGCCGTCACGGTGATGGTCGACGACCCGGCCCAGCTCGACCTGATCGACGCCTGTCGCGAGGGCGGCGGCGAGACCGTGCGGGTGTGCCTGGAACTGGACACGTCGCTGCGGATGTTCGGCGGCCGGTTCCGCGTCGGCGCGCTCCGCTCCCCGCTGCACTCCCCCGCCCAGATCGCCGAGATGGCCCGCGCGGTGGCCCGGCGGCCGGGGTTCCGGCTGGTCGGGATCATGGCGTACGAGGGGCATGTCGCGGGCGTGGGCGACGCGGTGGCGGGGCGGCCGCTGCGGTCGCGGGCGATCCGGCTGATGCAGTCGGCGGCGCGCCGCGAACTGGCCGAGCGGCGGGCCGCCGTGGTGCGGGCGGTCCGCGCGGTGGCGCCGGACCTGGAGTTCGTCAACGGCGGCGGCACGGGCAGTGTGCAGCACACCGCGGCGGAGGCGGCGGTGACCGAGATCGCCGCGGGCTCCGGGCTCTACGTGCCGCGCCTGTTCGACAACTACACGTCCTTCCGGGGCCGTCCGGCGGCGCTGTTCGCCCAGCCCGTGGTGCGGCGCCCGGGGGTCGGGGTGGTCACCGTGCTCGGCGGCGGCTACCCCGCGTCGGGGGCGGCCGGAGCGGACCGGCTGCCGGTGCCGTATCTGCCCGAGGGCCTGCGCTACGACCCGCAGGAGGGGCCCGGCGAGGTGCAGACCCCGCTGCTCGGCCCGCCCGCCGACGACCTGCTGATCGGCGACAAGGTGTGGTTCCGGCACGCCAAGGCCGGTGAGCTGTGCGAGCGGTTCGACGCGCTGCACCTCGTCGAGGGCGACCGGGTGACGGCGACCGTGCCGACGTACCGCGGCGAGGGCCACACCTTCCTCTGAGCCCGGCCGGGCTCCTGCCTCCGAGTCCGGTCGGACTCCTGTCGGGCTCAGTCCGACGACGGGCCGATGCTGCTGCCGACACCGCCGTCCGCGCCGGTGGCGCCGATCGGCCGGATGCCCTTGGTGATCCGGTCGATGTCGGCCAGGGGCGGCCCGTCCGGGCCCGCGTCGAGGACGAAGCGGACGACGACGGGCGCCTCGACGCCCGTGCTGGAGGAGAAGGCCAGCGACTCCACATAGCCGCCGGGCCCCTTGGCGGTACGGACCCGGCGGCGCACGAAGTAGCCCGCCCGGCCCGCGACGGCCACCGGCCCGGCGGCGACGTCCTGGTGGGCGGTGATGCCGTCGTAGGGGGTGTCGCCCGCGGCGTTCCGCCCGTAGGCGGCGTCGGCCGCGTCGGCGATGTCGTTCCGGGCCAGGCTCTCCGGCCGGGCGCCCTCGGACGAGGCGGGGGTCAGGGTGCTGACCAAGCCGTGGCGGCACAGGCCTCGCCCCGCCGGACAGTCGTAGACGCCGTGGGTGGTCATGACGACGTCGTCCTGGGAGACGTCGCGCGGTGCCTCCCAGCCGGTGGGGAGCGGCAGGGTGATGCCGTTGAGCTGGTCGACCACCACGGACGCGTCGGACGGACCGGACGAGTCCGGCGGGGTGGCCGGGGCGGCCGGGGCAGGAGCGGTGGCGGTGTCCGTCGCGGCCGGGCCGCCGGGGGCGGTGCGCGTCGCGCCGTCACCACGGTCACCGCCGCCACCGCCGTCGTGGAGCAGGACCGCCCCGGTGACGATCGCGGCGGCCAGGACGGACCCGGCGGCGGCCAGCGCCACCGCCCTGGCGCGTGCCGGGCGCCGGGCGGCCGGGACGACCAGCGGGAGCGGCACGGTCTCCGGTGAGCGCCGGTGCTCGCTCCAGGCGGTCCCGTCCCACCAGCGTTCCAGGTGCGGGGCCGACGGGTCGCGGTACCAGCCGGCCGGGGGCGTCATGCTCACCCCGGCACTGTAGGGCGGATCGCCCCGCCGTCACAGGTGGCCGCCGGGTGGTGAGCGCGACGAGGACCCGCCCGGGGATCCGGGCCGACACCCGGGCCGCTTCCCCCGGACAGCACCTCTAGAGCGGGGTGACGTACGCCCCCGAGATGCCGCCGTCCACCAGGAAGTCGGTGGCGTTGACGAAGGAGGAGTCGTCGCTGGCGAGGAAGGCGACGGCGGCGGCGATCTCCTCGGCCTCGGCGAACCGGCCGAGCGGAATGTGCACGAGGCGGCGCGCGGCGCGCTCCGGGTCCTTGGCGAACAGCTCCCGCAACAGAGGGGTGTTGACCGGTCCGGGGCACAGCGCGTTCACCCGGATGCCCTCACGGGCGAACTGCACGCCCAGTTCCCGGGACATGGCCAGCACGCCGCCCTTGGAGGCGGTGTAGGAGATCTGCGAGGTGGCGGCGCCCATCCGGGCCACGAAGGAGGCGGTGTTGATGATGGAGCCCCGGCCCTGGCGCCGCATGTAGGGCAGGGCCGCCTTGCAGCACAGGTAGACGGAGGTGAGGTTGACGTCCTGGACGCGCTTCCACGCCTCCAGGCCGGTCTCCAGGATGGAGTCGTCGTCGGGCGGGGAGATACCGGCGTTGTTGAAGGCGACGTCGACGCTGCCGTAGGTGTCGTACGCCGCCCGGAACAGCGCCTCGACCTGGCCGGGGTCGGTGACGTCGACCTGGACGAACAGTCCGCCGACGGCCTCGGCCGCGGCCTTGCCGCTCCGCTCGTCGATGTCGCCGCAGACGACGTGCGCGCCCTCGGCGGCGAGGCGGCGCGCGGCGGCGAGGCCGATGCCGCTGCCCGCGCCGGTGACGACGGCGGTACGCCCGACCAGCCGCCGGCAGACGGCCGCGGGAGCTGTCTCTTCCGCTGTGTCTCCCGCGGTTTCTTGCGCTGCCTCTTGCGCTGTCTCTTCGCTCACTGTGCGGGCCCCTCCGTGCTGAGGAAGACGTTCTTGGTCTCGGTGAAGGCGGTCAGGGCGTCGGGGCCGAGTTCGCGGCCGAGACCGGACTGCTTGGCCCCGCCGAACGGTGTCCAGTAGCGCACGCTGGCATGCGAGTTGACGGACAGGTTCCCGGCCCGGACGCCCTGGGCGACGCGCAGGGCGCGGCCCACGTCCCGGGTCCACACGGAGCCGGACAGGCCGTACGGGGTGTCGTTCGCGAGGCGGATCGCGTCCTGTTCGTCGGTGAAGGACAGCAGGACGGCGACCGGGCCGAAGATCTCCTCGCGGGCGGCGGCGGAGTCCGGCCGCTCCCCGGTGAGCACGGTCGGCGGGAACCAGAAGCCGGGTCCGCCGGGCGCGGTGCCGCGCAGCGCCGGTGCTCCGGGCGGCGCGTAGGCCCGTACGCGGTCCCGCTGCGCGCGGGAGATCAGCGGGCCCATCCCGGTCTTCTCGTCGGCCGGGTCGCCCACCACGACGGCGGCCAGCGCCTCGGCGAGCAGCGCGTGCACCTCGTCGTAGGCGGACTCCTGGACGAGGACGCGGGTGCGGGCGCAGCAGTCCTGTCCGGCGTTGTCCAGGAAGGAGGACGGGTCGGCGGCGGCCCTCAGGTCGGCGTCGGCGAAGACGATGCTGGGGCTCTTGCCGCCCAGTTCGAGGGTGACGGGTTTGACGTGCCGGGCGCAGCGCTCCATGATCTCGCGGCCGGTGCGGGTGGAGCCGGTGAAGACGATCTTCGCCACGCCGGGGTGGTCGACCAGCGCGCGGCCCGCGACGCGGCCGTGTCCGGGCAGTACCTGGAACAGGTGCTCGGGCAGGCCCGCCTCCAGGGCGAGTTCCGCCAGGCGCAGGGCGGTGAGCGGGGTGGTCTCGGCGGGTTTGAGCAGGACCGCGTTGCCCGCGGCCAGGGCCGGGAAGGAGCCCCAGGCGGCGATCGGCATGGGGAAGTTCCAGGGGGCGATCACACCGACGACGCCGAGCGGTTCGAGGAAGGTGACGTCCCAGCCGCCGGGTACCGGGATCTGCCGACCGAGCAGCCGTTCGGCGCCGCCGGCCGCGTACAGCAGCAGGTCGCGGACGTTGCCGGCCTCCCAGCGGGCGTCGCCGACGAGATGGCCGGCCTCGCGGACCTCCAACTGGGCCAGTTCCTCGGCGTGGGCGTCGACGACGTCGGCGAAGCGGCGCAGCAGCCGGGCCCGGTCGGCGGGGGCGGCGACCGCCCAGGAGCGCTGGGCGGCGCTCGCGCGGACGACGGCGCGGTCCACGTCGGTGGCGTCGGCGGCGGGGACGACGGCGACCGTCTCCTCGGTGGCCGGGTCGAGGACCAGGAGTTCGGGTGCGTGCTCGGGCTGGAACTCGTTCGGCAAGACGGGGCCTCTCACATGCGTTCGAAGGAGCGGCGCAGCTCCCAGTCGGTGACCGCGGCGTCGAACGCGTCGAGTTCGACGCGCGCCATGTTGCGGTAGTGCGCGACGACCTCGTCGCCGAAGGCGGCCTTCGCGATCGGGCTGTTCTCCCACAGCTCGGCCGCCTCGCGCAGGGTCGTGGGAACGTGCGCGTAGTCCGCGGTGTAGGCGTTGCCGGGACACGGCTCGGGCAGCGGCAGCCGCTGTTCGAGGCCGTACAGGCCCGCGGCGACGAGTCCGGCGACGGCCAGGTGCGGGTTGACGTCGCCGCCGGGCAGCCGGTTCTCGAAGCGCAGCGAGGGGCCGTGGCCGACGACGCGCAGCGCACAGGTGCGGTTGTCGTGGCCCCAGGCGACCGCGGTGGGGGCGAAGGAGCCGGGCTGGAACCGCTTGTAGGAGTTGATGCCGGGCGCGTAGAGCAGGGAGAAGTCGCGCAGCGCGGCGAGCTGTCCGGCGAGGAAGTGCCGCATGACCTCGGACATCTCCCCCGGTTCCGGACCGGCCATCACGCCGGTGCCGTCGGCGTCGGTGAGGGAGAGGTGGATGTGGCAGGAGTTGCCCTCGCGCTCGTCGTACTTGGCCATGAAGGTGAGCGAGACGCCCTCCTGGGCGGCGATCTCCTTGGCGCCGGTCTTGTAGACGGCGTGCTGGTCGCAGGTGACCAGGGCCTCGTCGTAGCGGAAGGTGATCTCGTGCTGGCCCAGGTTGCACTCGCCCTTGGCGGACTCGACGGTGAGACCGGCGCCCGCCATGTCGTTGCGCAGGCGGCGCAGCAGCGGTTCGACGCGGCCGGTGCCGAGGATCGAGTAGTCGACGTTGTACCGGTTGGCCGGGGTGAGGCCGCGGTAGCCGCCGTCCCAGGCCTGTTCGTAGGTGTCCTGGAAGACGATGAACTCCAGCTCGGTCCCGGCCTGGGCCCGCCAGCCGTGCTCGGCGAGCCGGTCGAGCTGGCGGCGCAGGATCTGCCGGGGGGCGACGGTCACCGGGGAGCCGTCGTGCCAGGCGAGGTCGGCGACGGCCAGGGCGGTGCCCGGGTTCCAGGGGAGGCGGCGCAGGGTGGCGAGGTCGGGGTGCATGGCGAAGTCGCCGTAGCCGCGGTCCCAGGAGGACAGGGCGTAGCCGTCGACGGTGTTCATCTCGGCGTCGACGGCGAGGAGGTAGGTGCAGCCCTCGGTGCCGTGCCGCAGGACCTCGTCGAGGAAGAAGCGGGCGGCGAAGCGCTTGCCCTGGAGCCGTCCCTGCATGTCCGGGAAGGCCAGGACGACGGTGTCGATGTCGCCGCCCGCGACGAGCGTCCGCAGTTCCTCGACGGTGAGCGGGGGTGTGCGGTCTGCCACGGGCGGGCCTCCTCGGGCTTCGCCGGCCGTTCGGCCGACGCCGTGCGCCATAAGGTATGGCTCTGGACCATTGGCTGGGAAGGGGGCGCGGCCGGATGGCTGGGGACACGGGTTCGACCGGAGCGGGCGGGGACCGGCTCACGGCGCTGCTGCGGCCGGTGCGCGCGGGCAACGGCTTCGAGGAGGCGCTGGAGCAGATCCTGCTGGTGGTGCGGCTGGGGCTGGTGCCGACGGGTGAGCGGCTGCCGGCCGAGCGCGAGCTGGCCGCCCGGCTGGGCATCAGCCGGGTGACGCTGCGCGAGGTGCTGAAGGTGCTCCATGAGCAGGGGCTCGTGGAAGCACGGCGGGGGCGCTACGGCGGTACGTTCGTGCGCCCGCGCGCGGACACGGGTACGCACGCCGGGGACGAGCTGCGGCGGCGGGTGGCCGCGGTCGACCTGGAGGACGTCCTGCGCTTCCGCGAGGTGCTGGAGACGGGCGCGGCCGGGCTGTGCGCCGCGCACGGGCTGACGGACGACCAGGAGCGGCGGCTGCGGGCGGCGCTGGAGCACACCCGGGACGTACCGCCCGCGGAGTACCGGCGCCGGGACACGCTGCTGCACCTGACGCTGGCCGAGCTGTCCGGCTCGCCGACGCTGGCCGCCCAGTACGCGGCGGTCCGGGCCACGGTGAACGACCTGCTGGACTGCATCCCGCTGCTGGTGCGCAACCTGGAGCACTCGCAGCGCCAGCACGCCGCGCTGGTGGCCGCGGTGCTGGCCGGGGACGCGGACGGCGCACGGGAGCGGGCGCGGGAGCACTGCGCGGGGACGGCGGCGCTGCTGCGGGGCTTCCTGGCGTGAACCAGAGGGGCCGGGCGGACCGGGCGGCGCCGGGCGGCGGGTTCCGGGAGGGGCGAGGGCGGGGGCACGCGCGCGTGGGTGACCGGGGAGCTGCGAGGGCGTGGGCACGCGCGTGGGTGACCGGGGAGCCCCGGGACGCGGGCACGCGCGCGTGGGTGCGTCGGGGCGCCCGGGTGCGTTAGGTATGGACGCACACCATTGCGAGCCGGGAGGGCCGGATGACCGCGACGAGCGCACGACGACCGCTGATCGGCGTCAGTACGTATCTGGAGCCGGGCGCGCGCTGGGGCGTGTGGGAGCTGGAGGCCGCGCTGCTGCCGGCCGGCTACCCGCGGCTGGTGCAGCGCGCGGGCGGGCTCGCCGCGATGCTGCCGCCGGACGCGCCCGAGCGGGCGGCGGCGGCCGTGGAGCGGCTGGACGGCCTGGTGATCGCGGGCGGCCCGGACGTGGAGCCCGTACGGTACGGAGCCGCGCCCGATCCCCGTACGGGGCCGCCCGCGCGGGCCCGGGACGCCTGGGAACTCGCCCTGATCGGGGCCGCGCTGGCGGCCGGGGTGCCACTGCTCGGCATCTGCCGGGGCATGCAGCTGCTGAACGTGGCCCTGGGCGGCACCCTGGTGCAGCACCTGGACGGGCACGCCGGGGCCGTCGGCGTCTTCGGCGCCCACCCGGTCGTCCCGGTGCCCGGCACCCGGTACGCGGCGGCCGTCCCGGAACCCACGACCGTCCCGGCCTACCACCACCAGGCCGTCGACCGCCTGGCCGCCGGGCTCGTCGCCTCGGCGCACGCCCAGGACGGCACGGTCGAGGCGCTCGAACCACCGCCCGGCGCGCCCTGGACCCTGGGGGTCCAGTGGCACCCGGAGATGGCCGAGGACACCCGGGTCATGAGCGCCCTGGTCGCGGCGGCGGCCGGGAACGACGGCGACTGAGCGGGGACGCCCCCCGGCGGCGACTCGTCGGCCCCCGGCGGCGCCCGACGACCACTCCGCGCGGCCCTGACACACGGACCGGCCCGGACACCGACCCCGCGCCCGCGTCCGGCGCGGGTCCCGCCCCCGGCCGGGCCCGGGTCAGGTCCGGATCAGGTCCGGGTCAGGTCCGGGTCAGGTCCGGGTCAGGTCCGGGTCAGGGAGAGCAGGTCCCGGGCCGGGCCCGTCGGGCGGTGGCCGGTGGGCCAGACCGCGCGCAGGTCGCGGCGGAGGGCGACGTCCCGGACCGGGACGGTCACCAGGCGGCGCAGGGTCAGCTCGTCGCCGACGGCCAGTTCGCTGAGGACGGCCGGGCCCGCGCCGCTGACGGCCGCGGCCTTCACCGCCGTGGTGGAGGAGAGTTCGATCAGCGGCCGGGCCAGCCCGCCCAGCGCCGCGTCCAGCACCTGCCGGGTCCCGGAGCCCGTCTCGCGCAGGATCAGCGGGGTCGCGGCCAGTTCCGCCGCCTCCAGCGGGCGCCGCCGCCGGGCCCAGGGATGGCCGGGCGCGGCCACCACGGTCAGCCGGTCGTGGGCGATCACCACGGAGTCCAGTCCGGGCGGCACCGACACCCCCTCCACGAAGCCGAGGTCCGCCTCGCCCGCCAGCAGCCGTTCGGCGACCACCGCGGAGTTCCCGGCCAGCAGCGACACCGCCGTGTCGGGGCGGCGCGCGCGCAGCGCGATCAGCCAGCCGGGCAGCAGGTACTCGGCGATCGTCATGCTCGCCGCCACCCGCAGCCGCGAGTCCCGGCGGTCGCGCAGCGCCTGCGCCCCCACGTCGAACGCCTCCGCCGCCTCCACGACCCGCCGGGCCCAGTCCGTGACCAGCGCGCCCGCGTCGGTCAGCCGGGAACCGCGCGGTGAGCGGTCCACCAGGGCCAGTCCGAGCTGCCGTTCCATGGAGCGGATCCGGCTGCTCGCCGCCGGCTGGGTGATGCCCAGCTCGCGGGCGGCGGCGCCCAGGCTGCCCAGCCGCGCCACCGCCAGGAGCAGCTCCAGCGCGCCCAGGTCGGGCACCCGGTGGGCCAGCGGCGCCGCCCCGGGCGGCCGCCCCTCGCCATTGCCTGCGTCCACCTCCGGCCTCCTTCCCATAAAGCCAGCTTATGCCCCGATAGAGACAAACCCCCTGGTGGGGGCAGCGGACCTGCGAAAACCTCAGGTCATGGTCACCGCAGCCCATTCAACGACGCAGCACTCCCGTCCGTCCTCCTCGGCCTCCTCGGCCTCCCCGGCCCGCATGCCCGGCCCGGCCACGCCGCGCCGCCTCCCGGCCCTGCGCCTGCTGGGGCCCAACTGGTACGGCTCGGTCATGGGCACCGCCGCCGTCGCCGGGGCGGGTGCGGCGCTGCCGGTGCACGTCCCGGGGCTGCGCACGGTGTGCGCGGCCGTCTGGGCGCTCTCGCTGGTCCTGCTCGCGGTCCTGCTGACGGCCCGCGCGCTGCACTGGATCCACCACCGCGACCAGGCCCGCGCGCACCTTCTGGACCCGGCGGCGGCCCCGTTCTACGGCTGCCTCTCGATGGCGCTGCTGGCCGTGGGCGGCGGCGCGCTCTCGGTGGGCCGGGACTGGATCGGCGCGTCCGCCGCGCTCGCCCTGGACACCGTGCTGTTCACGGCCGGTACGGCGGTCGGGCTGGTGGCGGCGGTCGCGGTGCCGTACCTGATGGCCGTGCACCACCGGATCGAGCCGCGCGAGACGACACCGGTGTGGCTGCTGCCGGTGGTCGCGCCGATGGTGTCCGCCGCGCTGGGACCCGCCCTGGTGCTGCACCTGCCGGCCGGTCAGCTGCGGGAGACCCTGCTGCTGGGCTGTGTGGCGATGTTCGGGCTGAGCCTGCTGGCGACGCTCGCCCTGCTGCCGCTGGTGCTGGGCCGGCTGCTGCTGGTGGGGCCGCTGCCGCTCGCGCTGACGCCGACGCTGTTCCTGGTGCTGGGCCCGCTGGGGCAGTCGACGACGGCCGCCGGTGCCTTCGCGGACACCGCGCCCGGCGTCGTACCGGCCCCCTTCGACACGGGTTTCGCGGTCTTCGCGCTGCTGTACGGGGTGCCGGTCATGGGCTTCGCCGTGCTCTGGTTCGCCTTCGCCGCCGCCCAGGTGGTGCGCGCCGCCCGGCAGGGCATGGGCTTCGCCATGACGTGGTGGTCCTTCACCTTCCCGGTGGGCACCTGTGTGACCGGCGCCTCGGCCCTGGCCCGGCACACCCATCTCGTCGCGTACGACACGCTCGCCGTGGCCCTGTACGCGGTGCTGCTCACCGCGTGGGCCGCCGCGGCCGTGCACACCGCGCGCGGGCTGCTCAGCGGAGCGCTGCTCGCAGCGCCTCGCCCAGCAGCCGCGGCGCTTCGGCCAGCGACGGCCCGTACCACGTCAGATGCCGTCCGCTGACCAGCGCGCACGGCAGGCCCGCGAAGGCCTCGGGGCCGTCGGCGGCGGTGAACCGGTACGGCTCGTCGGGCAGCACGACGACGTCCGGGGCCGCCGCCCGCAGTTCCTCGACGGGGACGCGCGGGTAGCGCTCGGCGTGGCGGGCGTAGAGGTGGTCGACGCCCAGACGGGCCAGCACGTCCCCGGCGAAGGTGTCCCGGCCGAGCACCATCCAGGGCCTGCGCCACACCGGCACGACGGCGGTCGTACGGACCTCGGGGGCGGGCGGCGCCGCCCAGGCGGCCTCGGCCTCGTCCAGCCAGCGCGGCCGGGCCGCCGCCCCGCAGGCCGTCAGCACCCGCGCCAGCTCACGGAAGGCGCCCGGTACGTCCCGCACCTCGGTCACCAGCACCTCGGTCCCGGCGGCGCGCAGCGCGTCGAGGTCGGGCGCGCGGTTCTCCTCCTCGTTGGCGATCACCAGATCGGGGGCGAGGGCGGCGATACGGGCGGTGTCGGGGTTCTTGGTGCCGCCGACACGGACGACGTCCAGGCCGGCCGGGTGGCTGCACCAGTCGGTGGCGCCGGCCAGCGCGCCGGGCACGGTCGCGGCGACCGCCTCGGTGAGCGAGGGGACCAGGGAGACGACGCGGACCATCAGCGCGTCCGGTCCTGCACCGCCTCGATGTGCTCGGCCACCGCGACCACGATCACGCGGGTGTCCGCGACGGTGGCCCGCCAGCGGTGGCGCACCCCGCCGGTCAGATACATGGTGTCGCCGCGCACCAGCCGGTACGCGCGGCCCTCGGCCTCGACCTCGACCGCGCCGTCGGCGACGTACATCAGCTCGTCGTTGCGGTGCTGGAACTCGCGGCCGGCGTCGTGGTCCCCGGTGAACTCCGAGGCGTGCAGCTGGTGGTGGCCGCGGACCAGGGCGCGCATCCGGGGCGCCGGTTCCGGCTCGCCGCTCTCGGGCAGCTCGGCGCGGACCACGTCGACGCTGCACGCCGGGTCGGCCGCCGCCAGCAGTTCCACCGCGGTGGTGCGCAGCGCGTCGGCGACCTTCTCCAGGGAGCTTCGGCTGGGGCGGGCCCGGTCGTTCTCGATCTGGCTCAGGAAGGGCACCGACAGGCCGCTGCGCCCGGCCACGACGGCGAGGGTGAGGTTCAGCGCGCGGCGGCGCCGCCGTACGGCCGCGCCCACGCGCAGGGGCTGTTCTTTGTGGTCGCCCATCGCTCCGGCTCCCTCCTTCGCTCGTCGTCGTGCTGTCCGCGGGCCCGCTCGCCGGTCCGCCCCCGCGCGGTCCGTCCCGGGCTCCGTGCCGGGGCGTACCGCTCCTGTTGAGTTGTCTGCACCCTACGCATGTTCGGCAAACCGTTTCACGTGCCCGTCACTTCCCCGTACGCCTCCCGTCGTCGCGACCCCCTGGTTCACGCCGCGCTCCGGTCGCGCTCACAGCCACCGTACGGGCTCCGGTGCCGTACCGGGCGATGAGGTGACGGTCCGTGATTGTCCGGATCCGCCCGGTGGACGGCCCGAGGGGCGGGTCCGGCCACACCGTCAGGTGCGTGGCCGGACCCGCCCCTCGGGCGGTGTGCGGTGCGGCGGGCCGCCGGGCGCGGCGCCGGTGCCGCTACTGCGGGGTCATCCGCTGGACGACGTCCGGGTGCTTCGCGATCCAGGCGTCGACGGCCTCGTCCTCCTGGGCCTTGCCGCGGGCGTTGATCTCGCTCTCCAGGCTGCCCAGCTCGTCCTCGCTCATCCGGAACTTCTTGATCCACTCGGTGAGCTGCGGGTACTGCTCGGGGAACTTCTGGCTGGAGATGGTGCGGATGGTGTTGCCCTCGCCGAAGAGCTTCTTGTCGTCGGCGAGCTTGGTGAGACCGTAGCGGCTGTAGGCCCAGTGCGGGGACCACAGCACGACGGCGACGGGCTGCTTCTTGGCGTACGCGCGCTTCAGCTCGGCGAGCATCGCGGGCGTGGAGCCGTCGACGACCTTGTACTCCTTGTCCAGGCCGTAGCCGGGCAGGACCTTGCTCTTGAGGAGGGTCATCTCACCGGTGCCCGGCTCGATGCCGATGATCTTCCCGCCGAACTCGGACGACTTGCCCTTCAGGTCCGCCAGGGACTTCACGTCCTTGACGTAGGACGGCACGGCGATCTCCAGGGACGTCGGCTGGTACCAGGTGCCGAGGTCCTTGAGCTTGTCCTTGCTCTTGTCCCAGTAGTTCTTCTGGGCGTAGGGCAGCCAGGCGTCGAAGTTGAGGTCGATGTCCCCGCCGGCCAGGCCGGTGTAGACGGGGCCGACGTCCATCTGCTTGAGGTTCAGCTTGTAGCCGCGCCGCTCCAGGACGTGCTTCCACAGGTGGGTGACGGCGACGTCCTCGTCCCAGGGGAACCAGGCGACGTTCAGCGCGCGCTTGGCCTCGGCCGGGGTGCTCCCGGCGCCGCCGGGCACCGGGGCCAGCTTGTCGACGACGCCCGGGTTGGCCTTCAGCCAGGTGCGCACGGCGTCCTGCTGCCGCCCCTTGCCGGCCTTGTTGATCTCGGCCTCCAGGCTGGTGAGCTGCTTCTCGTCCAGCTTGAAGTTCTTCAGCCAGTTGCCGACGACCGGGTTGTCGTCGGCGAAGCCCTTGCGGGACAGCGTGTGCACGCCGTCGCCCTTGCCCCAGGCGCCCTTGGGGTCCTTGAGCTTCTTCAGGTCGTAGTCGTTGTACGCCCAGTGCGGCGACCACAGGGTGACGAGGACCGGTTCCTTCTTGCTGTAGGCGCGCTTCAGCTCGGCCAGCATGGCGGGCGTGGAGCTGTCGACGACCTTGTACTCCTTGTCCAGGCCGTAGTCCTTGAGGACCTTGCTCTTGAGCAGGGCCATCTCACCGGCGCTGGGCTCGATGCCGGTGACCTTCCCGCCGAACAGGGACGCCTTGCCCTTGAGGTCGTCGAGGGAGTTGATGTCCTTCATGTACGAGGGCACGCTCAGCTCCAGCGAGGTCGGCCCGTACCAGGAGCCGAGGTCGTCGAGCCGGTCGCCGTACTTCTTCCAGTACTGCGCGTGGGTCGTGGGCAGCCAGGAGTCCGTCTCGAAGTCGACGCTGCCCTGGGCGAGCGAGGTGTAGAGCGGTCCGGCGTCGAACTGGCGGGCGTCGACCTTGTAGCCGCGCCGCTCCAGGACCTCCTTCCACAGGAAGGTGGAGGCCACGCCCTCGTCCCAGGGGATGTAGCCGATGGTGACCTTCTTGCCCTTGCCGACGTTCTGGCCGTCGTCGGCGGCGGTGGCGCTGTCGCCGCCCCCGAAGACGCCCATGCCGCCGGCGGCCAGCGCGAGCACGACCACGCCGATCACGGCGATCTGCGGGCTGGGCCGGTACGACCAGATCTTCAGACCGGCCAGCGCGCGGGCGCGGGCGGCGGCCCGGCGGCCGAGCGGCGAGACCTGGGTGCCCAGGGCGTTGGTCATACGGTCCAGGTAGATCGCGAGGATCACGATGGCGACGCCCGCCTCGGAGCCGAGGCCGACGTCGAGCTGGCCGATGGCCTCGTTGACGTCGCCGCCGAGGCCGCCGGTGCCGACCATGCCGGCGATCGCGGCCATGGACAGGCCGAGCATGATCACCTGGTTGACGCCGGCCATCACGGTGGGCAGCGCCAGCGGCAGCTGGACGCGCAGCAGGATGCTGCGGGGCGTGCTGCCGAACGCCTCGGCGGCCTCCACCAGCTCCTTGTCGACCTGGCGGATGCCCAGCTCGGTCATGCGCACACCGGGGGCGAGCGCGAAGATCAGGGTGGCGACGATGCCCGCGGGGCCGCCGGTGCCGAAGAACAGGATGGCCGGGATGAGGTAGACCATCGCCGGCAGCGTCTGCATGAAGTCCAGGAAGGGCCGCACGATCGCGCTGACCCGGTCCGAGCGGGCCGCCCAGACACCGACCGGGACGGAGATCACCAGGGCGATGATCGTGGCGACCAGGACGAGCGCCAGGGTGACCATCGCGTCGTCCCACAGCCCGAGGGAGTCGATGAAGGCGAACCCGACGAAGGCGAGGACACCGGCCAGGGTGCCGCGCAGCCAGAAGGCGAGCACCGCGAAGATGCCGGCCAGCAGCAGCGGCTCGGGCGCCTGGAGGACGGCGTTGATGCCGTCGTAGGCGCCGGTGAAGACGGTCTTGAAGAAGTCGAAGAGCCAGGACACATGGCCCAGCAGCCAGTCGACCGCGGAGTTGACCCAGTCGCCGAGCGGGATCCTAGGCACGGGCCGCCTCCTTCTTGCCGTCCTTGCCGTCCTTGCCGTCCTTGCCACGCGGCGCGTCGCAGGTCACGGGCGCGGCGTCGGCGGCGTCGGACTCGTCGGCGAGGAAGCCGATGAGCCGCCCGCGCGGCACGACGCCGACCAGCTCGCGGTGCTCGTCGAGCACGGCGACCGGGTGGGGCAGCCGGGCGCTGAGCGCGCAGAGCTCGGTGAACGGGGTGTGCGGCGTCGCGGTCTCGCAGCCGCAGTCGGCCTCGTCGCCCTGCACCTCGCGGTCCATGACCGACTCCGCGGTCAGGACGCGGGAGCGGTCGACGTCCTGGATGAAGGAGGCGACGTAGTCGCCCTCCGGGCGCAGCAGGATGTCCTCGGCGGTGCCGTTCTGCACGATCCGGCCGTCGCGCATGACGGCGATGCGGTCGCCCAGGCGCATGGCCTCGTTGAGGTCGTGGGTGATGAACACGATCGTCTTCTTCAGGGTCTTCTGGAGCTGGAGCAGCTGGTCCTGCATGTCGCGGCGGATCAGCGGGTCCAGGGCGCTGAAGGACTCGTCCATCAGCAGCAGGTCGGCGTCGGTGGCGAGTGCGCGGGCGAGGCCGACGCGCTGCTGCATGCCGCCGGACAGCTCGTCGGGCCAGGAGTCCTCCCAGCCGGCCAGGCCGCACAGGGCGAGCGCCTCGTCGGCGCGGCGAGCGCGCTCGGCGCGGGGCACGCCCTGCACTTCCAGGCCGTACGCGGCGTTGTCGCGGACGCTGCGGTGCGGGAAGAGCGCGAAGTGCTGGAAGACCATGCTGATCTTCTTCGAGCGGACCTCGCGCAGTTCGCGGTCGGTGAGCGCGGTCAGGTCCTCGCCGTCGAAGCGCACCTGCCCGGCGGTCGGCTCCAGGAGGCCGTTCAGCATCCGCAGGAGTGTGGACTTGCCGGAGCCGGACAGCCCCATCACGACGAAGATCTGTCCGGGGTCCACGGTGAAGGAGGCGTCGATGACGGCGGCGGTGGTGCCGCCGGCCCGCAGTTCGTCGCGGTCGGCACCCTGCCGGAGTTTCTCCACTGCCTCGTCGGGTCGTCTGCCGAACACCTTGTACAGGTGTTGGGCCTCAAGCCTGGATGCCACGCGCACCTCTCGTCATAGGGGACAGGGACAGTTGCGAAGGATCAGTAACAGTTGAATAACGCAACTACCTTCGCTCGGGCCCGCGCCTGCCCAGGTCCCCCGGAGGCAAACACAAAAGTGGCGTGGCTCACACGGCGCCGGGTGACTGTCAGTGGCGTACGGCATGATGCGAGGCGTGACCGGACCCCTGATGCTCCTCGACACCGCCTCCCTGTACTTCCGCGCCCACTTCGGCGTCCCGGAGTCCGTGAAGGCCCCCGACGGCACCCCGGTGAACGCGGTGCGCGGACTGCTCGACTTCATCGACCGCCTGGTCCGCGACCACCGGCCCGCCCGGCTGGTGGCCTGCATGGACGCCGACTGGCGGCCGCACTGGCGGGTGGAGCTGATCCCGTCCTACAAGGCGCACCGCGTGGCCGCCGAGCACCCGGGCGGCCCGGACGAGGAAGAGGTGCCCGACACCCTCTCGCCGCAGGTCCCGGTCATCGAGGCGGTGCTCGACGCCCTCGGCATCGCCCGCGTGGGCGTCGCCGGGTACGAGGCCGACGACATCATCGGCACCCTCACCACCCGCGCCACCGGCCCGGTCGACATCGTCACCGGCGACCGCGATCTGTACCAGCTGGTGGACGACGCGCGCGGGGTGCGCGTGCTCTACCCGCTCAAGGGTGTCGGCACGCTCCAGCTCACCGACGAGGCGGTGCTGCGCGAGAAGTATGGGGTCGACGGCAGCGGGTACGCGGACCTGGCACTGCTGCGCGGCGACCCGAGCGACGGCCTGCCGGGCGTGCCCGGCATCGGGGAGAAGACCGCGGCCCGGCTGCTCGACGCCTTCGGCGACCTGGCCGGGATCATGGCCGCGGTCGACGACCCGCGGGCGAAGCTCACCCCGGCGCAGCGCAGACGGCTCGACGAGGCACGCCCGTATCTCGCGGTGGCCCCGAAGGTCGTGCGCGTGGCCCGGGACGTCCCGCTGCCGGACGTCGACACGGCGCTGCCGCGCACCCCGCGCGACGCGGCGGCACTGACGGAGCTGTCCGGCCGCTGGGGACTGGGCGGCTCCCTCCAGCGCCTGGTCAGCACCCTGGAGGCGTGACACAGAGCGACGACGCGCACGGGGGAAGTCCCCGCGGAAGAGGTGCCGCCCGGCGGAAGGTGCTAACTTAGGTAAGCCTAAGCAAGTGAACTGGGAGGCCGTCATGGCAGAACGTCCGGCGCGCAAGCCGCGAAGGGCCCACACCGCGCGGGTGGTCCGCACCGAACGGCTCACTCCGCACATGCAGCGCGTGGTGCTCGGCGGCGAGGAGCTGGCCGGCTTCGCCGCAGACACCTGCACGGACCACTATGTGAAGCTGCTGTTCCCGGCCCCCGGCGTCACCTATCCCGAGCCCTTCGACCTACAGCGCGTCCGCGAGGAGTTCCCGCCCGAGCAGTGGCCGGTGACCCGGACCTACACCGTGCGCGCCTGGGACGCCGAGCACCGCGAGCTGGCCGTCGACTTCGTGGTGCACGGCGACGAGGGCCTGGCGGGCCCCTGGTCGCTGCGGGTGCGGCCGGGCGACGTGGTGCGCTTCATGGGCCCCGGCGGCGCCTATGCCCCGGACCCCACCGCCGACTGGCATCTGCTGGCCGGTGACGAGAGCGCCCTGCCCGCCATCGCCCGCTCCCTGGAGGCCATGCCCCCGGGCGTCACCGCGCACGCCTTCGTGGAGGTCTCCGGCCCCGAGGAGGAGCAGAAGATCGACTCCGACGTGGAGGTCGTCTGGCTGCACCGCGGCGAGCGGCCCGTCGGCGAGGCCCTGGTCGAGGCCGTACGGGCGCTGGAGTTCCCCGCGGGCCGCGTGCAGGCCTTCGTGCACGGCGAGGCGGCCTTCGTGAAGGACCTGCGGCGGCTGCTGCGCGTCGAGCACGGCATCCCCCGCGAGGACCTGTCGATCTCCGGCTACTGGCGCCTGGGCCACAACGAGGACGGCTGGCAGGCCTCCAAGCCCGAGTGGAACGCCCGTATCGAGGCCGAGCAGGAGGGCGCGCCGAGCGCCGCCTGAGCCGAGGACGCACCCCGAGGGGCGGCACCCGCGCACGCGGGGGGCCGCCCCTCGCGTCGTCGCCCGTATCCGCGGTCCGCGCTCAGTCGCCCCGCAGCCGGGCGTGCAGATGCATGTCGTGCCAGCCGTCCGCGTGCAGACCCGAGCGGCGCTTGGTGCCCTCCAGCGCGAAGCCGGTCCGGGCGGCGACCCGGCAGGACGCCTCGTTGGCCACGGCGTGCAGCAGTTCCAGGCGGTGGAAGCCGGTCTCCTCCAGCGCCCAGCGGGCGAGCGCGGCGGTGGCACGGGCGGCCACCTTCCTGCCCCGGGCCTCGGGCGCCGTCCAGTACGCCACCTCGGCCGCGCCGTCCGCGAGGCGCACCTCGCGCAGCGCGACCCGGCCCAGCAGACGCCCGGCGCCGCCGTCCTCGGTCACCGCCCAGTGGGCCTCCCGGTCCGCCGCCCAGGCCGCGTGCCACTGGGCCATCCAGCCGGTCACCTCCTCCTCGGAACCGGCGGAGCGCAGGTGCCACCGGTGCATGACCGGGTCCTGGAAGACGGCGTGCACGGCGGGCGCGTCCCCGGTCCGGAAGGGACGCAGCAGGAGTCCGTCGCCGGTGGGCACTGCGGGCTGCGGCGCACGGGAGAAGGCGTGGGCGGGCAGGACGGGAGCGGTGAGGTCGGGCATGGTCCGCATCCTGCCGGGCGCGGACCGGGCGGCCCAGCGGTTTTCCTCCGGGTGCGGCGGCTCGTAGGCTGCTGCGGATGAGACGCCGTTCCCGCTCCGCACCGCCCGCTCCGCTGCCCCAGTTGCGGGGCGTGGACCCGGTGCGGGTGCGGCTGCCCGCCGACGGGACGTGGGCGACGGTGCGCGAGCACCTGGTGGAGCGGCTGTCGGGGGCGGCTCCCGGCGCGGTCGCCGAGATGTTCGACCAGGGGCGGATCATCGGCGCCGACGGACGGCCGGTGGCACCACAGGCGCCGTACGAGCCCGGGATGTTCGTCTGGTTCCACCGGGAGCTGCCCGACGAGGTGCCGGTGCCGTTCCCGCTGGAGGTGGTCCACCGCGACGAGCACCTGGTCGTCGCGGACAAGCCGCACTTCCTGGCCACCACCCCGCGCGGCACCCATGTCGCCGAGACCGCGCTGGCCCGGCTCCGCCGCGAGCTGGCTCTCCCGGCGCTCGGCGCCGCGCACCGCCTGGACCGGCTCACCGCCGGGCTGGTGCTGTTCACGGTGCGGCCCGAGGAGCGCGGCGCGTACCAGACGCTCTTCCGCGACCGGCGGGTGCGCAAGGTGTACGAGGCCGTGGCGCCGTACGATCCCGCGCTCGCCCTGTCCCGGACCGTGCGCAGCCGGATCGTGAAGGAGCGCGGGGAGCTGGCCGCCCGCGAGGTGCCCGGCGAGCCGAACGCGCTCACGCACGTCGAACTGCTCGCACACCGCGCGGACGGCCTGGCCCGCTACCGGCTCACCCCGGCCACCGGGCAGACGCACCAGCTGCGGGTGCACATGAGCGCGCTGGGCGTGCCGATCCTCGGCGACCCGCTCTACCCGGTGGTGACCGGCCCCGGCCCGGCCGGTGACTTCCGGCGCCCGCTGCAACTGCTGGCGCGGGAGCTGGAGTTCACCGACCCGGTCACGGGCGCCGAGCACCGGCTGCGCAGCGGGCGGACCCTGCGGGCCTGGGAGTCCCCGGCCGCGTGGGAAGCGGGTCAGTAGCCGCGCCACCAGCGCAGGAAGCGCTGCCAGGCGCCGAGCGGGCGGTCCGGCACGAAGTCGCCGCCGGGGTCCGCGCCGGGGCCGGTGCCCGTGCCGCCGCCGATCCCGACCCCGGTGCCGGTGGTCCCGGCGGTCCGGGCGGTCGGCGCCGCGGGGGCGGTGGCCGCGGGCGCGGACGCCGGGCGTGCGGGCGCCTCGGCGGCCACCGCCGTCCGGCCGCGCGAGGGGCCCGCCGACACCGTGGCAGCGGCCGTCCCCTCGTCCGGCACGGGCTCGGGGGACGGTGCGGGCGTGGCCGGTACGGTGCTGATCTCCCAGGCGGTGCGCGGCTGCGGCACCGGCATCGGGGTGTGGCTCGGCTGGGCCATCACGTCCTGCTGCGGGCGCGGGGTGAACCGCACCGGCAGCTCCACCAGGTGCTGCGAGGCGATCGACTCGGTCCAGCGCAGCTCGTCCTCGTGGCAGTCGAGCCGGATGTCGGGCAGCCGCATCAGCAGCTTGTCCACACCGACGTCCGCGATGGCCCGGCCGATGTCCTGGCCGGGGCACTCGTGCGGGCCGCCGCTGAAGGCGAGGTGGGACCGGTTGCCCTGCATGTCGGCCGCCAGGTCGGGCCGGACCCGGGGGTCGACGTTGCCGGGCGCGATGCCGAGCAGCAGCCCGTCGCCGCGCCGGATGCGCTGGCCGCCCAGCTCGGTCTCCTGCTTGGCGAAGTAGGCGAAGATGGTGCTGAAGGGCGGCTCGTCCCACAGGGACTGCTCGACCGCCTCCGGCACCGTCATCTGCCCGCCGTTGAGCTGGGCGCGGAACCCCGGGTCGGTGAGCACCCGGCGGATGGTGTTGGCCAGCAGGTTCGCGGTGGCCTCGTAGGCGGCGATGAGCACCAGCCGCAGGTGCTGGCCGACCTCTTCGTCGTTCAGACCGGCCGGGTCGGCGATGAGGTGGCTGGTGAAGTCGTCCTCGGGGCGGGCCCGGCGGCGGGCGGCGAGCCCGCTCAGACAGCCCATGATGTAGTCGTTGCTGGCGATGGCGGTCTCGGTGCCCTTGAGCATGTCGCGGGCGGCCTGCACCAGCCGGTCGCCGTACTCCTCGGGCATGCCGAGGACCTCGCACATCACGGCCATCGGCAGATGCTCGGCGAACTGGTCGACGAGGTCGGCGCGGCCCGTCCCGCAGAAGCGGTTGACCAGGCGCTGGGTGGCGCGGCCGATGTGGCGGCGCAGCCCGCGGTGGTCGATGGTGGCCATGGCCGCGGTGACCGCGCCGCGCAGCCGCTTGTGCTCGTCGCCCTCGGCGTGCGAGCAGATCGGCTGCCAGGCGATGTGCGGCATGAGGGGGTGGTCGGGCTTGACCATGCCCTCCTTGAGCGGGGTCCAGATGCGGCTGTCCCGGGTGAACTGCGAGGGGGTGCGCACCATGTGCAGGTTCTCGGTGTGGCCGAGGACCACCCACATGGGGACGTCGTCGTGCAGCAGCACGGGCGCCACCGGGCCGTGCCGGTCGCGCAGTTGCTCGTACAGGTCGCCGAGGTCGGGCGCCTCGTGCAGGCGGTGCAGCCCACCGGGACCGACGCCGTGCGCGCCGTGCGCGGGGCAGCCGGGGGGCGGGGCGGGGATGCGGTCGTCCGGACCGGTCAGGTGCTGGGGTTCAGGCGTCACAGCGGTCGCTTTCGAAGCGGAAAGGACAGAAGGAGAGACGGAAGGAGAGACGGAGGGCGGAACAGGGGAACAGGGGAACAGGGGAACAGGGGAACAGGGGAACAGGGGAACAGGAACAGACAGGGGGCCGAGAAGAGCCGGGAGTGTCACGGGCCGCTCAGGTGCGCGGGCCCGTCATGGCCAGGGAGTGCAGGAAGCGCATGAGGGTCATCAGCACGTCCCGGCTGGAGGCCCGGCGCCGTACGTCGCACTCGACCATCGGGATCTCCTCCGACAGATCCAGCGCCGTACGCAGTTCGGCGATCGGGTAACGGGGGCCGTCCGGGAAGGAGTTGATGGCCACCACGAAGGGCACACCGCGCTCCTCCAGCCGGCCCATCACGTCGAAGCTGACCTCCAGACGGCGGGTGTCGACCAGGACGACCGCGCCGAGCGCCCCCTCGAACAGGCCGTTCCACAGGAACCAGAAGCGTTCCTGGCCGGGCGTGCCGAAGAGGTAGAGCACCAGTTGGTCGGTGATGCTGATACGGCCGAAGTCCATGGCGACCGTGGTGGCCGTCTTGGAGTCGGAGCCGTAGTCGTCGTCGACCCCGATCCCGGCCTGGGTCATGGTCTCCTCGGTGGTCAGCGGCCTGATCTCGCTGACCGAGCCCACCATCGTCGTCTTGCCGACCCCGAACCCGCCGACGATGACGATCTTCACCGCGGCCTGGGCCGTGTGCGGGAGATGGTCACCGGTGCGCGGGCCGGGGAGGGTGTCAGAGCCGTTGAAGTCCATGCATCACCGCTTCGAGGAGGGAACGGTCGGGGACCGCCTGGCGCACGATCGGGGCACGCGCCTGGACCAGTTCGGCCGTCAGCAGCTCGGTGATCAGGACCGTCATCGCGCTGAACGGCAGGTTGAGGTAGGCCGAGAGTTCGGCCACGGACAGCGGGGCGGCGCACAGCCGCAGCAGCGCCGCCTGCTCGGGGGTGGCGGACGGCGGCGGTTCGGCGCGTGCCACCACGAGGGTCACCAGGTCGAGGGCGGCGCGGGCACCGTCCTCGCCCGCACCGGCCACGACGTACAGCCGCTCCGGGTTCCGCTCCTCGCCCTGCTCGGCGGGTCTGGGCGGCGGCGGTTCGTGTGCGGGGTAGCGCCTCTGGCGTCGCGGAGGGGTCATACGGTCTGCCCACCGCGCCGGGGCGGACTGGTCAGGTGGGCTCCGATCCGGACCACGAGATCGCGCATCCGGGCGCTCATCATGCCGGGTTCGGTGCGGATGTCGGCGAGTACCGCCAGGTAGGCGTTGGCCCCGGCGGACATCAGGTAGAAGTAGCCGCCGTCGATCTCGATGATGACCAGCTTCATCCGGCCGTCGCTGTCGGGGATCTCGACGGCGACGGCGCTCGCCAGGCTCTGGAGCCCCGCGCAGGCCGCGGCGACCCGGTCGGCCGCGTCCGGGTCACCGCCGTAGCGGGCGATGCGCAGGCCGTCGGCGGAGAGCACCACGATCATCTCGATGCCCGGTACGCCGTCGTTCAGCTCCTTGAGCATCCAGTCGAAGTTGGCACGCTGCTGGATCACTTGAGGTCCCCCTCGTCGTCGGCTCCGTCACGGGCCGGCTTCTCGATCAGGTGCAGGAACGCGGTCGGGTCCTGGGTGAACGCGGTCGGGTCCGGGCCCGGGTTGTCCTTCTTCAGGCCGTCCCAGAACGCCTCCACCCACAGGCCGGGCTCGGTCTCCGGCTGCGCGGGCTGGGGGACGGCGGCCCGGGGCGTGCTCCACACGGAGCCGCCCTCCAACTCGGCCCGTTCGACGGCGGCCTGTTCGGCGATGCGCTGGCTGAGCGGGGTCTTGACCCGGCTGCGGCGCTGCGGCAGGCCGCCCGGCGTCCACTCGGTGACCTCGGGGACCTCGTCCTCCATCGGGACCGAGGCGGGGATGCGCGGGCTGGTGGGGCGGCGCTTCTTGGGGGCGCGCTTGGGTCCCTCGACGGCGTCCTCGCCGGGCCGCGGGATGGAGGTGGCGC
Organism: Streptomyces sp. NPDC003284; assembly: GCF_053589675.1. Taxonomy (NCBI): domain Bacteria; kingdom Bacillati; phylum Actinomycetota; class Actinomycetes; order Kitasatosporales; family Streptomycetaceae; genus Streptomyces; species Streptomyces sp. NPDC003284. The sequence goes on from NZ_JBSFSI010000006.1 coordinate 245,585, forward strand.
CGATGCCGTGGGCGAGCCCGGGGGCCGGATCGGTGGTCATCATGTCGCTGGGCACGACGAGGACGGCGCGGACCCCGCCGTACGCGGAGGCCCGCAGGGAGACCTGCATCTTGTACGCCGTGCACAGGCGGCCGACGACGGCGAGGCCGAGCCGCGGGCTCTCGGCCAGCTCCTGGAGGTCGACCCCGGCCTTGGCCGCCTCGACCATCTTCTCGATCCGGGCGCGGGACTCCTCGTTGAGGCTGACGCCGCCGTCCTCGATCTCGATGGCGACGCCGCTCTGCACCTCCACGGCGGTCACGTGCACCTTGGTCTGCGGGGGCGAGTAGCGGGTGGCGTTGTCGAGGAGTTCGGCGGCGGCGTGGATGACCGGCTCGACGTCGGTGCCCTTGATGTTGACCTTGGCGATGGAGTGCAGCTCGATGCGCCGGTACTCCAGGATCCGGGACATGGCGCCGCGCAGCACGCTGTAGAGCGTGACCGGGTTGGGCCACTGGCGGCCGGGGCGGCCGCCGCCGAGGACGGAGATGGAGTCGGCGAGGCGGCCGATCAGCGCAGTGCCGTGGTCGATGCGCAGCAGGTCGTCGAAGACCTCGGGGCTGCGGCCGTGGTCCTCCTCCATCTCCCGCAGTTCCTTGGCCTGCTGGTGCACGATCGCCTGCACCCGGCGGGCGATGCTGACGAAGGAGCGCTGCGTGGAGTCCCGCATGGACTCCTCCTGGTCCACGATCTTGAGGATCATGCGGACCACCGCGCGCTGCGGCTCCGGGATCCGGCACCACTCCGGGTCGCCGTCGATGAGGTCGCGCATGACCTCGCGCGGGGTGTGGCTGGCGCGCAGATAGGCGACGGCGGCCGGGAGGATCTCCGAGGCCAGGTAGGAGATCTCCTCGTCGTGGCCGGCGATGCGCCGCTTCAGGTAGTCGGTCTGCCGGGCGTGCTCGGCCCGCTGCTCGCGTACGGTGCGGCCGCGGCGCACCGCTTCGGCGGCCGCGAGAAGCACCAGGAGGGTGGCGAGGGCGCCGCAGCAGCCCACGGCGAGGCGGGCCGGGTCCGCCACCAGGGCGACGGCGGCGCCGGTGGCCGCCGCCATCAGTATGACCGGGAGCAGCAGCACGCGTGCGCGGGGAAGTTCGCGGCTGCCGGGAGGCGATTGGACACTCACCATGTAAGCCTTCTGAGATGAATCGGCGGGGGTGGTTCGGGGCAGCGTCGGGCCGGGTGGGTCGGCGGACTGCCGCACCTTCGGAACAGGGGGAACATTGGGGAACAAACGCACGAATACCCATCAACTCGGTGCGCTGCGGGCGAGCTTAGTCCGACCGGATCAACGCCGTGTCATCTTCGGCAACCACCTGAAACGGGCCGGGAGACTGGAGTACCCTCGGCCGTTTCGCACGCCTCGGAATCGTTCGAACACCGAACGTGACGGCGTACGGGCATACGACGGCCCGTCACCGGGACGGGCGCGAAAAGGCCCTGGGGCGTGACCGTGCGCGGACCGACCGCACACCGTCACGCCCCAGGGCCCCGGGACGGGTGGACTCACCCGACCGACGAGTAGGCGACCACTCCCCTCAGCAGGCCGTCGACCGCCTTGCGCGCGTTCTTCGCCACGGTGGAGTCCTCCGTGGGAGCCGCCGCCGCGATCTGCCCGAGGACGTCGATGACCTGCTTGCACCAGCGCACGAAGTCGCCGGCCGGCATCTCCGCCTCGCGCAGCACCTCGTCGAGGCCCTTGCCCGACGCCCACATGTACGCGGCCCAGGCGAAGCCGAGGTCGGGCTCGCGCTGGCCGACGCCCTCGGTCTGGCTGATCCGGAAGTCCTCCTCCAGGGCGTCCAGACGGCCCCAGATGCGCACCATCTCCCCGAGCGCGGCCTTCGCCCGGCCCGAGGGCAGCTTGGGCGCCATGGCGTCGTCGGCGGCCCGCGCCTCGTACACCAACGCCGAGACGCACGCGGCGAGTTCGGCCGGGCCCAGGTCCTCCCACACCCGCTCGCGCAGGCATTCGCTGGCGAGCAGGTCGAGTTCGCCGTAGAGCCGGGCCAGGCGCTTGCCGTGCTCGGTCACCTCGTCACCGCGCAGATAGTCCAGCTCGGTCAGGAGCGCGACGATCCGGTCGAAGGTGCGCGCGATGGTGTTCGTACGGCCCTCGATACGGTGCTCCAGCTGCCGGGTGTCCCGCATCAGCCGGTGGTAGCGCTCGGCCCAGCGGGCGTGGTCCTCGCGGTCGTCGCAGCCGTGGCACGGGTGGGCCCGCAGGTCGCTGCGCAGCCGGGCGATCTCGCGGTCGTCGACCGCCTGCGAGCGCCGCTTGCGGTGCCGCTCGGGCGGGATGTGCCCGGCCTTGGTGCGCAGCGCGGAGGCCAGGTCGCGGCGGGACTGCGGGGAACGCGGATTGAACGACTTCGGGATCCGCATCCGCTCCAGCGGCTCCACCGGCACCGGGAAGTCGATGGCGGCCAGCCGCTTGACCTGGCGCTCGGCGGTCAGCACCAGCGGACGCGGGCCGTCCTGGTGATCGAAGCCGCGATGCCCGTGGGAACGGCCGGCCGGCAGCCCCGGATCCAGCACCAGCGCCAGGCCCGCGAACTTGCCGGTGGGCACATGGATGACGTCACCGGGCTTGAGCTTCTCCAGCGCCACGGCGGCCTCGGCCCGCCGCTGGGTGGCGCCCTGGCGGGCCAGTTCGTTCTCCCGGTCCTTCAGCTCGCGGCGCAGTCGCGCGTACTCCGTGAAGTCGCCGAGATGGCAGGTCATCGACTCCTTGTAGCCCGACAGGCCCTCCTCGTTGCGCTGCACCTGCCGGGAGATGCCGACGACCGAGCGGTCCGCCTGGAACTGCGCGAAGGAGGTCTCCAGCAGCTCCCGCGAGCGGTGCCGGCCGAACTGCTCGACCAGGTTGACCGCCATGTTGTACGACGGCTTGAAGCTGGAGCGCAGCGGATACGTACGCGTGCCCGCCAGCCCCGCCAGGTGCTCGGGGTTCATGGCGCGCTGCCACAGCACCACCGCGTGCCCCTCGACGTCGATGCCGCGGCGCCCGGCCCGGCCGGTGAGCTGGGTGTACTCGCCGGGGGTGATGTCGGCGTGCTGCTCGCCGTTCCACTTGACGAGCTTCTCCAGGACCACCGAGCGAGCGGGCATGTTGATGCCCAGGGCCAGGGTCTCGGTGGCGAAGACCGCCTTGACCAGACCGCGCACGAACAGCTCCTCGACGACCTCCTTGAAGGTCGGGAGCATCCCGGCGTGGTGGGCGGCGATGCCGCGCTCCAAGCCCTCCAGCCATTCGTAGTAGCCGAGGACGTGCAGGTCCTCGCGCGGGATGGCGGCGGTGCGCTCCTCGACGAGGGCGCGGACCCGCTCCCGTGCCTCCTCGTCGTTGAGCCTGAGACCCGCGTACAGGCACTGCTGGACGGCGGCCTCGCAGGCGGCACGGCTGAAGATGAAGGTGATGGCGGGCAGCAGGCCCTCGGCGTCGAGCCGCTCGATCACCTCGGGGCGGCCCGGCGTCCAGATCCGGGTGCGCTGGCGGCGCTCGCGCTCGCGGTCCGCCTCGCGCATGTTCCGGCCGCGTCTGCGGTCCTGGTACGACGGCCTGCTGGCCTCCGTGCGGGCCATGCGCATGAGGTCGGGGTTGACGGCCTTCTTGTGGCCCTCGCCCTCCTCGAACAGGTCGTACATCCGGCGCCCGGCCAGCACGTGCTGGAACAGCGGGACGGGGCGGTGCTCGGAGACGATCACCTCGGTGTCGCCGCGGACGGTGTCCAGCCAGTCACCGAACTCCTCGGCGTTGGACACGGTCGCCGACAGTGACACCAGCGTCACCGACTCGGGCAGGTGGATGATCACCTCCTCCCAGACGGCGCCGCGGAAGCGGTCGGAGAGGTAGTGCACCTCGTCCATGACCACATAGCCGAGGCCGCGCAGCGTCTGGGAGCCCGCGTACAGCATGTTCCGCAGGACCTCGGTGGTCATCACGACCACCGGGGCGTCGGAGTTCACGCTGTTGTCGCCGGTGAGCAGGCCCACCTTGTCGCTGCCGTAGCGGCGGCACAGGTCGGAGTACTTCTGGTTGGACAGCGCCTTGATGGGTGTCGTGTAGAAGCACTTCTTGCCCTGCTGGAGGGCGAGATGGACGGCGAACTCGCCCACGATCGTCTTGCCGGAGCCGGTGGGCGCGGCGACCAGCACGCCCTTGCCCGCCTCCAGGGCCTGGCAGGCCTCGATCTGGAACGGGTCGAGGCCGAAGTCGTACATCTCGCGGAAGCCCGCGAGCGCGGTGGCCTGCTCGGCAGCTCGTCTGCGCGCTGCCGCGTACCGCTCGGCCGGTGAGAGGTCCTGAGTCATCGTGCTTTCGAGCGTACCGGGCCGCACCGACAACAGGACGATCATTATCCCGATCCCCCGCCCGGCCGGGTCCGGCCCCGGGCGGCCGGGCCCTGACCGGCGGCCCGGCACACGCGAGGGCCGGCCGCTCGCGGGGCGAGGGGCCGGCCCTCGCGGACGCCTGCGGACGCCGGGGTCGGGTGAGGCCGGGGTCAGGTCACGTCGTCGTAGCCGTTGACCCGCTCGGGGGCGGACTGCTCGGGCACCGACCGGCCGGCACCGACGGGCTCGGTCTCGCCGATGTCCTCGGGCGTGAGGTCGAGGTCGGAGGCCTCGTCGTCGGACAGGCCGCCTCCCGCGCGCCGCTGCTTGCGGCGGTCGTTCAGCATGGAGAAGCCCACGGCGATGAAGAACAGTCCCCAGATCGGTGCCGCGAGGGACAGCATGGTCCCCGGGTCCGGGCTGGGCGTGGCCACGGCGGCGAAGGCCGCGATACCGACGATCATGCCGCGCCACCAGCCGAGCATGCGCCGGCCGGACAGCACACCGGTGAGGTTGAGCATGATCAGCAGCAGCGGCATCTCGAAGGCGAGGCCGAAGACGACGACCATGCGGATGCTCAGGTCGAGCAGATCGTCCAGGGGCAGCAGGTTCTCGGCGTTGCTGGGCGTCAGGTCGATCAGGAACTTCGCCGTCGTCGGCAGCACGTTGTAGGCGAGGTAGCCGCCGGCGAGGAAGAGAGGGAAGCCGAACGCCACGAAGGCGTAGGCGTACTTCTTCTCGTTGCGGTGCAGACCGGGCGCCACGAACGCCCACAGCTGGTACAGCCACACCGGCGACGCCAGCACGATGCCCGTCGTCAGCGCGACCTTCAGGGCCAGGGTGAAGGGCGCCAGCAGGCCGCTGACGGTGAGGTGCGCGCAGTGCACGTCCTTCGACTTGGCCAGATTCCCGAACGAGTCCGGGCATCCGATGGAGTCCAGCACCGGCCGGGTGATGAAGTCGGTGATGTCCTTGTAGTAGAAGGCCGCCGCCACCGTCACGACGAGGATCGCCAGGACACCCTTCGCGAGCCGGTTGCGCAGCTCGCGCAAGTGGTCCGCGAGCGGCATGCGCCCCTCGGGATCCCTCTCCTTTTTAAGGGCAGGTTTGAGCAACCCACTTCCTCATCTCGTGCAGTGGACCGGAGAAGGTCCCGGTCCTCGCGTCAGCGCTGGGTGGTCGTGTCCGTCGGCTCACCGACCGGGCGGGAGGTGGACACTTCACCGGGGGCCGCCTGGATCGTGCGCTGCGCCTGCTGCGCCTGCTCCTCCTCGGCCGGCTGGGCGGCGGTCGAGGACGCCTTGCCCTCGCCCTTCATCGCCTTGGCCTCGCTCTTGAGGATGCGCGCGGACTTGCCGAGCGAACGGGCCATGTCCGGAAGCTTCTTCGAGCCGAACACGAGGACGATCACGAGAATCAACAGCACCAGGTGCCACGGCTCGAGTGCGTTGCGGAACATCAGTCTTCACCTTCTCACTGAGGCGGGGCGGCTGGGCCTGCCCGACGGGACGGGCAGGTGTCTGGCCATCGTGCTGACAGCGATCGTATCGCCCGGGGATGAACGCGAGACCATCCCCACGTGTACTCGTGCCGTGCGGACCGTGCCTCGTTTCCCGGGCCGCGCGTAGAGCGTACCCAGCCGGACCAGCGTGGGTACAGGCCGCAGTGCTCCACCAGAAGTGACGTTCGGGACCTCACAGGAGTTCCCGGTGCTCCTCACAGGGAGTCGGCGGCGCGCGCCGCGCTCACCGTCGCCCGCTCCAGGTCCTCGGCCGCCCTGCTGATGCGCCGCGCCGAGTCCGACACCTGCCGGCCGAGGCGCTGCGCCTCCAGGAAGACCCGGACCGCCAGCACACCGAGGACGACAAGTCCCACGAACCCCGCAGCTACCGCGATCATCGGCCACACCATGCCCCTGAGCCTAGACGGTCCGCGGACCGTCTCCGCACCGGCCGCCGGGCGGTCTCAGACGGCGTGCAGCCGCAGGGTCCTGACCCCGCCGCCGGTGAGCAGCTCCACGATGCGCTCCCCGGCCGGCTTGCGGACGGTGGCGGCGCACTCGGGACAGGTGAAGGAGTAGAAGGTGGTGCGGCTGGTGGCGCCGACGACCAGGCGCAGCGCGTCCGCGCCGAGTTCGAACCGGGCCCGGCAGTCGGGGCAGCAGGCGCGGAACAGCGCGGGTGTGACGTTGCGCATCCCGGCGAAGGCCGTCGCCACCGACATGCCCTGGCTCGCCGTTGCCGTCGGCTCGTTCACAGCGCCTGCTCCCGCCTGTCGTCGCCCCGGCCCGGCCCGGCCGGGCCGCCGCGTCCCGCCTGTGCCGCGATGCCGTCGTACGCCGCGAGCGCCTCGCGCGCCGCCTCCCGGGCGCTGTCGGCCAGCGCGCCCGGCGCCACGATCCGGCCGTCCGGGCCCAGCCGCAGCGCCAGCCGGCGCAGCGAGGCCGGGTCGGGGGTGCGCAGGGTGATGCGCAGTCCCCCGTCGGGCAGCTCCTCCGCGCTGTCGTGCGGGTAGTACTCGGCGACCCAGCGCCCGCCGGGACCGACCTCCACGACGACCTCGGGGTCCTCCGCCGCGGGCTGCACCAGCGCCTCGGACAGGTCCCGCAGCTCTATCTCCGGGGGCGCCGACGGCTCGTCGAGGATCTTGATCTCGGCGACGCGGTCCAGCCGGAAGGTGCGGCGCGCCTCGGAGCGGCGGCACCACGCCTCCACGTACGTGTGCCCGACGCTGACCAGGCGGATGGGGTCGATCTCGCGCTCGGTGACCTCGTCGCGCGCGGGCGAGTAGTAGCGGATCCACAGGCGGCGGCGCTCGGAGATGGCCCGGTCGACGTCGGCGAAGACGCCGCCCTCGGACTCGAAGGTGACCGAGAGGCGCGAGCTGGCGCCCGCCGCCTCGCCCGCCGCCGTCTCCACCTTGGCGGTCGCCCGCAGCAGGGCCTGCCGGTCGCTCTCGCGCAGCCCCGGCAGGGTCGCCACCGCGCGGGCCGCCACCAGCAGGGCGGTCGCCTCGTCGGCGGCCAGCCGCAGCGGCTCGGCGGCGTCGGCGCCGAGCGCGGCGGGGTTGTGCCACCAGATGCGCTCGCCGTCGGTGTCGATGTCGAGCAGGTCGCCGCCGCGGAAGCTGGTGCCGCACATGGGCAGCACATCGAGGTCGGAGACCAGCTCGTCCTCGCTGATGCCGAAGGCGCGCGCGACGTCCTCGATCCGGGCGCCGGGCCGCTCCCTGAGATACGTCACCAGGGACAGCATCCGCCGGGTCTGGTCGATGGCGTTCGCGGGCCTGACCGGTTTGCCTGCCACAGTGTTGCTCGCTCCCCCTCAGCCCTTGGCCACGGCGCGCAGCCGGTCCACCACGTCGGCGCGCAGCTCGGCCGGTTCCAGCACCAGCACGTCCGGTCCGAACTCCACCAGCCAGGCATCCAGTCCGTGCCCGTACGGGATCTCCAACTCGTCCCAGCCGTCGCCGAGTTCCCGGACGACGGTGGCCTTCGCCCGAAGGGGGTACCCCGCGCCCGAGCGCAGCCGGATGCGGGCCGAGCGGTCGGCGATCTCCCCGGCCCAGCTCGCGACGGTCTCGCGGACGGTGACGACGTCCGGGACGGGCGCGGTGAAGCGGGCGCCGCGCGAGCGCACCTTGCCGGTGATCCGGGAGAGCCGGAACACCCGCTCGGCGCCGCGGTCGCGGTCGAACCCGGCCAGGTACCAGTGGCCGCGCCAGCACTCCAGGGCCCACGGCTCGACATGACGGGGCTCGGGACGGGCGGCGCTGGCCTTGCGGTAGTCGAAGAGCACCGGGCGGCGGTCGCGGCAGGCCAGCATCAGCGGTTCGAAGGCCGCCTCGTGCACCGGGATGCGCGGTTCCAGCGCGCTGTGCGCCTCGTACGGGTCGACGTCCTCGGGCAGTCCGGCCGCGCGCAGCTTCTGCAGAGCGCCGCTGGCGGCACCGGCCAGCCGGGCCTGCTGCCAGACCTTGGCGGCCAGGCCGAGGGCGGCGGCCTCCTCGGCGTCCAGGGTGATGGGCGGCAGCCGGTTGCTGTCCCGGCGCGCCAGATAGCCGATCTCGCCGTCCAGGCTCTCCACGGTCTCGATGACCAGGCCCAGCTCGCGCAGATCGTCCTTGTCCCGCTCGAACATGCGGTTGAAGGAGTCGTCGGACCCGGAGGCGGACCGCTCGGGCCCGAACGCCTCGACATACGCCTCGATGGACTCGCGCAGCTCACGTTTGCTGAGCGGGCGGCGGGTCCCCAGCAGGCACAGCGCCAGATTCATCAGCCGCTCGGCCTTGGCAATCGCCATCGACGCCCGTCACCTTCCTCATGGTGCCTACTGCCGATGACCGTACCGCTCCGGGGCGCGGTGACCAAAGCCGAGGGCCCATGCCCGGCGGGCATGGGCCCCAGGCGGCCGGACCGGGATGATCAGACGCCGAGCAGGTCCACGACGAAGATCAGGGTCTCGCCGGGCTTGATGGCCGGGGTCGGGCTCTGGTCGCCGTAGGCGAGGTGGGCCGGGATGGTCAGCTGGCGACGGCCGCCGACCTTCATGCCCTGCACGCCCTGGTCCCAGCCCTTGATGACCCGGCCGCCGCCGAGCGGGAAGCGGAAGGGAGTGCCGCGGTTCCAGCTGGCGTCGAACTCCTCGCCGGTGCTGAAGGCGACGCCCACGTAGTGGACGGTGACGGTCTGACCCGCCTGCGCGACCTCGCCGTCGCCCTCCCAGATGTCCTTGATCTCCAGGTCCGCCGGGGGCTCGCCGCCCGGGAAGTCGATCTCGGGCTTGTCGATGCTCACGTCTCTAGCTCCTGCTTGTCTCTCGGAAAGGCAACGGCGACAGTCTTACATCCCCGACGGCTCACATCGCGGCCAGGATGTCCACGGAGAACACCAGTGTCGAGTCCTTCTTGATGCCGCTGTCCGGCGGCGGGTTGTCGCCGTAGCCCAGGGACGGCGGGATGACGATCAGGACGCGGCTGCCGACCTTCTTGCCGGTCAGGCCCTGCGCCCACCCCTTGACGACCTGCTGGAGCGAGAACGACGTGAGCTGGTTCCTCTTGTACGTCGAGTCGAACTCCTTGCCGCCGTCCCACAGCACGCCCTTGTACTGCACGAGCACGGTGCTGTCCGCCTTGACGACCGGGCCGTCGCCCTCGATGACGTTCTCCGCGACCAGCTTCTTGGGCGCCGCCGTCTTCGGCAGGTCGATGGAGGGCGCCGCGCCGTCGGTGTTCGTCCCGACCTTCGGCAGGTTCGCGTCGTTCTGCGGGACGTCCTTGCCCTTGGCGGAGCTCTTGGAGTTGAAGGCGTCCTGCACATCGACGACGAAGACCAGCGTGTCGGTGCCCTTGATGCCCGCCTGGGCGTTGCCATTCGCGCCGTAGCCCCAGGTCGGCGGCACCGAGAACTCCACCCTGCTGCCGACCTTCTTGCCGGCCAGCGCATAGCGCCAGCCGTCGATGATCGTGCCCTGGGCGAGCTGGATGAGCAGGGGCGTCTTGCGGTCGTAGGAGTTGTCGAAGACCTTCGCGGTGTCCCAGACCTGGCCCAGGTAGTGCGCCTGCACGTAGTCGTTCTCCGCGAGGGTGCGGCCGCCGCCGGCGATCACCGTCTTGACCGCGAGGTCCTTGGACGGGGCGCCGCTGCCCTTGGCGACGGTCGGCTTCTCGCCGAACTTGGTGCCCGCGGTGATCGCCGGGAGCGGGCCGGAGACGATCTTCGGGGGTGGCGCGGCCGACGAGGTCGCCGGCGCGCTGGGCGACGGCGACTGCGAGGCGCTGTCACCGTCGCTGCCCGAGCCGGACTTGTCGTTGCCGCAGGCGGCCAGGGTGACCAGTCCCGCGGGGGCGAAGAGGAGCAGAGAGCGTCGGCGCACGGTGGGCCTCGTAATCGGTCGATCTTGTGGTTGGCGTGCGCGCAACTCTACGGGTCGAGAAGGGCGCCGCACGTGAAACGTACGGCGCCCGTGTGGCGTTCCGGTGATTCGTGCGGAACGCGTGCCTCACCCCGCGGGACCCGGCCGGTCCCGCGGGCTCACATTCCGGCGATCAGCTTCTCGACCCGGTCGTCGACCGAACGGAACGGGTCCTTGCACAACACCGTGCGCTGCGCCTGGTCGTTGAGCTTCAGATGCACCCAGTCGACCGTGAAGTCCCGGCGCTGCTCCTGCGCCCGCCGGATGAAGTCGCCGCGCAGCCGCGCCCGAGTGGTCTGCGGCGGCACGGACTTGCCCTCGAAGATCTTCAGGTCGTTGCAGATCCGGGTGGCGCGGCCCTTCTTCTCCAGCAGGTAGTACAGCCCCCGGCGGCGGTGGATGTCGTGGTACGCGAGGTCTATCTGAGCGACCCTCGGATTCGACATGGTCATGTTGTGCTTGGCCCGGTAGCGCTCGATCAGCTGGTACTTCATCACCCAGTCGATCTCGGTGCCGATCCGGTCGAGGTCCTCCGCCTCGATCGCGTCGAGCGTGCGGCCCCACAGCTCCAGCACCCGCTCCACCACACCGGTGCGGATGCCGCGCCGCTCGCAGAAGTCCACGGCCTTCTCGTAGTACTCCCGCTGCACCTCCAGGGCGGAGGCCTCGCGGCCGCTGGCCAGGCGCACCTTGCGGCGGCCCGTGATGTCGTGGCTGACCTCGCGGATCGCCCGGATCGGGTTCTCCAGGGTGAGGTCGCGCATCACGGTGCCCGCCTCGATCATCCGCAGCACCAGGTCGGTGGCGCCGACCTTGAGCAGCATGGTCGTCTCGGACATGTTGGAGTCGCCCACGATCACATGGAGCCGGCGGTAGCGCTCGGCGTCCGCGTGGGGTTCGTCGCGGGTGTTGATGATGGGCCGGGAGCGGGTCGTCGCCGAGGAGACGCCCTCCCAGATGTGCTCGGCCCGCTGGCTCACGCAGTACACCGCCCCGCGCGGGGTCTGGAGCACCTTTCCGGCGCCGCACAGCAGCTGCCGGGTGACCAGGAACGGGATGAGGATGTCCGCGAGCCTCGAGAACTCCCCGTGCCGCGCCACCAGATAGTTCTCGTGGCAGCCGTAGGAGTTGCCCGCCGAGTCCGTGTTGTTCTTGAAGAGGTAGACGTCGCCCGCGATTCCCTCCTCGTGCAGGCGTCGTTCCGCGTCTACCAGGAGTCCTTCGAGAATGCGCTCTCCGGCCTTGTCGTGGGTGACCAGTTCGATCACATTGTCACATTCGGGTGTGGCGTATTCCGGATGTGACCCCACGTCGAGATAGAGCCGGGCGCCGTTTCGCAGAAAGACATTGCTGCTGCGGCCCCATGACACGACACGGCGGAAGAGGTACCGCGCCACCTCGTCAGGCGACAGGCGGCGCTGTCCCCTGAACGTGCACGTGACGCCGTACTCGTTCTCCAGCCCGAAAATGCGGCGGTCCATGACTGAACATTACGCCCGATCCCCCGAGCTGAAACGGGGTTCGGCAGCACGATTTGGATCATTTTCCGATGAAGCGGCAACGACCGCCTCTCCACCGGGAGGTGCGAGGACCGGTCCGGTGGCCAGCAGCACCAGCAGCGACACGGCGCCCGCCACGGCCGGCAGGGCGAATCCCCCCGGCGCGCCGCCCGACTGGACCACCGGTCCCGCGACCCCGGTCCCCACCGACGTGCCCACGGTGAACGTGGTCACCAGCCAGGAGAACGCCTCCGTCACCGTCCCCCGCGGCGCGTGCCGGTCCACGATGATGAACGCGCAGGCGATGCACGGCGCCAGGAACACCCCGGAGACCACCGTCAGCAGCACCATGGCCACCGCGCCCGGCATCAGCGTCAGCGGCACGTAACACACCGCCAGAAGCGCCACCAGCACCCGCAGTCGCCGCTCGGGCGCGCCCGGCCACTCCCGCGCCCCGTAGACCGCACCGCCGGCCAGCGCGCCCAGGCCCAGCGCCGCCATCAGCCAGCCGTACACCGCGTCACCGCCGTGCGCGTCCGCGTACGGCACCGCCGCCACCGTGATGGAGCCCAGCGCGATCCCGACGAACAGGAACGCGCCCAGCAGCACCAGCAGACCGGGCGAGCGCAGCGCGCCCAGCCAGTGCGCCTCGCGCGGCGCCGAACGCCACGCCCGCGAGGGCGGCGAGAGGACCACCGACAGCGCGCCGAGCACCCCCACGGCGTTCAGCAGCACCAGGGCGGCCTGCGCGGACCACAGCGACACGCACAGCGTCACCAGCAGCGGCCCGACGGTGAACATGACCTCCTGCGCCACCGCGTCCATGGCGTACGCCGTGTGCAGCTGCTCCTCGCGGCGCAGCACGGCGGGCCACAGGGCGCGCAGGCCGCCCTCCAGGGGCGGGGTGAAGAGCCCGGCCGCGGCCACGGCGCTCCAGGCCAGGGCGGGCGGCTCGGTGCCGGTGCAGGCGAAGACGGTCATGGCCGCGCCCGCGGCGAGCGCGGCGGGCAGCTGGACGCGCGGCTGCCCGTACAGGTCGACCAGGCGGCCGAGGACGGGCTGGCCCACGGCGTTGGCGACGCCGTACACCGCCGCCAGCGCCCCCGCCAGGCTGTACGAGCCCCCCTCGGCGCGCACGAACAGCACGATCGCGATCGCCGCGGTGGCGTTCGGCAGCCGCCCCACGAGCGTGCCCGCCAGCAGCCGGGCGGCGTGCCGCGCCCCGAGGATCTCCAGGTACCCCGCGAATCCCGCGGCCATCGTGTGTCCTCCAGGACGTAGACGTCGGAAGTGTTACGTATAACTTCCGCCGCCATACGTACCATGTGCGCTGTTCACCCGTCCAGACGACCGCGACCGGCCGCACGCGCGCACGCGCACCCGGGACACCCGGGCGGCCCGAGGCAGAGGAGCAGCAGCACGGTGGCACGAGGAAGCACCCGGCCCACCAGCCGCGACGTGGCCCAGGCCGCCGGAGTCTCCCAGGCCGCCGTCTCCCTGGTCCTGGGCGACAAGTGGCGCGGCCGGGTCTCGGAGCCGACCGCCGAGCGGGTGCGCGAGGCCGCCCGCGACCTCGGCTACCGGCCCAACCTCGCCGCCCGCAACCTGCGCCTGGGCCACACCCGGACCGTGCTCCTGGTCGTCCCGGCGCTGACCACCGAGTTCTTCGCCGGTGTCTACACCGGCGCCGCCCGGGTCGCCGCCGAGCACGGCTTCGGCGTGGTCCTCTACCCCTCCCCCGAGGGCATCGGCCCCGCCAGGAACCCCTTCGCCTCCGCCCAGGCCGCCCTGGACGGGGTGATCGCCTCCTCCATGGCCGCCGACGCGCTCACCGCCATCCGCGGCGACCAGTTGCCGCTGGTCATGCTGGACAGCGACCCGGCGGGCAGCCTCGGCGCCGCGACGGTGAACCTGGACATCGCCGACGGCGTCCGCCAGGTCGCCGCGCATCTGCTCGGCCTCGGCCACCGGCGCTTCCTGCACCTCGCGGCCGACGTGCCGTCCTGGACCTTCGAGGTGCGGGCCCGGGAACTGGCCGCCCGCCTGGCCGCGGTGCCGGGCACCTCGCTGCGCACCGCCCGCGCCCCGATCTCCATCGAGGACGCCCACGCCGCCACCGAGGCCGCGCTCGGCGCCCCGGGGCCGCGCCCCAGCGCCTTGGTCTGCGACGACGACAAGCTGGCCGCGGGCGCCTACAAGGCCCTGCGGCGGCTCGGGCTGCGCGTGCCCGACGACATCTCCGTCACCGGCCTGGACGACCTGGCCCTGGCCACCGCCATCGACCCCGAGCTGACCACCGTACGGCTGGACGCGGAGACCTTCGGCGCCCGCGGCATGCACGCCCTGCTGGCCGTCCTGGAGGGCCGCACGCCCGACGGCGGGGACATCCCCGTCGAACTGGTCGTCCGCGGCTCCACGGCCCCGCCCGGCGCCTCCTGAGACGCCGGTGCCCCGGCCGCGGCGTCGCAGGGACACCGGCCGGGGCAGCCGGAACGGCGGGAACTACTTCTCGCTCGTGCCGGGGCTGTCGGAACCGCCGGAACCCTCGGCGCCGTCGGTGTTCTCCGGCTCGTCGCTGTCCTCGGAGATGTCCGGGCTGCCGCCCTCCAGCAGCCGGGCCAGCTGGCGGCCCACGATGCGCTTGAACTTGCGCTGCTGCGGACGCGTGCGGTCCAGCACCGCCACCTCGAGGCGCTCGGCGGGGATCTCCCGCTCGCTGCCGTTGGTGTCGCGGGACAGCGCCTGCACCGCCAGCTTCAGCGCCTCGGCCAGCGTCATCCCGTCCTGGTGGCGCTGGTCCAGGTAGCCGCTGATCTGCTCGGCGTTGCCGCCGACCGCGACCGAGCCGTGCTCGTCGACGATCGACCCGTCGTGCGGCAGCCGGTAGATCTGGTCGCCCTCCGGGGTCTCCCCCACCTCGGCGACCACCAGCTCCACCTCGTACGGCTTCTCGGCCGCGCTGGAGAAGATCGTGCCGAGTGTCTGGGCGTAGACGTTGGCCAGGCCACGGGCCGTGACGTCGTCCCGGTCGTAGGTGTAGCCCCGCAGGTCGGCGTAGCGGACACCGCCGATGCGCAGGTTCTCGTACTCGTTGTACTTGCCGGCGGCGGCGAAGCCGATCCGGTCGTAGATCTCGCTGAACTTGTGCAGCGCGCGGGACGGATTCTCGCCGACGAACACGATGCCGTCGGCGTACTGGAGCACGACCAGGCTGCGGCCGCGGGCGATGCCCTTGCGGGCGTACTCCGCCCGGTCGGCCATGGCCTGCTGGGGTGAGACATAGAACGGCGTCGACACCGGTTATCCGTCCCTTTCTGTAGAGGTCACTCGATCACCCTGGGCAAGATCCGGCCGCGGCTACAGCAGCGCGGCGCGCGGTCCGTCCGGCTGCTCCAGACGCCGCTGGAGCACCGAGCGGGCGATCTCGGAGGACTCGTCGTCGGTGAGCCGGCGGAAGCCGTCATCGGTGATCACGGTGACGATCGGATAGATCCGGCGGGCGACGTCGGGACCGCCGGTCGCCGAGTCGTCGTCTGCCGCGTCGTACAGGGCCTGCACCACCAGTGTGGTCGCCTCGGCCTCGGTCAGGTCGGTGCGGAAGAGCTTCTTCATGGCACCGCGCGCGAAGACCGAGCCGGAGCCCGTGGCCGCGTAGCCGTGCTCCTCGCTGCGGCCGCCGGTCACGTCGTAGGAGAAGATGCGGCCCTTGTCGCGGTCCACGTCGTACCCCGCGAAGAGCGGCACCACGGCCAGGCCCTGCATGGCCATGCCGAGGTTGGACCGGATCATGGTGGACAGGCGGTTGGCCTTGCCCTCCAGCGAGAGCTGCGCGCCCTCGACCTTCTCGAAGTGCTCCAGCTCCAGCTGGAACAGCTTGACCATCTCCACGGCCAGGCCCGCCGTACCGGCGATGCCGACGGCGGAGTACTCGTCCGCCGGGAACACCTTCTCGATGTCCCGCTGCGCGATCACATTGCCCATCGTGGCCCGGCGGTCACCGGCCAGCACGACGCCCCCGGGGAAGCTCACGGCCACGATCGTCGTGCCGTGCGGTGCCTCCAGCACGCCCTGCGCGGGCGGGAGCTGCCGCTTGCCGGGCAGCAGCTCGGGCTGGTGCTCGGAGAGGAAGTCCATGAAGGACGAGGACCCGGGCGTCAGGAAGGCAGCTGGTAGACGCCCGGTGCTACGAGTGTTGGCTTCCACGCGATTCCTTCCACGTAAGACTGCGGCCCCGCCGGGGACGGCCGAGCCGATCATCAAATCTGTGCACGGACCCTACCCGTGCCGACGCCGGTCATCCGTCCCGGCACCGGCCCGCTCGCGGGGGCCGGTGCCGGGACGTGTGCCGGGTGTGCTACTGGCCGCCCTTTTGGACGAAGCTTCGGACGAAGTCCTCCGCGTTGGACTCGAGTACGTCGTCGATCTCGTCCAGGACGTCGTCGACGTCCTCCGAGAGCTTGTCCTGGCGTTCCTTGAGGTCGTCGGTGGCCTGTGCGTCCTGTGCCTGCTCCTCGACCTCCTCGGTCGAGCGCGTGGCCTTCTGCTGCCCGCCGCCGGTGTCCTTGGTTGCCATAACCCTCACCCCGCTCAGTTCGCCCGACATGGTCGGCATTACCGCCGTTCGGTGATGATCAGACCCTACAATCCGGGTCCGACATCGGCCCCGCAGTTTCCACAACGCGCGGGGGCCATCTCGATGATTCCCGGACCCGGGCATTTCCACCCCGTCCGGCCGGCCGGCACTGCCCGGACCGGGTACCCGCTCACCCGCCGGACAGGACCCTGACCAGGTCTTCCGCCGTCCGGCACCGGTCCAGCAGCTCCTTGACGTGATTACGCGTTCCGCGAAGCGGTTCCAGGGTTGGGACGCGCTGGAGCGAGTCGCGTCCGGGCAGGTCGAAGATGACCGAGTCCCAGGAGGCCGCGGCCACGTCGTCGGCGTACTGCTCCAGGCAGCGGCCGCGGAAGTAGGCCCGGGTGTCCTCCGGCGGCTTCCGGCGCGCCCGGTCGACCTCGGACTCGTCCAGCAGGCGCTTCATGCGTCCGCGGGCCACCAGCCGGTTGTAGAGGCCCTTCTCGGGACGTACGTCGGCGTACTGGAGGTCCACCAGGTGCAGCCGGGCGGCGTCCCAGTCCAGGCCGTCGCGGCGCCGGTAGCCGTCCATCAGCGCCCGCTTGGCGACCCAGTCCAGCTCGCCGGACAGGCTCATCGGGTCGTTCTCCAGCCGGTTGAGGGTGTCCTCCCAGCGGGCCAGGACGTCCTTGGTCTGCTCGTCCGCGTCCGCGCCGAAGCGCTCCTCGACGTACTTGCGCGACAGCTCGAAGTACTCCATCTGGAGCTGCACCGCGGTGAGTGTCCGGCCGCTGCGCAGCGTGATCAGGCGCTTGAGGGACGGGTCGTGCGAGACCTGGTGCAGGGTGCGCACGGGCTGGTCCACGGCCAGGTCGACGGCGATGAAGCCGTCCTCGATCATGGACAGGACCAGGGCGGTCGTGCCCAGCTTGAGGTAGGTGGAGATCTCGGAGAGGTTGGCATCGCCGATGATCACGTGCAGCCGTCGGTACTTCTCGGCGTCGGCGTGCGGTTCGTCGCGGGTGTTGATGATCGGGCGCTTGAGCGTCGTCTCCAGTCCGACCTCGACCTCGAAGTAGTCGGCGCGCTGGCTGAGCTGGAAGCCGTGCTCGTGGCCGTCCTGGCCGATGCCGACGCGGCCGGCGCCGGTGACGACCTGGCGGGAGACGAAGAAGGGCGTGAGGTGGCGCACGATGTCGGAGAAGGCGGTCTCGCGCCGCATCAGGTAGTTCTCGTGCGTGCCGTAGGAGGCGCCCTTGTTGTCGGTGTTGTTCTTGTAGAGGTGGATCGGCTGGGCCCCGGGCAGCTGGGCGGCCCGCTCGGCGGCCTCGGCCATGATGCGCTCGCCCGCCTTGTCCCACAGCACGGCGTCGCGCGGGTTGGTGACCTCCGGGGCGCTGTACTCGGGGTGGGCGTGGTCGACGTAGAGCCGGGCGCCGTTGGTGAGGATCACGTTGGCCAGGCCGATGTCCTCGTCCGTGAGCTGGGTGGAGTCGGCGGCCTCGCGGGCGAGGTCGAAGCCGCGGGCGTCCCGCAGCGGGTTCTCCTCCTCGAAGTCCCAGCGGGCCCGGCGGGCCCGGTGCATCGCCGCCGCGTAGGCGTTGACGATCTGGGACGAGGTGAGCATGGCATTGGCGTTCGGGTGACCGGGGACGGAGATCCCGTACTCCGTCTCGATGCCCATCACTCGCCGTACGGTCATGCGGCCCTCCTTGCCCGGCGGCGCCTCCGGTCGGGGGCGGCGCTCAAGTACCGCTGGTGCTCGGGTGCCTGTGCGGTGCCCGTCCCCGCACCGCGCGACCCGGCGGTACGAAAGAGCCTAGAACGCCTTTGCGCCGACGGGGAGATCATTTGCTTCATTGCCTGCTCTGCCTGCTCCCTGCGATGGCCCCGGAAAACAGTCGACTGCGGGTACCCGGCGTGGGCACCCGCAGCCGCCCTGTTTTTACAGGTACTGCCCGGTGTTCGCCACCGTGTCGATGGAGCGACCGGTGTCCGCGCCCTGCTTTCCGGTGATGAGGGTGCGGATGTAGACGATCCGCTCGCCCTTCTTTCCGGAGATCCGGGCCCAGTCGTCCGGGTTGGTGGTGTTCGGCAGGTCCTCGTTCTCCTTGAACTCGTCCACACATGCCTGGAGCAGGTGCGAGACGCGGAGACCCTTCTGTTCCTTCTCCAGGAAGTCCTTGATCGCCATTTTCTTGGCGCGGCCCACGATGTTCTCGATCATGGCGCCGGAATTGAAGTCCTTGAAGTAAAGGACTTCCTTGTCGCCATTGGCGTAGGTGACCTCCAGGAAGCGGTTCTCCTCGGATTCCGCGTACATCTGCTCGACCGCGGTCTGGATCATGGCCCCGACCGTGGCCTGCTTGTCACCGCCGTGCTCGGTGAGGTCGTCCCCGTGCAGCGGCAGGCGCTCGGTGAGGTACTTCGCGAAGATGTCCTTGGCCGCCTCGGCGTCCGGACGCTCGATCTTGATCTTCACATCGAGCCGGCCGGGCCGCAGGATGGCGGGGTCGATCATGTCCTCGCGGTTGGAGGCGCCGATCACCACCACGTTCTGCAGGCCCTCCACACCGTCGATCTCGGCGAGCAGCTGCGGGACGATGGTGTTCTCCACGTCCGAGCTGACACCGGAGCCGCGGGTGCGGAAGAGCGACTCCATCTCGTCGAAGAAGACGATGACGGGGGTGCCCTCGCTGGCCTTCTCCCGGGCGCGCTGGAAGACCAGGCGGATCTGCCGCTCGGTCTCGCCGACGTACTTGTTCAGCAGCTCGGGGCCCTTGATGTTGAGGAAGAAGCTCTTGCCCGCGGCCTGGCCGGTGACCTCGGCGACCTTCTTGGCCAGCGAGTTGGCGACGGCCTTGGCGATGAGCGTCTTGCCGCATCCGGGCGGCCCGTAGAGCAGGACGCCCTTGGGCGGGCGCAGTTCGTGCTCCTTGAACAGGTCCGGGTAGAGGTACGGCAGCTCGACCGCGTCCCGGATCATCTCGATCTGGTTGCCGAGGCCGCCGATCTGCTCGTAGCCGATGTCGGGCACCTCTTCGAGGACGAGCTCCTCGACCTCGCTCTTGGGCACGACCTCGTAGACGTAGCCCGACCTGGGTTCGAGCAGGAGGGCGTCGCCGGCCCGGATGGTCACGTCGAGCAGCGGTTCGGCGAGGCGCACCACGCGCTCCTCGTCGGTGTGCCCGATGACCAGGGCGCGCTCGCCGTCCTCCAGGATCTCCTTGAGGGTGACGATGTCGCCGACGCGCTCGTACTGCATGGCCTCGACCACGTTGAGCGCTTCGTTGAGCATCACTTCCTGGCCGCGCCGCAGCTCGTCGAGCTCGACGCCGGGGCTGACGTTCACCCGCAGCTTGCGGCCGCCGGTGAAGATGTCGGCGGTGCCGTCCTCGTTGGACTGGAGGAAGACGCCGAAGCCGGCCGGCGGCTGTGCGAGCCGGTCGACCTCCTCCTTGAGGGCCACGATCTGGTCGCGGGCCTCGCGGAGGGTGTTCGCCAGCCGTTCGTTCTGCGCGGAGACGCCGGCCAGGTTGGTCTGCAGCTCGACGATCCGCTCCTCGAGAATCCTCGTGTGCCGCGGAGAGTCGGCGAGCTTGCGTCGCAGGACGGCGATCTCCTGCTCAAGGTAGGCGATCTGCCCGGCCGGGTCGTCGGACCCTCGTCCCGGGCGGATGCCGCGGTTCATGTCGTCGTCGTGGGCTGCCACGGTCCTCACCTCCTCCAAGGGGAGCTGGACGCTTCCAGACCCTACCTGGGTGGGTGTCGATTGAAACCCCTAGATCACAAAGACTGTCGGGGTGTGTCCGATCTTCACCCTTGCGCTCTCCCTCACGCCAGGGGAATACCCACCGAACATGATTGGAAAGCGGACGGAGGTAGGGTCGAGACGTTCAACACCCGTCGGAGCTGGCCTGATTCCCGTCCGGTCCGACGTGAAACGGCAGGAGACATGAGCGTGCAGCAGCAGACCGCGGACGGCGGCGAGGAGCTGGAGGTCTGGATCGACCAGGACCTGTGCACCGGCGACGGCATCTGCGCGCAGTACGCGCCGGAGGTGTTCGAGCTGGACATCGACGGTCTGGCCTATGTGAAGGGCCCCGGCGACGAGCTGCTCCAGGCGCAGGGCGCGGCAACGCCCGTGCCGCTGCCGCTTCTCACGGACGTGGTCGACTCGGCGCGGGAGTGTCCGGGCGAGTGCATCCATGTGCGGCGGGTTCTGGACAGGGTCGAGGTGTACGGCCCGGACGCTGGGTGACCGTCCGGACGCCCGCCGTCGCGGTTGTCTGATTCCTCACACCCCGGCGGGTACCGCGGGCCCCGTGCGGCGCACGGGGCCGGACCGCTCGTCCGCTCAGACACTGCGCGACCGCTGCGGTCCGGAACGGACGAACGCGCCGTTGTGCCACCGCCACTTCGCGCCGTCCTTCAGGTCGGGGCAGCAATTGGGCACGTCGGGCGAGGAGTAGCCGAGCAGGGTGGCGGTGACCTCGCCCGCGCGGACGGCGAAGTCGGTGACGGTGAACCGGTCCTTGGGGTCGACGAGGGTGGCCACCACGCGCGTGGCGCCGGTCTCCCGGGCGCGGGTCAGGACGTAGACGGCGTCGGGCGGGGTGCCCATGGAGCCGTCGCAGTGCACCACGGCCACGGTCTCGGGGCGGCCGTCGTGGTCGAGGTCCCCGGTGGCCTGCTCGGCGACCACCGGCTTGAGCGGACCGCACTGGATGGGGAAGGCCACCCCGGTGGTGGCGGGGGGCTCGGCGGTGACGGGGGCGCTCTCGGTCCGGGTGCCGGTGCCGGTGTGCTGGGCGGCGGTGGCGGAGCCGGGGCGCAGGGCCGGGGCGAGGGCGATCACCGCGGCGACGGCCGCGGCGGTGGCGACCCAGTGGACGGGGCGGGTGCGGGTGTGCGCGTGTGCCAGTTCCGGGACGGCGGAGTGCTGCACTAGGAGTGTCTCCCGTGAGGGCTGTGCCGGTGGGATGGCCAGCATCGTGCCACACGTCACAGTGCGGGGGAACGGCGGGGTGGGTACTCCTGCGGGCCGCGACCGGCCGCGGACCTCGCCCTTCGTGCCGCCGCTCAACGAACGGGCGCCGTGGCGCAGTTCCCGGAACCGGCCGGGAACTGCGCCACGGCGCCGAAGCGTTGCCGTCGGGGCGCGGCCGGGTCAGCGGCCGGCGCCGCCGTCGGCGTTGGGGCCCTCGTAGTCGTCGCCGTAGGCGCCCTTGGCGGGACGGCGGCGGCGCATGGGGGGCTCGACGCCGTCCGCGAGGCGGCGGGCGGTGAGCAGGAAGCCGGTGTGCCCGATCATGCGGTGGTCGGGGCGGACGGCCAGGCCCTCGATGTGCCAGTTGCGGATCATCGTCTCCCAGGCGGTCGGCTCGTTGAAGCAGCCGATCTCCCGGATGGACTCCACGGTCCGGGCGAGCTGGGTGGTGGTGGCCACGTAGCAGCACAGGATGCCGCCGGGGACCAGCGCCTTGGAGACGGCCTCCAGGCACTCCCAGGGGGCGAGCATGTCGAGGATGACGCGGTCGACGTCCGTGTCGGACAGGTTGTCCTGGAGGTCGCCGACGGTGAGCTGCCAGGCGGGGTGCGGGCCGCCGAAGTAGCGCTCGACGTTGCCCTGGGCGATCTCGGCGAAGTCGGCGCGCCGCTCGTAGCTGTGCAGCATGCCCTGGTCGCCGATGGCCCGCAGCAGGAAGCTGCTGAGCGAGCCGGAGCCCACGCCCGCCTCCACGACGCGGGCGCCGGGGAAGATGTCGGCGAAGGCGAGGATCTGCCCCGCGTCCTTGGGGTAGACCACGGCTGCGCCGCGGGGCATGGACAGGACGTAGTCGGGGAGCAGGGGACGCAGCGCGAGGTAGGCGACGTTGCCGGTGGTGCGGACAACGCTGCCCTCGGGTGCGCCGATCAGTTCGTCGTGCGGGAAGGAACCCTTGTGGGTGTGGAAGTTCTTCCCGGCCTCGAGCGTGAACGTGTAGTGGCGGCCCTTGGGGTCGGTCAGCTGTACCTGGTCCCCGACCTTGAAGGGCCCGCGGCGGCGGGCGGCACCGGTCGGTTCGGACATGTGACCAGCCTACCGGCCCCCGGGAGGCCCGCCGACCACCGCTTCGGGAGAGCGGGACTCAGCTGGGGCGGGCCATGGCCTTCACGAAGGCGCGTTCGACGTCGGCGGCGGACAGCACCCCGTAGATCTCGCCGGTCTCCTCCACCACCAGGTACTCGGTGGCGGGGGTGGCGCGCAGCACGTCCAGCAGCTCCTCACCGGCCAGCTCGGCGGAGACGCGCATGCCGTCGGTGAGGTCCTGGGCGAGCGAGCTGGCGGCGACCCAGGGGCGGCGGTGCTCGGGTACGCCCGCGATGGCGGTCTCGCGGACCAGGGAGAGCGGTTCGCCGTGGCCGTCGACGACCACCAGGGCGCGGGCACCGGCCGCGTTGGCGCGGCGCAGCGCCTCGGCCAGGGAGGTGCTGGTCTCGACCGGGACGGCGCGGCGGGTCAGGGCGCGGGCGCGCAGCTCGGGCAGGTGTTCGCGCAGCCGGGCCATGCGCAGGCTGTTCCCGGCGCCGGTCCAGATGATCGCGGCGACGATCGCGGCGAGCAGGGCGTCGGTCACGGTGCCCAGGCCGACGCTGTCCTCGGCGGCGGTGCCGAGCGCGCCGGACTGGCTGAGCAGCGGCAGACCGATGAGGACGGAGACGGCCAGGGCGCGGCCGACCCAGGCGGCGGCGACGGTGCCGCTCATGGGGCGGCCGGTGATCTTCCAGACGACGGCGCGGAGCATCCGCCCGCCGTCCAGGGGCAGGCCGGGCAGCAGGTTGAAGGCGGCGACGATCAGGTTGGAGATCATCAGGGAGGCCAGCAGGACTCCCGGGACCGTGCCGCGCTCCACGGGCTGGAGGGCGAGGTAGAAGACGCCGGACAGGACCAGGGAGAGCAGGGGTCCGACGAAGGCGAGCACGAACTCGCGGCCGGGTGTCTCGGCCTCCTTCTCGATCTCGGAGACCCCGCCGAGGAACTGGAGCTGGATGCGGCGCACCGGGAGCTTGAAGCGCAGGGCGGCCACCGTGTGCGCCAGTTCGTGGACCAGTACGGAGCCGTAGAAGGCGACGGCGAAGAAAAGGGAGACCAGATAGCGGGCGGCGCCGAGCTGGGGCAGGACGCGGTCGAGCTGGCCGCCGAACACCCAGGTGATCAGCGCGGCGATCAGGAACCAGCTGGGCGCGACGTAGACGGGCACGCCGAAGGGGCGTCCCATGAGCAGTCCGCCGCCGGGTTCGCGGGGGCGCCTGGGCGGGGGCGGCGGGGTCCGGCCGGGGCCGGAGTGGGCGAGGGCACGGTCGGGGTGGGAGTCGTGGCCGGCCGGGGGCCGGGGCGTCCGGCCGGGACGGGTGCCGGGGCCGGTCGGGGGGCGGTCGCCCGCTGGAGCCGCGGCGTCCGGGTCCGTGCCGGGGCCGGGGGTGCCGCCGTGGTCCGGGGCGGGCGGGGGGCCGTCGGCCGGGTGCGCGGGGTCGCCGTGACCGGGGGCGGGCTGCTCCGCACGGGATCCGGGACGGGCGGGGCTGTCGTGGGGCGCCGGGCCGGCGGGTCCCGTGGGGGACTCGGCCGGCTCGTCGTTGCCGGAACGCGGCTGCCCGCTCCCGCCGCTCACGTCCACGGTGTCCCCTCGTTCGAAGCGCTGCTCCCCGCTCTGCCGGCCGGGAGGTCTCGGGTCGATGGTATGCGGCCGGGGCGAACGGTTCCGCCCGGCACCCCAGTGTCGTACCCGCCGTAACGCACTTCACCGGCCTGCGCCGGGGGTCACTGTCAGTGGCGGGCCGTAGGGTCTGTGGCATGGAGACGAGCACGCAGGCCGCAGCGGCGGACGCCACGGACGACGCGGGGGGCACCGGGACGTCCGGGGAGCCCGGGACGGCGGGCCCCGGCGCGGTCACGGGCGTGAACACGGACGCGAGCGTGGGCACGGACGCGGGTGCGGGTGCAGGTGCGGGCGTGGTGGCCGGGGAGCCGCCCCTGCGGGCCCCCGCGCCCCCTTCGTCGTTGTCGCCCTCGCGGGCCGGGGACTTCATGCAGTGCCCGTTGCTGTACCGCTTCCGGGTGATCGACCGGCTGCCGGAGAAGCCGAGCGAGGCCGCCACCCGGGGCACGCTGGTGCACGCGGTGCTGGAGCGGCTCTTCGACGCCCCGGCCGCCGAGCGGACCGCGCCGCGGGCCAAGGCGCTGGTGCCGGGGCAGTGGGACCGGCTGCGCCAGGCCCGTCCCGAGCTGGTGGAGCTGTTCGCCGACGACGCGGACGGCGAGCGGGCGGCCCGCTGGCTGGCCGAGGCGGAGCGGCTGGTGGAGCGCTGGTTCACGCTGGAGGACCCGACGCGCCTGGAGCCGGCCGAGCGGGAGCTGTTCGTCGAGGCGGAGCTGGACTCCGGGCTCAGGCTGCGCGGCATCATCGACCGGGTGGACGTGGCGCCCACCGGCGAGGTGCGCATCGTCGACTACAAGACGGGCAAGGCCCCGCGGCCGGAGTACGCCGAGGGCGCGCTGTTCCAGATGAAGTTCTACGCCCTGGTGGTGTGGCGGCTGAAGCAGGTGGTGCCGCGGCGGCTGCAACTGGTGTACCTGGGCAGCGGTGACGTGCTGACGTACGACCCGGTCATGGCGGATCTGGAGCGGGTGGAGCGCAAGCTGCTGGCGCTGTGGGAGGCGATCCGGCTGGCCACCGAGACCGGTGAGTGGCGGCCGCGCCCCACAAAGCTGTGCGGCTGGTGCGACCACCGCGAGCGCTGCCCCGAGTTCGGGGGCACTCCCCCGCCGTACCCGCTGCCCGTGGGCGGGACCGAGCCGCAGGTGCCCGCGCAGGTACAGGGCACAATGGGGCGGGACTAGGGTCTTTCGTTCGGATCAGAGGCCCTGGGGTCCAGCGAAGGAGACTTACGTGGCCATCCGCGTCCTACTGGTCGACGACCAGCCACTGCTGCGCACCGGGTTCCGGATGATCCTGGAGGCGGAGCAGGACATCGCGGTCGTGGGCGAGGCCGGGGACGGCCTCCAGGCCCTGGACCAGGTGCGTGCGCTACAGCCCGATGTGGTGCTGATGGACATCCGTATGCCGCGGATGGACGGGGTGGAGGCCACCCGGCAGATCACCGGCCCCGAGCGGGACGGCCCGGCGAAGGTGCTGGTGCTGACCACCTTCGACCTCGACGAGTACGTGGTGGAGGCGCTGCGCGCGGGCGCGAGCGGTTTCCTGCTGAAGGACGCGCCGGCCAATGAGCTGGTGCAGGCGATCCGGGTGGTGGCGGCCGGTGAGGCGATGCTGGCGCCGAGCATCACGCGCCGGCTGCTGGACAAGTACGCCACGCACCTGCCCTCCGGGGACGAGCCGGTGCCGGACACCCTGCACACCCTCACCGATCGTGAGGTGGAGGTGCTGAAGCTGGTGGCGCGCGGGCTGTCGAACGCGGAGATCGCCGCCGACCTGTTCGTGAGCGAGACGACGGTCAAGACCCACGTCGGGCATGTGCTGACCAAGCTGGGGCTGCGCGACCGGGTGCAGGCCGCGGTGTACGCCTACGAGAGCGGTCTGGTGCGGCCCGGCGCGCAGTGACCCGCGCGTCCCCCGTGCACATGACGGAGGCGCCCCTCCCGGCGGACCGGGCAGGGGCGCCTCCGTCGTGTGCGGCGCTGTGTGTCAGCCGCTCACACCGCGGCCGAGCTCCCACAGCCGCAGGGTGGCCGAGGAGTCGATGACGTAGGCGGCGCCGGTGATGTCGTCGCGGGTGGCGACGTACTGCTTGCCCTGCCACAGCGGCAGCAGCGGCACGTCCTTGGCCACGAGGTCCTGGATGGCGGTCAGGCTGGTGGAGGCGGCGAGCCGGTCGGCCTGGCGGCGGGACTCGGGGAGCAGGTTCTTGCGGATCTCGTTGCTGACGTACGGCGTGTTGAGGGTGTTGTCGGCGTCCAGGAACGGCGCGATGAAGCTGTCGGCGTCCGGGAAGTCGGGGAACCAGCCCATGCCGTAGACGTCGTACTGGCCCTTCTGGGACGTCGGGTGGAAGACCTTCCAGGGGGTGCCCTGGATGTCGACGTCGAACAGGCCGCTGGAGTTGAGCTGCTGCTGGAGCACCTCGAACTCCTTCTTGGTGGCCGGGCCGTAGTGGTCGGTCGTGTAGTGCATCGTGAACTTGACCGGGGTGGTGACGCCGGCCTTGTTCAGCAGCGACTTGGCCTTGCTGACGCTGGGGTCGCCGTACTTGTTGAAGAACGAGTTGGAGTGGCCGGTGATGGTCGCCGGGACCATCGAGTACAGCGCGTCGGCCTGGGTCCCGTAGACCTTGGCGACCAGGTCGCTGCGGTTGATCAGCTGGGCCATCGCCTGCCGTACGGCCTTGTCCTTCACGCTGGCGGCGTCGGTGTTGAAGGCGAGGAAGCGCACTTCGAGACCGGGCATCTCGACGAGGTCGATCTTGCTGTCGCCGGAGGCGTTGGAGAGCTTGCGGATCTGGTCCGGCGACATCGCACGGGTCATCAGGTCGATGTCGCCCTTGTCCAGGGCGGCGCCCATGGCGTCGGCGTCCGTGAAGCTTCGCAGCTCGACCTTGTCGTTGTTGACCTTCAACGTCCCCTGGTAGTGGGGGTTCTTGGTGAAGACGGCGTCGACGAGCTCGTTGTTCTTGACGTCGGCCTTCATGGTGTACGGACCGGAGCCGTCCACGCTGAAGCCGTCGCGCAGCTTGCCCTTGTCGTAGTCCTTGGGGTTGAGGATGCCCGCGACAGGGGTCGACAGCTTGAAGGGGAAGGTGGCGTCGGCCGTGTTGAGGTGGAAGACGACCTCGCGGTCGCCGCGGGTCTCCACGGTGTCGACGGTGGAGAGCAGGGCGAAGACGCCGTTCTCCGACTTGATGGTGCGGGCGCGGTCGACGGAGAACTTCACGTCGGCCGCGGTGACCGGGGTGCCGTCGGCGAACTTGAGGCCCTCGCGCAGCGTGCAGGCGTAGCGCTCGTTGCCGCTGTCGGTGAAGCCGCACTTCTCGGCGGCCTCGGGGACCGGCTGGCCGTCGCCCTTGGGCTGGATCATCAGGGTCTGCAACGTCTGGTGCAGCAGGTTCCAGGTGCCGATGTCATAGGCGTACGCCGGGTCCAGCGGCGCGGGGGCGTCCTTGGTGGCGGTGAACCGGTCCGTGGTGCCGATGACGATGGCGTCGCCGCTCTTGCCGCCGCTGTCGGAACCACCGCATGCGGCGAGCACCGGCGCGAGCAGTCCGACCACGGCCGGCAGCACCAAAGTCTTGCGGTTCATGCTCGAGTTTCTCCAGGGGCTGTCATGTCCGTGTACCCGGCATGCAGAGGGGGTGGTGCGGCCGATCACGGGGTGAGGACGATGGTCTCGCGACGAGACTAGTCCGCGCCCCGGACGCGGCCCGCCGCCCCCGGATCCGCTCCGCCATCACACAGCGGAACCGGCTGTCGACGGTGTGAAAACGCGCCACCGGAAGGATTCGTGCAGCCTTTCACCAATCGGGACACAAGGGCAGTCGGTTGAGGCCCGGCACGGGGGGCCCTGCACACCGGCGGACCACCGTCCACCCCGAGTCGCGTGACGAACGTCACATTGCCAACTCGGCCGACTGGTGCCGGAATTCAGCCATCCGGCGGGATTCCCCTTCATTCGCACACCCGTCACCAGGATTATCCCGTACGCCAGTACGGACCGGGACGATTCCGCCGCGGCGCCCGGCGGGGCCCGCCTGGCCCGCCCTGGCGTCCAGGTCAGCCCGTGCTCGGCGGCTGCGGGTACGTCATCAGCGACTGGAGGAACGGCAGGTCGACCTCTTCGAGCGAGCCGACGACGGTGCGGCGCGGGGCGGGGGCGATGGGCGCGACGGAGGGCACGGCGACCACCCGGCAGCCGGCCGCCTCCGCGGCGGCGACCCCGGTCGCGGTGTCCTCGACGACCGCGCATCGCGCCGGGTCCGCGCCCAGCCGGGAGGCGGCCAGCAGATACGGGTCGGGGTGCGGCTTGGTGCGCGCCACCTCGTCGCCGGCGACCGACAGGGCGAAGTGGTGGGGGCCGAGCGAGGCCAGGACGCGGTCGATGATGCGCCGGTGGGAGGCGGAGACCAGGGCGGTGGGGATCTCGTGCGCGGACAGCTCGGCCAGCAGCCGCGCGGCGCCCGGCATCAGCGGCAGGGCCCGGCCGATACGGTCCTCGAACCCCGCGTTGAGCAGCACGGTCACCTCGGCGAGGGTGACGGCGGCGCCGGTGGCCTCGATGAGGAAGCCGGCGCTGCGGGTCATGGGGCCGCCGACGACGACATGCCGCCATGCCTCGTCGAGGCGGTGGCCGAGCGCGGCGAAGACCTCGACCTCCACGTCCCACCAGAAGCCCTCGGTGTCCACCAGCGTGCCGTCCATGTCGAGGAGCACCGCCTGAAGGGCTGAGCCTTCGGCCGTACAGGTGCCGAGCGCGGGGACCGTACTGGTCATCCGGCATACCTCCTTGAGGGACGATCAGGCCGGTTCCCGCGCGGGAACCGGCCTGCAGTGGACCGACCAGTGTACGACGCGGACCGGGCGAATGCCCTGCGAACACCTCGCGCGGGCTTCGCGCACGCCTCGCGAGCGCTTCGCTCACCCCTCGCGCGGGCCTCGCAGCGGGGTCCCGCGCCCGTCGCCGGGGCCACGTGCGCCGGGCCCGCACGGTCCCCGCCGGGCGCACGCGGCCCCCGGGACCGGAGGCCGGTGCCCCTGTCCCGGGGGCCGCGGGAACCCGCTCAGCGGGCGTTGAAGTACTTCGCCTCCGGGTGGTGGATCACGATGGCGTCGGTGGACTGCTCCGGGTGGAGCTGGAACTCCTCGGAGAGGTGGACACCGATCCGCTCGGGCTCCAGCAGGGCGGCGATCTTCGCGCGGTCCTCCAGGTCGGGGCAGGCGCCGTAGCCGAGGGAGAAGCGGGCCCCGCGGTACTTCAGGGCGAACATGTCCTCCATGGCGTCCGGGTCCTCGCCGGCGAAGCCCAGCTCGGAGCGGACCCGGGCGTGCCAGTACTCGGCCAGGGCCTCGGCCAGCTGCACGGACAGGCCGTGCAGCTCCAGGTAGTCGCGGTAGGAGTCGGAGGCGAACAGCCGTGCGGTCTCCTCGCCGATCCGCGAGCCGACGGTGACGACCTGGAAGCCGATGACATCGGTCTCGCCCGACTCCTCCGGGCGGAAGAAGTCCGCCAGGCACAGCCGGCGGCCGCGGCGCTGGCGCGGGAAGGTGAAGCGGGTGCGCTCGTTGCCCCGCTCGTCCAGGACGATCAGGTCGTCGTCCTTGGACACACACGGGAAGTAGCCGTGGACGACGGCCGCCTCCAGGAGGTTGTCCGTCTGGAGCCGGTCGAGCAGCCCGCGCAGCCGGGGCCTGCCCTCGCTCTCCACCAGCTCCTCGTAGGTCGGCCCGTCGCCGGTGCGGGCCTGGCGCAGCCCCCACTGGCCCTTGAACAGCGCGCCCTCGTCCAGCCAGGACGCGTACTCCTTGAGCTGGATGCCCTTGCTGACCCGGGTGCCCCAGAACGGCGGCTCGGGCACCGGGTTGTCGGTGGCCACGTCGGAGCGGACGTGGCCCTCCTCCGGGCGCTCCTCGACCGCGGCGGCGGCCGGGCGGACCCGGCGCTGGCGCAGTTCGGGCAGCTTGGCGCCGGGGACGCCACGCTTGACGCCGATGAGGGCGTCCATCAGGCGCAGCCCCTCGAAGGCGTCGCGGGCGTAGCGGACCTCGCCCTCGTAGATCTCGTACAGGTCCTGTTCGACGTACGCCCTGGTCAGCGCGGCGCCGCCGAGGATGACCGGGTAGCTGGCGGCGAGGCCGCGGGCGTTCAGCTCCTCCAGGTTCTCCTTCATGATCACCGTGGACTTGACCAGCAGTCCGGACATGCCGATCACATCGGCCCGGTGCTCGTCGGCGGCCTCCAGGATGGCCGAGACGGGCTGCTTGATGCCCAGGTTGACGACGTTGTAGCCGTTGTTCGACAGGATGATGTCGACGAGGTTCTTGCCGATGTCGTGGACGTCGCCGCGGACGGTGGCGAGCACGATGGTGCCCTTGCCCGCCTCGTCGGTCTTCTCCATGTGCGGCTCCAGATGGGCCACCGCGGTCTTCATGACCTCGGCGGACTGGAGCACGAACGGCAGCTGCATCTGGCCGGAGCCGAACAGTTCGCCGACGACCTTCATGCCGTCCAGCAGGGTGTCGTTGACGATCTCCAGCGCCCTGCGGGTCTCCAGCGCCTCGTCGAGGTCGGCCTCCAGGCCGTTGCGCTCGCCGTCGATGATGCGCCGCTTGAGCCGTTCGTCCAGCGGCAGCGCGGCCAGTTCCTCGGCCTTGCCCGCCTTCAGGGACTTCGCGGTGGCGCCCTCGAACAGCTGCATGAGCTTCTGGAGCGGGTCGTAGCCCTCGCGGCGCCGGTCGTGGATCAGGTCGAGCGCCGTGGTGACCTGCTCCTCGTCGAACCGCGCGATCGGCAGGATCTTGGAGGCGTGCACGATCGCGGAGTCCAGGCCCGCCTTCACGCACTCGTCGAGGAAGACGGAGTTCAGCAGGATCCGGGCGGCCGGGTTCAGGCCGAAGGAGATGTTCGACAGGCCGAGCGTGGTCTGCACCTTGGGGCGGCGGCGCTTCAGCTCACGGATGCCCTCGATGGTGGCCAGGCCGTCCTTGCGGGACTCCTCCTGGCCGGTGCAGATCGTGAAGGTCAGACAGTCGACGAGGATGTCCTCCTCGCGGATGCCCCAGTTGCCGGTGAGGTCGTCGATCAGCCGCTCGGCGATCTCGACCTTCTTCTCGGGCGTACGCGCCTGGCCCTGCTCGTCGATGGTGAGCGCGACCAGCGCGGCACCGTGCTCGCCCGCCAGCTCGGCGACGCGGGCGAAGCGGGAGTCCGGCCCCGCGCCGTCCTCGTAGTTCACCGAGTTGATCACCGCGCGGCCGCCCAGCTTCTCCAGACCGGCCCGGATGACCTCGACCTCGGTGGAGTCCAGGACCAGCGGCAGGGTGGAGGCGGTGGCGAAGCGACCGGCCAGCTCCGCCATGTCGGCCACGCCGTCCCGGCCGACGTAGTCCACGCAGAGGTCGAGCATGTGCGCGCCCTCGCGGATCTGCTCGCGGGCCAGCTCGACGCAGTCGTCCCAGCGGGCCTCCAGCATGGCCTCGCGGAACTTCTTGGAGCCGTTGGCGTTCGTGCGCTCGCCGATGGCCAGGTACGAGGTGTCCTGCCGGAAGGGGACCGTCTGGTACAGGGAGGCGGCGCCCGGCTCGGGGCGCGGGTCGCGGGCGGTGGGGGTCAGACCGCGCACCCGCTCCACGACCCGGCGCAGGTGCTCGGGCGTGGTGCCGCAGCAGCCGCCGATGAGGGACAGGCCGTAGTCGCGGACGAAGTGCTCCTGCGCGTCCGCCAGCTCCGGAGCGGTCAGCGGGTAGTGCGCGCCGTCCTTGGTGAGGACCGGCAGACCGGCGTTCGGCATGCACGACAGGGGGATGCGCGCGTGCCGGGCGAGGTAGCGCAGGTGCTCGCTCATCTCGGCGGGGCCGGTGGCGCAGTTCAGGCCGATCATGTCGACGCCCAGCGGTTCCAGCGCGGTCAGCGCGGCGCCGATCTCCGAGCCCAGCAGCATGGTGCCGGTCGTCTCGACGGTCACCGAGACCACCAGCGGCACGTCGTAGCCCGCCGTCGCCATGGCCCGGCGGGCGGCGATCACCGACGCCTTGGTCTGGAGCAGGTCCTGTGTGGTCTCCACCAGCAGCGCGTCGGCGCCGCCGGCGAGCAGCCCCTCGGCGCTCTGCTGGTAGGCGTCGCGGATGGCGGCGAACGTCGTGTGGCCCAGGGTGGGCAGCTTGGTGCCCGGCCCCATGGAGCCGAGGACCCAGCGCTGCCGGCCGTCCCGGGCGGCGAACTCGTCCGCCGTCTCGCGGGCGATCCGGGCCCCGGCCTCGGACAGCTCGATGATCCGCTCGGGGATGTCGTACTCGCCCAGCGCCGTCAGGTTGGCGCCGAAGGTGTTGGTCTCCACGCAGTCCACACCGGCGTCGAAGTACGCGGCGTGGACCGAGCGGACGATGTCGGGGCGGGTGACGTTCAGGACCTCGTTGCAGCCCTCCAGCTGCTGGAAGTCGTCCAGCGAGGGCTCCTGGGCCTGGAGCATGGTGCCCATCGCTCCGTCGGCGACCACCACGCGGGCGGCGAGCGCTTCGCGGAGGGCGGACACCCGGGTCCGGCTGTCGGCGGAACCACCGGCGGAGGCGTCGGCGGAAGGGGTCGGCGGCAACGAGGCCATGAAGGGGCTCCCTGAAGGTGCGACGGCTGTCGGCTTTGCGTCTTCCCCGGCGGTCCCGGGCGGTCGGCCCAGGGCTCCCGGGAAGGGCGCACGCCGCAAGAGTAGCCGGGACCGGAGGCGGGCGGTCAGGGGCGTCCACCACACGGACGAGCATGTCACCGTTGCCGGGGCGGATGGCCGGTTGCGTAACAGCTGAGGGCCGCCCATTAGCGGAGAGTCGACAAGGACCGGTAGTGTTCGGCATTGCCGAACGGCGGCAGCACATCGCACGCCGGCGGTCGAAGGGGACGGAGGGCAGCACGGCGATGGCACGGAACATCCAGTCGCTCGAACGGGCCGCCGCGATGCTGCGGCTGCTCGCGGGCGGCGAGCGACGGCTCGGCCTGTCGGACATCGCCTCGTCGCTGGGCCTCGCCAAGGGCACCGCCCACGGCATCCTGCGCACCCTCCAGCAGGAGGGGTTCGTGGAGCAGGACGACGCCTCCGGGCGCTACCAGCTCGGCGCGGAGCTGCTGCGCCTGGGCACCACCTATCTGGACGTGCACGAACTGCGGGCGCGCGCCCTGGTGTGGACCGACGACCTGGCCCGCTCCAGCGGGGAGAGCGTCCACCTGGGCGTCCTGCACCAGCAGGGCGTGCTGATCGTGCACCACGTCTTCCGGCCGGACGACAGCCGGCAGGTCCTGGAGATCGGGGCCATGCAACCGCTGCACTCCACGGCCCTGGGCAAGGTCCTGTCGGCCTACGACCCGGTCGCGCACAGCGAGGCGCTGGAGACCGAGCGCCGGGCCTTCACGGACCGGACGGTGTGCACGGCCCCCGACTTCGAGCAGCTCCTCGACCTCACCCGCGCGCGCGGGTACGCGGCCGACGTGGAGGAGACCTGGGAGGGCGTGGCGTCCATCGCGGCGCCCATCCACGACCGGCGGCGGATGCCGGTGGGGGCGGTCGGCATCACCGGCGCCGTGGAGCGGGTCTGCCGGGACGGGGAGCTGCGCCCGGAGCTGATAGCGGCGGTGCGCGACTGCGCCCGCGCGGTCTCCCGGGACCTGGGCGCCGGACGGTTCTGAGCCGCCGCCCGCGCCCCGGCGACGCACTGTCGCCCCCTCTTCGCCCCTCCCCCCTCCCCCTTCCCCCTGCGCCTTTCCCCTTTCGCCCTTCCCCTTCCCCTTTCCGCGGCCCCGGGCCGCACCGGCCGGTACGCCCTCGCGTACCGGCCTTTCGCACGCCCGCGCGCGGGCGCCGTGCCGGGCCGCGCGGGGCAGCCGCGCCGGGCCGCGCGCGCCGGTGCGGACCGGGACGCCACGTAACGATCGTGCTTTGCGCAACAGACCTCTTGACGCCCGTCTGGGAGAGGGTGAGACTCGCGTCCACCGGTCGGCATTGTCGAACACCTTGCGGAAAAACGCGTTAGAGTGTGACAACGCCAAGGGCCGGCATCGCTCTCACCCCGAGGGCACCAGACCCCCGGAGGGACCCGGGGTTCGGCTTCCCCTGGACGAAGGACAAAGGAGTCGCGGGTGTCCAGCTCCGACATCTTCATCGGCGAGACCATCGGTACCGCCATACTCATCCTGCTCGGCGGCGGTGTCTGTGCCGCCGTCACCCTGAAGGCCTCCAAGGCCCGCAACGCCGGCTGGCTCGCCATCACCTTCGGGTGGGGCTTCGCGGTCATGACGGCCGCGTACATATCGGGTCCGCTCTCCGGCGCCCACCTCAACCCGGCCGTGACGCTCGCCCTCGCCATCAAGGACGGCGCGTGGACGAACGTGCCGACCTACCTCGCCGGTCAGCTGCTCGGCGCCATGATCGGCGCGGTGCTCGTCTGGGCCGCCTACTACGGCCAGTTCCAGGCGCACCTGACCGACAAGGAGATCGTCGGCGGTCCCGGCGCGCAGGCCACCACCGCCAAGGCCGTCGAGGCGCAGGAGAAGGGCGCAGGCCCCGTGCTCGGTGTCTTCTCCACCGGCCCGGAGATCCGCAACGTGGTGCAGAACCTCGCCACGGAGATCATCGGCACCTTCGTGCTGATCCTCGCGATCCTCACCCAGGGCCTGAACGACAAGGGCAACGGCCTCGGTGTCGTCGGCGCCCTGATCACCGGCTTCGTGGTCGTCTCCATCGGCCTCTCGCTCGGCGGTCCCACCGGCTACGCGATCAACCCGGTCCGCGACCTCGGCCCGCGCATCGTGCACGCCCTCCTCCCGCTGCCCAACAAGGGCGGCTCGGACTGGGGCTACGCCTGGATCCCGGTGGTCGGCCCGCTGGTCGGCGCGGCCATCGCCGCCGGTGTCTACAACGTCGCCTTCGCCTGACGAGCGGCGCGCCCGTCCCCCGGGCGGCGCGCGCCGAGCCGCACCGCACGCGCCGTACGCGCAGCCCCACTGACCACGGACCTCAGGAGCAGACAGTGACCGACGCCCACACCGCCGGACCCTTCATCGCCGCCATCGACCAGGGCACGACCTCGTCCCGCTGCATCGTCTTCGACCGGGACGGCCGGATCGTCTCCGTCGACCAGAAGGAACACGAGCAGATCTTCCCCAAGCCGGGCTGGGTCGAGCACGACGCCGCCGAGATCTGGACCAACGTCCAGGAGGTCGTCGCCGGAGCCGTCGAGAAGGCCGGCATCACCCGCGACGACATCAAGGCCATCGGCATCACCAACCAGCGCGAGACCACCGTGCTGTGGGACAAGAACACCGGTGAGCCCGTCCACAACGCCATCGTCTGGCAGGACACCCGCACCGACGCCCTCTGCCGCGAGCTGGGCCGCAATGTCGGACAGGACCGCTTCCGCCGCGAGACCGGCCTGCCGCTGGCCTCCTACTTCGCCGGGCCCAAGGCCCGCTGGCTGCTCGACAACGTCGAGGGCCTGCGCGAGCGCGCCGAGGCGGGCGACATCCTCTTCGGCACCATGGACACCTGGGTCATCTGGAACCTGACCGGTGGTGCCGAGGGCGGCAAGCACGTCACCGACGTCACCAACGCCTCCCGCACCCTGCTGATGAACCTGCACAGGATGGAGTGGGACCCGAAGATCGCCGAGTCCATCGGCGTCCCGACCGAGATCCTGCCCGAGATCCGCTCCTCCGCCGAGGTCTACGGCGAGGTCAAGGGCGGCCGCCTGGGCGAGCTGCTCGGCGGGATCCCGGTCGCCTCCGCGCTCGGCGACCAGCAGGCCGCGCTGTTCGGCCAGACCTGTTTCGCCGAGGGCGAGACCAAGTCGACGTACGGCACCGGCACCTTCATGGTGATGAACACCGGTGACAAGATCATCAACTCCTACAGCGGGCTGCTGACCACGGTCGGCTACCAGATCGGCGACCAGAAGCCGGTCTACGCGCTGGAGGGCTCGATCGCCGTCACCGGCTCCCTGGTGCAGTGGATGCGCGACCAGATGGGCCTGATCTCCACCGCCGCCGAGATCGAGACGCTGGCGCTCTCGGTCGAGGACAACGGCGGCGCCTACTTCGTGCCGGCCTTCTCCGGCCTGTTCGCCCCGTACTGGCGCTCCGACGCCCGCGGTGTGATCGCCGGTCTGACCCGGTACGTCACCAAGGCGCACCTCGCGCGCGCCGTCCTGGAGGCCACCGCCTGGCAGACGCGGGAGATCGCCGACGCCATGACCAAGGACTCCGGCGTCGAGCTGGCCGCGCTGAAGGTCGACGGCGGCATGACCTCCAACAACCTGCTGATGCAGACGCTCTCGGACTTCCTGGACGCCCCCGTGGTGCGCCCGATGGTCGCCGAGACCACCTGCCTCGGCGCCGCCTACGCCGCCGGTCTCGCCGTCGGCTTCTGGGCCTCCACCGACGACCTGCGCCAGAACTGGCGCCGGGCCGCCGAGTGGACCCCCCGCATGGACGCGGAGACCCGCGACCGTGAGTACAAGAGCTGGCTCAAGGCCGTCGAGCGGACCATGGGCTGGATCGCCGAAGAAAGCTGACGAGGAGTAAGAACCACCATGACCAGTCAGTCCACCCTGTCCGTGCCTGCCCTCGGGACGCACCCGGCCTCCGGCTCGAACCCGAGCCGGGCCGAGACCCGGGAGCAGCTCTCCAAGGCGACGTACGACCTCCTCGTGATCGGCGGCGGCATCCTGGGCATCTCCACCGCCTGGCACGCCGCGCAGTCCGGACTCAGGGTGGCCCTGGTCGACGCCGGCGACTGGGCCGGCGCCACCTCCTCCGCCTCCTCCAAGCTGCTCCACGGCGGTCTGCGCTATCTGCAGACCGGCGCGGTGAAGCTGGTGGCGGAGAACCACTTCGAGCGCCGTGCGGTCTCCCGCCAGGTGGCCCCCCACCTGGCGAACCCGCTCACCTTCTACCTCCCCGTGTACAAGGGCGGGCCGCACGGCGCGGCGAAGCTCGGGGCGGGCGTCTTCGCCTACTCCGCGCTCTCCGCGTTCGGTGACGGCGTGGGCCACCTGCTCAGCCCGGCCAAGGCCGCGCAGGACGTGCCCGAGCTGCGCACCGAGAACCTCAAGGCCGTGGCCGTCTACGGCGACGACCAGATGAACGACGCGCGCATGGCGCTGATGACGGTCCGCGCGGCCGTCGAGGCGGGCGCGGTCGTCCTCAACCACGCCGAGGTCACCGGGCTGCGCTTCACCAAGGGCCGGGTCACCGGCGCCGAGCTGAAGGACCGGCTGTCCGGCGACGAGTTCGGCGTGGACGCCCGGCTGGTGCTGAACGCCACCGGTCCGTGGGTCGACCACCTGCGCAGGCTGGAGGACCCGAACGCGGCGCCCTCCATCCGGCTGTCCAAGGGCGCGCACCTGGTCCTCAAGCGCACCGCGCCCTGGAAGGCCGCGCTGGCCACGCCCATCGACAAGTACCGCATCACCTTCGCCCTCCCCTGGGAGGACATGCTGCTGCTGGGCACCACCGACGAGGAGTACGAGGGCGACCCGGCCGATGTCGCGGTCAACGACAAGGACGTCGCCCAGATACTCGACGAGGCCGCGTTCTCCATCCGCGACCAGCAGCTCGACCGCGATCTGATCACCTACGCCTTCGCGGGCCTGCGGGTGCTGCCCGGCGGCCCCGGCAACACCGCCAAGGCCAAGCGCGAGACGGTCGTGACCGAGGGCAGGGGCGGCATGCTGTCCGTGGCCGGCGGCAAGTGGACCACGTTCCGGCACATCGGCCGCACCGTGATGAAGAAGCTGGAGTCACTGCCGGGCCACCCGCTGGGCGACGACTTCGAGCCGATCTCGGCGCTGCCGAAGAAGCTGCCGCTGCCGGGCATCGCCAACCCCCGCGCGGTCGCGCACCGGCTGCTGGTGGACCGGCCGGCGCCCGGCCCGCGCATGGCCGCCGACACCGCCCGGCACCTGGCCACGCACTACGGCTCGCTGGCCCTGGACATCGCCCGGCTGGCCAACGAGAACCCGGAGCTGGGCGAGCGGGTCCACCCGGACGCCCCGGAGATCTGGGCGCAGGTCGTGTGGGCCCGTGACCAGGAGTGGGCCGAGACGCCCGACGACGTGCTGCGCCGCCGTACGACGCTGACGATCCGCGGCCTGGCCACGGACGAGGTCCGCGCGAAGGTGCAGGACGTGCTCGACAAGAAGTAATCCGCACGGCGGTGGGGGCGGTTCCGCGGCTGCGGGGCCGCCCCCACCGGCTGTCCGGGGCCGCCCCGGGCTCCGTGCGGGAAGGCCGTCCCGGGCTCCGTGCGCGAGGGGTGTCCGGGGCTTCGTAGCGGAGCGCGGGACCGGGCGGCGGGCCGGGAGCGGTGCGGCGGCCCGGCCGCATAATGGCCGCCGAGACATCCCATGTCTGACGGAGCGGAGACCGAGCATGGCAGTGACCGACGAGGCGATCGAGAAGATCAAGGCGATGATCGTCTCCGGTGCGCTGCGGCCCGGTGACCGGCTGCCCAGGGAGAGCGAACTCGCCGCCGGACTGGGGCTGTCGCGCAACTCCCTGCGGGAGGCGGTGCGCGCGCTGTCGCTGATGCGGATCCTGGACGTGCGCCAGGGCGACGGCACGTATGTGAGCAGTCTGGATCCGCAACTCCTGCTGGAGGCGCTGAGTTTTGTCGTCGACTTCCACCGCGACGACACCGTGCTGGAGTTCCTGGCGGTGCGCCGCATCCTGGAGCCGGCCGCGACCGCGCTGGCGGCCGCCCGCCTCGACGAGCGGTGTCTGGACGCCCTGGAGGCGCGGCTGGACTCGCTGGGCCCGGCCCCTTCGGTGGAGGAACTGGTCTCAGCGGACCTGGAGTTCCACCGGGCCATCGTGTCCGGCTCGGGCAACTCGGTGCTCTGCTCCCTGCTCGACGGGCTGTCCGGGCCCACCACGCGGGCCCGGGTCTGGCGCGGGCTGACCCAGGAGGACGCCGTGGGCCGCACGTTGCGCGAGCACCGGGCGATCCTCGGCGCGCTGCGCGACCGGGACGCGGAGGCGGCCCGTTCATGGGCGACGGTGCACATCGCGAGCGTCGAGCACTGGCTGCGCTCGGCGCTGTGACAGCGGTCAGCCCTCGGATGTGTGGGGCTCGCCGGGGGTCCGGCGGGGGGCAGCGGCGATCATGGGTGTTCGAGTGTCTCGGACGGGGCAGTGATGCGTTCACTCCCCCGTGCAAGGGGGTCGCGGTCGCCCCCGTCGCACGCCGTAAGGTTGGTGGGTCAAGCGAGGGCACGTCGGAAGGAGGCGCTGGGTGATCGAGCTCGAGGGGGTACCCGAGCTGATCGACCCGGTCATGGTGGCCGCGTTCGAGGGCTGGAACGATGCCGGCGACGCCGCCTCCACCGCGGTCGCGCATCTGGAGAAGGAGTGGAAGGGCGAGGTGTTCGCGGCGCTGGACGCCGAGGACTACTACGACTTCCAGGTGAACCGCCCCACGGTCTTCATGGACGGCGGTGTGCGTAAGATCACTTGGCCGACGACGAGACTGTCGGTGGTGCGCATCGGCGGGGACAAACCGCGCGATCTGGTCCTGGTGCGCGGGATCGAACCGTCCATGCGCTGGCGCTCGTTCTGCAACGAACTGCTCGGTTTCGCGCACGAGCTGGGGGTGGAGCTGGTGGTGATCCTGGGCGCCCTGCTCGGCGACACCCCGCACACCCGCCCGGTGCCGATCAGCGGGACGACCTCCGACGCCGACCTGGCCCGCCGGATGGACCTGGAGGAGACCAAGTACGAGGGCCCGACGGGCATCGTGGGCGTCCTCCAGGAGGCGTGCACGCACGCGGGCGTCCCGGCGGTCTCGCTGTGGGCGGCGGTGCCGCACTACGTGTCGCAGCCGCCCAACCCGAAGGCCACGCTGGCGCTGCTGAACCGCCTGGAGGACCTGCTCGACCTGCGGATCCCGCTGGGCGAGCTGGCCGAGGACGCACGGGCCTGGCAGGTGGGCGTGGACCAGCTGGCCGCCGAGGACACCGAGGTCGCCGAGTACGTGCAGACGCTGGAGGAGGCCCGGGACACCGCCGAGCTGCCGGAGGCGTCGGGCGAGGCCATCGCCCGCGAGTTCGAGCGGTATCTGCGGCGCCGGGACGGCGGTGGACCCTCCTCCGGCGGGCATGCCACGACGGACGGCGGCGAGGGCGGCTCGTTCCTGCGGGACGGCCCCGGCGGGCGCACCCGGCCGCCGAAGCCCCAGCGGCCCGAGGCGGAGACCGACGAGCCCGAGGCGGAGACCGACGGGAGCGACGGTGACGACGGCGGCGCCGTCGGCCGGGACGGCGGCGACGGCGGCCCGGGGGACGACGCTCCGAAGGACTGAGCGGCCCGGAGCCGGGGACGGACGGATCGGGGGCGGTGCGCGGATCGCGCACCGCCCCCGATCGCCGTCAGGGAACCGGCCGGGTCAGACGGCCACGCCCAGCAGGGCGTCCACGGCCCGCGAGACCAGACCGGGCGCGCCGGTGTCGGTGCCGCCCCGCTCCTGCTGGAGCGCGGCCCAGCGGTCGACAGCGGCGAGCGCGGCCGGGGAGTCCAGGTCGGCGGCGAGGGCGTCGCGGATCTCCTCCACCAGCGCGTCGGCGGACGGGCCGTCGGGCCGGGAGACGGCCGCGCGCCAGCGGTCCAGCCGCGCCACGGCGTCCGCGAGCACCTGGTCGGTCCACTCCCAGTCGGAGCGGTAGTGGTGGGCGAGCAGCGCGAGCCGGATGGCGGCCGGGTCCACGCCGTCGCGGCGCAGCCGGGACACGAAGACCAGGTTGCCCTTGGACTTGGACATCTTCTCGCCGTTCAGCGCGACCATGCCCGCGTGCACGTACGCCTTGGCCATCGGGAACTCGCCGGTGAGCACCTGGGCGTGCGAGGCGCCCATCTCGTGGTGCGGGAAGACGAGGTCGGAGCCGCCGCCCTGGACGTCGAAGCCCATGCCGAGGTGGTCGAGGGCGATGGCCACGCACTCGATGTGCCAGCCGGGCCGGCCGCGGCCCAGGGAGGCGCCGTCCCAGCTCGGTTCGCCGTCCCTGGCCGCCATCCACAGCATCGGGTCGAGCGGGTTCTTCTTGCCGGGGCGGTCGGGGTCGCCGCCGCGCTCGGCGGACAGCAGCCGCATCGCGGCGGCGTCGAGGTGCGAGACCTCGCCGAAGTGGGGGTCGGACTCGACGGAGAAGTAGACGTCGCCGTCGAGTTCGTAGGCGGCGCCCAGGTCACGCAGGCGCTCCACCAGCGGGACGATGCCGGGTATCGCCTCCACGGCGCCTATGTAGTGGCGCGGCGGCAGCATCCGCAGAGCGGTCATGTCCTCGCGGAACAGCGCCGTCTCCTGCTCGGCCAGCTTCACCCAGTCGACGTCGTCGCGCTGCGCCCGC
Source organism: Streptomyces sp. NPDC003284 (assembly GCF_053589675.1). NCBI lineage: Bacteria > Bacillati > Actinomycetota > Actinomycetes > Kitasatosporales > Streptomycetaceae > Streptomyces > Streptomyces sp. NPDC003284. Next base: position 287,027 of record NZ_JBSFSI010000006.1, read on the forward strand.
TCCAGCAGCGGATCGTCGACATCGGTCACGTTCTGGACGTAGTGGACCTGGCGCTTGGTGTCGAGCCACACGCGCTGGACGAGGTCGAACGCGTTGTAGGTCGCCGCGTGCCCCATGTGGGTGGCGTCGTACGGCGTGATGCCGCAGACGTAGATACGGGCGACGGGACCGGGGTCGAGGGTCACCGGGCCCCCGGTCGCGGTGTCGTGGATCCTCAGGTCGCGGCCCTGACCAGGCAGGGCGGGGACCTCGGAAGCGGGCCAGGCATGCATGTCATGAGCGTAACCGGACCGCGGTCCCGTCTACGAACCGGACCGCGCAGATGACCGGTAAGGCGTTCTTGCGCGATCACGGCGGGTGTGCTGCCGCGCCGCCGCTACACCGGTGGCCAGGGGATCGCCGGCCACTCCCCCGTCGGCTCGGGGTGGACACCGGAGGCGAGGAGGGCGTCCACGCGCGCGCGTGCGGCCCCGATCTCCGCCGGGGTGATGAGGGCGGCCAGCCGGGTGGCGAGGGTGCCGCCGTCGCCCAGGGCGTCCCTGAGGCCCTTGAGGACGCCCAGGGCCTCCTGCGGCAGGGGCTCGCCGGCCCAGCCCCACAGGAGGGTGCGCAGCTTGTTCTCGGTGTGGAAGGTGACGCCGTGGTCGATGCCGTAGAGACGGCCGTCCGGGGCGGGCAGCAGATGGCCGCCCTTGCGGTCGGCGTTGTTGATCACCGCGTCCAGCACGGACAGCCGCCGCAGCCGCTCGTCGTCGGCGTGCACCAGGAGCGCGGTGCGGTCCTCGCCGACCTCGGCGAAGCCGATCGCCTTCCAGCCGGGCCCCGGCTCCTCGGCGTCCAGCAGAGCGAGCAGTTCGGTGCCGGGGCCCTCCTCCTGGGCCTCGATCCACAGCTGGACCATGCCCTCGCCGTAGGGGCCCTCGCGCAGCACGGTCGGCGGCACCAGGTGCCAGCCGGTCGCCTCGGAGACCTCGTAGGCGGCCACCTCGCGGCCGGCCAGGGTGCCGTCGGGGAAGTCCCACAGCGGGCGCTCCCCGGCGACCGGCTTGTAGACGCAGGACGCCTCCCGGCCGTCGTACGCGACGGTGCACAGCAGCGCCGCGTTGGAGGCCTCACGGATACGGCCGCGCACGGTCAGCTCGCCGCGGGCGAGCAGTTCGGCGGACGCCGCGTGCGGCGTCACGCCCCGCGGCGGTATCCGTTCTGGCGCGGACATACGTGTCCTTCCGGGTCGAGCGGGAGGCTGCACAGCGGGCACGGCGGCCGCCCGGCGTTGACGACGTCGAGTGCGCGCTTGGCGAACGCCCTCGCCTGGATGCCGGTGAGCCGGACCCGCAGCATCGGGGGGCCGTTCTCCTCGTCCTGGAGCAGCCGTTCCTCGGCCTCGGCGAGGTCCTCCTCGGACTCGGCGTCGAGTTCGACGAGGGCCTGGGCCTCGACGACCATGCGCTCTTCCTCGCCGTCCCAGGCGAGTGCCATGGTGCCGACCCGGAACTCCTCCTCGACGGGGGTGTCCAGCGGGCCGGTGTCGGCGATCTCGGTGGGGGCCATCGCGGGCACGGCGGCGTTGCCGCCGCTGCGGCGCACCACCTCGTCGAGCAGTTCGTCCATGCGTTCGGCGAGCGCCGCGACCTGGGTCTTCTCCAGGGCCACGCTGGTCACCCGGGAGCCTGCGGTGGCCTGGAGGAAGAACGTACGGCGTCCGGGCAGCCCGACCGTGCCGGCCACGAAACGGTCCGGGGGGTCGTAGAGGAACACCTGACGGGACACGTCCTGTCTCCATGGGGATCGGGAGAAACGGGGGAAACGACGGCAAAAGACGGAGGGGGTGGGGCTACGGCGACCGCTTCACCCTACTGCGGGCGACGATCACGGTGCGCCCGCGCCGCCCCCGACCGGTGCGTCGCCGCCGGCGCTCTCCTCGCGCGGGGCGAGGGAGGCGAGGTCGCCGGTGTCGCCGAGGCGCACCAGGAAGGGCCGCAGCCTGGTGTAGCGGATCGCGGTGACCGAGCAGGGCTCGACGGAGATCCGCTGGAAGAGGTCGAGGTGGAGGCCGAGCGCCTCGGCGACCAGGGACTTGATGATGTCGCCGTGGGAGCACATCAGGTAGACGGCGTCGGGGCCGTGGTCGCGCTCCACGCGCGCGTTCCACTCGCGTACCGCCTCGGCGGCGCGGGTCTGCATGGCGCGCAGGGACTCGCCGCCGGGGAAGGCGGCGGCGGAGGGGTGTGCCTGGACGACTTCCATCAGCGGCTCGTCCTTGAGTTCGGCGAGCTTGCGGCCGGACCAGTCGCCGTAGTGGCACTCCCCGATCCGCTCGTCGGTGTGCGCGCCCAGGCCGGGCCGGGCGTCCAGGAGGGGCTGTACGGTCTCCTGGCAGCGCTGCAACGGGCTGGTGACCACCTCGGCGAGCGGCAGCGCGGCGAGCCGGCCGGGCAGCGCGGCGGCCTGTGCGGCACCGCGTTCGTCGAGGGCGACGCCGGGCGTCCAGCCGGCGAGCAGTCCCGCGGTGTTGGCGGTGGAACGTCCGTGCCTGACGAGGATCAGCGTGGGCATGCGGCCAGGGTAGGGGTATACGCGGCTCCGGCGTCGGCCGGACGAAAGGGGAACACGCTCAGTGATCGTCGACTGTGGCATCTACCGTGGCGGGCACCGCACGGAGGGCCCGGAGGACTTCTCCGACGCCCTGGCCGAGGCACGGGCGGCCGGGGGGTTCGTGTGGGTGGGACTGCATGAGCCGACCGAGCAGGAGTTCGACCTGGTCACCGAGGAGTTCAGCCTGCATCCGCTGGCGGTCGAGGACGCCCTGAAGGCGCACCAGCGGCCCAAGCTGGAGGTCTACGACGACTCACTGTTCGCGGTCCTCAAGCCCGTGGGGTACGAGCCGCAGAGCGACGAGGTGTCGGCCGGCGAGATCATGATCTTCCTGGGCGACTCGTTCGTCGTCACCGTGCGTCACGGCGAGAGCGACGGACTGGCCGTCGTACGGCACCGGCTGGAACAGGAGCCGGAGATGCTCGGCAAGGGTCCGACCGCCGTGCTGTACGCGATCGCCGACGCGACCGTCGACCACTATCTGGACGTGGCGACCGAGTTGCAGACCGACCTGGAGGAGCTGGAGGCGGAGGTCTTCTCCCCCGACCGGGGCGGCTCGCGGCACACCGCTTCCCGCATCTACAACTTCAAGCGGCAGATCACCGAGTTCCGGCGCGCGACGGGCCCGCTCGCGGTGCCCATGGCGCGCCTGGGCGGGACCGGGGTGGGCGCGTTCACCGCGACCGTCCCGTTCGTGGACGACTCGGCGCACCCCTTCTTCCGGGACGTCAGCGACCACCTGACCCGGGTGAACGAGTCTGTGGAGGGCCTGGACCGGCTCGTCTCGGACATCCTCTCCGCCCATCTGGCACAGACCAGCGTCCAGCAGAACGACGACATGCGGAAGATCTCCGCGTGGGCGGCCATGGCCGCGATCCCGACGATGATCGCCGGGATCTACGGCATGAACTTCGACCACATGCCCGAACTGCACTGGATCTGGTCGTACCCGGCGGTGATCGGGCTGATGGCCGTCCTGGAGGTGCTGCTGTACCGGCAGTTCAAGCGGCGGGACTGGCTGTGAGGACGGCGGATCCGGGCGGCCTCGGTGCCGCACCGCTGCACCGCCGGACCACCGCACCGACGCTGAGGGCGCGTCGGGTGCGTCGAGTGCGTCGGACGCGGTCGCCCGGGTGGCGCGACACGCGCGGGGCGGGTCGCGCCGGAGGACGCGGCGCACGCCCGGCGCGCGGGCCGTAACCCCACGGGCTCCGGCGCGTTGTTCTTGGTGACGGCCGTGGCGGGGAGGACCCCCGAGCCCTCACCGCGGCCGTGAGACGTCCCGGGAGGGCGGGTGCGCGTCCGGCGCACCCGCCCTCTTCGCATGGTCCGCGTCTTCGCACGGTCCGCGTCGCGGTCCGGTGTCACGCCGGTGTCACGCCAGTCCGGCGCGCTCCAGGGCCGCGGTGCCGGCGCGCAGCGAGGCCAGGCGCTCGTCGCGGGTGAAGCCCGCCGGGGCGAGGGTGAGGGTGGTGACACCGGCCGCCGCGTACGCCTTCATCCGGTCCGCGATCCGGTCGACGGAGCCGAGCAGCGTGGTCTGGTCGATCAACCGCTCCGGCACGGCGGCCGCGGCGCCCTGCTTGTCGCCGGACAGGTACTTGTCCTGGATCTCGGCGGCTTCCTTCTCGTAGCCCATGCGTCCGGCGAGCTGGTTGTAGAAGTTCTGCTTGCGGCTGCCCATGCCGCCGACGTACAGCGCCGTGTACGGGCGGAAGGTGTCGGCGAGCGCGGACACGTCCTTGTCGTCGCCGAGCGCGAGAGGCACGGTCGGGCAGACGTCGAAGCCGTCCATCGTCAGCCCGGCCTTCTCCCGTCCGGCCCGCAGCGGGCGGATCGCCGTCTCCTCCAGGTGGTCGGCGGAGGGGAAGATGAGCAGCGCGCCGTCGGCGATCTCGCCGGTCTGCTCCAGGTTCTTCGGGCCGATGGCGGCGATGTAGAGCGGGATGTGCTCGCGCTGCGGATGCACGGTCAGCTTGATCGGCTTGCCGGGGCCGCCGGGCAGCGGCAGCGTCCAGTGCTCGCCGTCGTGGGTCAGCCGCTCGCGGGTCATGGCCTTGCGGACGATCTCGACGTACTCGCGGGTGCGGGCGAGCGGCTTGTCGAACTTGACGCCGTACCAGCCCTCGGAGACCTGCGGTCCCGAGACGCCGAGGCCGAGCCGGAACCGGCCGCCGGACAGCGAGTCCAGCGTGGCGGCGGTCATCGCCGTCATCGCGGGCTGCCGGGCGGGGATCTGGAAGATGGCCGAGCCGACGTCGATGCGTTCGGTCTGCGCCGCGACCCAGGTGAGGACGGTGGCCGCGTCGGAGCCGTAGGCCTCGGCCGCCCAGCACACGTCGTAGCCGAGGCGGTCCGCCTCCTGGGCCACGGCCAGGTTGTCCGCGTCCATGCCGGCACCCCAGTAGCCGAGGTTGATCCCGAGCCGCATGCCCAATCCCCTTACCGATGAGTAACGTGCGTGTGCGCACGACCCTAGCGCGAGGCCGGTGGATCCGGCAGGCCGCGGACGGTGTGACGGCGGCCTCGTCCGGGGCCCGCGCCGGGGACGCGACCGGTCGTCCACAGGTCGCCACCGGGGCGGATCCGGTTGTCCACAGGTCACCCACGGGGCATCCGTGGCCAGTAATCTCGGCGTTCATGGAGCAGAGGCATCTCGGCCGTACGGGCCTGCGCGTGTCCCGCATCGGCCTCGGCACCCTCACCTGGGGCCGGGACACCGACGAGCACGACGCTGCGGACATGCTGAAGGCGTTCTGGGAGGCGGGCGGCACCCTCGTCGACACGGCGGACGTCTACGGCGACGGCGAGGCCGAGTACCTGCTGGGACGGCTCATGGACGGCCTGGTGCCCCGCCACGACCTGGTCGTCTCGACCAAGGCGGGCAGCGTCCCCGACCCCGACCGGCGCTTCGACGGCTCCCGCGGCCATCTGCTGGCGGCCCTGGACGACTCGCTCGCCCGGCTGGGCACGGACCACATCGACGTGTGGCACGTGCACGCCTACGACCCGTCCACCCCCTTGGAGGAGACCCTCCAGGCACTCGACCTGGCCGTGAGCAGCGGGCGGGTGCGGTACGCCGGGGTCTCCAACTTCTGCGGCTGGCAGTTGGCCAAGGCGGCGACCTGGCAGCTCGCCGCGCCGGGCACCCGGACCCGGCTGGCGAGCACGCAGATGGAGTACTCCCTGCTCCAGCGGGGCGTCGAGCGCGAGGTGCTGCCCGCCGCGCTCGACCTGGGCATCGGGATACTGCCCTCCTCACCGCTGGGCCGGGGCGTGCTGACCGGCAAGTACCGCGACGGGCTGCCGCCGGACTCGCGGGGCGCCTCGGAGCAGTTGGCCCCGTTCGTCGAGCCGTACCTCGACGACACCGCGCGCCGGATCACCGACGCGGTGGCGACGGCCGCCGACGGGCTGGCGGTGACGCCGCTCCAGGTCGCCCTGGCCTGGGTCCGCGACCGGCCGGGGGTGAGCGCCCCGATCGTCGGCGCGCGCACGGCGCAGCAGCTCACGGCCGCGTTGTCAGTGGAGAGCCTTAGTCTTCCTGACGAGATCTGCCGGGCGCTCGACGATGTGTCGGCGCCCGTGCACCGCTATCCCGATCACGACTGGAGCACGCTGTGAGCACGGAGCCGGAGACCACGGAGAACACCGGGCCGGGGACGCCGGATACCGACGGGCGGGAGCCTGCCGCGAGCGGGAGCGAAGGGGCGAAGTCCCCGGACTCCGCCGCCGAACCCGCCGAGCCCGCCGACCCTGCGGACGTCGACGGGAGCGACGCGGGCGACACGGGCGACACGGGCGACACGGGCGACGGTGAGGATGGCAGCGCGGCCGGAGAGGCCGAAGACAGCGGTGAGACCGGAGACGGCAGTGCGGACGCCGCTGCCGGGGAGGGCTCCGGCGCCGGGGCCGCGAGCGGCACGGACGGCGCCGCCCAGTTGTCCGAGGCGGCGGCCGAGCTGGCGGCCCAGCGGATCGAGCGGGAGCGCATCGAGCGCCGGAAGGCCGAGAAGGAGGCGAGAGGACCGATCGAGGCCGGGACGAAGCTCAGCGGTCCGGCCGCCGATCTGCTCGCCGCGGTGCGGGCCGTGGAGAGCGGCGAGAAGCCCGCGGCCGCCGTGTTCGCCGAGCCCGAGGCGGAGTCCGCGCGGCGCAGGCCCGCCGCCGAGCGGACGCGCCCGGCGCCCGTACCGCCGCCGGCGGCGGCCACCGCGCCCGCGCCCCCGGCCGGTGAGACCGTCGAGGCCGTGGGCCGGGTGCTGGCCGAGGGCGGGGCACCGCAGGCGCTCGCCGCCGCGGTCGCGGCGGCTCTCGGCGAGGGCGCGGCGGAGCTGCTGCACTCCGACCCCTGGCAGCTGCTGCGTGTTCCCGGGGTGCGCCCCGAGCAGGCAGACGGCTTCGCGCGGGCGCTGCTGGGTGCCGAGTGCGGGCCCGCCGACGAGCGGCGCGGCCGGGCGTTCACGGTCTGGCTCCTGGAGCAGGCGGCGCTCGCCGGGCACACCGCGCTGGAGGCTCCGGCCCTCACCTCCGCACTGGCCCAGCGGGGCGTCCCCGACCCAGACGAGGCCATGCAGTCCGCGCTCGCGGAGGGCGAGGCCCTGGTGTTCCAGGACGCCCTGGACGAGCCGGGAGCACCGTCCGCCCCGGCCCACGACGCGGTCCCTGGCGAGGAGGACGGCGGCACGGGCGAGGAGGGCGAAGGCCGTCCGGTACGGATCCTCGTCGGCCTGGAGCGGTACGCGCTCGCCGAGGAGAGCCTCGCGGACGGCCTGGCCCGGCTGGTCAACTCCGTGCCGAAGCAGGACGGTCCGGGCGAGGACTGGGAGCGGGCCGCCGGTGCGGCCCGGGGTTCCGCCGCCGAGCTGATCCGCGCGGTCGCCGGGCACGCCCTGGTGCTGCACACCGGCGGGGAGGCGTCCCGGGCCGAGACGGCACGGCTGCTCCGGGAGGCCCGCGGTCTGGGGCTGCGTGCCTGGGCCGCCGCGCACAGCCCGCTGGGCCGGGACGCTTTCGCGGAGCTGCTCGGCGATTCCTCCGAGGGGCCCGGCGGTTCCGGCGGTTCCGGCGGGGCCGAGCGGCCCGGTGCGGACGGCACGGCGGGTTCCGGGGCGGGCGGGTCCGCCGTGGCCACGGTCGCCGGGCTGCTGTCCGGTGCCGAGGGGCCGGGCCGGGACACCGACGGCGCCTTCGACCTGGACCTCCTCGTCGTGCTCGACACACCCCAGCTGGACGTCGAGACGGCCGCCCTGGTCGTGGAGTCCCTGCCGGACGGCGCCCGGCTGGTGCTGGCCGGGGATCCCGGTGTGCTGTGGTCCGCGGGTCCCGGACGGGTCTTCGCGGATCTGCTGGCGGCGGGGATCTGTCCGCACATCGCCTCGCGGACACCGGATCCGGGTCCGCTGGGCGAGCTGGTCTCCGGTATCGGCGTCGGCGAGCTGACCCAGGTGGAGGCGCCGGGCAAGGAGGTCGTCATCGTCCCGGTGCGGGACGCGGGCGAGGCCGTGCACCGCACGGTGCAGCTCGTCGCGGACTCGGTGCCGCGGGCGATCGGCGTCCCCACCGCGCAGACCATGGTGATCACCGTGGGCCACGGCGGCGCGGCGGGCACCCGTGCGCTCAACGCCGCCCTCAAGGAACGGCTCAATCCGGGCCCCGGCCGCTTCGGCGGCTTCGACCCGGACGACCGTGTCGTCTACTCCCCCGCGCCCGGCCGCGCGCTGCCCGGCCAGGTGGTGCGCGCCGACGCCGAGGGCCTGCACCTGTCCTGCTCGGGCGAGTCCGTGGTCGTCCCGAAGGACCAGGTGGAAGGCCGGGTGCGGCACGGATGGGCGCTGACCGCGCACCAGGCCGTGGGCGGCCGGTGGCCCGCGGCGGTCGTGGTGCTGCCGGGCGACGCGGCGCAGGCGCTCAGCCGGCCGTGGGTCTACACCGCTTTCGGCCGGGCGAGCCGCCATCTGTCCGTGGTGCACGGGGTGGAGCAGGCGCTGCCCAGGGCCGTGGCCGAGGTCGGGGCCCGGCCGCGTACGACCCGGCTGCCCGTCCTGCTGGTCCCGCAGACCGGCGGGGAGGAGGCGGCCCAGGCGGGCCAGGCGGTGGCGGGCCAGGACTGACGCCGTACGTCGCGTCCCGGCCCGGGGAGCGCCGCCCGGGACGGGACGGGACGGGGTGGCACAGGACGGGACGCGGCGGGGCGGGGCGCGGCGGGGCGGTGGTCCCGGAGGCCCCGCCCCGGCCACCGCGGGCCGCCCCGTCACGGGCCGCCGCGTCCGCTCAGTGCTCCCGCGTCAGTGCTCCCGCGCGTCCAGCGGCTCCAGATCCTCGTCGTCGTCGACCTCGTCAAGGTCGTCGTCGGCGTCGGTCTCGTCCTCGTCCGTCTCGTCGTCGAAGACCGCGCTGACGTCGAAGCGGCAGACGACCAGTTCCGGATCGACCTGTTCGAAGGGCGCCTCCAGCCAGTCGCCCGGGTCGGCGGGTTCGTCCGAGGCCGTGACCCAGAGGGTGGAGTCGCCCTCCTCCAGGCCGAACTCCTTGTGCCGGGAGGCGATCTCGTCGGGTTCGAACTCGCCGAAGAGCACCCCGAGGGCCCCGTGCACCGTGTCGGACGGGCCCGTGCCGATGCCCGCGGCGCCCTCGGCGTCCGCGGCCTCCACCCGCTCGGCCTGGGCCAGCAGCCGCTGCGGGTCGGCCACGGCGTAGTCGCGGCGGATCAGCACGCTGATCGCGTTCGGTTCCTCGGGGCCCGCGTACGGCGGCAGCGAGTCGTCACCGGGGATCTCGAAGGGCGTGACCTCGTCGTAGCGGTCGTAGAGCAGCTCGTCGTACGCCTCCGCGGCGGCGGCCAGCTGGTTGAACGCCTCGTAGACGGCCGGGTCGTCGTCCCCCGACCTGCGTTCGACCGCCGCCAGGTGACGGTCGAGCGCGGTCTTGACCGCCTCGGCGGCGGCGCGTACCTCGGCAGCGGTGGGCTGCGCAGCATCAGACATAGTGCAGACGCTATCCGTACCGGGCCCCAGCCCGCACAATAGATGCGATGCCGGAATACGAATTTGTCGACGTGTTCGTCCCGCGTGGGGTGTCCCGCAACGAGACGGCACGTCTGCTGACCGACCATGCCGAGTACGGACACTGGGAGTTGTACCGCCTGAGCCTGCTGCGCGACGGCAGCCGCCGGGTGCGGCTGCGGCGGCGGATCATCCGCCAGGTGCGCGCCACCTGGTGACCCGGCCGAAGCCGTCCTGATCCCGCCCCCGCCCGGCCCTCGCGGGCCCCGCCGACGCGGGGCCCGCTCAGGTGTGCGCCGGTGCGGATCAGGCCGAGGCGCGCGCCCTGCGGTACAGCACCGCGCCCGCCAGCAGCGCTCCGGCACCGGCCGGCAGGGCGAGGCCCAGGTGCAGCTCACTGCCGGTGTGAGCGAGTTGGCCGCTCGCCCGGGGCGGGGTCACGGTCTGCGGGGCGGGCTGGTTGATGTGCACCGCTCCGCCGGGCGTCCGGCCGCCCGTGGTGGGCGGAGTGGTGGGCGTGCCCGGGTGCCCCGGAGTACCCGGGTGACCGGGAGTACCCGGGTGACCGGGAGTGCCCGGGTGACCGGGAGTGCCCGGGTGACCGGGGTGGCCCGGATGACCGGGCGTGCCGGGGTGCCCCGGGGTGCCGGGGTGGCCGGGCGTGCCCGGGTGGCCGGGCGGGTTGCCGTGGCCCGGGGGCGTGGGGTGACCGCCGGGACCGCCCGGGTTGGCGCAGGTGTTGCCGAAGGCCGCGTTGCCCACGCCGATGACGTCGACGCTGTTGCCGCAGACGTTCACGGGGACGTCGATCGGCACCTGGACCTGGTTCCCGGAGCCCACGCCCGGTGAGCCCCCGGTGTGACCGCCGGCCTGCGCACCGCCGCCGGAGCCGCCGTGACCGCTGCCCCCATGACCGCTTCCGCCATGACCGCTGCCGCCGTGACCCGTCCCCCCGTGGCCGTGCCCTCCGTGCTCTCCGTGCCCGCCGCTGCCCTCGCCGCCATTGGCGCACTTGTTGCCCATCGCCGGGTTGAGCAGCCCGACGACGTTCACGGTGTTGCCGCAGATGTTCACGGGCACGTGCACCGGCACCTGCACCGTGTTGCCGGACAGCACGCCCGGCGAGCCGGCCGCGGTGCCGGTGGCGCCCGCGTCGGCGTACGCGGCACCGCTCGCCGCGGCGAGCACACCGGTGGCCGCGGCCACGGTCATCAGGCCCTTGCGGGTGACCTGTCGCATGTTGCTGAATCCCTGCTCTCGACCTTCTCGAACCTTCCGGAACGCGCGCTCGCGCTCGGGCGGATGAGTACACCCGGCGACCGCGCGAAAAAACCGGCCGGCCCCGGAGCGCATGGCGCGCGCGCCGGGGCCGGCGGGTTCAGACCCCCCACGGAGTCGATGACTTCAGACCCTCACGGGGCGGGGCACAACGTCACTTGTTGACGCAGGTGTTGCCGAAGGCGGGGTTCAGCAGCCCGATCACCGAGATCGTGTTGCCGCAGACGTTCACCGGCACGTGCACGGGCACCTGGATGACGTTGCCGGAGACGACGCCCGGGGACTGCACGGCGGCACCCTGGGCTCCGGAGTCGGCGGCGGCCAGGCCCGCGCCCGCGAGGACCAGCCCACCGGTGGCAACCGCGGCAGCGACGACCTTCTTGATCATTATTCCTCCTAGTTGGCAAAAGCGATCCCGTGTTGCTGATCGCATTACCTGTAACGAGGAGGGAGTAATGGAGCTACGAGCTTATGGTCGGATTCACTCTTCTCAGTCATGCCCGCACAGGCGGTCGATTATCGGGGTCAAGCGGGCGCTGACCAGGGTCAGGAGGCGTCGATGAACCGGTCCAGCACGCGCACGCCGAACCGCAGACCGTCCACCGGCACCCGCTCGTCGACCCCGTGGAACATGCCCGCGAAGTCCAGCTCCGGCGGCAGCTTCAGCGGGGCGAAGCCGAAGCCCCGGATCCCCAGGTCGTCGAAGGACTTGGCGTCCGTGCCGCCGGAGAGCATGTACGGGATGGCCTTCGCGGCCGGGTCCTCGGCCACCAGCGCGGACTGCATCGCCGCCACCAGCGGCCCGTCGAACGTGGTCTCCACGGCCTTGTCGGCGTGCACGTCCTCGCGCTTGACCCGGGGGCCGAGGATCCGGTCCAGGTCGGCCAGGAACTCCTCCTCGAAGCCCGGCAGGAAGCGCCCGTCGACATGCGCGGTCGCCTCGCCCGGGATGACGTTGACCTTGTAACCGGCGCCCAGCTGGGTCGGGTTGGCGCTGTTGCTCAGGGTCGCGCCGATGAGCTTGGCGATGCCGCCCAGCTTGGCGAGGGTCCCCTCCATGTTCTCCGGGTCCAGCTCGGTGCCGAGGGCGTCGCCGAGTTCGTCGAGGAAGGCCCGGGTGGTCTTGGTGACCCGCACCGGGAACTCGTGCCGGCCGAGCCGGGCGACGGCGTCGGACAGCTCGGTGATCGCGTTGTCCCGGTGGATCATCGACCCGTGGCCCGCGGTGCCGGCCACGGTCAGCTTCATCCAGTGCATGCCCTTCTCGGCCGTCTGGATCAGATAGAGCCGCCGCTGCTCGCTGACCGTGAAGGAGAAGCCGCCGACCTCGCTGATCGCCTCCGTGACGCCCTCGAAGAGGTCCGGGTGGCGGTCGACCAGGTACCGGGCGCCGTACGTGCCGCCCGCCTCCTCGTCGGCGAGGAAGGCGAGCACGATGTCCCGGGGCGGCCGGCGCCCGCTGCGCAGCCGGTCGCGCACGACCGCCAGCGTCATCGCGTCCATGTCCTTCATGTCCACCGCGCCCCGGCCCCACACGCAGCCGTCCGCGACCTCTCCGGAGAAGGGGTGGTGCGTCCAGTCGTCGGCGTTGGCCGGTACGACGTCGGTGTGGCCGTGGATGAGCAGCGCGGGCCGGGACGGGTCCTCGCCCGCGATGCGCGCCACGGTCGAGGCGCGGCCGGGGTGGGACTCGAAGATCTTCGGTTCGAGGCCCACCTCGGCGAGCTTCTCGGCGACGTACTCGGCGGCCTTGCGCTCGCCGGGGCCCGAGTGGTCGCCGTAGTTGCTGGTGTCGATCTGGATCAGCTCACGGCAGAGGTCCACGACCTCGTCCTCGCCGGTGACGCCCCTGGCCGTGTCCGTCTCGCTCACGCTGCTTCCTCCCGCTGGTGTGCTGGTGGCCCATCTCGTGTGCCCGTGGTCCACTCATCCTCCCTCTCCCGGCGCCCGGGACCCAAGGGCGCCCCCGGCCCGTCACAGCGCGTTCACGCCCCGGGCCGGGCGCGGACCGGGGGTGATCGGGCACACCGGAAAGCCTGGTAATGTTTACGTCGTCGCCGCGGGGGAAACCCCGCACGGCAGACACCTTGTCCGGGTGGCGGAATGGCAGACGCGCTAGCTTGAGGTGCTAGTGCCCTTTATCGGGCGTGGGGGTTCAAGTCCCCCCTCGGACACCAGCAACACCAGCAGAGACCCCAGTTCATCTGGGGTCTTTCGCGTTTTCGGGGGCGGTGGGCGGTGTCAGGTGGGTCGTGAACCAGGTGCGGGCCAGGGCTGTGGCCTGCTCCAGGGTGCCGGGTTCCTCGAAGAGGTGGGTGGCGCCGGGGACGACGGCGAGGCGGTTCTCGCAGGTCAGGTGGGTCTGGGCCTGGCGGTTGAGGTCCAGGACCTGGGGGTCGGCGCCGCCGACGATCAGCAGGGTGGGGGCGGTCACGGCGGGCAGGGCGGGGCCTGCGAGGTCGGGGCGGCCGCCGCGGGAGACGACCGCGGCGAGGTCCGCCGCCGGGTCCGCGGCGGCCCGTAGCGCGGCGGCGGCCCCGGTGCTGGCGCCGAAGCAGCCGAGGGGGAGGTTCCGGGTGTCCGGGCGGCGGCGCAGCCAGGCCGTGGCGGCGGTGAGGCGGGCGGCCAGCAGGGCGGTGTCGAAGACGTTGTCGCGTTCGCCCGCCTCCTCCTCCGTGAGCAGGTCGAACAGCAGGGTGCCGAGCCCGGCGCGGTGCAGCCCGGCGGCGACGTACCGGTTGCGCGGGCTGTGCCGGCCGCTGCCGCTGCCGTGCGCGAAGACGACGAGGCCGGTCGGGGCGGCGGGGATCGTCAGGTGTCCGGCCAGCCGGACCGGGCCCGCCTCGACCTCCACCACCTCCGCCTCTGCCTCTACCTCTGCCTCTGCCTCCACTTCCACCCGGGCCTCGGCCTCGGCCTCGGTCTCGGTCTCGGTCTCCTCGGCGGTCTCCCCCGGCTCCCCGGTCCGCTCCGTCCGGTTGCCGGAGGCCGCCTCGCGCAGGCAGGCGAGGACGTCCGCGTCGTCGAGCTGGGCGAAGTCGGCGTAGAACTGGCCGACGGCGAAGAAGCCGGGCGGGGTCTCCAGCGCGACCAGTTCGTCGGCCTCGCCCGCCAGGCGCCGGGTCCAGTCCGGCGGGGCGACCGGCACCGCGAGCACGGTGCGCGCGGCGCCCCGGGCCCGTACCGTCCGGCAGGCCGCCCGCGCGGTCGAACCGGTGGCCACCCCGTCGTCGACCAGCACGACGGTCCGCCCGGCGACGGGGAGCGCGGGCCGCTCGCCGCGGTAGCGGGCGGCCCGGCGGAGCAGTTCGCGCTGTTCGCGCTCCGCCACGCGCTCCAGCGCCGCCGGTGGTACGCCCGCCTCGCGCACCACCATGTCGTCCACGACCCGCACGCCGTCCTCGCCGAGCGCGCCCATGGCCAGTTCGGGCTGTGCGGGCACGCCCAGTTTCCGTACCAGGCAGAGGTCCAGCGGGGCGCCGAGCGCCCTGGCCACCGCGGCGGCGACCGGGACGCCGCCGCGCGGCAGGCCGAGCACGGCGACGTCCGGCCGCCCGGCGAGAGCGGCCAGCCGGTCGCCGAGCCGCCTGCCCGCCGCCGCACGGTCCGTGAAGAGCACGGTCGGGCTCCCTCACTCCCCGGAGGTCCACAGCGGGGCGGACGACGTCGCCTCGGGCGCCCCCACCGCCTCGATGTCGCCCGAGGCGGCGCGCATCAGTGCGCGGCCCAGCGCGATCAGGGCCCGGCCGGCGGCGAGTTCGTCGCCTATCTCGGGCACATCGGGGTCGTAGGGGCTGCGGCGGGCCTCCGCGCAGCTCTCCAGGACGTTGTCGCCGGTGTCCAGGACGATCCGGGCGGTGGTGTCCGGGTCGTGTTCGGACAGGTACAGGTTCAGCCGCCATTCCTTGACGGACGCAGGCCGGCTGGTGTCGACGGGTCGCGTCATCGTCGGTCCCTCCTCAGCTCCGCTCGCCCCGGCTCCGCTCGCCGGGGCTTCTCCGGCTCCTCTTGCTCCTCCTGCTCCTCCTGCTGCTCCTGCTGCTCCTCGCGCCCCTTCCACTGTCCACTGTGCCTCGCGCGGATGCGGGCCGCGCGGTCCCGGCAGGGGGCGTCCGCCGGCGCGCGCGGGGGCGGGCAGAATGGGCGCCATGACCACGCGTTCCTGCCCGTGCGGGCTGACCGGGCCGTACGAGAAGTGCTGCGGCCGCTACCACTCCGGCGCGGCCACCGCTCCGAGCGCCGAGGCGCTGATGCGGTCGCGGTACAGCGCCTTCGTGCGGCGGGACGCGGGGTATCTGCTGCGGACCTGGCACCCGCGGACCAGGCCGGAGCTTCTGGAGCTGGATCCGGGGATGCGCTGGACGGGCCTGGAGATCCTGGACACGGCGGACGGCTCCGCCTTCCACGCCACCGGGACGGTGACGTTCCGGGCGTCCTACCGGGGCGGTTCGCTGCACGAGCGCAGCCGCTTCGAGCGGGTGGACGGCGCGTGGGTGTACGTGGACGGTGACTTCCTGGCGTAGCCGCGCCGAGGCCGTGGCACGGCTACGGCGCCAGGACGTCCAGTTCCTGGAGGGCGCCGACGGTGATCTCCCGAGTCAGCCGCTCGGCGCGTTCGGCGTCGCGGGCGCGGACGGCCTCGGCGACCTGGACGTGCAGGGTGACGGCGGCGGGGTCGGGGTCCTCGAACATGACCTCGTGGTGGGTGCGGCCGGTGAGGACCTCGGCGACGACGTCGCCCAGGCGCGCGAACATCTCGTTGCCCGAGGCGGTGAGGATCACGCGGTGGAAGGCCATGTCGTGGAACAGGTACTGCTCCAGCCGGTGGCCGCGTGAGTTGGCGACCATCCCGAGAGCGCACTCGGTGAGTTCGGCGCACTGCTCGGCGTCGGCGTGCCGGGCGGCGAGTCCGGCCGCGACCGGTTCGACCGCCGAGCGCAGCACGGTCAGGGAGCGCAACTGGCGCGGCCGGTCGGCGCCGGCCAGCCGCCAGCGGATGACCTGGGGATCGTAGACGTTCCACTCGTGCTGCGGGCGCACGGTCACGCCGACGCGGCGGCGGGAGGCGACCAGGTGCATGGACTCCAGGACACGGACCGCCTCGCGCATCACGGAGCGTGAGACGTCGAAACGCTGTGCCAGCTCGTCGGTGCGCAGGACGCTGCCCGGAGGGTACTCACCCGCGGTGATCGCGGGGCCGAGGGTGTCCAGTACGCGGCCGTGCAGACCCCGGCCCGATGTGCTCATGCACTCAGCGTACGGGGTGGGTCACGGAATCGAAAAGTCAGACTTATATGTCACAGACTCTTGAATTCGTCGTACCTAATGGGTTTCAGTGTGGCGGACGCCGGATGGCGGCGTCCCATGTCGAGGAAGACAGCGAGGCAGTGATGCGCACCCCCCACGTCGTCGTGGTGATGGGCGTCGCCGGTACGGGCAAGACCACCATCGGTCCCCTGCTCGCGGGCCGGCTCGGCGTCCCGTACGCCGAGGGCGACGACTTCCACCCGCAGGCCAACATCGACAAGATGGCGGCCGGGATCCCGCTCGGTGACGAGGACCGCCGCCCCTGGCTCGACGCCATCGGCGCCTGGGCGCACGGGCGGGCCGGGCTCGGCGGGGTGGTGAGCAGCTCGGCCCTGAAGCGGGCCTACCGCGACCGGCTCAGGGCGGCGGCCCCCGGGGTCGTCTTCGTGCATCTGACCGGTGACCGCGAGCTCATCGAGGACCGGATGGCGCAGCGCCAGGGGCACTTCATGCCGACCGCGCTGCTGGACTCGCAGTTCGCCACGCTCCAGCCGCTGGAGGCGGACGAGCGCGGTGTCGCGGTGGACGTCTCGGGTTCGCCCGAGCAGATCGCCGCGCGCGCCGCGGCCGCCCTGGACGGCCTCGACGGCACCGCGCCGGACACCACCGCGCAGGCCGGGCCGTCCCCGCTCTGACGCTTCCGCTGCCGCGCGGCCACCGGCCGCGCTTCCCCTGAAACCCACCTCCCCGACCCCCACCGCCCCGACACCCACCGCCCCTGTCCCTCTTCACCTCCAAGGGAACACCCCGTGACCAGACTCAGCGTCGAGATGCTGGCAGCGGACGCGCCCCCGGCGATCACCTCGGCCGGACACGCCCAGCTGGGCATCGCCGTCCTGGCGGGCATCGCCGTCATCGTCCTGCTCATCACCCGGTTCAAGCTGCACGCCTTCCTGTCGCTGACCATCGGCTCGCTGGTGCTCGGCGCGGTCGCCGGCGCGCCGCTGGACAAGGCGATCACCAGCTTCACCAGCGGACTCGGTTCGACCGTCGCCGGTGTCGGCGTGCTGATCGCGCTGGGCGCGGTGCTCGGCAAGCTGCTCGCCGACTCGGGCGGCGCCGACCAGGTGGTGGACACGATCCTGGCGCGGGCCAAGGGCCGGGCGATGCCGTGGGCCATGGTGCTGATCGCCTCGGTGATCGGGCTGCCGCTGTTCTTCGAGGTCGGCATCGTGCTGCTGATCCCGGTGGTGCTGATGGTGGCCAAGCGCGGCAACTACTCGCTGATGCGGATCGGCGTCCCGGCCCTGGCCGGTCTGTCCGTGATGCACGGTCTGATCCCGCCGCACCCCGGTCCGCTGGTCGCGATCGACGCGGTCAAGGCCAACCTGGGCGTGACACTGGCGCTGGGCATCGTCGTCGCCGTGCCGACCGTGATCATCGCCGGTCCGCTGTTCTCCAAGGTGGCGGCCCGCTGGGTGGACGTGCCCGCGCCCGACCGCATGCTCCCGGAGCGCGCCTCGGAGAAGCTGGAGCACCGGCCGGGCTTCGGCGCCACGCTCGCCACGGTGCTGCTGCCGGTCGTGCTGATGCTGGCCAAGGCCCTGGTGGACATCGTCGTCGACGACGGTACGAACATGACCCAGCGGGTCTTCGACGTCATCGGCTCCCCGCTGATCGCGCTGCTGGCCGCGGTGATCGTCGGTATGTTCACGCTGGGCCGCCCGGCCGGCTTCACCAGGGAGCGGATCAACTCCACCGTGGAGAAGGGCCTGATGCCCATCGCGGGCATCCTGCTCATCGTCGGCGCCGGCGGCGGCTTCAAGCAGACGCTGATCGACTGCGGTGTGGGCCAGATGATCCTGGACATCTCCAAGGACTGGTCGATCCCGGCGCTGCTGCTGGCCTGGCTGATCGCGGTGGCCATCCGGCTGGCGACCGGCTCGGCGACCGTGGCGACCGTCTCGGCCGCCGGTCTGGTCGCGCCGCTGGCGGCCGACATGTCGACCGCGCACACGGCGCTGCTGGTGCTGGCGATCGGGGCCGGCTCGCTGTTCTTCAGCCATGTCAACGACGCCGGGTTCTGGCTGGTGAAGGAGTACTTCGGGCTGAGCGTCGGGCAGACGGTCAAGACCTGGTCGCTGATGGAGACGATCATCTCCGTGGTGGCCGGTGCGCTGGTCCTGCTGCTGTCGCTGATCGTCTAGCGCCGGTCCGGCGGCGGTGGCGCCGGACCACGTACCAGCCGAAGCGCGTACGAGCCGCGCCTCATACGCGCCGGGACGCGTACGAGGCGCCACCGCCGCCCGCGTCCGCCCTGCCGCCCGCATCCGCCCCGCCGGACGTCACGGTGCCGACTCGGCCGCCTTCTCCAGCTGGAACGCCTCGTTGCCCAGGCCGATGCGGGCGTGCGCCTCGGGTCTGCGGGCGCGCAGCACGGCCCCCTGGACCAGGCCGACGAGCGCGGCGAGGCCGATGATGCCGGGCAGGATCCGGCTCAGGGCCGAGCCGGGGCCCGTGCCGACCAGGACGTCGAAGTCCTTCACCGTGTAGAGGGCGATCACCAGCAGGGCGAGCCCGGCCAGGGCGGAGGTGACCAGCCGCCAGCCCTGGGTGCGTGCGGCGCCGCGCCGCACGAAGAAGACGATCACCGACAGCGAGGCGGCCGCCATCAGGAGGATCACGCCGAGCGCGCCGATGTTGCCGCCCCAGGTGAACAGGTGCAGGACGGGTGCGGTCGGGTCGCCGGCCGGTTTGTCGTCGGTGACCGCGAAGGCGGCCACGATCAGCAGCGAGAAGACCGTCTGCGACAGGGAGCCGGTGGCCGGGGCCCCGCTGGCGCTGGAGGTGCGGCCGAAGACCGGGGGCAGCAGCCCCTCGCGGCCCATGGCGAAGGCGTAGCGGGCGACGACGTTGTGGAAGCTGAGCATCGCCGCGAACATGCCGGTCACGAACAGGACGTGCAGGACGTCGGTGAAGGTGTTGCCGAGCCGGGACTCGGTGAGCGAGAACAGCAGTCCGGCGCTCTCCTCGCGGGCGGTGCCGACGATCGCCGAGGGGCCGGTGGCGACGGTCAGCGCCCAGCTGCTGAGCGCGAAGAAGACGGCGACCCCGGCGACCGCGAGGAACATCACGCGGGGCACCAGGATGTGCGGGCGGCTGGTCTCCTCGGCGTAGACGGGGGCCTGCTCGAAGCCGAGGAAGGCGGCGATGCAGAAGCACAGCGCGGTGCCGATGCCCGCGCCCGACAGGGTGTCCGGGTCGAACGCGTGCAGGGACAGACCGGCCGGGCCCGGGTCGCCCACGGCGGCCACGTCGAAGACGACGACCAGCACGACCTCGATCACCAGCAGCACGCCGAGCACGCGCGCGTTGACGTCGATCTTCAGCCAGCCGAGCGCGCCGACCAGGGCGACGGCCGCGAGCGCCGGGATCCACCAGGCGACGGTGAGATCGGCGTAGGTGGCGAACAGGTTGGACACCTCGAAGCCGAAGATGCCGTAGATACCGGCCTGGAGGGCGTTGTAGGCGACGAGCGCGACGAGCGCCGCGCCCGCCCCGGCGGTGCCGCCCAGACCGCGGGAGATGTAGGCGTAGAAGGCGCCCGCGTTGTGCACATGGCGGCTCATCTCGGCGTACCCGAGGCTGAAGAGGACCAGCACCACGCCGAGGATCACGAAGAGCAGCGGCTGCCCGACGATGCCCATGACCGCGAAGGTGGTGGGCATGACCCCGGCGACCACCATCAGCGGGGCGGTCGCGGCCAGCACGGACAGCAGCAGGCCGCCCGTGCCGAGCCGGTCGGCGCGCAGGGCGCGTTCCGGGCCCTTGAAGGTGCTGATGCCGCCGCCGTCGGCGGTCGGTCTGCTCGGGTTCGAACTGCCCGTCGTCATCGGGGCGTCCTTTCGGGCGTCGGGGCCAGGGTCTGGGGGCTTGCGAGGGCCGGGAGGCGCGCTAGGCGGTGCCGAGCGCGGTGGCGCGGGCGGTGCGGAAGGCGGTGTACGGGTCCCGCTCCGGGTAGGACCAGGGGTGCTCGGTGGCGTGGTCGCCGATGCGCAGGAAGAGGGCGGCGGCCTCGGCGGCGCGGCCCTCGCAGTGCTTGGCGTGGGCGAGGTAGTTCAGGTCGACCATGCGCCGCGGATGGCCTTCCTGCCCCCACTCCAGCCACCAGTCGAAGGCGGTCTTCATCACCTGTCTGGCCCTGCGGCCCGCCCAGTGCCCGCAGCCGGCCGGGTCGGCGCCCGCCCGGCCCGCCGCGGCCAGCGCGCGGTAGCGCTCGGCGTGGGCGACCACCGGCAGGATGGCCAGCGGGGAGTCGGCGGGGGCCTGCTCGGCGGCCCAGTTGGCGAAGTCGTAGACCTCGTGCAGCGGGTCGGGACCGGCGGCGGCGTGGCGTTCGGCGAGCGCCGCCACCATCAGGTGGTGGGCGTGGTGGTGGTCCGGGTGGCGCAGCCGTACCTCGTCGAAGAGGCGGACCACGTCCTCCTCGGCGCCCAGGGAGCGCTCCAGCAGGAGCAGGGCGAGCCAGGGCGTCGGGTCGGCGGGCGCGAGGGCGGCCGCCGCGCGGCACGCCTCGCGGGCCGGGTCCGGCTTCTGCCGGCCGTGCAGCGCGCGCCCGACCAGGGCGGCGCCGAGGAGTACGGACGCGTCGGCGGACTCGGGTTCGGCGAGCAGCCAGTCGCGGACCCAGGCGGCGGTGTGCGCCTCCCGGGCGAGGACGGTGACGCGGTGCGCGCGGCGGTCCCAGTCGTCACCGGTGCGCGCGAGCAGCGAGCGGACCGCCTGCCAGCGGCCCTGGGCCAGGGCGGAGCGGACCGTGACGAGTTCGGCGTCGTCGAGAGCGGCGTCGAAGGCGTGGGCCGCACGCTTGCGGCCACGGCCGAGGGGAGGCGGGGGTGGGGGCACCGCGGGACTTCCTCACGCGCTCTTCGTTCGTGCTGTGTGCGTCGCTCTTCCGTGCTGGGTGCGCCGCTCTTCGGTCGTGCTGTGTGCGCCGCTCTTCGGTCGTGCTGTGTGCGCCGCTCTCCGGTCGTGCTGTGTGCGCCGCTCTCCGGTCGTGGTGGGTCCGGCCGCTCGTGGATTCCTGCCGCTCGCGTCCCTCCCGCTGGGTGCGGGTCCGCTCCCGGTCACCGATCGCTGGTCGCCCGATCACGGACAGCAAACCCGCAGCCAACAGTCGGCGTCAAGGGCCGCCGGAGTGTTACACGCGTCAACTCGACGTGAAGGGGCGGTACTTGCGGAAGGCGGCGGGCGGCGCGCCGCCGGACCGGGTCCGCGGGCTTCCTTCACCCGTGTGGCGCAGGCCATGGCGCGCTTCCGTGCGGCGGCCCACCATGGCCGTGTCGCCGTGCCGCCGCCCTCCCGGACGGACCGCAGCGGCCGGGTCGAGCGCGCGGATCCGGGTACACGCACCGGCGGACAGTGCCCTGGAACGCTAGAGTCGGCCCCTACGCACCCCGTGGCCCGGCCGGATGATCGAGGTACGCAGCGTGTCGGTTCTGGTTCTGACTCTCGCCGTGAGCGCCGCGTGCTGCCTGGGCTTCGGCTTCGTCCTCCAGCAGAACGCCGCCCAGCGCGCTCCGCTCAGCGACTTCCTCTCGCCCCGGCTGCTGCTGGACCTGATGAGGGTGCCGCGCTGGCTGGGCGGGCTCGGGCTGATGGTGCTCGGCATGGTGCTCGGCGCCGTCGCCCTGGGCCACGGCGAGATCTCCCTGGTGGAACCGCTGCTCGCGACCAATCTGCTGTTCGCCCTGGCGCTGTCGCGCAGCCAGACCCGGCAGCCGCTGGGCCGCCAGGGCTGGCTGGGGCTCGCGCTGCTGGCGGGCGGCGTGACGGCGTTCATCCTGGCGGGCCGGCCCCGGGCGGGCAGCGCGGTCACCGATCCGCTGCGGCACTGGCTGATCATCGGGACCATGGTCGGCGTCGCGCTGCTGCTGACCACCTACGCCAAGCGGTCCCGGCTCAGCTGGGGGCCGGTGCTGCTCGCGGTGGCCGCGGGGCTGCTGTACGGGGTGCAGGACGCGCTGACCCGGGTGAGCGGGCAGCGCTTCTCGGCGGGCGGCTGGTCGGAGCTGTTCACCGGCTGGCAGCCGTACGGGCTGCTGGTCATCGGCGTCACCGGGCTGATCCTGGTGCAGAGCGCCTTCGAGACGGCGCCGCTGCGCATGTCGCTGCCCGCGCTCACCGCGGCCGAGCCGCTGGCCGGGATCGCCTGCGGGGTCGGCTTCCTCGGCGACCGCCTGCGCACCGACGTCGCCGCGCTGACCGGGGAGGCGGCGGGCCTGGCCGCGATCGTGGCGGGCATCGTGCTGCTCGGCCTGCATCCGGCGATGCCGTGCGGCGCCTCGGTGCCCGAGCAGAAGCGGAAGCTCCAGCCGCGCTGAGCCCGGCCGCCGGGCCCGCCGCGTGCGGTGCGCCCGCTCCCGGTGCCGGGCGGGCTGCTTGGATGGGGGCATGAGCGCTGCGGAGGAGATCCTCGACATCGTCGACGCCGACGACCGCGTCGTCGGACAGGCACCCCGCGGGGAGGTGTACGCCCGCGGGCTGCGGCACCGCTGCGTCTTCGTGGAGGCGCGGGACGCCGGGGGACGGCTCTTCGTCCACCGCCGCACCGCGTCCAAGCTGGTCTTCCCGTCCCTGTACGACCTGTTCGTGGGCGGCGTCGTCGGCGCCGGGGAGAGCTACGACGACGCGGCCCTGCGCGAGGCCGAGGAGGAGCTGGGGGTGACGGGGCTGCCGCGCCCCGAGCATCTGTTCACGTTCCTGTACGACGACGGCGCCGGGCACAGCTGGTGGTCGGCGGTGTACCGGGTGCGCTGCGAACTGCCGGTGCGCCCGCAGGCCGAGGAGGTCGCCTGGCACGGCTTCCTGTCCGAGGACGAGGTCGAGCGGGGGCTCGGCGCGTGGGAGTGGGTGCCGGACGGCCTCGCCGCGTACGAGCGGCTGAAGGCGTACCGGGCGGCGGGGTGACCCCGGCCCCCGGCGTCCGCCGCAGCCGCGCGTGGGTAGGGTCCCCACCGTGATCGACTTCGCACGGAACGTCCGCCTGTGGTTCGCCCCCGAGGAGGTCAGGGAGGAGGGCCGCACCCCGGACTACCGCTTCTCGCTGGCCAATGAGCGCACCTTCCTGGCCTGGCTGCGGACCGCGCTCGCCCTGATCGGCGGCGGGTTCGCCGTGGACCAGTTCCTGCCGGGGCTGCGCTGGGCCTGGCGCGTCGGTCTGGCCCTCGCCCTGCTCGGCGCGGGGGTGCTGTGCTGTCTGCGCGCCGTCGACCACTGGGTGCGCTGCGAACGGGCGATGCGGCGCGGCGAGGACCTGCCCGCCTCCCGCTTCCCCGCCGTGCTGAGCCTGGTCGTCGCCGTCGTGGCCGTCGCCATGGTCGTGGTGGTCCTCGCGGGACGGGCGGGGTGAGCGGCGCGGACGGGGCGGACGAGGCGGACGAGGGTCACGGGGGCACCGGGGGCGCGGGCGGCGGTGCGCGGGCGGCGGCCGCCGGGCGCGATCCCGGGCTCCAGCCGGAGCGGACGCGGCTCGCCTGGCGCCGTACGACGCTGTCCGGCACGGTGGTGGCCGTGCTCGCCGTGAAGGCGGCGCTGTACGGCGGTGTCTCGGCCGCCGGGGTGCTTGTCTGCGCCCTGTGCTTCCTGCTGTGGCTGGGCTTCCTGCTGGTGGCCCAGACCCGTATCCGCGCTCTGGCCCGGACGGCGGTCCCGCCCGTCCTCACCCCCCGGCTGGCCACCGCGGCGGTGCTCTGCACGGTGGCCCTGGCTCTGTGCGCGTCGGTGCTGGTGCTCTGAGGCGGCCCCGGCCGCTCCGGCGGGAGCGGCCCGGGTCCGCTAGGCCGCCGTCTCCCGGTCCACCGTCACGACGATCTTCCCCCGGGTCCGGCCCTCCTCGCTCTGCCGCAGCGCGTCCGCCGCCCGTGCCAGCGGGTACGTCTGCGCCACGTGCACGCTCAGCACCCCCTGCTCGGCCAGCTCGGACAGGTGCAGCAGATCCCGGGCGTCGGGGCGGACGAAGCAGTAGCGGCCGCCGTAGTCGGTGACCTCCGGGTCGGCGATGGAGGCGAGGCGGCCCTCGGGGGCGAGCAGCTGGGCGGAGATCCTGGTGGTCTCGCCGCCGATCGTGTCGAACACCGCGGCCACCCCCTCGGGGGCGAGTCCGCGCACCCGCTCCGCCAGGCCCTCGCCGTAGCTGACCGGCTCCCCGCCCAGGGAGCGCACATAGGCGTGGTTGCGCTCGCTGGCCGTGCCGATCACGCGGGCGCCCAGATGGGCGGCGAGCTGGACGGCGAACGAACCGACCCCGCCCGCCGCGGCGTGCACGAGCACGGTCTCGCCCCGCCCGACCCGCAGCGCCCCGGTGAGCACCTGGTAGGCGGTGAGCCCGGCCAGCGGGATGCCCGCCGCCTCGGCGAAGGAGAGGCCGCGCGGTTTGCGGGCGAGCGTGCGCACCGGGGCGGCGACGTACTCGGCGAAGGTGCCGCGGGACAGGAAGTCCTCGCGGACGTAGCCGATGACCTCGTCCCCGGCGGAGAACTCGGTGACCGCCGCGCCCGGCCGGACCACGACCCCGGCGAGGTCCCAGCCGGGCACCACCGGGAAGACGGGGTCCAGGAGGGCGTCCAGGTAGCCCTCGCGGCACTTCCAGTCCACCGGGTTCACGGCGGCGGCCCGCACCTCGACCAGCACCGAGTCGGGGCCGACCTTCGGATCGCGCACGTCCCCGTACTCCAGCACCTCGGGTCCGCCGTAGCGGCGGTAGCTGATGCCCTTCATGGCACCGACCCTCCGTGCCGCCCGCCCGCGCCGCAACCCGGCGCGCGGGCGAGGGCGCGGAGGACAGAGGCCGGCGGGCGGGGGCAGCGGCCCCGGGGTCCGGGCGCTGCGGCCCGGCCGGTTCATCTCACGGACGCAGCGCTCGCAGCAGCAGGTCCGCCAGGTGGTCGGCGACCTCCTGCGGGGTGAGGGGGCCGTCCGGGCGGTACCAGGTGGACAGGTGGTGGACGGAGCCGAAGTGGTAGTCGACCACCAGGTCGGCGGGGGTGGCCCGGGAGAAGACGCCCTGGTCCTGGCCCTCCTCGATGAGCGCGCGGAAGCGTTCGTGGTAGCGCCGCCGCTCGGCGCGCACCTGCTTGTACTTCTCCGGGCTCAGGTGGTGCATGGAGCGGAAGAAGATCGAGGCGTCGTCGAGGTTGTCGATGGTGGTGACGACGACGTCGGCGGCGGCGTCCCGGACCCGCTGCTGCACGGGCTCGTCGGCGTCGGCGAAGGCGTCGAGGCGCTCCTGCTGGAGGCGCAGCACGCGCGCGTACACCTCGTGCAGCAGATCGTCCTTGGAGCCGAAGTAGTGGTACAGCGCGCCCTTGGTGACGCCGGCCGCCTCGACGATCTCCTGGACCGAGGTGCGGTCGTACCCCTGGGCGGCGAAGAGCCGGGTGGCGGCGGCCAGCAGCCGCTGGGGCACGGGGGTCCCGGCCGATTCCGTCGTCCTGGGCACTGCCGCCACCTGCCTTTCCTTGGTGCTACGGGTGTCGTGGGTCCTGCTCGGTGCCGTCGCGGTCACCGCGTGAACGCAGTTCCCGCCGGAGGATCTTCCCACTCGCCGTCTTCGGCAGCTCCGGCAGGATCTCCACCTGCCGCGGGTACTTGTAGGCGGCCAGCCGCTCCTTGCAGTACGCGGCGAGCGCGTCCGGCTCCGCGGCGGCGTCCGGGCGGAGGCTGACGTACGCCTTGACGGTCTCGCCGCGGTAGGCGTCGGGCACGCCGACGACGGCCGCCTCGCGCACCGCCGGATGGGTGTAGAGGACGTCCTCGACCTCGCGCGGCCAGACCTTGAAGCCGGACGCGTTGATCATGTCCTTCTTGCGGTCGACGACGTACAGCCAGCCCTGTTCGTCCATGAAGCCGATGTCGCCGGTGCGCAGTTCGCCGCCGGGGAAGGTCTCGGCGGTGGCGTCGGGGCGCCGCCAGTAGCCGGGGACGACCTGCGGGCCGCTGACGACGATCTCGCCGGGGGTGCCGAAGGGCGTCTCGGCGCCGGTGTCGTCGACGATGCGCACGACGGTGTCGGGTCCCGGCACGCCGACGGCGAGGGTGCCGGAGACCGGGTCGACGGGAGCCTCGCGGCCGGGCGGTACGGAGGCGCAGGGCGCGGTGCACTCGGTGAGGCCGTAGCCGTTGCGGATGTACGGGCCGAAGCGGGCGCGGAACGCCTCGACCAGCGCGGGCGGCAGGGGCGCGCCGCCCGAGGAGATGACGTGGAAGGAGGAGAAGTGGTCCGGGGTGACGGCGGGGTGGGCGGCCAGCGCCATGAAGGCGGTGGACGGGCCGACGGTGTAGTGCGGGCGGTGCTCGGCGAACGCCTCCAGCACGAGGGAGGGTTCGAAGCGGTGGGCCAGGACCAGGGTGCCCGCGCTGTTCAGACAGGCGCCGAACTGGCAGACCATGCCGGTGATGTGGAACAGCGGTGCCAGCGCGAAGTAGACGGGCGCCTCGGGCAGGCCGAGGCCGGTGCGCTGGCGTTCGGCGTTGTACATGATGTTGCCGTGGGTGTTGGTGGCGCCCTTGGGGGTGCCGCTGGTGCCCGAGGTGTAGCTGATCAGCGCGAGATCGCCGGGGGCCGGTGCGGGCGCCGCGGGGGCCGGGTGTCCGGCGCGGGCCACGGCCGTCAGGTCGTCGGCGTCCGGCGCCTCGGGCAGTCGTTCGAAGGCGAGCGCGCGCGGGTCGTCGCGGGTCTGGAAGTCGCGTTCGCAGGCGGTGAGGACGATCCGCACGGGCGAGCCGGCCGCGGTGGCGCGCAGGAAGGAGTCCCAGGCCCGGTCGGTGCAGACGAGCGCGCTGACCTCGGCGTCCTTCAGGACGTGGGCGACCTCGGCGGACTTGTACATCGGGTTGACCGGGACGACGGTCGCGCCCGCCTTCCAGGCGCCGAGGACGGCGAGCACGAAGTGCGGCGAGTTCTGGAGGACGACGGCCACCCGGTCGCCGGGGCGCAGGCCGCGCGCGGCGAGGTGTCCGGCCACCGAGTCGCTCAGCTCGTCGGTCTCGCGGTGGCTGAGGCGGGCGTCGAAGTAGGCGAGGAAGGTGCGGTCGGGGGTCTCGGCGGCCGACCGGCGCAGGGCGTGCACCAGGGAGTCGGCGGGGTGGACGGGGGCGCGCTGGGCGTCGTCGAGCAGCGGCAGCCAGGGCCTGGCCGCGTACCGGGAGGCGGGGGCGGCGCTCACCGGGCCTGCTCCCAGGTGCGCTGGATGCGGTTCATCCCGGCCAGCCAGTGATCGGGGTCGGTGGCGCGGGCCTGGTAGAAGCCGGCCGCCTCGGGGTGCGGCAGGATCAGGAAGCGGTCCTCGGCGATGCCCTTGAACAGGGCGTCGGCCACGTCGGCGGGTTCGACGGCGGTCGGCCTGAGCACCAGGTCGCCCGCGCTCCCGGCCGCGTCGAGCATGTCGGTGCGCACCCCTTGCGGGCAGATCGCGTGGACCTTGATCCCGCGGTGGCGGTACGTCAGCGACAGCCACTCGGCGAAGGCGTACGCGCCGTGCTTGGTGACGCTGTAGGGGGCGGCGCCGATCATGGTGAGCAGTCCGGCGGCGGAGACGGTGGAGACGAACCGGCCGGCGCCGCGCTCCAGCCAGCCGGGCAGCAGCGCCTCGGCGGCGCGCACATGGGCCATGACGTTGACGTCCCAGGCCCGCGCCCAGACCTCCTCGCCCGCGGCCTCGGTGCCGGCCGAGCCGAGGCCCGCGTTGGCGCAGTAGACGTCGACGGTGCCGCCGAGCGCGTCGCGGGCGTCGGCGACGATCGCGGAGGCGTCGCCGGGCAGTGCGATGCCGCCGGTCTCGGCGGCGACGGCCGCCGCCTTCGCGGCGTCGAGGTCGTTGACGACGACTCTGGCGCCCTCGGCGGCGAACCGGCGGGCCAGGGCCGCGCCGATGCCCGCTCCGGCCCCGGTGACGACCACGCCCGCACCCTGAACGGCTTCCACCAGCGATCTCCTTCGCCCTGGTCCGACGCGCTCGCGGATCGGCTCCGCGGCGACACACTAACCGGTCGGTATGCCACGGGGAAGGGGTGTTCGGGCCGGGCGTACGCGGGCTCGCTCCCGGCTCGTTCCCTCACGGCGGGGCGCACGCTAGCGTGCGTGGGCATGACACCCGCCCGCGATCACGGAGGTCACCGGATGAAGCTGTCCCGTCGGAGTCTGCTCGCCACCACGGCCGCGGTGGCCGCCACCGCCGTCCCCGCCGCGCAGGCCGAGGCCGCACCGCGGGGCCGGGGCCGGCCGCTGCGGACCGGGTTCGAGCGGCTGGCGGCCGACGGCTACGCGGTGCTGGCCGGGCAGCGCGTCGGCGTCGTCACCAACCCGACCGGCGTCACCCGGGACGTCCGGCACATCGTGGACGTGATGCACGCCGACCGCCGGGTGGACCTGCGCGCCGTGTTCGGGCCCGAGCACGGCTTCCGCGGCACCGCGCAGGCGGGCGGCTCCGAGGGCCGCTACGACGACCCGGCGACCGGGCTGCCGGTGTACGACACCTATCTCAAGAGCGGGCAGCCGCTGGCCGACGTGTTCACCGCCTCCGGCGTGGACACCGTGGTCTTCGACATCCAGGACGTGGGCGCCCGCTTCTACACGTACATCTGGACGCTGTACGACTGCATGGAGGCCGCCGCGCTCGCCGGGAAGCGGTTCGTGGTGCTGGACCGGCCGAACCCGATGACCGGCCGCGAGGCGCTGGGGCCGGTGCTGCACAAGGAGTTCGCCACGTTCGTGGGGCGGCAGCCCGTCGCCCAGGCGCACGGCATGACGGTCGCGGAGCTGGCGCGGCTGTTCAACGCGGAGTTCCTGGCCACCCCGGTGCGGCTGGAGACGGTGCTGATGACCGGCTGGGACCGGTCCTCGTTCTACGACGCCTCCGGGCTGCCCTGGGTGCCGCCGAGCCCGAACATGCCGACCCCGGACACGGCGCTCGTCTACGCGGGGACGTGCATGTTCGAGGGCACCAACCTCTCCGAGGGCCGGGGCACCACCCGCCCCTTCGAACTGCTGGGAGCGGAGGGCCTGGACGGCCGCTGGGCGGACGCCGCGAACGCGCTCGGCCTGCCCGGGGTCCGCTTCCGCGAGGCGTACTTCGCGCCGACGTTCTCCAAGTTCGAGGGGAAGACGGTCGGCGGGGTGCAGATCCATGTGCACGACCGGGACGCCTTCGACCCGCTGCGCACCGGGATCGCGCTGCTGGTGACCGCCAAGCGGGTCTGGAGCGGCTTCGCCTGGCGCCCCGACGACTGGATCGACAAGCTCACCGGATCCGCCCGGGTGCGCACGATGATCGACGCGGGCGCGGACACCGACGAGGTGGTCGGCGGCTGGCGCACCGAGCTGGCCGCCTTCCGCCGTACGCGCGGGCGCCATCTGCTGTACCGGTGAGGCGCGCACCGGCGCGGCGCACGGCGGCGGCGTGCCGGGGAACTCCTCTTCCGCGCCCGTCCTGACGTATGGCCAACTCGCCCCGGCAGCGGGACGATGCATCCCACATCGCACCGCTTCGGGACGAGGGGGACGGTCATGACGGAACCAGGGACGAATCCGGCCCCCTACTGGGAGCTGACGTTCGACGCGGACGGGGACGTGGACGGCCCGGAGCGGGACCGGCTGCTCGCGCAGGCGGGTGCGAGCGGGGTGCGCGACCTGATCGTCCTCGCACACGGCTGGAACAACGACCGCACCGGCGCCACCCTCCTCTACCGGCACTTCCTCGCCCCCGTCCCGGACCTCGCGCCGGGCGCGCGGGTCGGGTACGTGGGGGTGATCTGGCCGTCGATGCGGTTCTGCGACGAGCCGATCCCCGACTTCCCGCGCTCCGCCGCCACCGGCGCCGCGCCCGGCCCCGCCCTCGACAAGGACACCCGGCACGCGCTGCTGGAGACCTTCCCGGGGCGGGCCACGGTGGTGGACCGGCTGGTGCGGATGCTGGACGAGCGGCCGCGCGAGCAGGGGGCGGAGGAGGAGTTCGGACGGCTGGTGCGGCTGCTGGTGGAGGTGGTGCCGGCGGGACCGCAGGCGCACTTCGCCGCGGACACGGTGGCGGAGGGCGTCCCCGAGAGCGGTCCCCGTATGTTCACCCGGCCCGCCGCGGAGGTCTGCGCGGAGTTCGCCGCCGCCCTCGCGGGCCTTGAGGCGCCCGGCGGCGCGGCGGCGTTCGCGCTGCCGGACCCGTGGGAGGGCGCCAAGGAACTGCTGCGGCAGGCGGCGTACTACGCGATGAAGCGGCGCGCGGGCACGGTCGGCGAGCGCGGGCTCGGACCGGTGGTCGGGCGGCTCGCGCAGGCGGTGCCCGAGCTGCGGATCCATCTGGTGGGGCACAGCTTCGGCGGGCGGCTGGTGTCGTTCGCGCTGCGCGGGCTGCCCGCGCGGGTGCGGGCGGTGAAGTCGGTGACGCTGCTCCAGGGCGCGTTCTCGCACTACGCGTTCGCCGCCCGGCTGCCCGGCGACCCGCGCACGGGCGGGGTGCTCCAGGGCCAGGAGCACCGGGTCGACGGCCCCGTGGTGTGCTGCCACTCCTCCCACGACACGGCGCTCGGCACCTTCTACCCGCTGGCGTCGCGGCTGTCCGGCGACGACCGGTCGGTGCTCGGGGTGGACATCGGGGCGCTGCTCGGTCCCCGGTGGGGCGCCCTGGGGCACGACGGTGTGCAGGGGGTGCCCGGCACGCGCGCGTGCACCCTGGCCGACGCGCTGCGCGGGCCGCTGCCCGCCGCCGGGTGCGTGAACGTGGACGCGTCCGCGGTGATCAGGAACGGCGGGCCGCCGGCCGGTGCGCACAGCGACATCGTGCACCCGGAGCTGGCCCGGCTGGTGCTGGCGGCGGGTCGCGTGCGCTGACCCGCCGCCGGCACCGTCACCGCCGGGGCCCGGGGGTGGCCCGGAGGTGGCCCGGCGTCACCGGTGCGAGGTGTACTCCACGACCTGCTGGTAGGTGGGCCGGTTCTGCCAGCTGATCCTGCCGTGCTTGATGCCGCCCAGGGCGCGCTGGGCGATCGAGTCGGCGCACCACTGGTCGCCCGCCGAGCACTGGTCGTCGCCCGGGTAGACCTGGGCCGCGGTCATTCCCGCCGCCTGCTTGAGCGTGCCGAGCAGGGTGTCGCGGCAGGCGGTCAGGCTGCCGGCGCCGCAGTACTTCTGCGCCAGCGGGCCCTTCACCTGCTCGCCGAGGACCGCGCGGATGTCCTTGTCGACATAGCTCCACCAGCCGTACTGGAAGGCACTTCCGGCGTGCGAGCCGGTCGGGCCGTGTCCGGCGGACGGCGCCTCGTCGACGGGCAGGTTGGCGCCGAAGGCGGTGTACAGGGCGCTGCCGAGGCCCGGTTCGAACTCGGCCTCGACCAGCAGCGGCCACCAGGCGTCGAGGATGCGGACGGCGTCCGCGTCGGCGTACTTCTGGGAGCCGGCCGAGGTCTCGGTGCGGTGGGCGCCCGCGGTCAGCCAGGCCCGCAGCTTGTCCACCGCCGCCGCGGCCGCGGTGTCGGTGACCGGCGCGCCGTCGATCACCTTCAGCAGCTTCGGCAGCACGTCCTCGGCGCGCAGATCGGCGACGGCCGCGGCCGCCATCGCCTGCGTCAGCGCGGTGCGGGTCACCCCGCCGGCCGCGACGAGCTTCTTCACCCGGTCCTCCAGCAGGTTGCCGCGGTGCACCGAGCCCTCGCCCCAGGGCGCGGCCGCGTAGTCCTCGGCCTGCTTGTTGTTCCAGGAGATGTAGTAGTCCTGGTCGACGGAGTTGGGGTGCGCGGCGGGCGCGGTGTAGTCGGCGGTGTTGGCGGCCGGGTCCCAGCCGCGCCACTCGTAGGCGGGCTGCGCCCACACCGGGAACTCGGCGTCGACTCCGGCGGCCCGCACCGGGTTGTCGCCGCTGTTGTAGTACGCGGTGTGGCGGGAGTCGGCGTAGAACCAGTTGAAGGTGAAGTTGATGTGCTGCGCGGCCTTCTGGAAGTCCTGCGGGCCCTTGACGTAGTCGGGGTCGTTGAGCATCTGGAAGCCGATGATGGAGTCGGCCTCGTGCAGGTAGGAGGAGCGCAGGGTGGTGTAGGCGACCTTCTTGCCGCCGACGGTGGCGCGGTACTGGACCGGGCCGTACTTGGTGCGCCACACCCGCATGGTGTACGAACCGGCCGCGGTGCCGTCGGCGACGGTGGGCTTCCACGCGTTGGCCTGCTGGACCTGGTCCATGGCGGTGCAGGTGCCGTGGTAGAGGTAGTGGTGGTCGTCCTGGCACAGCTCGACGGCGTAGGTGTCGATGATGTCCTGGCCGGAGGTCGTGGCGCTCCACGAGTAGTCCTGGCCGCGGCCCAGTTCGACGTACATGCTCAGGCCCGCGAAGGAGGCGCCGCGGGCGCTGATGCCCGGCCCCTGTATCTCCTGGAGCAGCAGCAGCTGCGGGGCGAAGTAGCCGGTCTGCGGTCCGAAGACGGCGACGGGGTGGCCGCTCGCGGTGTGCGCGCCGCTGACGACGAGGGCGTTGGACATGCCCCGGCGGGCCGAGGACAGGGCGCTCTTCGCGACGGTGTCCGCGGTGCCGGTCGCGGTCTGGCTCTTCGCGCTGCCGGTGCGGTCGTACAGCAGGGGTTCGGCCGTCACCGAGCCCGCGTCGGGCAGCGCCTCGCCCTGCGCGGAGGCGGGCTTGGCGGCGTAGGGGAAGCTCTGGCCGTCGTGCAGGGTGAGGACGGCCTCGGGGTCGTTGCGCTCGCGGAAGGACTCCCAGACCCTGGTGCCCTCCGCCACGCCGTACTTGGCCTGGGCCTCCAGCAGCGACAGGGCGTTGTTCACCTCGCCGCCCCCGCCGGCGCCGAACAGCGAGCCGACCACCGAGGCGAGCGCGACCATGTCGGTGACCTTGAAGTGGTCGATGGTGCCCGCGTTGGTGATGGCGTCCTTGTGTCCGGTCAGGACGTACTCGCCGGGGAAGTAGCGGCCGGGGTCGGAGGCGTCGATGTAGGCGTTGATCCCGGCGAGGTAGGCGTTCACGTCCGCGAGGGCCTGCTGCCCGCGCTCCCCGTTCTTGGCCACGGCGGTGTCGATCTGCGCCTGGAGGTCGGCCTCGGTGTAGGGCGCGTTGCGGTAGAACTGCTGTTCAAGGCCCTGGTTGGCGGGGGCGCCGCCCGCGAAGGAGGTCAACTGGCCGCGGCCGACGTGCCGGAAGACGTCCATGAGCCACAGCCGGTCCTCGGCGGCGGCGTACCCGGCGCCGAACTCGGTGCCGTAGCGGGTGGTGCCCGTGATGTGCGGTACGCCCGTCTTCTTGTCGCGGACGATGGTGACGTCGCCGCGTCCGGCCGGCTTCTCGCTGGAGGCGACCTGGCCGGAGGGGACGCCGAACGAGGCGTCGTTGAAGAAGGTGTTGATCTTGTCGGTGGTGAGCGCCGGGTAGCCCTTGGCCAGGTTCGCGTACGGGCCGAGCTGGTCCTCGGCGTGGCCGGGCTGGGTGCCGAACGCCTGGTTGAGGAGGATCTGGGCGAGGGTGGCGTTGCCGTTCTCGCCCGGCGGCAGGATGTCCGAGCACTGTCCGCCGCAGTAGTCGTCCGCGGCCGCGGCCTTCGGTGCGCCGCTCGCGGCAACCGCTTGGGAAAAGGGTGACAAAAGACCGGCAATGAGGACGCATACGGATGCGGTCTTCAGGAACCCGGGGAATCTGCGGGGAGTTCTCATTCTGTCGAGCGCGCTGAGTGGGGTGCGCCGTGGCATGACTGCTCCTCCCGACGGGGGTGGGGCGGGACGTTACCGGCGGTAGCTCCGACTTGGAAGATGAACACGCGTCACTTTTTGGAGTCTGCGTGACGGACATGACGGTCGATCAGGGCGAAGCTGTGGCGGACACCGGAAATCGGATGGAGCCGAATCGCGGGCAGACGCGTCTATCCGACGACGTCGGTACGACCCATCCGTACGACGGCGCCGAAGTGACCGAAGTAGCAGGTGCAGGTGTGACGGAGGTGCAGGGCGATGGCCGGTTTCCGGAGTCTGGCGAGACAGGTGCGGGACCCGCGGTGCGATCTGGCACTGCGGCGCTACTCACTGCGCAAGTGCCTTGAGCGGTTCGCCCCTTACGGGCACCGGGCGACCTGGGACCATCTGTGCTCCCGCGCCGGGTTCGGCCCGGAGGACAGGTCCCCCGACCCGGTGCGGCTCGTGGCCGCGCTGGAGGAGCTGGAGGAGGCGCGTTCGGTGTGGCTCGCCTACGAGGCCGAGTTCGCCGGGCGGCGCAGGAAGGAGAAGCACGACGGGCTGCGCCGGCCGGGCAGCGTGGACGACTGGCACCGGCTGACCTGGGGCGGCTTCGGGGTCGCCTGGTGCGACGACCCCCGGGTGCACCCCGGCGAGCCGCTGGCCGAGGTGCTGCGCCGGCTGATCGCCGCGCTGGAGCGCGACCCGGGCGCGGCGTGCCCGGTGTGCGGCGCGGAGCGCCTGGTGTGGCGGTACGGCCTGGACCACGAGCCGTCCTCGGGACCGGTCTGCGCGGACTGCGGCATCCTGGTCCCGCGGCCCGTGCTCACCCCCGCGGCCCTGGCGGACGCCCGGCGCGGGCGGCGGCTGCTGGTGTCGGCCTGAGCCGGACCGCCGCCGGGGAGGAGTACCGGGGCGCGGTCCGGGGCACTGTCGCGGGCATGCAGGTGTGTCTGAACGGTTCCCGTACGGCCCGGGACGGCGCGGCGGTGCCGCTCACCCCGGACCAGGCGGCCGGGTCCGCGGCGGCGGCCGTCGCGGCGGGCGCCACCGAGGTGCATGTCCATCCGCGTACGCCGTGCGGGCGCGAGAGCCTGTCGCCCCGCGTGGTGGCGGCCACGGTGGAGGCGATCAGGGAGCGGGTGGCCGTACCGGTCGGGGTGACCACGGGCGCCTGGACGGAGCCCGGTCCGGCGGCCCGCCTCGCGCGGGTGCGGGACTGGACCGTGCTGCCCGACCTCGCCTCGGTCAACTGGCACGAGCCGGGCGCCGAGGAGCTGGCCGCCGCCCTGCTCGACCGGGGCGTCGGCGTCGAGGCCGGCCTGTGGTCGGGCACGGACGGCCCGGCCCGGTTCGCCGCCTCGCCGCTCGCTCCCCGGGTGCTGCGCGTCCTGGCGGAGGTGACGGACCCGGCCGCCGCGAGCGCCGAGGCGTCCGCCCGCGCCCTGCTGGCCGCCGTCGGCGACGCGCACGGCCGCCCGGTCCTGCTGCACGGCGAGGAGGCGGGCACCTGGCCCGTCCTCACCCTGGCGGCCCGGCTCGGCCTGCCCACCCGCATCGGCCTGGAGGACACCCTCCACCTGCCCGACGGCGAACCCGCCGCGTCCAACGCCCAGTTGGTCACGGAGGCGCTGCGCCTGGCCCGCCGCCAGGCCGGCGGGCTGTAGGCCGCGGGCGGAACGGGCGCCCGGAGGGATCCCGGACGGCGGCGGGGCGCCTCCCCGTCCGGGGGCTGCTCGGGGCGGTATGGCCTTCCACGGGAGCGCCGGGGCGGTACGGGGTCCCGGCCGGACACCACGCCGGGCGGGCCGGACACCGGACGGGCCGCATGCCGCGCCGCAGGCGCCGCGCCGGGACGGGCCGCAGCCGGGCGCACCGGAGCGGAGCGGGCGCCTCGGCGACGCGCCGGGGCGGCGCGGGCATCCGCGGGCACATCGACGCCGCACGGGTCCCGGGACGGGCACCGCGTCGGGACGGATCCCGGGACAGGCTCCGCGTCGGGACAGGTCCCGGGACGGGCACCGCCCCGGGGCGGACTCCAGGGCGGGCGCCGTGCCGGGACCGCGGGGCTCTCTCGGCGCAGTACCGCGTACGTACGCGCCTGACCCGGGCCCGCCCGCCCGAACGGGTGCACCGGCTCGCGCCGGGCCCGGACGCAGCCGGGGTCGCCCGCCCGCGGGTCGTCTCCGCCCCGCCCGGCGACGGTGATCTCCCGCGCGTACCCGGCTCCCGTCCGGCACCGCCGGTGTCGGCGCCGGGCGCTCCGTCCGCGCGAGCGGACCACGCCGACCCCACGTCCGCCCGAGCACCGGGCTCGTGGCGCGTCCGGCAGGCGCGCCCCTCCCCCGGCGGTGGCGCCCACGTACCTCCACGCCTGCATCCGCCAGAACAGGTGCACCGGCCGACGCCCGGTGCCACCGGAGCGGCGGACACCGCGCGGGCGGACCACGGCGCCCCGGCACCGGACCGGGTGTCGGCGCCGGGCGGGTCAGGAGTTCTTCGGCGGGTCGGCGGCGGGGGCGGGGGTGCCGGGGCGTTCGGCCATCAGGCGGGAGCCGGTCAGGCGGTCGCCGAAGGCGTCGTCCGGGTTGGACAGGACGCAGGTGTCCAGGGAGAGGCAGCCGCAGCCGATGCAGTCGGTGAGGTGGTCGCGCAGGCGGTTGAGCTGCTCGATGCGCTCGTCGAGTTCGGAGCGCCAGGCCGCGGAGAGGCGGGCCCAGTCCTCGCGGGTGGGGGTGCGCTCCTCGGGGAGTTCGGCGAGGGCCGCGCGGATGGTGGCCAGCGGGATGCCGACGCGCTGGGCGGCCCGGACGAAGGCGACCCGGCGCAGCGCGTCACGGCTGTAGCGGCGCTGGTTGCCCGTGGTCCGGCGGCTGCTGATCAGGCCCTTGGCCTCGTAGAAGTGGAGGGCGGAGACGGCCGCGCCGCTGCGGGCGGACATCTGGCCCACGGTCAGCTCGTTGATCTTCTCGGGAATCTGGGGCACTCCTCAGAGCCTACCCACCGCGTCCGGGCCGGTTCCGTTGACAGGGGCCGCCGCACCGAGCATGCTAAGCAGTTGCTTAGACATACGGGACGATGTGCGACGCGAGAGGCCGGGCAGATGGCAGAGCCGAGGATCTTCACCTCCGCCGACGAGCTGAGGGCGGCGGTGGGCGAGCAGCTGGGGTACACCGACTGGCTGGAGGTCGACCAGAAGCGGATCGACCTGTTCGCCGAGGCGACCGGCGACCACCAGTGGATCCACGTGGACCCGGAGAAGGCCGCGGCGGGCCCCTTCGGCACGACCATCGCGCACGGCTATCTGACCCTGTCGCTGCTCCCGCTGTTCGGACCGCAGCTGATCCGGGTCGAGGGCGTGCGGATGGGCGTCAACTACGGCACCGAGAAGGTCCGCTTTCCCTCCCCCGTGCCGGTCGGCTCCCGGCTGCGCGCCACGGCGTCGGTCACCGGCGTGCGCGACGTCGAGGGCGGGGTGCAGGTGAGCGTCGCCTTCACCGTGGAGCGCGAGGGCGGCGACAAGCCGGTGTGCGTGGCGGAGTCGGTCTCCCGCTACTACCTCTGACCTACTCCCGGGCGGCGTCCGGCCGGGCCCCGACCATGCGCAGCACGAGGTCGGCGTAGAGCGCGCCGACCTCCTCCGGGGTGCGGGGCCCCTCGACGTTGAACCAGCGGGCGACGTCGATGCACAGGGAGAGCACGGCCAGCGTCGTGCCGCGCACGTCCGGGACGTCGAACTCGCCCGCGGCCACGCCCTCCTCGACGACCGCGCGCACCTCGGCGTCGACCAGGCGGCGCAGCGCGAGGATCTCGGCGCGGGCGTCCGGGCCGAGGGAGTCGAGTTCGTACTGCACGACGCGCGCGGTGGTGCGCCCGCGTGCGTGCCAGCGGACGAAGGAGCTGACGGCGTCCGCGAGCCGCTCGGTGGCGCTGCCCTCGCGCCGGGCGGCCGTGCGCAGGATCTCCAGCGCCTTCTCGTGGCCGATGCGGCTGATGCGGTGGAGCAGCTCTTCCTTGGTCTTGTAGTGGATGTAGAGCGCGGCGGGGCTCATCCCGGCCCGGCCGGCGATGTCGCGGGTCGTCGTCGCGTGGTAGCCCCGCTCGGCGAAGGCCTCCACCGCGGCCACGAGCAGCCGCCGGGCCGCGTCGGGGGTGACCTCGGCCCACGGGTGCGCGTCCCCGCCGGCCGTCTCCTGCGCCGTACTCATCGCTCGTTCGCCCCTCTCTGCGTCAAGGGGTCCACCATACCGCCGAAGCTGAGCGGGCGCTTAGCATCCCCGGTGGGGACGGTTGCGGCCGGGGCCCGGGGGCGGACCGGGGCGCGGCCGGTCAGATCTTCTCGAAGGGGTCGTGCTCGGAGAGCAGCTTGTCCAGCCGGGCCTGGTCGACCCGGCTGACGATCTGCCCGGCCTCCTGCCGGTCCCGGATCACCTTGGCGAGGGTGAAGGCGGAGGTGACGAGGTAGAGGACGGCGATGGCGAGGAAGGACCGCACCCAGGCGTTGGCGTCCAGCCGGAAGATGCCGATGGCGGTGGCCGCCATGGCGATGGCGAAGGAGGCGACGGCCTGGCCGTAGAAGGCGGCCGTGTTCTGGTGCTTGACCGATGTGTCACTCATGCGGCCCAGCATCCGCGGAGGTGGCCGCCGCCACATCCGCCGGCGTACTCAGACGCGTACTCAGACGTCCGTGCGGCCGGGTCCCCGAGCCCGCGCGGACGGGCGCCCCGGAAGCCGTACGGCCGGACCTCAGAAGGCCGAGACGCCCGTCAGCGCCCGCCCGATGACCAGCTTCTGGATCTGGCTCGTGCCCTCGTAGAGGGTCATCACCCGGGCGTCGCGCAGCAGTTTGCCCACCGGGTACTCGTCGATGTAGCCGTAGCCGCCGAAGACCTGGAGGGCGTTGTTGGCCGCGCGCACGGCGGCCTCCGAGGCGAACAGCTTGGCCTTGGAGGACTCGACGGCGAACGGCTGCCCGCGGTCGACGAGATCGGCCACCCGCCAGGTCAGCAGCCGGGCGGCGTCCACGTCCACGGCGATGTCACTGATCAGCTCCTGGACGAGCTGGTGGCGGGCGATGGGCTTGCCGAACTGCTCGCGCTCGCCCGCGTACCGCACGGCCGCGTCGAGGGCGGCCTGCGCGATGCCGACACAGCCCGCGGCCACCGACATCCGCCCCTTGGCCAGCGCCGACATGGCGACCGAGAAGCCCTTGCCCTCCTCGCCCAGCAGGGCGGAGGCGGGGACGCGCACGCCCTCCAGGACCAGTTCGGCGGTGGCCTGGCCGCGCAGCCCGAGCTTGCCGTGCACGGTGCGGCGGGTCAGACCCGGGGTGTCGGCGGGCACCAGGAAGGCGGAGACGCCCTTGTGGCCGGGGGCGTCGGTGGAGCGGGCGAAGAGCAGCACGACGTCGGCCCAGGTGCCGTTGGTGATGAACATCTTCGTGCCGTCGAGGACGAAGTCGTCGCCGTCGCGCACGGCCCGGGTGGCGAGGCTGCCCGCGTCGGAGCCGGTGCCGGGCTCGGTGAGGCCGAAGCAGCCGACGTACGCGCCGGAGGTCAGGCCCGGCAGCCAGCGCCGCTTCTGCTCCGCGTCGCCCCAGGCGGCGATCGTCTTGGCGACCAGGCCCAGCGAGACGGAGACGATGCCGCGCACGGAGGAGTCGCCGCGGCCCAGCTCCTCGGTGACCAGGCAGTACGCGAGGTGGTCGCCGCCCGAGCCGCCGTACTCCTCGTCGATGGTCAGCCCGAGGAAGCCGACCTCGCCGAGCTTCTTCACG
The DNA here is from genome assembly GCF_053589675.1 of Streptomyces sp. NPDC003284. Lineage (NCBI taxonomy): Bacteria > Bacillati > Actinomycetota > Actinomycetes > Kitasatosporales > Streptomycetaceae > Streptomyces > Streptomyces sp. NPDC003284. The sequence continues at coordinate 326,640 of NZ_JBSFSI010000006.1, forward strand.
ATGCCCCGGTCGACCTCCTCGGCGCGGTCCCAGGCGACGACGTGAGGGGCGATCTCCCGTGCGACGAAGTCCCGGGCGAGCTGCCGTACCGCTGTCTGCTCCTCGCTGAGACCGAGATGCATGACGGATCACCCCACAGATGCCGGATCCCGGGCCTGTGCCGACCCTGGACCTTGAAAGCCGAACAATTAAATTACCACTGCTAGTTTTAGTCCGCAGCCCTACTATGTGCGCCATGGCCCGACCGCGCAAGCCCCTCCTCAGCACCGACCGCATCGTCGCGACGGCGCGGGAGCTGGTGGACGCGGAGGGCCTGGCCGCCGTCTCCACCCGCCGCCTCGCGGCCGAACTGGGCGTCAGCGGCCCCTCGCTCTACAACCACTTCCGCACCAAGGACGAGATCCTGGAGGCGGTCGCGGACTCGGTCAGCGCCCAGGTCGACCTGTCGATGTTCGAGGACGGCCGCGACTGGCGGACCGCGCTGCACGACTGGGCCGTCTCCTACCGGGCCGCCCTGCGCGCGCACCCCAACATCGTCCCCGTCCTCGCGCACGGCCCCGGCCGCCGCCCGGCGGCGCTGCGCCTGGCCGACGCGGTCTACGGGGCGATGGTCGACGCGGGCTGGCCGCCCGCACAGGCCACCTCGGTCGGCGCGCTGATGCGCTACTTCGTCATGGGCTCCGCGCTCGGCTCCTTCGCGGCCGGTTTCCCGGACGACGCGGGCGCCTACGACCCCGCCGACTACCCCCACCTCGGCCAGGCCCATCTGCTCGCCGAGCAGCAGGAGAAGATCGACGAACGCGCCTTCGAGACCGGGCTCGCGGCGCTGCTGGACGGGCTGGCGCACCAGTACGAGCAGGCCCGCGCCGAGGCGTAGCCGCCCGCGGCCACACTTCGGTGCCCGCCGAACCGTCCGTACCCCATCCTGGGAGCATGACCCCCAAGGATCCGCAGGCACCCGCGCTGGCGGCGCTCGCCGGGCTGATCGCCGACGAGAGCCGCGCCGCCTGTCTGCTGGCGCTGCTCGACGGCCGGGCCTGGACGGCCGGTGAGCTGGCCCGGCGCGCGGGCGTGGCCGCCTCCACGCTCAGCGCGCATCTGGACCGGCTCGTCGCGGGCGGCCTGCTCGCCCAGGAACGGCAGGGCCGCCACCGCTACGTCCGCCTCGCCGACGCGCGGGCGGCCCAGCTGGTGGAGGACCTGGCCGCGCGGGCGGCGCCCGCGGCCCGCCGTCCGCGCACCCTGCGCGAGGCGGGCGCCGGTTCCGCGATGGCCCGGGGCCGCACCTGCTACGACCATCTCGCCGGGCGCCTCGGCATCGCGGTGACGGACGCGCTGTCCGCGCGCGGCCTGCTGCGGACGGACGCCGGTGCGGGCACCGGTGGTACGGACCCGGGCAGTACGGGATCCGGTGGCGCGGGGTCGGGTGGCACGGGGACGGGTGGCAAGGGCTCCGCCGGTGCGGGCACCGGGTTCGCGCTCACGGACGCGGGCCTGGGGTGGTTCGCCTCGGCGGGCATCGCGCTGGACCGGCGGGGGCGGCGCCCGCTCGCCCGCGCCTGCCTGGACTGGACGGAGCGCCGCCCCCATCTGGCGGGCGCGGCGGGCGCCGCCCTGTGCCGCCATGCCCTGGACACCGGCTGGTGCGAACGCATCGGCTCGGAACGCGCCGTACGGGTCACCCCGGTCGGCGCCACCGCCCTCTACGAGCTGCTCGGCATCGAGCGCACGGCACTGGGCTGACGGCCGTCCCGCGGACCCGGTGTCCGGAATCCGCGAGCTTTCCCTTCACCTCCCCGCCTAGCCTCCGGAGACATGATGCGTCATCACCAGCTCCTGCCCCCGTCCCGACTGGCAGCCGGAGCCGCCGCGGTCACCGTGGTGCTGTGGGCCTCCGCCTTCGTCTCGATCCGCAGCGCGGGAGCCGCGTACTCGCCCGGGGCGCTGGCGCTCGGACGGCTGCTGGCCGGGGCCGTGGCGCTGGGGGCGCTGTGCCTCGTGCGGCGGGAGGGGTGGCCGCCGCGGGAGGCGTGGCGCGGGATCGCGATATCGGGTCTGCTGTGGTTCGGCTTCTACATGGTCGCCCTCAACTGGGGTGAGCAGCGCGTGGACGCCGGGACGGCCGCCCTGGTGGTGAACGTCGGCCCGCTGCTGATCGCGCTGCTCGGCACGCGGCTGCTGGGCGACCGGATGCCGCCGCGGCTGCTGGCGGGCATGGGGGTGTCGTTCGCCGGGGCGGTGACGGTGGGGCTCTCGATGTCCGGGGCGGGCGGTTCCTCGGTGGTGGGCGTGGCACTGTGCCTGCTCGCGGCCGTCGCGTACGCCTGCGGGGTCGTCGCCCAGAAGCCCGCGCTGGGCCGGGCGAGCGTCCTCCAGGTGACCGCCTTCGGGTGCCTGGTCGGCGCGGTGGCGTGTCTGCCGTTCGCCGGGCAGCTCGTCCACGAGGCCGCCCGCGCGCCGCTGACCGCCACGCTCAACGTGGTCTACCTCGGCCTGTTCCCGACCGCCCTCGCCTTCACCACCTGGGCGTACGCCCTGGCCCGGACCAGCGCGACCCGGATGGGCGCGACGACGTACGCCGTGCCCGCGCTGGTGGTGCTGATGTCATGGCTGGCGCTGGGCGAGGTGCCCGGACTGCTGACGCTGGGCGGCGGGGTGCTGTGCCTGGCGGGCGTGGCGGTGTCCCGCTCGCGGCCGCGGAGGCGGCCGGAGACGGAGGGCATGCCGGAGGCGGAGCGGTCGGTGGCGGACATGCCGGAGGCGGACAGGGGGACGGTCCGGCCGCGTCCCGAGCAGGTGCGCTGACCCGGGCAGGTGCGCTGAGCGGACAGCCCGAGCGGATGCTCGGAGCGAGCGACCGCACGGGCTGCGGCGGGGGCGGGCCGTGGCGATCCGGCGCCCGCGGCGCCCCGGCGTCAGAACACCACCAGGGCCCGGCCGCCTTTCCCCGCCCGCATGTTCTCGAAGGCGGCCGGGATGCCGTCCAGGGCGATCCGCTCGGTGACCAGGGCGTCCAGGTCCAGGCGGCCGGCGCGGACGTGGGCGGCGAGTACGGGCAGGTCCTCGGCCGGGTTCGCGTTGCCGTAGACACAGCCGGAGAGGGTGCGGCCCCAGTGGAAGATCTCCAGGGCGTTGAAGGTGACCTGCTGGTCCTTGCCGCCGATGCCGACGACCGTGGTCCGGCCGCCGCGTCGGGTCGACTCCCAGGCGGCGCGGATGGAGACGGCGCGGCCCGCGCACTCCACGGAGACGTCGACGCCCTGGCCGCCGGTGAGGGCGCGGATCTCGCGCGGGGTGTTCTCGGAGGCGACGATGTAGTCGGTGGCGCCCGCCCGGCGGGCCAGTTCCTCCTTCGCCGGGCTGACGTCGACGGCGACGATCCGCCCGGCGCCCGCGATCCGGGCGGCCTGGAGGGTGGCGAGTCCGACGCCGCCCGCGCCGAAGACGGCCACCGTCTCCCCGGCGCGCACCCGGGCGGAGTGGTGGACCGCGCCGTAGCCGGTGAGGACGGCGCAGCCGAGCAGGGCGGCGGCGGCCAGCGGGACGCCGTCGGGCAGCGGCAGGACGCAGGAGGCGGCGACGACCGTCTCCTCGGCGAACGCGGCGACGTTCAGCCCTGGGTGCAGGTCGGTGCCGCCGGTGGTGCGGGCGTGGACGGCGGCGGCGCCGCCGAGGGCGTTGGCGCACAGCCAGACCTCGCCGAGACCGCAGGCGTGGCAGGTGCCGCAGGACGGCGCCCAGTTGAGGACGACGGCGTCGCCCGGCGCGACATGGGTGACCTCCTCGCCGACGGCGAGCACGGTGCCCGCGCCCTCGTGGCCGAGGACGGCGGGGACCGGGACGCGCATGGTGCCGTCGGTCAGGGACAGGTCGGAGTGGCAGACCCCGGCGGCGGCGAGCCGGACGCGGACCTGTCCGGGGCCGGGGTCGGGCAGGTCGATGCCGGTGATCTCCAGCGGTGAGCCGATGGCGGGCAGGACGGCGGCACGTACGGCCATGGCGCGTGACTCCCTTAGAACTGGAGGGACTTGGTCTGAAGGTACTCGGTGAGTCCGTGCGCGCCGAGTTCCCGGCCGACCCCGGACTGCTTGTAACCGCCGAAGGGCGCCAGCGGGTTGAAGCGCCCGCCGTTGATGTCGACCTGGCCGGTGTCCATGCGGCGGGCGAAGGCGACCGCCTCGGCCTCCTCGGCCGCCCAGACCGCTCCGGCGAGTCCGTAGACCGTGCCGTTGGCGATGCGCAGGGCGTCCTCCTCGTCCTCGTAGCGCAGGACCGACAGGACCGGGCCGAAGATCTCCTCCTGGGCGATGGTCATGCCGGGGGTGACGTCGGCGAAGACGGTGGGGCTGACGTAGTAGCCGCGCTCGCGGGGCGCCTCGGGGCCGCCGGTCACCAGGCGCGCGCCCTCGGCGAGGCCGCGCTCGATGTAGCCGCGGACCCGGTCGCGCTGCCGGGCGCTGACGAGGGGGCCGATGCGGTCGGCGTACTTGGCGGCGGCAGCGGCGGCGAGGGCGACCGCCTCGTCGTAGCGGTCGCGGTGGACGAGCATGCGGGTCCAGGCGCTGCACGTCTGGCCGGAGTTGGACATGACGTTGGCGACGCCGACGTGCACGGCCTTGGCGAGGTCGGCGCCGGGCAGGATGACGTTGGCGGACTTGCCGCCCAGTTCCAGGGCGACCCGCTTGACGGCGGCGCCCGCCGTGGCGCCGATCCGCCGGCCCACGGCCGTGGAGCCGGTGAAGGAGACGAGGTCGACGCCGGGGTGTTCGGCCAGGGCCTGTCCGGCGACCGGGCCGAGCCCGGTGACCAGGTTGAAGACACCGGCCGGGAATCCGGCCTCGTCGACGGCCTCGGCGAAGAGCTGGGCGGTGAGTGGGGTGTCCTCGGCGGGCTTGAGGACGAGGGTGCAGCCCGCGGCCAGGGCGGGGGCGGCCTTGGCGACGATCTGGTGCAGCGGGTAGTTCCAGGGCGTGATGGCGCCGACCACACCGGCGGGCTCGTGCAGGACGGTGGAGTTGCCCGTCCGCTCCTCGAAAGCGTAGGTGGCGGCGAGGTCGGCGTAGGAGGCGGCGACCGCGAGGGACAGGCCCGCGTGGACCGCCTGGGCGAACTGCTCGGGGGCGCCCAGTTCGGTGGTGACGGTCTCGGCGATCTCGTCCTTGCGGGCGGTGAGGACGTCACGCAGGGCGGCCAGGCGGGCGGCGCGTTCGGCGGGCGGGGTCGCGGCCCAGCCGGGGAAGGCGGCACGGGCGGCGCGCACCGCCGCGTCGACGTCCTCGGCGGTGCCCGCGGGGACGGTGGCGACGACCTGCTCGTCGGCCGGGTTCACCACCTCGATGGCGGCGCGGTCGGGGGCGGGGCGCCAGGCGCCGCCGATGTACATGCCGTCGTGTGCCTTCATGGTGCTCCTCCGGGGCGGGGGCGTCGGCCGCGTCGGCGCGCGGTCCACGGGGGGGGTGCGGGCCGGGCTCGGCCGATCCATAAACTAGCGCCGATAGTTTTGTGGCGCCAGGGAACCGTGCCCCTCCCCGCCCGGTGTGCGGCGGCTCACGCCCAAAGGTCACGACAGGCGGCCGCACCCGGCCCTCACTCCCGGCGGTCACTCCGGGCGGCCGCCCCCGGGCGGTCACTCCCGCAGGTCCGGCAGCCGGTCCGGGGCCGGGCAGACGCGTTCGCCGTGCTGGTCGAAGACGAAGAGGTGGGCGAGGTCGACCAGGAGCGGCACCTGCATGCCGTGCCGGAGCCGGATGTCGGGGGTGGTGCGCACCACCAGGTCGCCGGGCAGCCGGGGCTCGGCCGCGGGGGCGCCCTCCGGTGCGGCACCGGTCTCCCCGGCACCCGCCCGGCGCGGCCGGTCGAGCAGCGCCACCGGACCGCCGCGCAGGGCCCCGGCCCGCTCCCGCAGGCGTTCCAGCACGGTGGCGTCGCGGCGGCGGCGCCGGTCCGGCCGGGTGTGCGGGCGCGGCGCCTCCAGCTCCGGTACGACGGCCGGGCTCGACCCGGTGTCGAAGTGGACGAGCACCTCGTGGCCCTGGAACTCCAGGTGCTCGACCAGCCCGGTCAGTGGCACCTCGCCGGGCCGCGCGGCGGCGGGCTTCGCGATCCGTACGGCCTCCGAGCGCAGCCCCACGATCACCTCGCGGCCCTGCTGCACGCGCAGCAACTGGTGGTCCAGGGAGAGCGGTTCGGGCAGCCGCAGGAACTGCTTGCCCAGCCTGATCGTCATGGCCCCGTCGAGCGGGGCGCGGACCAGGCCGCGCAGCAGATTGATGCGCGGGGTCCCGATGAAGGCGGCGACGAACACGTTGCGGGGCAGCGCGTAGACGGCGCGCGGGGTGCCGACCTGTTGCAGCACCCCGCCGCGCAGCACGGCGACCCGGTCGCCCAGCGACATGGCCTCCGACTGGTCGTGGGTGACGTAGAGGGTGGTGACGCCCAGTTCCCGGGTGAGCCGGGCGATCTCGGCGCGCAGATGGCTGCGGAGCTTGGCGTCGAGGTTGGACAGCGGCTCGTCCATCAGGAAGACGGAGGGGTGGCGGGCTATCGCCCGGCCCATGGCCACGCGCTGGCGCTCGCCGCCGGAGAGCTGGCCGGGGAGGCGGTCGAGCAGGTCCTCGATGCCGAGCATCCGGGCGGTGGCGTCGATGCGCGGGCCGTGGTCGGCGCCGGGCGACTCGATGCGCAGCGGGAAGCCGATGTTGCCGCGGCCGGTCATGTTCGGGTAGAGCGCGAAGTTCTGGAAGACCATCGCCATGTCCCGGGCGGCGGGCGGCAGTTCGTTGGCGTACTCCCCGTCGAGCAGCAGCATCCCCTCGGTGATCTCCTCCAGTCCGGCGATCATCCTGAGGACCGTGGACTTGCCGCAGCCGGAGGGTCCGAGCAGGACGAGGAACTCACCGGGCGCCACGTCGAGCGACAGCCGGTCCACCACCCGTGGGGTCTTGCTGCTGTAGGTCTTGCTCACGTCGTGCAGGGAGATGGCGCGTGTCATGAGGCATGCCTTCGGTGACTCACCCAGGCGCTGGGCGCAGCGCGGCGGACGCCTCGCGCGGGTCGTACGGGGCGTGTGAGTCACGGAAGCTAACGGACGGGTGCGGCCCGGGGAAGACATCGGGCACGATCTCGCACACTTTCGTCCATCGGGCGGGATCGGGCGGGATCGGGCGGGATACGGCCGCATCGGGGGATCAGGAGGGTTCGGACGGGTTCCGGTGCGAGGGGGGGGGACGAAGGCGGGCGGTCCGCGTCCAGCGGCGGGGCGGGGTGAAGCGGTCGGCGCCCGCCGCGCCACCCGGCCCCGTCCCGCCCCGCGCCACGCCGCGCGCGCCTCGCCACGCCACCTCCACGCGCGCCCCACCCCGATGCCGTCACGCGCGGCTCACCTCGTCGCCGTCAGATGGGCGAAGACGACCACGTTGCTGGAGTAGCCGGTCCGCCGGGTGTAGAGGCCGCCGCAGGTGATGACGTGCAGCTCGGGCCGCCGGGAGCGGCCGTACACCTCCTTGTCGGGGAAGCGGTCCTTGTCGAAGACCCGCACCTTGTCGACGGTGTACACGGCGGTACGGCCGTCCGCGCGCCGCACCTCGATGGAGCGGCCGGGCTCCACCTGGCCGAGCGCGGCGAAGACGGCGGCACCGGTGGTGGTGTCGCGGTGCCCGACCGCGAGGGCGGTGCCGGACTCGCCCGGGGTGGGTCCGTCCTGGTACCAGCCCACCAGCTTGGGTTTGTCCACGGGCGGGGTCCCGAGCTGCCGGTCGGCGGCGAGGCCGATGCCGGTTACGGGCGCGTCGATGCCGAGCGAGGGAATGCGCAGGGAGGTCGCCGGGGAGCGGGGCAGCGGCCGGGGCGGGGGCCCGGTCGGGGCCGCAGCGCCGTCCGGGCCGTCCCGCCGGTCCGCCGGGGCGGCGGCCGCCTCGGCGTGCGGGCCCGCCGCCCGCTGCGGTGCGCCGTGGTCGCGGTGCCCGTCGCACCGCGTGCCCACCGTGACCAGGACGGCCGTCAGCGCGGCCGTCCTGGCGAGGCGGTAGGCGCGGGTCCGGTACCAGGGCCTGCGTCGGCGCCTACGCGGCGCCACGGGTGCGCCGGCGGTTCAGCCGGAGGTACGCGACCCCGCCGACCACGACGAGCCCCACGGCCGCGGCCCCGGCCACCGGGGTGTACGCGGCGGCCGAGGCGAGGCCGCCGCCGCCCGCGTGCACGCCGCCCTTGGGGCCCTGACCGTTCTGGCCGCCCTGCCCGGCGCCGGGCCCGGAGTGCTGCTCGCCGTTGCCGCGGCCCTGGTCCTCGATCTGCCCGCCCGGACCCTGGGCGCCTTCCTTGCGGCCGTCGTCGTCACGGCAGTTGACGTGGAAGATCTTCTCCTTGGGCACGCCCGCGACGGTCCAGACGAGCTTGTACTGCCCGTCGGCCAGGCCCAGCGGGTCGGTGTGGCCGGCCCCGGCGGCGAGCGCGATGGTGCCGGTGACGGTGGCGCTGGTGGGCAGCGGGGGCATGGCCTGGATGGTGTAGCCGATGGTGGGCAGGACGTCGAAGTTGACGGCGTCCAGGTAGAAGCGGCACACCACCGGGTCGTCCTTCGAGACGCCGAAGGGCACGCCCACCCGGTGGATCTTGATGTCGCCGGCCTCTCCCTGGGCCATCGCCACGGGCGCCGCCAGCCAGGTGGCACCCGCGGCGGTCAGGGCCGTCAGGGCCGCGGCGGCACCGACGCGGGAGCCGAGGGTGCGGGGGACTGTCAGGGTGGGCATGCGCGCTCCTCCGAGTCAGACGATTTTCATACAAATCGCTCTTTCACCTGACTCTCTTTCACATCGCCCGCCGGGGCCACCGCACCCCGCCTCGACGCGCCGTCCACTGTCACCCGCCCGGCGCAACCGGGCACCGGAGCGGGCGGGACGGACAGGGGGACCGGCAGGGGGTGGGGCGCGGACAGGGCGCGCGAGTCCGAGGGGCGGGGACGGGGTGGCCGGGCCGGGCGGGGGCCTCAGCCCAGCACGCGCCCCAGGTACGCCCGCAGCAGTTCCCGCATCTCCTCGATGATCCGCTCGTCGCCCTCGGGGTCGACCCGGAAGGCGAGCTGCACGAGGGTGTCGGCGGTCTCCACGGCGATCAGGAACGCGCGGCGCAGATCGTCGTCCGGCTCGCGGCGCAGATACCCGGCGAGCAGGTGGGTGAGGCGGTCGGCGAGGCGGTGGTTGGGCTCGGCGTGCCGGGCGCCCAGCGGTATCTGGTTGCCGAAGTCCACGAGGGAGAAGCCGGGCGCGGTCCGCTTCATCGCCAGGTACTCGTCGAGCACGGCGTCCATGGCCGGACGCCAGCCGTCGTCCGCCAGCCCCTCCAGGCGCTCCTGGACGCGCTCGGAGTACCGCTCCAGGTTGCGGTGGGCGAGCGCGTCGGCCATCGCGCGCTTGTTGCCGAAGAACCGGTAGACCGAGCCGATGGGCACACCGGCGCGCAGCGCGACGGCGCGGGTGCTCAGGGCGTCGTAGCCGACCTCGTCGAGGAGTTCGGCGCAGGCGTCCAGGATCCTGGTCAGCCGTTCGGCGCTGCGCCGCTGCACGGGTGCGCGACGGAGCGGGGTCGCATGGGGCACGGCACTCATGATGCCCGGCCGGGGCGGCCGGGTGAAGCGGTGCCCGCGGTGCGGACACCGGCACCCGGGTCGTCCCCCGCGCACACGGCTCCCCGCGCGCCGCGCGCCCCGAGTGCGGAGGGAGCCGGGAACGCGGGCGCGGGCGGTACGGGAGCCGCGAGCGGCGCGGACGGCGCGGGCACCGGCGGCGCGGGGCGTACGGGCACGGAGGGCGCACCACCGGAGGGCGCACTCCCGTACGACGCGGGCGCGGAGGACACGGGCACGACCGGCCCGGACACAGAGGGCGCAGTGCGCACGGAGGGCGCAGAAGGCACGGAGGGCGCGGAGGACGCAGAGGGCACGGACGGGTTCACGCCCCCCTCGGGCCGGACACCCGCGCCGCCCCCGGACGGCGCCGCGCCCGAGCCGCCACCCCCGGGCACGGCCGCCGCCCCCTTCGCCGCGTGCGGGTCCGACGCCGTGATGTCGGCGGTGCTCTGCACGGGCCTGCCGGAGACCGCCCAGACCGTGTCGTCGTCGGCGTAGAGGCGGGCGGTGACGTGGTGGGTGCCGCGCGGGACGAGGCGGGCGGAGAGCCGGTACTCGGGGGCGTGCAGGCGGCCGACGAGGCGGCCGTCCACCAGCAGATGGGCGAGACCGCGGCCGGACACCGGGCGGGCCGCCGTACCGGCCGGGGAGAAGCGGAAGCGGCGGACGGTCAGCCGCACGTCCCAGCTGCCCGCCGCGTCCGGCCGCACCTCGACGCCGATCTCGGGCGCGCCCTTGCGGTCCACCTCACGGTAGGCCCGCCCCTCCTCGTCGGTGTGATCGATGATCTTCCCCACCGGGGTGGCCGACCCGCCGGCCCCGCTCTCTGTGCTCTCTCCGTTCTCTCCGTTCACTCCGCTTTCCCGGCTTTCCCGGCTCTGCCCACTCCCCCGGCTCTGCCCGCTCCCCCGCGCACCGTCCGCCCCGCAGCCGGCCGATGCGGCGAGCAGCAGGGCGGACACCGCGAGCGCCGCGAGAGGCCGGCGCGTCCACGACGTCATGCCCGGGAGCGTAGAACAGCCCTCCGGCGGCCGGATCCCCCTCAGGTCTGGTTCCGGCCGTCCGCCGGAAGGAGGGCCGACGTCCCTCTTGCGCCCGGGAAATCGCAATCCTACGGTGCTCCATAGGAATCAGGTTGCAAGGGAGCGATCATGAGCGGGGACGCACGCAAGACCGCCGAGGCACTGGAGTACCTCTCCGGTTTCGGCAACGAGCACAGTTCGGAAGCCGTTCCGGGCGCGCTGCCCGAGGGCCGCAACTCGCCCCAGCGCGCGCCCTTCGGGCTGTACGCGGAGCAGCTCAGCGGTGCGGCCTTCACCGAGCCCAGGGCGCACAACCGCCGTTCCTGGCTGTACCGCATCCGCCCCTCGGCCGCCCACCCGGCGTTCACCCGCGCGGGCAACGGCGCGCTGCGCACGGCCCCCTTCACCCAGGCCGTCCCGGACCCCAACCGGCTGCGCTGGAACCCGCTGCCGAAGCCGGGCCCGGACACGGACTTCCTGGCGGGCCTGTGGACCCTCGGCGGCAACGGCGACGCCACCCAGCGCACCGGCATGGCGGTGCATCTGTTTCACGCCAACTCCTCGATGGAGCGCGTCTTCAGCGACGCGGACGGCGAGCTGCTGATCGTGCCGGAGCGGGGCGGGCTGCTGCTGCGCACCGAGTTCGGCCTGCTGCACGCCGAGCCCGGCCACGTGGCGCTGATCCCGCGCGGGGTGCGCTTCCGGGTGGAGCTGCTGGACGGGACGGCCCGGGGATACGTCTGCGAGAACTACGGCGCCCCCTTCCGCCTGCCCGACCTCGGTCCCATCGGCGCCAACGGCCTGGCCAACGCCCGTGACTTCCGCGCGCCGGTGGCCGCCTACGAGGACACCGAAGGCCCGGTGGAGGTGGTCAACAAGTTCTGCGGCAACCTCTGGACGGCCACCTACGACCACTCCCCGCTCGATGTCGTCGCCTGGCACGGCAACCATGTGCCGTACGTCTACGACCTGCGCCGCTTCAATGTCATCGGGACGATCTCGTACGACCACCCGGACCCGTCGATCTTCACGGTGCTGACCTCGCCGAGCGACACCCCGGGCCTGGCCGGGGTGGACTTCGTCGTCTTCGCGCCGCGCTGGCTGGTGGGCGAGGACACCTTCCGGCCGCCGTACTTCCACCGGAACGTGATGAGCGAGTACATGGGCCTGATCGAGGGCGCCTACGACGCCAAGGCGGAGGGCTTCGTGCCGGGCGGCGGCTCGCTGCACAACATGATGTCGGCGCACGGCCCGGACCGGGAGACCTTCGAGCGGGCGAGCGCGGCCGAGCTGAAGCCGCAGAAGATCGACGACGGGCTGGCGTTCATGTTCGAGACCCGCTGGCCGGTGACGCTCACACCGCACGCGGCCCGCGCGGACCACCTCCAGCAGCGCTACGACGACGTCTGGCAGGGCCTGGAGAAACACTTCCGGCCATTGCACTGAACGGATCAGACCGGTACGGATAGCCCGTGACCTCCTTTGCTCCGGATTCGATCGTCCTGAACCGCAAGCTGCCGCTGTGGTACCAGGTGTCCCAGTCCCTGCGTGCCTCGATCCTCGGCCGCTCGCCCCGGGACCCGCTGCGCCTGCCCACCGAGGAGCAACTGGCGGGGCACTACGGCGTGAGCGTGCTGACCATGCGGCAGGCGCTGAAGGAGCTGGAGGAGGAGGGGCTGATCACCCGGCACCGGCGGCGCGGCACCTTCATCGCGCCCACGGCCCACCGGGGCGCCCCGGTGCGGCTGCTGGGCTCGGTGGACGCGATCGTGGCCCAGCAGTCCGGTATGACGACCGAGCTGCTGGACCACGGCACCGCGCCGGTGACGGCCGAACTGGCGGAGTTCTTCCCGGACCTGGAGGAGGTGGCGGCCTACCACCGGCTGCGCAGCGACGAGAAGACCGGCGAGCCCACCAACCACGCCCGCAACTACGTCCGTCCGGAGCTGGCCGAGCGGATATCGCCGCACGACCTGGTGCGCTGGCCGATGACCAAGGTGCTGCGGGACGTGGTGGGCGTCGGCATCAGCCGGATCACGGACACCGTGCAGGCGCGGCTGGCCGACCCGGAGACGGCCCGGCTGCTCGAAGTGCCGCTGCTGAGCCCGATCCTGCACTACACGGGCATCACCTACGACGAGGCGGGCCGGCCGCTGGACGTGGTCGTCATCCACTACCGCGGGGACCGGTTCTCCTTCACGGTGACCCTCGACGCCACGTGACCTGCGGGCCGTCGCCGCGTCGTACGATGCCCCGCGTGACGCACGACGACGCCCCGCTGCTGGCGGACCTCATGCCGTGGTCCGTCGCACCGCCGCGGCTCGGCCGGCAGTGGCCCGCGGCTCCCGACGCCGGCTGTCTCAGGGCCCGCTGGGACGCGCTGCTGAAGGCCGAGGGGGCGGACCGGGAGGCCCTGTTCGAGCCGACGCGCGCCCGCACGCCGTACACCGCGGCCGGACAGCTGCCCGGCCGCTCCGGCGGCACCGGGCGGCTGGACCGGGACCCGGGCCCGTGCCCGGAGCCGGTACGGGTGCTGATGGCGCCCTTCGACGAGCAGTGGCTCCTCGCGGACCACCGGCTGATCGACGCGGCCCGGCCCGAGCTGTGGCGGGTGGCGGACGAGCGGCAGGTCTTCGTGGTGGAGCCGGGCACCGCCCCCGGCGCGGCCGGTCCGGCGCTGCTGGCGACCTCGCTGCCGCCCTTCCTGCGGCCGGGCCGCATCCGCCCGCTGTACCGCCGTCCGGGCGCGCGGGAGCCCAACCTGGCACCGGGCCTGCCGGAGCATCTGGCCGCCCTCCTGGGGCACCGCCCCGAGCCGCTGGACGTGCTCGCCTGGATCCTGGCGGCGGCGCGGCCGGGCCCGGACGGGACGGCCGTGCCGCTCACCTCGGACGCCGGCCGGTGGGCGCGGGGCGTCGCGGCGGGCCGCCGGGCGCTGTGGCTGATGCGCCGCGACGGCGAGCGCCCCAGACTGCCCGGCGGGCGCCGCCCGTACGTCCGCGCGCCCCTGCCGGACCATCCGCGCGCCCTCCACTACGACCGGGCCGAGGAGACCCTCCACCTCGACGCGGGCCGCGTCTCCCCGGTGCCCGCGGCCGCCTGGGACTTCGAGACCGGCGCGGGCCGGGTCCTGGAGCAGTGGTTCGCGGCCCGGACGGAGCGGGGCGAACCGGGCACCCTGGCGGCGATCCGCCCGCCCCTGTGGCCGCAGGCGTGGACCTCGGAGCTGCTGGAGCTGATCACCGTCCTGGCGCTGCTGGCCGAGGCGCGGGCCGGGCAGGAGCCGCCGGAGGCCCCGGAGCCGGACCGGGCGGTCACGGCGTCCGCGCTGCGGGCGGCGGGCGTCCTGCCGGTGCCGACGGCGGCCCGGCGGCCGGCCTCGGTCCTGGACCACGCCGAGGAAGGCCCCGGGGGCCAGTTCACCCTGATCTGACGGTACGGCCCGGCCGGGGTGCGAAGCCCGTGGCCGGGCGGCGCGCGCTCAGCCGCGCGGGCGGAACCCGTCCAGGACCCGCACCAGGGCCCGTTCGAACACCGCCTCCAGGTCGATGGGTCCGGCGTCCTCCGCGAAGGCCGCCGCCAGGCGCGGGTGGGCGCCGCTCGCGATCCGGCCGCCCAGGTAGGCGATCCGCACGGCGTTCTCCTGCTCCGCCGTCCAGGGCAGGGAGCGGGTGCGCTCAGCGACCGCCAGTTCGTCGGCGACGTACATGGTCACCACGGCGTTGACCATGGCGATCAGCTCCATCTTGGTGCCGTAGGGCGCCTCCAGCGGGTCCAGGCAGGCCAGGCAGTGCTCCAGATAGCGCAGGGCGTTGGGGCTGAAGCCGTAGATCCCGGACATCAGGCGGGGCAGCCAGGTGTGGCGGCGCATCAGGGACCGGGTCTGGTGGCCCACCCGGACCATGTCGGCGCGCCAGTCGCCGCTGGGCTCCCACAGCTCGTGCTCGCCGCTGACGGCGTCCACCATCAGCTCGTACAGGTCCTCCTTGCGGGGGACGTAGTTGTACAGCGACATGGTGCCGCAGCCCACTTCGGCGGCCACGTGCCGCATCGAGACCGCGTCCAGGCCGCCGGCGTCGGCGAGCCGGACGGCCGCCGCCGCGATGTCGGCGCGGGTGAGGGCAGGCTTCGGCCCCCGCCCCGTCCGCTCCGGGCGGGCCCAGATCACCTCGGGTTCGGCGCCTCGGCCGGCCATGGGACATCACCTCGCCCCACCATCGTAGTTACGTACAGCGTACGTAGTGCGCTATGGTCGCCCCATGACAACTACGTACGCTGTACTTAGTGAGGGTCTGGAGAAGCGGTTCGGTGCCGTCCGTGCCGTGCGCGGCCTGGATCTGGCGGTGGCCGAGGGCACGGTCTGCGGGGTGCTCGGGCCGAACGGCGCGGGCAAGACGACGGCCGTACGGCTGCTGACGACGCTGCTGCGGCCGGACGCGGGCTCCGCCCGGGTGGCCGGGCACGACCTGGTGCGCGAACCGGCCGCCGTGCGCCGCCGGATCGGGGTGACCGGACAGGACACGTCCGTCGACGCGGACCTCACCGGACGGCAGAACCTGCGGCTGTTCGCCCGGCTGCACCGGATCCCGGACGCGGCGGCGCGCACCGGTGAGCTGCTGGAGCGGTTCGGTCTCGCCGAGGCCGCCGACCGCACCGCCGCCACCTACTCGGGCGGGATGCGCCGCCGGCTGGACCTCGCGGCCAGCCTGCTGTGCCGGCCCGCCGTGCTCTTCCTGGACGAGCCCACCACCGGCCTCGACCCGGCCAGCCGCAACCGGATCCGGGACGCGGTGCGCGAACTGAAGCAGCAGGGCACGACGGTGGTGCTGACCACCCAGTACCTGGACGAGGCCGACCGGCTGGCCGACGACATCGCCCTGGTGGACCGGGGCCGGGTCGCGCACACCGGATCGCCCGCGCGGCTCAAGTCCCTGATCGGCACGCGCGCCGAGGTCGTGGTGGCGCACCCGGACGAGATGGCGCGGGCGGCGGCCGTCCTGGACCGGCTCACCGGCGCCGAGCCGGTGTTCGACCACGAGCGGGCCGCGGTCGGCGCGGTCGCCACCGACCCCACCCTCACCCTGCCCCGGCTGGTGCGCGAACTGGACGCGGCGGGCGTGCTGTTGCTCGACGCGAGCCTGAGCCCGCCCACCCTGGACGACGTCTTCCTCCGGCTGACCGGAGCCGCCCACGACAGCGAGGAGATCGCGGCATGAGCGCACTGGTGCACGACGGGACGGCGCTGGCGGGCCGCCAGCTGCGCCGGGTCCGCAACAACCCGGGCCTGGCGGTCCTCACCCAGGTCATGCCGATCAACATGCTGCTGTTCTTCGGCTACGTCTTCGGCAGCGCGCTGGCCGTGCCCGGCCGCGAGTACCGCGCCTTCCTGGTGCCCGGACTGCTCGCGGCGACCGCGGCCGGCGGGATCATGACGGGGATGTTCCAGTCGGCGCAGGACGTCCACCGGGGGGTGAACGACCGGCTGCGCACCATGCCGGTGAGCCGGGCGGCGGTGCCGCTCGGGCAGGCGGTGGCCGACCTCGTCGTCACGGCGGCCGGGACCGTGCCGCTGCTGCTGGTCGGGCTGGCGGTGGGCTGGCGGATCGAGGGGGGCGCGGCCGGGGCGGCGGGCGCCGTCGCCCTGCTGCTGCTCTTCCGGTTCGCCTGCACCTGGGTGGGGATCTGGCTGGGGCTGCTCACCCGCAGCGAGGAGGCGGCCGGTCAGCTCGGCGCCGCGACCTTCGTCCTGCCGCTGCTGTCGAACGCGTACATCCCGACCGGGAATCTGGCGCACTGGCTGCGTGTCCTGGCCGAGTGGAACCCGATCAGCGCGCTCACCACCGCGTTGCGCGACCTCTTCGGCAACGCCCCGGTCCCGGAGCACGCCTCCTGGCCGGTGGCCCATCCCGTCGCGGGGACGCTGGCCTGGTGCGCGGTGCTGCTCGCCGTCAGCGCGCCGTCGGCGGTGCGGCGGTACGCGCGCGCCGAGGGCTGAACGGCGAGGGCCGGGCGGCGGGCGCGGCGCGGGTCCGGGCGCGGACGGGGGGCCGCTGTGCGCGGCGGGCGGCCGACTCCCGTGCCGCGCCGGTGCCGCTCGGGCACAGGAGCGGGAAGCCGTACGGGGCGCCGCGGCCGTGGGGATGCGGGCGGCGAGCGCGCGGCGCCGTACGAAGGCGGTGAGGCGGTCTGCTGGGGACCCGGACGCCGGCCCTGAGGGGGTCCGGGCCCGGGAACGTCGGCGGCGCCCTCCGGTGGTGCCGGAGAGGCCGCGGACGGGGTGTCGCTAGTGCCCGCCGAACAGCGTGCGGCGCAGTCGGCGCAGGGGCGCGAACAGCGACACCCGGCGCATCCGTGCACCCCTGCCGGTGCGGTCGTGCGCGGCACGCGCGGTCAGCTCACGCATCAGCAGCGTCGCCTCGGCGGCCTCCCGCTGCGGGACGGCGGGTCCGCCGAGCACCGCGAGATGGCGGTCGAGGCGCGAGCTGGTCGCGCTGCTTCCGCAGGTGATCGCAGGGACCCTGGCCCTGCTGCGCACTGTTATCTGCTCCATGTCACTCCCCACCCGTACGAGTCCACCCGACCCCGGGCAGGGTAACCCTATCGCCCCGCGCGGGCACCCGTGTATCTCGGTCGCAGGATTCACCTTCTGCGTAAGGGTGTTGACGACTACTCTCCGAATCCGACCGGTTCCACGGCGAGTTGGACAACCGGCAGGCAGCGGGGCCGGGGCGGTCGCGGCCCCCGTCACGCCGTCACGGCGCGTGAGCGGGCGGCGGCGGAGGGACCAGTACCGCTCAAGGGCGTGTCATCAGGCGACCGGTGCCCGCCTCCGGAGGGGGGAGGCGGGCACCGGGTACCGGCGGCGCGGGACGTGGGCGATCTCACGTGCCCGGCCCCGGCGGGGTTCAGGCGGCGCTGTTCAGCACCGGCAGGTAGCCGCCGGAGTGGCCGGAGGCCGTCGGGTGGTAGGAGTCACCGATGTCGAGCCAGTCGACGCTGTGCAGCCAGGAGTTGCCGGAGCAGATCTCGTGGCCGCTGAAGGTGGTGCGGACGTCGCCGAAGACGAAGCCGTGGTTGGCCGCGGCCTTGGCGATGACGGTGTCGATGCGGTCGGCGGCGTCGTTGATGGCCGAGCGCTTGGTCTCCGAGAGGCCGAGGCAGGTCTGGCCGAGCTTGTAGAAGCGGGGGTAGCCGATGACGACGACCCGCGCGGAGGGCGCCTTGCCGCGGATCACCGAGTAGAGGTTGTCGAGCTTGCCGGGCAGCGTCGAGTCGACGTAGGCCCTGGCGGTCGCGATGCGGGACAGGCAGTTGCTGTCCGACTGGAGCACACAGGTCGTCATGACGTCGGAGAACCCGGCGTCGTTGCCCCCGATGCTGATCGACACCAGGGACGTGCCGGAGTTGAGCGGGGCGAGCTGATTGGCGAGGACGTCGTCCGTCCGGGCGCCCGAGCAGGCGGTGAAGGAGAACGAGGACGGGTGGTTCGCGGCGTTCCACAGATAGGGGTACGCCTTGGTGCTGCGGTCGCAGTCACCGCTGGAGCTGATGTAACTGCCGGCGCCCACTCCGGAGGAGTAGGAGTCGCCGAGGGCCACATAGCCGCCGGTCGCGGCCGATGGGGCGGCCTGCGCCGCGGCCGTCCCGGTGAGGACGAGACCTACGGTCAGCAGAACTGAGCCGACGTACGCGGCAATTCGGGAACGTCTCATGGAACCTCCCTCTAGCAGCTTCGCTATCGGATCTGTGGTAGCAGCTACGCGCGTCAACTGGAAGTGTTCATGCCAAAGAAAGGGTGAACTCACAAGGAATCAAGGGGAGTAGGGGTCGGTACGGGCCCCGCGCCATGACCCGAACGGACCTGTCGGTACGGCCGGATGACAACCCGTTCGGGTGGTTCGTCGTGTTGACGGCTCTTCGTGCGCCCGTACGGCGGTTCCTGACGCCGCGACACGGGATTCCGGCGCGTCCGGACCCGGACGGCGGCCGACACGCCCGGCACGGCCGGGAAACGGGGTGCGCGGGGCGGTCCGGTGGCAGATCATGGCCGCATGCCTGCGAACCCGCACGACGCGCTGCCGATCCGGCTCAACGTCGACGACTCCGACTCGCCGTCCGACGTCGTCGACGCGCTGTTCCTCGGCCGCTTCGCGACGGGCGAGCAGCCGTACTCGCACGCGGTCAACATCGACCGGGTCCGCTCCGGCGCCACGCTGCTGCCGGACGGCGCCCGGGTGCTGCGCGTGGCCCGCGACGACGACCGCAGCGCGACCCTCGCCGAGGGCGACGGCTGGACCCTGCTGGTCTCCCGCTGGAACCGGGGGGCGGACGTCACGGTCACCGCGACCGACGCCGAACTGGCCCAGCGGATCCTCGGCCAGGCCACGGACGGCGCCGCGGACGAGCCCGAACCCCAGCCGGAGAACGTGACGATGGGGTTCTGGTACGTCTCCCCGCGGCGCGGCCCGCACCGCACCACCCGGCAGATCTCCGCGGGCACCTGGGACGAGGTCCGGGCCAACTACACGGCGCCGGTCGCGGACGCGATGGACCGCCTGATGAAGACCACCCCCCAGGACATCGCGGGCCGCCTCCTGCTGCTGCACGGCCCGCCGGGCACCGGCAAGACCTCCGCGCTGCGCACCCTGGCCCGCTCCTGGCGGGACTGGTGCCAGGTGGACTGCGTCCTCGACCCCGAGCGCCTCTTCTCCGACGTCGGCTATCTGATGGACATCGCCATCGGCGAGGAGGACGCGGCGGGCAAGGGCCGCTGGCGGCTGCTCCTGCTGGAGGACTGCGACGAACTGATCCGCGGCGAGGCCAAGCACACCGCGGGCCAGGCGCTCTCACGGCTGCTCAACCTCACCGACGGACTGCTCGGCCAGGGCCGCAACGTGCTGGTCGGGGTGACGACCAACGAGGACCTGGAGCGGCTGCACCCCGCCGTGGTCCGGCCGGGCCGCTGCCTGGCCCGTATCGAGGTGGGCCGGCTGACCCGCCGGGAGGCCGTGGACTGGCTGGGCACCGAGGAGGGCGTGGGCCGCGAGGGAGCGACCCTGGCCGAGCTGTACGCGCTGCGCCGGGGCACCTCCCCCACCGCGCTCCCGGAGCCCCGCGAGGGCGCCGACGCGGGCCTGTACCTGTGACGTGTGCCCGGTGACGTGTGCCCGGTGCCTGGTGCCCGGTGAGGGGACAGCGGGGCGCCCCGGTGGTCTGATGGGACCATGACCCTGTTCGTCGGGACGTCGGGGTGGCAGTACAAGGACTGGCGGGGCGTGCTGTACCCGCCCCGGTGCCCGGTGCGGCGCTGGCTGGAGGAGTACGCGGCGGCGTTCGCCACGGTGGAGGTCGACAACACCTTCTACCGGCTGCCGTCCCCGGAGACCTTCGCGGCCTGGCGGGAGCGCGTCCCGCCGGACTTCGTCGTCGCGGTCAAGGCGAGCCGCTTCCTCACCCACGTCCGACGCCTCAAGGACCCCGCGGAACCGGTGCACCGCCTGATGGCGCACGCCGCGGGCCTCGGCGACCGGCTCGGACCCGTGCTGCTCCAGCTCCCGCCCACGCTGCGCGCCGACGCCGGGCTGCTCGACGCCTGTCTGTCCTGCTTCCCGCCCGGCACCCGGGTCGCGGTGGAGCCGCGCCACGCGTCGTGGTGGACACCGGCGGTGCGCGCCGTGCTGGAGGCGCGGGGCGCCGCCCTGTGCTGGGCCGATGTCCGCGGCCGCCCGGTGACGCCGCTGCGGCCGACGGCCGGCTGGGGCTACGTCCGCTTCCACGAGGGCCGCGCGCACGACCGGCCGCGCTACGGCCGCAGGTCCCTGCGCACCTGGGTGGACCGCGTCGCCACGGCCTGGCCGGGCGGCACGGACACGGACGTGTACGCCTACTTCAACAACGACCCGGGCGGGGCGGCGGTGCGGGACGCGGTGGAGTTCGCCCGCGCGGCACGGCACGCGGGCCTGGAGGTGACCCGCACCCCCGGCCGGCTGTCCGTACGCCCCTGACGCGCTCGCCCCCCCGACGCGCTACGCCTCGTACGCCGCCCGCAGGGCGTCCCGGACGGCCGCGAGCGCCGCGTCCTCGTCCAGGCCGAGCCGCCGTACGCGCTCCGCGTAGCCCTGCGCGGCGCTCGCCGCCTCCCGGTCGGCGGCGGAGCCCGCGGCGGCCACGAAGGTGCCGTTGCGGCCCCGGGTCTCGATCACCCCGTCCGTCTCCAGCGCCCGGTACGCCTTGGCCACGGTGTTCGCCGCGAGCCCGAGGGACTCGGCCAGCGCCCGCACCGTGGGCAGCCGGTGGCCGACCGGCAGCGCGCCCGACCGGGCCTGCTCGGAGATCTGGGCCCGCACCTGCTCGTAGGGAGGCGCGCCGTCATGGATGCGGATCTTCAGGGTCACGGGCCGATTGTCGCGCACCCGCGCGCCCCGGGCGGGTCGTCCGGCGGGCGGAAAATGGGAGGCGGGTGTGCGGGGGCGGCCCGTAGCGTGCGCCTGCATGACCGTGATCGTCCGCGAAATGCGCTCCGACGTGCCCGCAGACCTCGCAGGGTTCGCCCGGGTGCGCCGTCGCGCGCTGCCGTTCGTGCTGTTCACCCCCGAATCCCTCGCCCACACCGCCACCCGGATGCACCCCGGCGCCCACTACCGGCCGCTGGTCGCCGAGGCCGACGGCGAGGTGATCGGCACGGCGCAGGTGCTCCTGTCCCACGACAGCCCGGTGCCCGGACAGGGCAACGTCAACGTGTACGTGGACCCGGCGCACACCGGACGCGGCGCGGGCGCGCTGCTGGTGCGCACCGCCGAGGAGCACCTGGCCGCCCGCGGCGCGGTGCGGCTGCTCTCCTGGGTGCTGGACACGCCGGACAACCGCGCCTTCGCCGAGCGGCGCGGCTACCGCGGCAGCCGCTCCGCGTACTTCCTGCGCCTGGACCTGGCGGCCGGTCGGCTCCCGCCGCTCCAGGACCCGCCGCCCGGTGTGGAGCTGCGCCGGGGATCCGACTACGCCGCCGACCCGCGCCCGCTGTTCGAGCTGGACGCGGAGACGGCCGCGGACGAACCGGGTGACGTGGCCTCGGACCTGACCGACTACGCGGCCTGGCTGGAGGAGACCTGGCACAACCCGCTGCTGAGCCACGACCTGACGTCCGTCGCGGTGGTCGACGGCCGGCCCGCCGCCTTCACCCTCGCCCACACGGACGGCGCCACCCGCTACAGCACGGGGATGACCGGCACCGCCGAGGCGTTCCGCGGCCGGGGCCTGGCGAAGCTCGCCAAGAACGACTCGCTGCACCGCGCCCGCGCGGCCGGCGTCCGGGAGGCGTTCACCGGCAACGACACCGGCAACGACCCGATGATCGCCGTCAACCGGTGGTTCGGCTACGAGGTGTGCGCCACGGAGGTGCGGTATGTCCGCGAACTCGGCTGACACGCCCGGCACTCCGGTGGACGTCGTCCTCGTCAAGGGCGGCCGGACGAAGATCCGCTACCGGAGCGCGCTGGTGCGCGACGACGGCGTGCGCGTGGTGGTGCGGGCGCCCTGGGCGGCCGAGGGCGTACGGGACTTCGGCTTCGTGCGGTTCGAACCGGGCGACGTGTTCACCGAGCACTACTGGCGCGACCGGTGGTACGCGGTCAAGGAGGTCCACGACGGCGGCGGGCGGCTCAAGGGCTGGTACTGCGACATCACCCGCCCGGCCGTGCTCACCGGCGGTGAGCTGGTCGTGGAGGACCTGGACCTGGATCTGTGGCGTTCGGCGGACGGCACGGACGTACTGCGCCTGGACGAGGACGAGTTCGCCGCGAGCGGGCTGGCGGAGCGCGACCCGGCGGCGGCCGGCGCCGCCGTGGCCGCCCTCGACGAACTGGAGCGGCTGGCCCGCGCGGACGGCTTCGCGGCACTGCTGGACTGAGCCGCCGGACGGGGGGGACGCGCCCGGTCGTCCAGCCGTCGCGCCACGGCCCGTCCGTCCCGTCGGCCCGGCGCGCCCACCCGCCCCCGGCCCTCCACCGGTCACACCGACGCCACCACCGCGTACCGCTCGTCGGTGACGTCCTTGCCCCACAGCCGGGCGTCACCCGAGAGCTGTTCGACGCGGGTGTGCCGCACGAGAGGCGTGAGGAGAGTGAGAAGCCGCTCGTTGGGTATGCCGACGGGCGTGACCGTGCCCCAGACGCCCTCGACCAGGACCAGCCGTCCTGCGGGCTCCAGCAACTCCCGCCAGCGCCGCAGCGCGCGGGCGGGATCCGGCAGCGCCCACAGCACATGGCGGACCAGGACGGCGTCGAAACGGCGCCCGTCCACCGGCGGGTCCGCCGCGTCACCGGTCAGGAACTCCGCGGCGCGGCCGGCGTCGGCGAGCTTCGCGCGGGCCCGCTCCACCATCGCCGGGGAGCTGTCCACGCCGGTCACCCGGTGCCCCTGCCCGGCCGCGAGGAGCGACAGGCTGCCGGTGCCGCAGCCGAGGTCGAGGAGCGCGGCGGGCCGCTCCGGCAGCCAGTCGCGCAGCCGCTCCGCCCAGGCGGCGCGGACCCGCGGATCGCGCAGCCCGTGATCCGGCTCGTCGTCGAAGACGGCCGCCTGCGCGTCCCAGTCCACCGCCGCTCCAGCGGCGCCCCGGGCCGTGGCGTCACGATCGGTCGTCGGGTGTGCACTCATGCGCCCCAGAGTGACACCCGCCACTGACAACCGGATCGTGACAGCCGCCACAGACAGACCCGCACCGATGAGGAACTCTCGCCCGAAAGGTCTACCTCCGTACGAACACGGAACCCGGTAGACCGTCGAAGGAGGCAGCGATGCGCCGTACGACAGTGCAGAAGCCCCTGAGGAAGACGGACAGCCGGCGGGTCCGCGAGGAGATCGACGAGCGTCCCGCCGGACGGCCCGAGGTCCGCAAGGACATCGCACGCACCTGGTGGCCGGAGGGGTGACCGGCGGCGCGCACCGCACTCCGCGCGCCGGGACCTGTCCCGCGCGCCGCCACGTACGCCTTCCGCACACGCCTTCCGCACACCGTGTGTACGCCGCGCACGCCCTCTGTCTGAGCGCAGTCTCAGCGCTTCCTTAACGCGAGCATAAGGATCCCCTCGTACCGCCCTGATCGGGCGTTCTCCCCGTTCCTCGGGGCTAGTTTCTGACGCACCCCACGGGGTCCGCCCCGGTGCCGGCACCCGTCAGAAACGACCCGTCGCGAGGAGTTCCCCCATGCCCGCTCGTCCACGCCGCCAGGCCGCCGCGCTCTCCGTCCTGGCGCTGGCGCCGCTCGCCCTGACCGCGCTCGCCGCCGCGCCCGCGTCCGCGCACGGCACCATGGGCGGCCCGGTCAGCCGGGTCTTCCAGTGCTACGCCGAGAACCCGGAGAACCCGACGTCGGCGGCGTGCCGGGCGGCGGTCGCGGCCGGCGGCCCCCAGGCCCTGTACGACTGGAACGGCATCCGGATCGGCGACGTGAACGGCCGCCACCAGGAGCGGATCCCGGACGGCAGGCTGTGCAGCGCGAACGACCCGGAGTTCAAGGGCCTCGACCTGCCCCGCGCGGACTGGCCCGCGACGGCCGTGAAGAGCGGCCCGTACACCTTCAAGTACCGTGTGACCGCCCAGCACAAGGGCACGTTCACCGTGTATCTCACCAAGCCCGGCTACAACCCGGCCGAGCCGCTGGCCTGGTCCGCTCTGGATCTCGCGCACCCGGTGGCCGCGGTCACCGACCCGGTGGCCTCGGGCGGCTTCTACACGTTCTCGGGCACGCTCCCCCAGCGCACCGGCAAGCAACTGCTGTACGCGGTCTGGCAGCGCTCGGACAGCCCCGAGGCGTTCTACTCCTGCTCGGACGTCACCTTCGGCGGTACGGCGAGCGGCAACGGCGGCGGGAGCGCGGGCGGCGCCGCCGCCGGTGGCGGCGGCGCCAAGAACTCCTCCCCCGCGCCCTCGGCCTCCGCGCCGACCGAGCGGCAGATCCAGGCCGGGGCCGGCCGGTCCACCGTCGAGCACCACGGCCACGGGGACGCCGACGCCCGGACGACGACGGACCCGGCACCCGCGGCCCCGGCCCAGAACGGGAACGGGAACAGGAACGGGAACGGCACCACGGGTACCGGCACCGGCACGGACGCGGCGGCGGGCAGCTCCGTGGCGGCCGACGGGGCGCGGACCGCGGATCTCGCCGAGACCGGCGGGTCCGGCAGCACCCCGTACATCGCGATGGGCGGCGCGGCGGCCCTGGCGGCGGGTTCGGCGGCGCTGTTCCTCTCGGTCAGGCGGCGGGCGGCCCGCTCCGGCCGCTGAGGCGGCCCATGGACACGGGGTCCGTCCGGCGGCTCAGGCCGGACGGACCCCGGACCGCGCCCGGTGGCGCTCCCCCGGGTCAGCTGAACACGGAGGCGCAGGTGGTGGCGGTGGCGTGGGCCGGGTCGAGCGCGTTGGCCACCTCGTGGAAGGCGATGCGGTCGACGGTGCCGATGGCGACGTGCTCGGAGAGGTCGAGCGGGCACAGGTCCTGGAGCAGCACGTTACGGACGTCGGAACCGCTCAGGTACTGGGTCCGCCAGGGCGTGGCCACCTCGTCGTACTGGGTGGCGATAACCGTGTAGTGCACGCCGGGCACGGTGTCCCCGCCCTCGTTGAGCCTGGTGACGAAGGGGGACCCGGCGATCTGGTCGGCGAGGCCGGGGGTGGCGGCGGAGATCAGATCCTTCGCGCCCGGGAAGTACGGCAGCAGGTTGGTCAGACCGCTGAGGGTGGTGCCGTGACTGTCGGGGGCGATGCCGACGAGGGCGTTCACCTTGGCGGCGCCGCCGAGGAACTTCAGGTAGTAGCGGGGCATCATGCCGCCCTGCGAGTGGCCGACGAGGTCGGCCTTGGCCGCTCCGGTGGCGGCGAGCACCTTGTCGACGTAGGCGGACAGCTGCCCGGCCGACCGGTCGATGGGACCGAGGCCGTTGAAGACCGGGACGCCCGGCAGTTGGCCGTAATCGAGCGAGAAGACGCAGTACCCGCGGGCCGTCAGATAGGGCGCGAGACCGAGCCAGTTGTCGACGGAGTTGCCGAAGGTGCCGTGGACGAGGACGACGGGGCGGGGGTGGGCCGCGGACGGCTTGCAGCTGTAGTCGTTCCAGCCCGAGCTGGGGGCGGCGGAGGCGTGGGCCGCGGCGGTCGGGACGAGAGCGACGGCGGCGGCCAGGAACAGGGCGGCCAGGTGTCTGCGGGCGCGCTGGAAGGGCAGCATCGTGTGATCTCCTTGCGGCTCAAGGGAGGTGCGACGGCACTGCGCCCTGTGATCCGGATCACCAGGATGCTGTTCACTCGTCAAGTTACGGACGAGTAGTCGAAGTGTGAAGTTACGCGTCAGTAAAAACTCGCGAGTCCACTCTCCGCCTCAACTCGCTTGCGAGCGGGACGACATGACGAAGCATCACCAAGACGGACGGATCGGCCCGGACGGCGCGATCCGCGCCAGCCGCTCCCCCAGCGCGTCCACCTCGCCCTCGCCGAGCACCGCGATCCACCCCCGCACCGCCTCCGCGGCCGACTCCTCCGCCGCGCGGGTGCAGGCCAGCCCCCGCGCGGTCAGCACGATCAGCCGGGCCCGCGCGTCGGCGGGATGGGGCCGCCGCTCCGCGTACCCCTTGCGCACGATCTCGTCGACGAGCTGACTGGCCGCCTGCTTGGTGACCCCGAGATGGGCGGCCAGCTCGGTCACGGTCGCCCCGCCCGGCGCCAGCCGCGCGAACGCGAAACCGTGCGCGGGCCGCAGCCCCTCGAACCCGCGGGCGGCGACGCCGTCGTGGATGCGCTGGGTCAGCCGGCCGGCGACGGCGAGCAGGGCGGCGGAGAGGGCCATGGCCTCGGAGCTGTGCACGGGGACATTGAAGCACCGTGGCCATGGTCAAGGCGCCTGACCACCCGGTCAGGCGCCTTGACCATGTGATCAGGCGGCTTGACCATCTGCTTGGACAAGTAGCTTGACTATATGGTCAAGTGGCTTGACCATAGAACCCGGCCACCCGGCCCGAGCCCCGAACCCGGGCCACCCCAAGCCCCGGGCCACCCCAGGCCACCCCGCCAAGCGGTTCACCCACCCCGAAGGAGACCCCATGCCCGTCGTCCGCCCCTCCGAAGCCACGACCCACGAGATCCACGGCGCCCGTTTCGTCTCGTACGCCACCCCGCGCACCGGCGCCGGGGAACTGTGCGCCTGGCGCGGCGAGATCCCCGCCGGGACCAGGGCGCCCGCCCACACCGTCGACCGCGAGGAGATCCTCCATCTGCTCGACGGCGAACTCCTGGTCACGCTCGACGACCGCACCGAGCGCGTCACCGCGGGCGACACGGTGATCGTCAACGCCGGGGCGACCTTCACCGTGGAGAACCCCACGGACCGCACCGCGGTCTCCTGGGTCACCACGTCCGTCGGTCTGACGGCCCGCCTCGCGGACGGCACCGTCCTCACCCCGCCGTGGGCCAACTAGACCGGACAGACCGGCCGCCGGAGGGGCTGGGACCCCGGCAGCCGGGAGGCCGCTCGTTCAGGCGGCCAGGGTCCCCGGGATCACCGCGCGCGGCCCGAACCGGGCCCGCGCGCGGTCCGCGACCTCCTCGACGCGGCGGACCTTCTCGTCCACGGGATCGAAGGTGAGCTGGTGAGAGGCGTGTTCGGCGCCGCCGAGCCCCTCGGCGCGCAGGACGAGCGCGCGGACCCGGGCGCGCTGGAGCCCCAGGGCCTCGTACAGGGCGTACGCGGTCCCGGTCAGCGCCGCCGAGTGGGCGGTCGGTTCGGCGAGCGTGCGGCCGCGGACGGTGGCCGACCGGTCGGCGTAGCGCACGGTGAGGGTCAGGGCGCGGCAGACCTTGCCGAGGGCGCGCAGCCGCGCGCCCAGTTCCCCGGCCGCCGACAGCAGCGCCGCGCGGTGCCGGCCGGGGTCCAGTTCGTCGCGGTCGAAGGGGCGTTCGGCGAGCAGGGACCGCTCGACGGCGCCCGGGACGACCCGGCCGCGGTCGACGCCGTTCGCCCGGTCGCGCAGTTCGCGGCCCGCCTTCGCGCCGATCAGGCGCTGGAGGGTCGGCAGGGGCGCGGCGGCGACCAGGCCCAGGGTGTCCAGGCCGTACTCACCCAGGGTGCGGGCCGTCGCCCGGCCCGCGCCGGGCAGCGCGGTGACGGGCCGGTGGGCGAGGAACTCCGCGGCGGCGGCCGGTTCGGCGGGCGCGGCGCAGGGCGCCCCGGGCCGGGCGTCCCCCAGTGCCACGCGGGCCAGCATCGGGCCCGGCCCGGCGCCGATCACGCAGTCGACGCCGAACCGCGCGAGCGCGCGGACCCGGATCACCGCCGCGAGTGCGACCGCGTCGCGCCCGAAGTACCGTTCGGCGCCCCGCAGATCGGCCAGCGCGCCGTCCGGCGGCAGCGCCTCGACCACGGGGGTGAACTCCTCCAGCAGCCCGAGCAGTCCGGGCAGGGCCGCCTCGTACATCGGCGGCAGCTGGAAACGTACGCAGAGAATGGTCATCCCGCGCTCCCTGGACTCTGGTGCCACAACTTCCTTCCGTACGCGGGCCCTTCTCCCGCCGGGCGCAGATCCGCCCATGGATGCATCTCGTAGCCGGTGGGCATGCGGATACGGCGCCCGCGCGCGGCCTCCATCGGGTCCTGGGCGGCGGAACCGGCGGGCGCGGGCCGCCCGTCCGAACCGGCGAGCCGGGCCCGCCGCCCGCCACCGCGGCCCTCACGCTCCCCGCGGTCACCGCCGTCGCCTCCCCCGGATCCGTCGTCCGGACCGTCCCCGCCCGCGGCCCCCTCCGGTGGTCCGCCGGGGCGGGCCAGGCGGGCCGCCACCTCCTCCAGGCCGCCCTCGGCGCGCAGTTCGGCCAGTTCGGCGAGGTTCCAGGCGGCGGCGCCCACCACGCTGAGGCTGCGCGGGCCGCGCCGCTGCACCACTCCGCGCACCAGCAGCAGCCAGGAGTGGAAGACGGTGTGCGCGCAGGCGTCGTGGGAGTCGTCGAAGAAGGCGAGGTCGACCAGGCCGGTGCCGTCGTCGAGGGTGGTGAAGATGACCCGTCTGCCGGACCGGACCGGCGGGGTCTGGGTGGCCGCCTTGGCGCCCGCGACCAGCACCGTCTCCCCGTGCCGGGCCGTACGCAACCGGCGCGCGGAGACCACGCCCAGTTCGTCGAGGAACGCCCGGTGGTCGTCCATCAGATTGCGGGAGGCGTCCATGGACAGCACGCCCAGTTCGGCGCTGAGCCTCTCGGCGTCGGACAGGTCGGGCAGCCCGGCGGCGGCCGTGTCCTTCCCTCCGGCCAGGGGGAGCTGGCCGCCGCCCGCGCCCCGGGCGCCCCGGTGCAGCTCGGTCAGGTGCAGTTGCAGGTCACGGCGGTTGGCGCCGAACGCGTCCAGCGCGCCCACCTGGGCGAGCCGTCCGGCGACCGGGCGGCTCGGGCGGGCCCGTTCCCAGAAGTCGAGCAGCGAGGCGTACGGCTGTCCGTCCGCGATCCGCGCCGCCTCGGCCCCGCTGATGCCGAGCACGTCGGAGAGGGCCAGCCGCAGCCCCCACGTACCGGATCCTTCAGTTCTTTCAGCTGCTTTGCCCCCCTTCATGTCAGACACCAGTTCGATACGGTGGGCGACTCCCGACCGGTTCACGTCCAGCGGCAGGACCGGCACCCCGCGCCGCCGCGCGTCCGCCAGCAGCAGCCGCTTCGGGTACATGCCGGGGTCGTGGGTGAGCAGCCCGGCGTAGAAGGCGGCCGGATGGTGGGCCTTCAGCCACGCCGACTGATAGGTGGGCACGGCGAAGGCCACCGCGTGCGCCTTGCAGAAGCCGTACGAACCGAACGCCTCGACGATCTCCCAGGTGCGCTGAATCGTTTCTGCGCTGTATCCCCGCGCCGCCGCGTGCTGGGCGAACCACACCATGATCCGCCCCTGCGACTCCGGGTCGGACAGCCCGCGCCGCACCCGGTCCGCCTCGTCGCGCCCGCAGCCGGTCATGAGGTGCACGATGTGGATGATCTGCTCGTGGAAGACGACGACGCCGTACGTCTCCGCCAGCGGTCCGGCCAGGTCCGGGTGCGGATAGCGCACCGGCGCCCGGCCGTGCCGGGCCTCGATGAACGGCCGCACCATGTCGGCGGCGACCGGGCCGGGCCGGAAGAGGGAGATGTCGACCACGAGATCGTGGAAGTCGGCGGGCTGGAGCCGGCCGACCAGGTCGCGCTGGCCCGGGGACTCGATCTGGAAGCAGCCGAGGGTCTCGGCGGAGCGGATGAGCCGGTACGTCGCCGGATCGCCCGGCGGCACGGCGTCCAGGTCGATCCGCTCCCCCGTCGTCCGCTCCACCTCGGCGAGAGCGTGCGCCATCGCCGACTGCATCCGCACGCCCAGCACATCCAGCTTGAGCAGCCCGAGGTCCTCCACGTCCTCCTTGTCGAACTGGGACATGGGCAGCCCCTCGCCGCTGGTGGGCACGACCGGTGTCCGGGCGAGCAGGGAGGCGTCGGACAGCAGGACCCCGCAGGGGTGCATGGCGACCCCGCGCGGCAGCGCGTCCAGCGCCTCGACCAGCTCCCACAGCCTGCCGTACCGCTCCTTCCGGCCCGCCAGCGCCCGCAGTTCGGGCAGTTCCTCCAGGGCCGCGCGGGCGTCGCGGGCGCGGATGTGCGGGAAGGACTTGGCGACCCGGTCGATCTCGGCGGGGTCCATGGACAGGGCCGCGCCCACGTCGCGGACCGCGTGGCGCACCCGGTACGTCTCCGGCATGGCGACCGTCGCCACCCGCTCCGCGCCGAACCGGCCGATGATCTTCCGGTAGACCTCGAGACGGCGCGCGGACTCCACGTCGATGTCGATGTCGGGCAGCACGAACCGCCGCCGGGACAGGAAGCGCTCCATCAGCAGCCCGTGCTCGACCGGGTCGGCGTGGGCGATGCCGAGGAGGTGGTTGACGAGGGAGCCCGCCCCGGAGCCGCGCGCGGCGACCCGAATGCCCATCTCCCGTACGTCGTCCACCACCTGGGCGACGGTGAGGAAGTAGGAGGCGTAGCCGTGGTACGCGATGACGTCCAGTTCCTCATGCATCCGCTCCCAGTACGCGCGCCGTCCGGCGTAGCCGCGCCGCACCATGCCCGCCGCCGCCCGGGAGGCCAGCGCGCGCCGGGCGGTGCGGCGCCCGGCGCCGACGAGGTGCGGCTCGGGGAAGTGGACCGCGCCCATGCCGAGGTCGTCCTCCGGGTCGACCAGGCACTCGGCGGCCGTCGCCCGGGTCTGCTCCAGCAGCCGGTGGGCGGTGTCGCGCCGGAATCCGGCGGCCTCCACGATCCGCTCGGCCGCCTCCAGCATGGCGCCGGGTCCCTTCAGCCAGCCCTCGCCGGAGTCCCGTTCCCCGGTGGCGCCGAGGGGGACCAGGCGGCGGGCGGCGTCCAGGACGTCGGCGACCGGGCCCTGGCCCGGGTCGGCGTAGCGGGCGGCGTTGCTGAGCACGGGCCGGACCCGCTGCTCGGCGGCGAGGCCGACGGTCCGGGCGGCCAGCCGCAGGGAGCCGGGGCCGGTGCCCGTGCGGCCGTGCCAGACGGCCTCCAGGCGCAGGGCGTCGCCGTAGACCTCGCGCCAGGGGACCAGGAGCCGCGCGGCCCGGTCGGGGCGTCCGGCGGCCAGCGCCCGGCCGACGTCGGAACCGGGGCCGAGCAGCACGGTCAGACCGTCGCCGTGGTTGCCGGACCAGGGCAGCAGGGGGGTGTCCGAGGGCGCGGCGTGGGCGGCGGTGACCAGTCGGCACAGGTCGGCCCAGCCGCGGGCGCCGTCCCGGGCGAGGAAGGTGACCCGCGGAGTCGACTCGTCGACGAAGGCACCGCCGCGCACCGGGGTCCGGCGCCGCTCCGGCCGCGGTCCCCCGCCGCGCCACCCCGGACCGCCCTGCCCCGCGGACCCGCCACTCCGCACGGATCCGCCGTGCCGTACGGACCCGTCATGCCGTACGGACGCGTCGGGACCGGCCACCGCCAGTTCCGCGCCGAACAGCGGGCGGACGCCCGCCGCCGCACAGGCCTTGGCGAAGCGGACCGTACCGGCGAGGGTGTCGCGGTCGGTGAGGGCGAGGGCGTCCATGCCCCGCTCGGCGGCGCGCTCGGCCAGCCGCTCCGGGTGCGAGGCGCCGTAGCGCAGGGAGAACCCGGAGACGGTGTGCAGATGCGTGAAACCCGGCATCCGCACCTCCCGCGGTCGTGGGCCCGTACACCCAGGCTTTCGAACATCAGTTCACTACTCGCCCTCCACCATAAACCAATTCCCGAACATCTGTGCGACGCCCGTTCGGGCGCCTCCCACCTGCGCGAACACCCGCCGGACCGCAGCGTGAGACCATGACCCACCCGCACGCCCGCCGGCCCCGCCACTCCTTCGTCCAGGAGGTCAAGGACGCCGTCACCCCGCGGGCCACGCTGCTCGTGGTCGGGGTGCTGGCGCTCCAGCTGCTGTTCATCGCCTCCTACGTGGGCGCGCTGCACCACCCGAAGCCCAAGGACGTGCCCTTCGCCGTCGCGGCGCCCGCGGCGGTGGCCGGGCAGACGGTCGCCAGGCTGCGGCAGCTGCCCGGCTCGCCCCTGGACCCGCGCGCGGTGGCCGACGAGGCGGCGGCCCGCCGGCAGATCCTGGACCGGGACGTCGACGGCGCCCTGGTCGTCCCCCCGGGCGGCACCACCGACACCCTGCTGGTCGCCACCGGCGGCGGCACCATCCTCGCCACCAGCCTGGAGCGGATCGTCGGGCCCGTGGAGCAGGCCCAGCACCGGACGGTGCGGACGGTGGACGTGGCACCGGCCTCCACCGGCGACTTCAACGGCCTGTCCTCCTTCTACCTGGTCGTGGGCTGGTGCGTCGGCGGCTATCTGTGCGCCTCGATCCTCGCGATCAGCACCGGGGCGCGCCCCGCCAACCTGCGGCGCGCGGCGATCCGGCTGGGCGCCATGGCCTTCGTCGCGGCCGTCGGCGGGCTCGGCGGCGCGGTCATCGTGGGGCCGGTCCTGGGCGCGCTGCCCGGCGGTGTCGCGGCCCTGTGGGGCCTGGGGGCGCTGATCACCTTCGCCGTGGGCGCCGCCACCCTCGCCCTCCAGGGGATCTTCGGCGTCATCGGCATCGGTCTGGCCATCCTGCTGGTGGTGATCGCGGGCAACCCGAGCGCGGGCGGCGCCTTCCCGCTGCCGCTGCTGCCCCCGTTCTGGAAGACGATCGGGCCCGCGCTGCCGCCGGGCGCGGGGACCTGGGCGGCCCGCTCGATCGCGTACTTCCGGAGCAACGCCCTGACCGGCGCGCTGCTGGTGCTGGGGGCGTGGGCGGCGGCGGGGGTGGTGGTCACCCTGCTGGCCTCGGGGCAGCGGCGCGGGCGCGGCGGCGGCGCCGTCGGAGCGGCGTGGAAGGACTCCCCTGACCCGGTGGCCGGGACGGCCGCGAGCGCCGCCGCCGGAGCGGCCAGCGCCGGGGCGGCCGGGCACGGCGGCTCCGCACAGGCGGGCGGTGCCTCACCCGCCGCCTCCTCCGCACCCGCACGGCCCGTGAACGACACCTTCACCGATCCGGGCCCCGCCGCCTCCGGTCCGGGCCCCGGCACCGGCCCCCGTACGGACGCCACCGCCCCGGACCGTGCCCCCGACGCTGCCCCCGGCGCGGACCCGGACACCGGCGCGGACCCGGGCGCGGACACGTAGGAGCCCCGCCCTCTCGCGCGCGAGGACGGGGCTCCGCCGGATCCCGTGGGGGGGATGGGGTGGGGTGAGGTCAGCCGATCTGGGCGCCGGTCGCCGACAGCGCCTCGGTGACCGGCTGGAAGAAGGTCTCGCCGCCGGAGGAGCAGTCACCGCTGCCGCCGGAGGTCAGACCGAGCGCGGTGTCGCCGTCGAACAGCGAACCGCCGCTGTCACCGGGCTCGGCGCACACATCGGTCTGGATGAGGCCGCTGACGGTGCCCTCGGAGTAGTTCACCGTGGCGTCCAGACCGGTGACCGTGCCGGTGTGGACGTGGGTCGTCGAACCGCTGCGGGTCACCTGCTCGCCGACGGTCGCCTCGCCCGCCTTGGTGATCGGCTGCGTGGACCCGTCGTAGAGGTCGACCGCGCTGGGGTGGTCGACCGAGGCCGTGTACTTCACCAGGCCGAAGTCGTTCCCGGGGAAGCTGGAGCGCTCGTTGCTGCCGATCACGGTGCCGTCGGCGTCCGACCAGGTGGAGATGGCCTCGGTGCAGTGGCCCGCGGTGAGGAAGTACGGCTGCCCGTCCTTGACCACGTTGAACCCGAGCGAACAGCGCCCGCCCGACCCGGTGATGGCGTCACCGCCCGCGACGTAGGGCTTGAACTCCCCCTTCGACCGCTTGAGTTCGGCCTTGTCGCCCAGCCCCGCGACGACCTTGGAGAGCTGCGCCCAGGCGGCCGGGGAGACCGTTCTGTCGGCGGTGACCGCGACCTTGCCGCTGACGGGGTCGGTCGACCACGAGGTGCCCGGTACGGCCGCCCGCTTCGCCAGCGTCGTACGGGCGCCGTCCAGTTCGGCGAGGGTGTGCGCGACGACTCTGGCCCTGGCCCCCGCCCGCTCGACGGTCCGCGCCGCGGCCTTGTCGAGCACGTTGACCACGAGGTGACCGGAGCGGGCGTCGTAGTACGCGCCCGCCGTGCGGTCGGTTCCGAGGTCCTTGACCAGGGTCGAGGCGAGTTTTCCGGCCGTGGGGGCCGACAGCGTGCGGGCCGTGGGGGCGGCGTCCGGCTCACTGGCGTTCGCACTCTGGAAAGTGACTCCGGCGACGACGAGCGCGGCGATGCCCGCGGTCGCCATGGTCGCCCGGCGCGCGGGTATGCGTCGATGCTTCAACTGACGTCCTCCTGTGGGGGGATCGGCCCGCGAGGTTGTGGGGACCTCAGCGGGCCGGAAGGCGGTTGAACGGCGCCTACTATTCCGAGGCCCGCAGGGAGCACACAAGGTCGAGTTCTGGACGCGCGTACGCCAACCGGCGTACGCCCCTTGCGGCTTGAGCACCCGAGGTCGGGACGCTCCCGTTCACTCTGCAAACACTACGAGCGAGTAACCTGTCGGCGCTCTGTGAGGTCTACTCCTGTCCGGATCTCGCCCTTGCCGCGCCGGAACCGGAACCCGTGCGACCGGGGCCGCGCGACCGGACCCCGGGCGCACGGACCGGCCGGGCGGCGCGCCCCGGACGAACGGCGGCCCCCGCACGCGGGTTCGCGTGCGGGGGCCGCCTGTTCCGGCCGGTGGGGGACGGCCGGGACCGTCCGGAAGGGACGGCGGGGAGTGGGGTCAGTACACGTGGACCCCGTAGGCGCTCAGCGCCTCGGTGACCGGCTGGAAGAAGGTCGTACCGCCGGAGGAGCAGTCGCCGCTGCCGCCGGAGGTCAGACCGTAGGCCGTGCTGCCGCCGTACAACGGGCCGCCGGAGTCGCCGGGTTCGGCGCAGACCGTGGTCTGGATCAGACCGGAGACGATGTCCCCGCCGCCGTAGTTGACCTGCGCGTTGAGCGCGGTGACCCGGCCGCTGTGCGTGCCGGTCGTGGAGCCGCGGCGGTACACGGTGGTCCCCACGGAGGGCGTGGCGGCGCTCGTGATGTCCTGGCTGCCCACGGCGCCCGACTTGGTCACCGAGCTGTTGGTGTAGCGCACGATGCCGTAGTCGTTGCCGGGGAAGGAGGACCCGGCGGTGGTGCCGAGGGTGGTCGAGTGCGAGGAGTCCGACCACCAGGTGCCCGCGCCGTCGGTGCAGTGACCTGCGGTCAGGAAGTAGTAGTTCCCGCTCGCGTCCTGGACGTTGAAGCCCAGCGAGCAGCGCCAGCCGCTGGCGTAGATGGCGTCGCCGCCGGAGATCAGCTTCCTGAACCTGCCCGGGGTGTGCTTGATGGTCAGGGCCCCCGAGTCGGCCCCGGCCCGCTGTTTGATCCTGTTGATGTCGGCCTGGGAGACCGTGCTGTCGGCGGTGACGACGACCCGGTTGGTCGTGCTGTCGACGGCCCAGGCGGTGCCCGGGACGTCGGCCTTGAGCACCGAGTCGCTCACACCGGTGAGCTGTGCGGCGCTGAAGGTGTTGGTGTCGGACGCGTTCGCGCTGGGGACCGCGAACGCGGCGGCGGCCACGAGTCCGGCGGCTACGGCCACCAGCCGGGTCTGTCTCGTGACGACGGTGCGGGGGGAAGTGCGCTTGATCCTCACTTTTCGTTCCTCCACAAAGGAAGTCGGGGGCCCGCGTGGGGTCGGGGCCCGTGAGGCGCAGAGCCGGGGGCGGTGGTCCGGGGTTCCAGATACGTTGTGCCCCTGACAAGCGCTGTGGGGGAGTATTCGGCCGAACGGCCGGTCGGCACAAGAGTGCCTTTCGGCCGTGCGACTGTGTGCGATTCGAGTGGACCGTGTGCGGTCCGGGTGGATTGACGGCAGGTCAGCCGCCAGGGCGCCGGGGCCTCAGAGCAGGGTGCGCTCCCCCGCGGGTATCGCGAGGTCCAGCGTGTTGCCCGGCGGCGGGAACGGGCAGATGAAGTGGTCGGCGAACGCGCACGGCGGCAGCTCGGCGCGGTTGAGGTCGACCGTGGTGCGTCCCTCCGCGTCCGGGGCCTGCGGGTACAGGAAACGGAAGCGGAAGCTGCTGTCCCCGCTGGTGGCGTCGGCGAACACCGCCCACAGTCCGCCGTCCGGCCGCCGGGCGGCCTGGAGCGTCAGCTCCCGCCCCTCCAGGGTGAACGCCAGCTCCCCGGCGAGGGCGAGGCCGCGCTCGCGCCCGTCCGCGTTCGGCACGCGGACGGTACGGCTCTCCTCGTACGGGGTGAAACGCCCCGGCACCGACCAGCGCGGGTCGTGGGCGGTGGCCGCGATGCCCCGGAACGCCCGCCGGGCCGCGGAGTCCGGGTCGTAGTCCCGTACCCCCCAGGCGCCTTCGCGGACGAGCACGACCAGCCGGCGCTCCCCCCGCGCCACCCGCGCGTCCGCCGGCGCCGCGGTGTCGGCGCCGAGCCGCACCCGCCCGGCCAGGGGCCGCCCGTCGACGGTCAGTCCGTCCGCCTCGACGGCGTCGAGCACGACCGCGTCGCCGTCGGCCGCCCAGCGCCCGGGGACGCCCGGGAGCAGACCGCCCGGGTGGTCCTCCAGCCAGTGCGTGCCGGTCAGCGCGAGCGGCCCGTAGGGTGCCGACACCGATTCGGTGCGGTCCTCGTGCCACTGCTTCCAGCGGTCGGATGCGTCCGTCATGTGATCAACCCTTCCATGTGCGGCCGTGCGGCCAAACCGAGGTGCGGGCGCCGTGCGGCGGCCCGCTCCCGTGTGCGGTACGCGCTCCCGGGCCGGGGCGGGACGGGAGCGCGCGAGGTGTTCTGCCCTACGGACACGAGGAGTTGGCGCGGGGCTTTTGGGTTCCCGGCGCCGCCGGGGCCGATGCCCGTGCCGCCTCCGGTGCCGGACTCGGCACGGGGGCGGACACGGGTACGGACACGAGCGCGGGCGCACCCCGGGCGCCCGCCCGCGCCCCCGGAGCCCGCGTCCCGCGCCCGAATCCCCCGCCCGGACGACGACCGGATGGCCCAGCTCCCCCGGCCGTGCGCCGCGGCGGTCGCGGCCGGGGTCCGGCGCCGGGTCACAGCACCTTGGACAGGAACGCCCGTGTCCGTTCGTGCCGCGGCCGGTCGAGGACCTCGGCGGGCGGCCCCTGCTCGACGATCCGCCCGTCGTCCATGAACACCACCGTGTCGGCGACCTCGCGCGCGAAGCCGATCTCATGGGTGACGACGATCATGGTGGTGCCCTGCCGGGCCAGGTCCTTGATGACGTCGAGGACCTCGCCGACCAGTTCCGGGTCGAGCGCGGAGGTGGGCTCGTCGAAGAGCAGCAGCCGGGGTTCCAGGGCCAGCGCGCGGGCGATGGCCACGCGCTGCTGCTGGCCGCCGGAGAGCCGGCCGGGGTACGCGTCCGCCTTGTCGGCCAGGCCCACCCGCTCCAGCAGCCGCAGCGCGGCGGCCACGGCGTCCGCGCGGGGCCGCTTCAGCGCGGCGACCGGCGCCTCGACGATGTTCTCCAGCACCGTCAGATGCGGGAAGAGATGGAAGTTCTGGAAGACGAAACCGATCCGGGTGCGCTGCCGGAGCACCTCGCGCTCGGGCAGTTCGTGCAGCGTGTCGCCGGAGCGCCGGTAGCCGACGAGGGTGCCGTCGACGCTGATCGCGCCCCGGTCCACCTTCTCCAGGTGGTTGATGGTGCGCAGCAGCGTCGACTTGCCCGAGCCGGAGGGGCCGAGGATCACGGTGACCTGGCCGGTGTCCACCTCCAGGTCGATGCCCTTGAGCACCTCCAGCGAGCCGAAGCTCTTGTGGACGGACCTGATGTCGACCATGACGCTCATCGGGGGTTCCTTCGGTGCGGTGGGACGGGACGGGACGAGAGGGGCGTGCGGCGGGGACGCGGGAGGGCGGTTCAGCCGACGGCGTGCGGGGCGGGCGCGCGCAGGAACGCCAGCACCGCGCGGGCGGTGGCGTCGTTCTGCCGGAACGCCGGGCCGCCGGTGCGCGGCCGGGTGAAGGCACCGGGGGTACGGCCGTCGGTGAACGGGCCGAGCGCGAAGCGCCGGGGGTAAGGGCGCCCGGCCCGGTCCAGGATCCGGCCGTCGGCGCGGTCGACCCGCAGCAGCCCGTCCGGGGTCTCGCCGGCGCCCTCGGCGTGCAGTTCGCGCAGCAGCGGGTCGCGGGTGCGCCGGACGGTGGGTTCGGGCAGCCGCGCCTCGACCAGCGCCCGTGCCTCGGTCACGACGCCGGGCACGGTCTCGCTCGCCGCCCGGAACACCCCGTCCTCGGCGGTGACGGTCATGTTCGCGCCGACGAACCGCAGGACGCCCGCGCGGGACAGGGCGAGCATCTGCCGCAGCCGGGGGCCGGGCGGCCCGGAGGCGAGGAAGCTGAAGAAGCCGTGCCACCAGGGCCCGGTGTCGCCGAGCCGGGCCAACTGCCCGTACACGGACAGCAGTCCGAGGAAGAGGCCGAGGTCGGCGCTGTGGGCGGGATCGTGGCGGCGGCGCAGGTCGGCCTCGATGTGTCCGCGCAGCGCCTCCTGGAAGTCCTCGGCACCGGCGTGCCGTACACCGTGCAGCGGGTGGTCCAGGGCGGCGAGGTCGAGCCGGTCGGCGGGGTCGGGGACGGCGGCGGCGACCAGGTCCCGGCACTCGTCCGGCCCGGCGGCGGCGTACGCCGTCTCGAAGTCCGCCCAGGCCAGGGCGGTCCGTTCGGGGTGGGCGGCGAACAGCCGGTGATAGTGGGCGAATCCCAGTTCCTTCTCGATCAGCGCGCCCACGGCCGCGCGCCGGGTGCCGTCCTCCTCCGGGAGGGCGAGCAGCGCGTCGGTCTGGGCCGGGCCGAGGAAGCGGGGCAGCGGCGGGCGGGCGCCGGTGAGGTCGTAGCCGATCTTCGAGTGGTACGGCACTCCGCGCCGCGAACCGGCGTACAGCACCGGCTCCCGCCCGGAGGGCACATAGGCACCCTGTTCGTAGCGGCCGCCGCGGCCCTCGGTGAGCAGCACCATCAGATCGACGAAGGCCAGGCCGAAGCCGCGGACGAGGACGGGTTCGCCGGGCGGCAGGGCGGACAGGTCGCTGTCGGCGGTGAAGTCCGGCGGCAGATGGACCAGGCCGTGTGCGCGGGCGTAGGCGGCCAGGCGGGCCTGCTCGTCGTCGGGTTCGGCGTCCAGGTGGCCGAGGGCGAGCACCACCAGGTCGGCCAGGAGCGGGTGGTCGCGGCCCTCCAGCCACACCCGCTGGCGGCCCTCGCGCGGCCCGCTGACCCGCAGCGCGCGCCGCCGGTGGTGGTGGACGGTGATGTCCGCGGGCAGCGCGGCCAGCGCCTCGTCGTGCACCCAGCGCAGATAGGAGCCCTGTGTGCGGCGGTCGGCGAAGGTGCGGCCGGGCAGGGCGGCCCACTCGTGCAGGGTCGGGCCCTCGCGCACCGGTCCCGCCATGTCGACCGTTTCGTCGGTGAACATGGTGACGTCCTCGGCGTGCGAGTTCATCCAGAGCAGCGGGGACTGCGCGGCGCGCCAGATGCGTCCGGCGCCGGGCGGGTGCGGGTCGACGAGGTGGATGTCGAGGCCCGCTCCCGTGTACGGCTCGGGCGCGTTGGCGGCGATGCGTTCGAGCAGACCGGTCCCCCGCGGCCCGGCCCCTACGACGACCAGCGAAGATCTCATCGGGTGCGCTCCGTGCCGCGCGCGTAGTGCTGTTCCACGTAGTGCTGGCCGATGCTCAGGACCGTGGTGACGGCGGTGTACCAGAGGGTGGCGACCATCAGCAGCGGGATGACCTGGTAGGTCTGGTGGTAGACGAGCTGGGCCGAGTACAGCAGGTCCTGGACGGCGATGACGCTGACGATGGAGGTGCCCTTGAGGGTGCCGATCAGCATGTTCCCGGCGGGCGGCACGATGGCGCGCATCGCCTGCGGCAGGACGATCCGCCGCCAGCGCCGCCACTGGCTCAGGCCGAGCGCCTGGGCGGCCTCGATCTGGCCGCGGTCGACGGAGACGATGCCGCCGCGCACCACTTCGGCGGCGTAGGCGGCCTCGTGCAGGGTGAGGCCGACGATCGCGACGGTGACCGGGCCGAGCAGATCGACGGTCCGCACCCCGAAGAGACTCGGGTACAGCGCCCCGATGTTGAACCACAGCAGCAGCTGGACCAGGATCGGGATGGACCGGAACAGCCAGACGTAGCCGCGGCTGACGGCGCGCAGCACCGGGTTGGCGGAGAGCCGGAAGACGGCGAGCAGGGTGCCGAGGGCGAAGCCGAGCACCATGACGACGGCGGTCAGCCACAGGGTGAGCCAGAGCCCGCGCAGGACGGAGTCGGAGGTGAAGTAGTCGGCGACGACGTCCCATTGGAACGCCTTGTTGCGTACGACGGAGACCAGGGCGAGGCCCAGCAGGACGAGGACGACGACGGCGGCCGCCCACTGGCCGGGCCGACGGCGCGGCACGATGCGCGGGGCATCGGCGGGTCCGGGGGTGCCGGGGGCGGCGGGTGCTTTGGCGAGGGTGCCGGAGGACATGCGAAGGCTCCGTGACGTAGGTCGAACACGGTGGTGCCTTCACACGGGTCGCGCCGCGGGGCGCTGGACGGCCGAGCCCCTCAGCAGGGCCGTCCCCTGGAGACTACGGTTCTGTTTCCCCGGGTTGTCAAGGGGGTCCAGCATATGAGCCGGACGTCTCGGGGCGGTTGACGG
The DNA here is from genome assembly GCF_053589675.1 of Streptomyces sp. NPDC003284. NCBI lineage: Bacteria > Bacillati > Actinomycetota > Actinomycetes > Kitasatosporales > Streptomycetaceae > Streptomyces > Streptomyces sp. NPDC003284. The sequence continues at coordinate 367,494 of NZ_JBSFSI010000006.1, forward strand.
GGAACCGGATGCCTGTTCCACTTGCCCCATGCATCCGCAGCAGTGGCTGGTCACGCGCTCCCACATCGACTTCGGTCGAGTGTGGTCCTGTTCTTGTTGAGCCGACTTCCCGCACGCCCTGCCGCCTTCGGCCGTCCCCGCCGCACCTCCCGTGCGTCCGGCACGTCCTAGCGCGTTCCCGTTCCCGCCGCTCTTCCCGTTCCTGTCGCGCCGCGCGCCTTCGCGGCTCCTTCCGACGCCTTCACACGCGCACCCCTCCCCTCGCGCCGTCCGATCCGGACTTCTTCCTCCTCCGGACCTCCTCCTTCCCATTTTGTTTCCAGGAGACCGCACCATGCGTACGCCCCCGCGCGCCCGTAAACGGCATCTGCTCCCCTTCGCCCTGATCAGTTCGGCGGCGCTGCTGCTCACCGCGTGCGGCTCCGGCGCGGACGGCGCGGCGTCCACGGGCTCCGGCGCGGGCGCGGCCAAGGCCGCCGAGATCCCGACCGCGGACGTCGTCTCCGGGGTGCGCGAGGATCCCGCCGCCGCCCGGCTGCTGCCGCCCGGGGTCGAGGACCTGACGATCGCCTACGCGGTGGGCGGCACCCCGCCCGGCACCAGCTACCTCGGCGACGGCAAGACCCTCGCCGGTCAGGACGTCGACTTCGCGCAGGCCGTCGCCAAGGTGCTCGGCATCCGGCTGAAGACGCAGGAGGCCGGCTTCGAGGCGATCCTGCCCGCCCTGGACAGCGGCAAGTACGACCTCGGCGCGGGCAACTTCGGCGTGACCGACGAGCGGCGCCGCACCATCGACTTCGTCACCTACATCAACGACGGCCAGGGCTTCGCCGCCCGCGCGGACAGCAAGCTGGGCAAGGTCACCAGCCTCGCGCAGCTGTGCGGCCTGAACGTCGCCACGGGCGCCGGGACCACCTTCGAGGCCACCCTGGAGAAGAACAAGCAGCAGTGCGCCGACGCGGGCGAGAAGGCGTACAAGGTGCAGACGTACAGCGAGTCGGGCGCGCTGTGGTCCTCGCTCCAGCAGGGCCGCAGCGATGTGGTGATGTCCACGATCAACGGACTGCGCTACGCGGTCGCCCAGCAGCAGGGGCTGAAGTTCCTCAACGAGTTCCACCGGCTCGACGTCGGCTTCGCCTTCAAGAAGGGCACGAAGCTGGCGCCGGCCTTCCGGGCGGCGGTGAACAGGCTGATCGCCGACGGGACGTACGCGAAGATCCTCGACAAGTGGGGCACGAAGGACTCGGCGCTCACGGAGTCGCGGATCTCCCCGCCGGAACTGAAGTCCTGACGCGGCGGCCGCCCCGCGGGCTCAGCAGTCGCAGCCGCAGTCGCACCCGTCGCAGCTACAGCAGTTCCCGCAGCAGTCGCAGCAGTCCCCGCAGCCGCTGCAATCGGGGCAGTCGCAGTCGCAGTTGCTGCACCAGCCCTCGCGCCGCTGCCGCGACCACGGACCCTCGAACTCGGAGGCGCAGCACACCTTGCAGGTGCAGCAGAGGCCGAGGGCGACCGCGCAGCCGGTGAACAGGCCCCGCTTGCCGGGCCGCGGCGGCTCGCCGCCGAAGGGGTCGACGCCGCCGGGGTGGTGCGGGTCGTGGACGGGCGGGCGCTGCGGGGCGTAGGGGCCCTGCGGCGGGCCGAAGGCACCGTGCGCGGCCTCCTCGGTGCCCGGCGCGTGGCCGCAGGAGGTGGTGCCGAAGGCGCGGTCCACGGAGCGCGGGAGTTCGTGCACCAGCAGCAGGTGGGCGAGCCGTCCGTCGGTGAACTCGGCGTCGCGCAGGGCGAGCCGGATGCCGTGCACCGCGTCGTCGGCGAGCCGGCGGGCCTCGGTGCGTGAAGTGCCGGTCGCGGTCAGCGGGTTCCAGGCACCCGAGGCGGCGTCGGCCGCCTGGTCCTCCACGGCGTCCAGGAGATGGGCGAGCCGTCCGAAGAGCCGTCCGGCCTCGGCGAGCGGGGCGGCGTTGCCGGGGCGGCCGGTGAGGACGGCGGTGTGCGCGAAGGCCGCGGCGGTCGCGGTCTCGGTGGGCTCGGTGACGGCCAGGACCGGGGTGCCGGGTCCGGCCAGGGACTCCAGGCCGGCCTGCCGCTCCACCGCGTCCACCAGGACGGCGGTGTCGAAGCCGACGTCGGCGCCGCTCCGGGCGCCCGCGCGGTTCCAGCGGTCGGCGACCCGGCGGGCGGCGAGCGCCACCGGCCTGCGGGCGAGCAGTCCGTCGCCGTCGGCGACGTGGTCGCGCACCTTGGCCGAGGCCAGCACCAGGGAGACGGCCGCCGCGAGCCGGGCGCCCTCGCCCCGGGCGACCGAGGCGGTGCGCATGCCGCGCAGCGGACAGGGCCCCGCCGTCCGCCGCCCCGCCCCGGCCCTGCCGCTGGTGCCGCGTTCGGCCTGAGCCTCCGTCAGAACCGATATGAGCAGACCGTCGTAGTTGGTCACGACCCGCGCGAACTGTCCGTGATCGCCCCGCAGGGCCAGGCACAGTCCGCACAAGTGCGCCATCCACTGGGCCTTGAGGTTCTCACCGAGCCGGTGGGCGCAGGGTCTGACGATTCCGAACACGACGATCCCCCGTGGTGTCTGCGACGTTGAGCTGCCGCATCGTACCGACCGGCCTGTTCACCCGGACGTACCACGGGTCACCCGAGTGCCGTGGACGATCATATTTCACTCCCGGTCAGCATCGGTGTAGAGCATGACCCTTGGGGCACAAGGCCCTCGACGGATCGGCTGTGCACCAGTACCGTCACAAACCCCCCGCGCGGCGTCTATCCACTTGGCGCGCTGTCAGCATCATGGATGACCATAGGGATGCGAGAACAGAAAGACCGCTAGTGAGAGGAGGCGTCCATGGGATCGGTACGCAAGGCGAGTGCGTGGCTCGGCCTCGTCGACGACAACGAAGACGAGCGCTACTACGACGACGACTACTCCGAGGGGACCGGGTCCGGCGACGCCTGGGTCACCGACCCCCGCGTGAAGGTCGCCACGGACACGGCCGAGGAGAAGGGCCGCCGCATCGGCACGGTGACACCGGACAGCTTCCGGGACGCCCGCGCCATCGGCGAGCTGTTCCGCGAGGGCGTGCCCGTCATCGTCAACCTCACGGCGATGGAGGCGTCGGACGCCAAGCGCGTGGTGGACTTCGCGGCCGGTCTTGTCTTCGGGCTGCGCGGCTCCATCGACCGGGTGTCCACGCGGGTGTTCCTGCTCTCCCCCGCGGACACGGAGATCATCAGCGGTGACCCGGGGGCGCACCGCTCGGACGGCTTCTTCAACCAGAGCTGAGGCAGGGCCGCACACCGGCCCTGCCCCACCCGGGGCTCACCGGAAGGCGTCGAGACCGGTGAGCGCCTTGCCCAGCACGAGCTGGTGCATCTCGACGGTGCCCTCGTAGGTGAGCACCGACTCCAGATTGGTCGCGTGCCGCATCACCGGGTATTCGAGGGAGATCCCGTTGGCGCCGAGGATCGTGCGCGCCGTGCGGCAGATCTCGATCGCCTCCCGTACGTTGTTGAGCTTGCCGAAGCTGACCTGCTCGGGACGCAGGCGGCCGGCGTCCATGCGCCGCCCGAGGTGGTGGGCGAGCAGGATCCCCTTGTGCAGTTCGACCGCCATGTCGGCGAGTTTGGCCTGGGTGAGCTGGAAGCCCCCGATGGGCCTGCCGAACTGCTCGCGCGAGCGCGCGTAGTCCACCGCGGCCTGGAAGCTGGAGCGGGCCGCGCCCATGGCGCCCCAGACGATTCCGTAACGGGCGTGCGACAGACAGCTGAGCGGGCCGCGCAGCCCGCTGACCTCCGGAAGCACCGCGTCGGCCGGAAGGCGCACCCCGTCGAGGACGAGTTCGCTGGTGACGCTGGCCCGCAGGGACCACTTGTGCTTGATCTCGGGGGCCGAGAAGCCCGGCGTGCCGGTGGGGACCACGAAGCCGCGGATGCCGTCCTCGGTCTGCGCCCACACCACGGCGACGGCGGCGACGGAGCCGTTGGTGATCCACATCTTGCGCCCGTCGAGCACCCAGTCGCCGCCCGCGTCGCGCCGGGCGCGGGTGCGCATCGAGGCGGGGTCGGAGCCGTGGTCGGGCTCGGTGAGCCCGAAGCAGCCGATGGCCTCGCCGGAGGCCATGCGCGGCAGCCACTCCTGCTTCTGCTCCTCGCTGCCGAAGCGGTGGATCGCGTACATGGCGAGCGAGCCCTGCACGCTGACCAGAGAGCGGATCCCGGAGTCGGCCGCCTCCAGTTCCAGGCAGGCCAGGCCGTACTGGACGGCGGTGGCGCCCGCGCACCCGTAGCCGCTCAGCGACATGCCGAGCGCGCCGAGGGAGCCCAGTTCGCGGGCGAGTTCCCGGACACCGGGCAGTTCGCCGCTCTCGTACCACCCGGCGATGTGCGGCAGCACCCGGTCCGCGGCCCAGTCCCGCACGGTGGCGCGGACGGCGAGGTCCTCCGGGTCCAGCAGATCGTCGATCCCCAGCGGGTCGACGGGGTCGAACGGGGGCAGCGACGGTCTCGACGACGCCGGCATGAGCACCTCGCATCTCCGACTCAGTCGACTAGCACTGCTAGTCGAACGGCTCCGGCCCGACGTTACGACGCCCGGTGGCCCGCGTCCAGCGCCACCCGGACCGGCTCGGTCTCCCGCTGCGCGGGCAGATCCGCCGCCGACCGCTCCCCCGGTCGCTCCCCTGATTGCTCCGCCGGTTCCTCGCACTGCATCGCCCGCGGCAGCCGCAGCGCGGCCAGCGCGCCCAGCAGCAGCAGTCCCGCGCTCACCAGCAGCGTCACATGCAGTCCGTGCACGAAGGAGTCCCGGGCGGCCCGCCGCAGCGCGTCCCCGGACGGCCCGCCGAGCCGCCCCGCGACCTCGTAGGCCTCCCCCAGGGAGTGCGACGCCTGCGCCGAGGCGGCCGCCGGGACGCCGGGCACCCGGGAGACTCCGGGCGCGTAGGCCGCGTTCATCACGGTGCCGAGCAGGGCGATGCCGATGCCCGCGCCCAGTTGGTAGGAGGTCTCGCCGATCGCCGCGGCCCCGCCCGCCCGGTGGGCGGGCGCCTCGCTCAGCATCGACTCGTACGCGCTGAAGAGCGTCGTCTCCAGGCCGAAGCCGAGCAGCACGAACCCGGCCAGCAGCAGCCCGGCGGCGTCCGCGGTGCCCATCGCGGTCAGCGCGAGCACGGCGAGGGCCGTCGCGCAGAAGCCCGCGCACACCATGCGCCGCGGCCCGAACCGGCGCAGGACGCGCGCCCCGACCAGTCCGGCCGCCATCGCGGCGAAGGTCAGCGGCAGCAGCCGCAGTCCGGTGCTCAGCGGGGACAGGCCGAGCACCAGTTGCAGGTACTGGGCGGCGACCAGCTCCAGGCCGACCAGGGCCAGCATCGCCAGCACGATGCAGCCCACGGCGGTGCCGAAGGCGGGCCGCGCGAACATCCCGAGGTCCACCAGGGGGTGCGTCCGGTGCCGCTGCCGCCGTACGAAGAGCACCAGCAGCGCCGCGCCCAGCAACAGCGGGCCCAGGGTGAGCGCGCTGAGCACCGGCTCACCGCCGCCGAGCCGCTTCACCCCGAACACGCTGCCGAACAGACCGGCCGCGGCCAGCAGCGCCCCGGTCACGTCCCACGGGCCTTCGCGGCCGCCGGTCGACTCGGGCAGCAGCAGCCGCCCCACCGGCAGGCTGACCAGCATCAGCGGGATGTTGACCAGGAAGACCGAGCCCCACCAGAAGTGTTCGAGGAGGAAGCCGCCGAGCAGCGGTCCGACCGCGGCGCCCACCGCGGCGACCGCGCTCCAGACGCCGATCGCGAGCGCCCGCTCGCGCCGGTCGGGGAAGACCTGCCGCAGGATGGACAGCGTGGCGGGCATGATCATGGCACCGCCGACGCCGAGCAGCGCTCGGGCCAGGATCAGCGTCTGGGGATGGTGGGCGAAGGCCGCGAGGGCGGAGGCGACGCCGAAGAGGGCGTAGCCGAGGAGCAGGATCCGTCTGCGGCCCACCCGGTCGCCCAGCGTGCCGAAGAGGATCAGCAGCGAGGCGCAGACCAGTGGGTAGACGTCGACGATCCAGAGCAGTTCGGCGGCGCCGGGCCTGAGGTCCTCGGTGACGGCGGGCACCGCCACGTGCAGCACGGTGGCGTCCACCGCCACCAGCAGCAGGCTGACGCAGAGCACGACCAGGACGAGCCAGCGGCCCGCGCCCTCCCCGGCCGCCCGGCGGTGCGGTCCGCGAACCGCCGCGGTCGCGGCGGACGTGCCGGACATGTACGTACCTCCCAGATGAACCCTCGCCTCGGCGGGCCCGCGGAGTGGGGACGTTCCGCGCCAGGGCCTGGGCCGGGAAGGAGCGGTGGTTCCCGGTCCGCGCGACGAAGGGCGAGTGACACGGCAGCCTACGCGAGTCACCCGCCCGGGTGCGTGGCCGATCTCTCACACTCCCGACGGAACGCGTGTGGTGTACGCCACTCCCTCGTACGGGTGGACCGCCCCGGCCGCCGGACGGCTTTCGGCCACGGTCGATAATCGAGCCCGTGACCGATCTTGCGACACTCCGGGCGACGGCCCGCACCGGGGCCCTGCGCCGCGCCGCCCCCGCGCTCTGCGGCTACGCGGCCGTGCGCGCCCTGGGCCTGCTGGTGCTGGCCCTCTGGAGCGCGGCGCGCGGCAAGAGCGCGTACACACTGCTGACCGCCCGCTGGGACTCCCTCTGGTACGCGCGGGTGGCCGGCGGCGGTTACGGCTACGAGGTGCGCCTGCCGAGCGGTGACGTCCACGCGGACCTGGCGTTCTTCCCGCTGCTGCCCTGGCTGGAGCGGCTGGGCGCCGCGGTGGGCCCGCTGTCGTACGCCGACGCGGGGTTCGCGGTCAGCCTGCTCGCCTCGCTCGCGGCGGCCTGGGGGATCTTCGCGGTGGCCGACCATGTGTACGACCGCCGGGCGGGGATCTGCGCGGTGCTGCTGTGGGCGGTGCTGCCGGTCGGGATCGTGCAGTCGATGGCGTACAGCGAGTCGCTGTTCACGGCGCTCGCCGCCTGGGCGCTGTACTGCGTGCTGACCGGCCGCTGGGTGGGCGCGGGCGCCCTGGCGCTGCTGGCCGGGCTGACCCGGCCGGTCGGGCTCGCGGTGGCCGCCGCCGTGTGGACGGCGGCCGTCCTCTCGCTGCTGCGCGAGCGGCGCGCGGCGGCACCGCTCACGCCCGCGCCCGCGCCGGGTCCCGGCCGGCGCGTCCTCGGCATGCTGCTCGCCCCGCTGGGGGCCGCCGGCTACGTGCTGTGGGTCGGCCACCGCACCGGCGGCGGCCCGCTCGGCTATCTCGACGTCCAGGCGGGCTGGCGCAACGGCTTCGACGGCGGGTACGCCTTCGCGCGCTTCGTCGGCGAGAAGTTCACCGCGTTCCCCTCGGCGCTCGCCGGGGCCGGTCTGATCGTCGGAGTGGCGCTGGTGGTGTGGCTGTACGTCACCGGGGTGCGGCAGGGGCAGCCGCCCGCGCTGCTGGTGTACTCCGGGATCGTCACCGCGCTCGCCCTGTGCGCGTCGAGCTACTTCGGCTCCAAGCCGCGGCTGCTGCTGCCCGCCTTCCCGCTGCTGCTGCCGCTCGCCCTGGCCCTCGCCCGGCTGCGCGCCTCGCGGGCGGCGCTGCTGACCGGCGGCATCGCGCTGGCCTCGGCCGTCTACGGCGCGTTCTGGCTGAACGGCTCGGGGCCGCCGTGACCCGGCCCGGCGCCCGCCGGTCCCCCATGATCATTTTCCGTCCGGTGCCATGAGCCGTGATCCGCCCGGCGCCCCGCGTGCACGCACGGTGAATTCCAGCCGGGCGTTCGCTCAACGCATTCATAAACACCCGGCAACGGACACCAAAATGATCAAAGGAAATGCATGCCGGGCGCCGCGCACTCTTATGAAATCCGGGAAAAACAAGCCCCGTTGAGAGCAATCCCACATCACATCGTCATCACAAACCACGTGATTCGTCCGGGAACCCCACTCACTCGCTGTAACGTCGATTAGGTGCCTACCGAAGGAACCCTCACCCGCCTGGACCGGGTGTTCGCCAGGCTGGACCGTGAGCCACAGCGGCCGGCGCACCTCGACGTGCCGACGATGAGCCGGCACCGGGTCGTGCTCTTCTCGGCGACCCTGGGCTTCTACCTGGCGATCGTCTGGGCCGTGGTGACCACCTCCTGGCTGGTGCGCCTGGACTGGCAGGTCATGTTCTTCCGGCCGTACCAGCAGTGGCCGCAGATCCACGCGTTCCTCGACTACTACGTCGTCCTCGGCCAGCGCGGCCCCACCGCCGTGATGGTCGCCTCCTGGCTGGGCTGGCGCTCCTGGCGGCAGCACACCCTGCGTCCGCTGCTCACCCTCGCCACCTCGCTGCTGCTGCTGAACGTCACGGTCGGCGCCGCGAAATACGGCATGGGACGCCTCGGCCCGCACTACGCGACCGTCATCGGCTCCAACGAGATGGGTCTCGGCGGCGATATATTTCCCAGCGGACACACCGCGAACGCCGTGCTGACCTGGGGAATCCTCGCCTATCTGGCCTCCACCCCGACCGCGCGCCGCTGGCTGTCGGCGCTCTCCGCCGTGACCTCGCTCGGCGTCGGCCTCACCACCGTCTACCTGGGCACGCACTGGCTCAGCGACGTGGTGCTCGGCTGGGCCGCCGGTCTGCTGATCCTGCTCGCGCTGCCCTGGTGCGAGCCGGTGATCGCCCGTGCCGAGACCCGCATCCTCGATCTGCGCGACCGCTGGCGCACCCGCTCCGGCCTGCGCGCCCCGGTTCCCGGACCGGTCCTCCCGGTGGGCACGCCTGTGGTGCACAAGCCGCGCGTCCCGGCAGCGGAGGAGGCCCCGGCGGCCCACGGAGCCCTCGGCGCCGGCCGCGCCTCCCGGACGCCCGTCCACCTCGTCCCGGGCCCGCACAGCGCCCGCGCGGAGCACTCCCCCGTCACCCCGTCCGGCAGCCGCAGGCCGCCGCAGCCCGAGCACGCCCCGCGCGGCACGACCTCGGCGGCCCGCTCCTGACCCGCGGTGCGCACCCGCCCGGGTGCGCACCGCCGCGGGCGGCGCGTCCTCAGCCCTTCCAGGCGCGGGCCACCTTCCCGTCGCCGACCTCGAAGTTGAGCCGCCCGACCCGGTACTCCATGGTGATGACCGCGCCCGGCGGCAGCGAGCGGACCGTGGACCAGCCCCGCTCCCGCGCGAGCCGTTCGGCCCGGCCCGCCTCCAGACCGACATACCGTTCGGGACTGTCCTGGGGCTCCGCCGGCGGAGTGGGAATCGGTGCCATGCCCCCACGCTAGGCGTCCCCCGGAGGGCAGGGAAGTCCACCGCGCTCCTGGTGGCCGCATCCGTACGCATGCGCCTGGCCTGTCACGTTTACGTCACAAGATCACCACAGTGCGCGGCGCCGTACTCCGTCACCCTCACCACCGCCCGCTTCCCTCTCGCGCGGGCATTCGAACGCAATTCCCCGGAGCCCGGACATCCCGTGGGAATACCCGCCGGAAAGCAGCCGGGAAGGCGCGGGAAAGCACGGGAAGCGAATCCCGGAGCACACCCGGAAGGACATTCCGCTTCCCTGCGGTCTCCCCTTCGGCCCCCCTTCGCCCCCTCCTTCGGAACAGCCCGGCGGGACGGGCCCGCACAAGAATTCCACGGCTTCCCGACAGCCTTCCCGATCCGCCCGTGGAGCGGACGGCGTCGCTCCGCACCGCCCGGCCGGGAGCCCGCACCACTCCCCTGTGACGACAGTACGTGAGGAACTGTAAACCCTGTGTGACCATCGGATGGAGGCGGCCGGATTCCGTGCGCCGCAGGGCGTGACTCCCCCCGCGGATCGTCCGTTGTCTTCTGCATGAGCCGGGGGCCCTCCCGGTTCAGGGCCGGGAGCCACCCGGCCCCGCCACGCACCGCATCCCGAGGAGCCACCCGTGCCGCGCATGCTCGACGTCAGCGACGCCGTACGCGCCGAGATCGGCGACGAAGAAGCCGACCGGCTGCTCGCCGGAGAGAACGCCCCGGGCAGTTACGACTGCACGTCCTGCCGCACCCCCGGCGACTCCGCGCAGGAGCGCACCAGCACCGTTCTGTTCGTCGGGGACGAGACCGCCGTCCTCGCCTTCGCCCACTCCACCTGCCTGCCCTCCCAGGTCGTCCAGGTCACCGAGGAGCAGCTGCGGGGCGCGGTCCGCTCCATCAACGCGGACACGGGCGCCCCGGCCCCCGGCGTGCCCGCGCAGGGGACGCCCCCGCAGAACCCGGAGCGGACCGCGCCGCAGCAGGCCGCGCCGGAACAGGCCGTCCTCGGGGTGACCAGCGGGCTCGTCCTGGTCGCGGGCGAGCTGCACCCCGCGCTGGTGGTCGAGCCGACCGGCCCCATCGTGCGGCCGGGCTCCAACGGCCCCGACGACGAATTCCTGACCCTGCTCACCGAGCAGGGCTACGTCCCGATGGCCGACCTCGCCTCCGTGCCGCCCGTGCTGCACGGCTGGTCGGTGCTGCTCGCCATGGGCCAGCTGCACGCCGTCCTCCAGCCGGGCACGGAGGACGGCAGGCCCGCAGCCTGGTGGCAGGCGCACCAGCCGCTCCAGGTCACCGACGGCTGGCGGGCCGCGGCCAACAAGCACCAGCAGGTCCTGATGTTCGCGGCGCCGGTCGGGGCCATCGGGCGCCAGCCCCGCGAGGACCTGCTGCGCAACGCCCTGGACAAGGCGGCGGCGCAGGGCAGGCTGGTCGCGGCGACGCTGCCGCTCGCCGGGACCTGAGCCGCATCTCTTCCGGTTCGGGGTCGTTTGGACATACGTGCACGCATATGAGGTTCCCCGCCGCCAGTCCTACCATCCGAACCGGTCCACACAGCCGTCCCATGATCAGCACGGCTACTCGGCCACGCCGATCTACGACGCGCTCTACGCCGAGTACGTCAAGTCCTACCGGACGCTGCCGGGCGACCGCAGCGGCGAGGAGGACCTGGGCTTCGTCGCGTTCGGCAACCTGCCGCGCGGCCTCGGCCCGAACACGTACATCGCCTACAGCGCGGGCGCGTACAGCACTCGGCACGGCACCGGACGGCAGCAGACGCAGTGGCAGCGCGTCGGGACGCTGGGGCGGCAGGAGGCCGGGCCCGGGATGCACCACGTCCCGGCGGCGCTGCCGCCCGCCCCGCGCCGCGGCGACTGAGCCCGCCGCCGGGCGTACGGGGACACAAGAGGGCGGCCCCTGAGCCAGGGGCCGCCCTCTTGTTGCAGTCCGGCCTGCGGTCCGGAGGAAGGACCTCAGGTCACTTCTTCTTCGCGCCGCGCTTCTCCCGCACCCGCACCGAGATGTGGATCGGGGTGCCCTCGAAGCCGAACTCCTCGCGCAGCCGGCGCTCGATGAAGCGCCGGTAGCCGGCCTCGATGAAGCCGGAGGCGAAGAGCACGAACCGCGGCGGCTTGGTGCCCGCCTGGGTGCCGAACAGGATGCGCGGCTGCTTGCCGCCCCGGATCGGGTGCGGGTGGGCGGAGACCAGCTCGCCGAGGAAGGCGTTGAGACGGCCGGTGGGCACCCGGGTCTCCCAGCCGTCCAGTGCCGTCTCGATCGCCGGGACCAGCTTCTCCATGTGCCGTCCGGTGCGGGCCGAGACGTTCACGCGCGGGGCCCAGGCGATCTGGCCCAGCTCGGTCTCGATCTCCCGCTCCAGGTAGTAGCGGCGCTCCTCGTCGAGGGTGTCCCACTTGTTGAAGGCGAGGACCAGGGCGCGGCCCGCCTCCACCGCCATGGTGACGATGCGCTGGTCCTGCACCGAGATGGACTCGGAGGCGTCGATCAGGATGACCGCGACCTCGGCCTTCTCGACCGCGGCGGCGGTGCGCAGGGACGCGTAGTAGTCGGCGCCCTGCTGGAGGTGGACCCGCTTGCGGATGCCCGCGGTGTCGACGAACTTCCAGGTGACACCGCCCAGTTCGATCATCTCGTCGACCGGGTCGCGGGTGGTGCCCGCCAGCTCGTTGACGACGACGCGCTCCTCGCCCGCGACCTTGTTCAGCAGCGAGGACTTGCCGACGTTGGGGCGGCCGATCAGGGCGATGCGGCGCGGACCGCCGACGCCGCCGGCGCCGAAGCTCTCGCGCGGCGCCTCGGGCAGCGCCTCCAGGACCTGGTCCAGCATGTCGCCGGTGCCGCGGCCGTGCAGCGCGGAGACCGGGTGCGGCTCGCCGAGTCCGAGGGACCACAGATAGGCGGCGTCGGCCTCACCGCTGGGGCCGTCGACCTTGTTGGCGCACAGCACCACGGGCTTGCCCGCCTTGCGCAGCAGCCGGACGACGGCCTCGTCGGTGTCGGTGGCGCCGACCTTGGCGTCCACCACGAAGACGACCGCGTCGGCGGCCTCGATGGCGTACTCGGCCTGCGCGGCGACGGAGGCGTCGATGCCGAGGACGTCCTGCTCCCAGCCGCCGGTGTCGACGACCTTGAAGCGGCGGCCCGCCCACTCGGCCTCGTAGGTGACCCGGTCGCGGGTGACGCCGGGCTTGTCCTCGACGACCGCCTCGCGGCGGCCGATGATGCGGTTCACCAGGGTCGACTTGCCGACATTGGGGCGGCCGACGACGGCGAGCACGGGCAGCGGGCCGTGTCCGGCGGCCTCGATGGCGCCCTCGACGTCCTCGATGTCGAAGCCCTCTTCGGCGGCGAGCTCCATGAACTCCGCGTACTCGGCGTCGCCGAGCGCCCCGTGCTCGTACTCGTGCTCGGCCGAGCCGTCGGGCTGGATGTCGTCGTTCATGAAGTCCGTACCTCGTAGTTCATCGTGGTGATCGGTGGCGGGCGCCACGGTCGGTGGCGCTCTCCACTACTCAAGTGTCACCTAGCGCCCGGTGCGGCGCCTGGCGTTTTCCAGGTGGTCGGCGAGCTGCTTCTGGATGTGCCCGGTGGCCTCGTCCAGTGCCCGCCGGGTCCGTCTGCCGCTGCCGTCACCCGCTTCGAACGGGTCGCCGAAGACGACGTCGACCCGCGAGCGCAGCGGGGGCAGCCCCCGTATCAACCGGCCCCGCCGCTCGGAGCTTCCCAGCACCGCCACCGGGACGATGGGCGCCCCGCTGCGGACGGCGAAGTAGGCGAGCCCGGCGCGCAGCGCGGCGAAGTCGCCCTCGCCGCGGGTGCCCTCGGGGAAGATGCCGAGGACGCCGCCCTGCTCCAGCACGCCGAGCGCCCGGGTGATCGCGGTGCGGTCGGCGCTGTGCCGGTCCACCGGGAGCTGGCCGATACCGGCCAGGAAGGAGCCGAGCGGTCCGACGAACGCCTCCTTCTTGATCAGGAAGTGCACCGGCCGGGGTGCCACGCCCATGACCATGGGTCCGTCGACGTTGTGGGAGTGGTTGACGGCGAAGATCAGCGGCCCGGTCGCGGGCACCTTCCAGGCGCCCAGGACCCGGGGGCGCCACAGGCCGTACATCAGCCCGACGCCGATCCGGCGGCCGACGTCCGCGCCGCGCTCGGACGCGGCACCGGCCGTCTGCTGGGACGGAAGACTCACGCGGCGGCCCGCTTCTCCTCGACGAGCGTGACGACGCACTCGACGACCTGGGCGAGGGTCAGCTCGGTGGTGTCCACCTCGACGGCGTCGTCCGCCTTGGCCAGCGGGGAGGCGGCCCGGCTGGAGTCGGCCGCGTCCCGCTTGACCAGGGCCTCGCGGGTGGCGCGCACATCGGCGCCCTTCAGCTCGCCGCTGCGGCGGGCCGCGCGGGCCTCCGGCGACGCGGTGAGGAAGATCTTCAGATCGGCGTCGGGCAGCACGGTGGTGCCGATGTCGCGGCCCTCGACGACGATGCCGCGGTCGGCAGCCCCGGCCAGGGTGCGCTGGAGCCCGGTGATCACGGTGCGCACCTCGGGCACGGCGCTGACCGCGCTCACCTGCGAGGTGACCTCCTGGGTGCGGATCGGGCCGGACACGTCCACGCCGTCGACGGTGATCGTCGGGTGGGCCGGGTCGGTGCCGGAGACGATCTCCGGCTTGGCGGCCACGGCGGCGATCGCGGTGGGGTCGTCGATGTCGATGCCGTTGGTCACCATCCACCAGGTGATCGCCCGGTACTGGGCGCCGGTGTCCAGGTAGCTCAGGCCGAGCTGCGCGGCCACGGCCTTGGACGTGCTCGACTTGCCCGTGCCGGAGGGGCCGTCGATGGCGACAATCACGGGCTGGGCGGTCCGGGCGGCGCCGTCTTCCACAGCGGGGCACCTTCCTGGTGAAGGGTGGTGGATGGGTGTGCGGGAGCCGGGGCCCCCGGCACAAGGTTACTGGCTGCCCGGGGGCCCTCATGCTGCCGGAGGTGCCCCGCGCTCACTGCCGCAGCGCCCAGCCCCGCTCGCGCAGCGCCGCCGTCAGCACCGGGACGGCCCTCGGCTCCACCATCAGCTGCACCAGACCGGCCTGCCGGCCCGTCGCGTGCTCGATCCGGACGTCCTCGATGTTCACCCCGGCCGTCCCGGCGTCGGCGAAGATCCGGGCCAGCTGGCCCGGCTGGTCGTCGATGAGGACGGCGACGACCTCGTACGCCCGCGGCGCCGACCCGTGCTTGCCGGGCACCCGGACCCGGCCCGCGTTGCCCCGCCGCAGCACGTCGCGGACCCGGGCGCCGCCCTCCTCCCGCTCGGCGCCCTCGGCGGACCGGAGCGCGCGCAGCGCCCGCGCCGTCTCGTCCAGGTCGGCGGCGACGTCGGTGAGCAGATCGGCGACCGGGCCCGGGTTCGCCGAGAGGATGTCGATCCACATCTGCGGCTCGGAGGCGGCGATCCGGGTCACGTCCCGGATGCCCTGCCCGCACAGCCGTACGGCCGCCTCCTCGGCGTGCTCCAGGCGCGCGGCGACCGTGCTGGAGACCAGCTGGGGCATGTGGGAGACCAGGGCCACGGCCCGGTCGTGGGCGTCGGCGTCCATGACGACCGGGACCGCGCGGCAGTGCGAGACCAGTTCGAGGGCGAGGTTGAGGACCTCGGTGTCGGTGTCCCGGGTGGGGGTGAGCACCCAGGGGCGGCCCTCGAAGAGGTCGGCGCTCGCGGCCAGCGGTCCGGACTTCTCCCGGCCCGACATGGGGTGGCTGCCGATGTAGTGGCTCAGGTCCAGGCCCAGCGCCTCCAGCTCGCGGCGCGGGGCGCCCTTGACGCTGGCCACGTCCAGGTAGCCGCGGGCCACGCCCCGGCGCATGGCGTCGGCGAGCACCCCGGCGACGTGCGCGGGCGGGGCGGCCACGAGCGCCAGGTCGACGGGTCCCTCGGGCGCCTCGTCCGTGCCGGCGCCGAGCGCGACCGCCGTACGGGCCTGCTCGGGGTCGCGGTCGGCCAGGTGCACCCGCACCCCGCGGCCGACGAGGGCCAGGGCGGCGGAGGTGCCGATCAGGCCGGTGCCGATGACGAGTGCGGTCCTCACTGGGCGATGTCCTTGCGCAGGGCGGCCGCCGCGCCGAGGTAGACGTGGGTGACCGCGGCGCGCGGCCGGTCGGTCTCGATGTGCGCGAGGACCCGGACCACGCGGGGCATCGCGCCCTCGATGTCCAGCTCCTGCGCGCAGATCAGCGGTACGTCGACGATGCCGAGCCGGCGGGCGGCGACCGCGGGGAAGTCGCTGTGCAGGTCGGGGGTGGCCGTGAACCAGATGCTGATGAGGTCGTCGGCGGTCAGGCCGTTGCGCTCCAGGACGGCGGTGAGCAGCGCCTCGACCTGCTCGCTCATATGACCGGCGTCGTCCCGTTCCAGCTGGACGGCCCCCCGGACCGCTCGTACCGCCACGGCGCTGCTCCTTGCTGACGTGTGCTGACCTGAGTCCGGCCTGAGTGCCGCGGGCCCGCCGGTGACGCGGGTCCCGGCCGACCAGCCTAGTTGGGCGGCGGGCGGCCCACGCGCGGCGCCCGCCCGCTGAGACGGCGAACGGATGCACCATTTGCACCAATGAGTTCGCATTTACTTCGACTTGAGAGTTTTCGGTGCGAAGATGCTTGCGCTCCGCTCGGAGCGACTCCCCCCACCTCGGCACCCTCGGAGTGACGGCATGACTCAGGGCACGACCCGGCGCACGGTTCTCGCGACGGGCGCGGCTGCGCTCGCCGCCGGATGCAGCGACTCGACCTCGGGCGGCGACAGCGCGGCCTCCCCGCAGGCCGCCTCCTCGGCGCCGCACACCGCCTCCACGGCACCGACCACGGCGGCCGCCGCCTCCCCCTCGCACAGCGCCCTCGGCGCGGAGCTGACCCGCACCGACGACATCCCGGTCGGCGGCGGCAAGATCTTCAAGGAGCAGCGCGTCATCGTCACCCAGCCGGAGAAGGGGCAGTTCAAGGCCTTCTCCGCGGTCTGCACCCACCAGGGCTGCACCGTCGCCTCGGTGGAGAACGGCACCATCGCCTGCCCCTGCCACGGCAGCATGTTCCACGCCGCCGACGGCTCGGTGGCGCACGGCCCGGCCGCCCGGCCGCTGGCCGCCAAGGAGATCCAGGTGGAGGGAAATTCCATCCGCCTGGTGTGAGGATCCGCGTACGCTCCCGGGCATGCAGCCCGAGGACCTGGTACGCGACCACACGATCTACGCCTGTGTCATGGGCTCGCGGGCATTCGGGCTGGCGACGGAGGACAGCGACACGGACCGCCGTGGCGTCTTCGTCGCCCCCGCCCCGCTCTTCTGGCGCTTCGAGAAGCCGCCCGCCCACGCCGAGGGGCCGCTGCCGGAGCAGTTCAGCTGGGAACTGGAGCGCTTCTGCGAACTGGCGCTGCGCGGCAATCCGAACATCCTGGAGTGCCTGCACTCCCCGCTCGTGGAGTACGCCGACGACACCGGCCGTGAACTGCTCGCCCTGCGCGAGGCGTTCCTCTCCCGCCGGGTGCACGCCTCCTTCACCGGCTACGCGCTCGCCCAGCGCCGCAGGCTGGAGGCCGGTGTCCGGGCGCACGGCGCCCCGCGCTGGAAGCACGCCATGCATCTGCTGCGCCTGCTGATCAGCGCCCGCGACCTGCTGCGCACCGGCCGCCTGGACATCGGCACCGGCGACGCCCGGACCCGGCTGCTGGCCGTGCGCGGCGGCGAGGTGCCCTGGTCCGAGGTGGAGTCCTGGATGACCCGGCTGGCCGCCGAGACCGAACAGGCCGCGGCGCGCACCCCGCTGCCCGAGGAGCCCGATCTGCGCCGCGTGGAGGACTTCCTGTACCGCGTCCGCCGCGCCTCGGCGCTCGGCGCCCCCGCCCGGCCCGTCTGAGCCCGCGGAAAGCCGCTCAGGCGTCCCAGAGGGCCCCCAGCGCCAGCAGTTCGTCCCGGTACTCGACGCGTTCGGTCCAGGCCGCGGGCCAGGCACCGGGGCCCAGGTGCGCGCCCGCGAAGGCGCCCGCCAGGCAGGCCAGGGAGTCGGAGTCGCCGCGGGTGCAGGCGGCGCGGCGCAGGGCGGTGACGGGCTCGTCGGGGAAGAGCAGGAAGCACAGCAGGCCGGTCGCCAGGGCCTCCTCGGCGATCCAGCCGTCGCCGGTGGCCTCGCACGGATCGTCCTCTGCGGACACCGTCGCCACGGCCTCGGCCAGCCGGTCCAGCACCTCAAGGCACTCGTCCCAGCCGCGGGCGATGAACCGCTCGGGCCCCGCGTCCCCGGTGCGCGTCCACAGGTCGCCCAGCCACAGGTGGTGGTAGCGGGTCCGGTTCTCCTCGGCGTACGAGCGCAGCAGCGGGACCAGGTCCGCCGGGGCGGTGCCGTGCGCGAGGAGGCGCACGGCGTGCGCGGTGAGGTCGGAGGCGGCCAGCGCCGTCGGATGGCCGTGGGTGAGCGCGGCCTGCAACTGCGCCGCGCCCGCCCGCCGGGCGTCGTCCAGGCCGGGGACCAGCCCGAGCGGCGCCACCCGCATGTTGGCCCCGCACCCCTTGGACTCGACCTGGCTGGCCCGCTGCCAGGGCCGGTCCGGGTCGCCGAGCAGACCGCAGGCGACCATGCAGGTGCGGCCGGGCGCCCGGTTGTTGTCCGGGGAGCGCGACCAGTCCACGAACTCCTCCCGCACCGGCCGCTCCAGCCGCCGCGGAGCCAGCGGCCCCCGCTCCATGGCCGTGCGCAGCCCCCGCCCGAGCGCCAGCGTCATCTGGGTGTCGTCGGTGACGAAGGCCGGCGCCGGCAGCTCCATCTCCCGCCACGGCCCGCACTTGGCGAGGATCGAGGGCACGTCGTTGAACTCGGTCGGAAACCCCAGCGCGTCGCCCAGGGCCAGGCCCAACAGCGCTCCGGTGGCCCGTCCGGCGGCGGCGGTCGTGGCGGTCATACGGACTTCCTTCGGGTCGGTCGGGACGGGATCGCGCACGGGCGGGGTGGCGGCGCCGTGAAGCGCCACCGCCCGCCGGTGTACGGGCCCCGCCAAGACCCTAGGCCCTGGCCCCTGGCCCCTAGCCCCTAGCCCCTAGAGGTCGACCTCCTGCATCAGCATGCCGACCTCGGTGTTGGACAGGCGGCGCAGCCAGCCGGACTTCTGGTCGCCGAGGGTGATCGGGCCGAAGGCGGTGCGCACGAGCTTGTCGACCGGGAAACCCGCCTCGGCGAGCATGCGGCGCACGATGTGCTTGCGGCCCTCGTGCAGGGTGACCTCGACGAGGTAGTTCTTGCCGGTCTGCTCGACGACCCGGAAGTGGTCCGCGCGCGCGTAGCCGTCCTCCAGCTGGATGCCGTCCTTCAGGCGCTTGCCGAGGTCGCGCGGGATCGGGCCGACGATGTGCGCCAGATACGTCTTGCGCACGCCGTACTTGGGGTGGGTGAGGCGGTGCGCCAGCTCGCCGTGGTTGGTGAGCAGGATGACACCCTCGGTCTCGGTGTCCAGCCGGCCGACGTGGAACAGCCGCGTCTCGCGGTTGGTGACGTAGTCGCCCAGGCACTGCCGGCCCTCGGGGTCCTCCATGGTGGAGACGACGCCCGCGGGCTTGTTCAGCGAGAAGAACTGGTACGACTGCGTCGCGACGGTCAGGCCGTCGACCTTGACCTCGTCCTTCTCCGGGTCGACCCGGCGGCCCTGCTCCAGGACGATCTCGCCGTTGATCTCGACGCGGGCCTGCTCGATCAGCTCCTCGCAGGCGCGCCGCGAACCGTAGCCCGCGCGCGCGAGCACCTTCTGGAGCCGCTCGCCCTCCTGCTCGGCGCCCGGGAAGGTCTTGGGCAGCTTGACGTCCTTCTTGCCCGCGTACCGGTCGCGGTTGCGCTCCTCCGTCCGCGTCTCGTACTCGCGCGAGCGCGCCGGAGTCGTACGCCCGCCCTGGCCGTCGGGCCTGCGGGGGCCGCCCTTGGCGCCGCCGCGGGCCGCTCCGCCGCGCCCGGACTTCGGGCCGTCCTTGGTGGCGCCGGGGCCCACGTCGTAGCGGCGCTCCTCGGGGCGGGGCTTGCCGGGGCGTCCCTGCCCCTGCTTCTGGTCCCTGTTGTTGCCGGCACCGCGGTGGTTACCGCGTCCGCCGCTCTTGCCGCTGCCGCTACCGCTGCTTCGCATCAAAGTTCCGTCGTCGTCGTGTGAGTCATGTGCGTCCCGTGACCGTCGTCCAGGTCCGGGGCGTCCGGGTCGAACGACGGTACGGCCTCCTGGGTCTCGGCCTCGATCGCCTCCGCCTCCGGGAGGAAGGGCGCGAGCTCCGGGAGCTCGTCCAGACCGCGCAGGCCCATCCGCTCCAGGAAGTAGTTCGTCGTCCTGTACAGGATCGCACCTGTTTCGGGTTCCGTGCCCGCCTCCTGGACCAGTCCGCGCTGGAGCAGGGTGCGCATGACCCCGTCGCAGTTCACTCCGCGCACGGCGGAGACCCTGCTGCGGCTGACCGGCTGGCGGTAGGCGACCACTGCCAACGTCTCCAGCGCGGCCTGGGTGAGCCGGGCCTGCTGGCCGTCCAGGACGAAGCCCTCGACGGCCGCCGCGTACTCGGGGCGGGTGGAGAAGCGCCAGCCGCCGGCGATCAGCCGCAGCTCGAAGCCGCGCCCCTGCGCGGTGTACTCGTCGGCCAGCTCGCGCAGCGCGTCCGCGATCTGCCGCCGGGGCCGCTGGAGCGTCCTGGCCAGCAGTTCCTCGGTCGCGGGTTCGTCCACGACCATGAGCACGGCCTCCAGGGCGGGCTTGAGGCCGAGTGCGGCGACCGGCCGCAGGCCCGCGGGCAGTCCCGCGGTCCCGGTCTCCTCGCTCAGGACTTCCGCGCTCAGGGCTTCCTCACTCGGGGCTTCCGCGCTCATGGCTCTCGCTCCTCCTCGGGCTTCTCGGGCGGCCGGTCGAACTCGTCGGTCACCCGCGTGTGCGCGTCCTCGTCGCCGCCCGTCCAGCGCACCAGCAGGTCGCCGAGGGCCGTCTCCTGGTCGAGGGCGACGGCCTTCTCCCGGTACAGCTCCAGCAGCGCCAGGAAGCGGGCGACGACCGTGAGCGTGTCGTCGGTGTCCGCCACCAGGTCCTGGAAGCGGGCCTCGCCCGTCTCCCGCAGCCGCGCGACCACGATCCGGGCCTGCTCCTGCACGCTGACCAGCGGCGCGTGGATGTGGTCCACGTACACCTGGGGTCTGGGCCGGGGCTGCATCGCCTTGACGGCCAGCCGGGCGAACCCCTCGGGGCCGATGCTGATGACGACCTCGGGCAGCAGCTCGGCGTGGTGCGGTTCCAGTCCGACGGTACGGGGGTGGCGGCGGGCCTCGGCGGTGAGCCGGGCGTCGAAGATGTCGGCGATCCGCTTGTACGCGCGGTACTGGAGCAGCCGGGCGAACAGCAGGTCCCGGGCCTCCAGGAGCGCGAGGTCGGCCTCGTCCTCCACCTCGGCGGCGGGCAGCAGCCGGGCCGCCTTCAGATCGAGCAGGGTGGCGGCCACCACCAGGAACTCGGTCGTCCGGTCGAGGTCCCAGTCCGGGCCCATGGCCCGGATGTGCGCCATGAACTCGTCGGTGACCTTCGACAGCGCGACCTCGGTGACGTCCAGCTTGTGCTTGGCGATCAACTGGAGCAGCAGGTCGAAGGGCCCCTCGAAGTTGGCCAGCCGCACGGTGAAGACCCCGTCCCTGCCCTCGCCGCGCTCCCCGTCCCCGGCGGAGGCAGCGCGCGCCGCACCCTCTCCTCCCGGCTCGGGCCCGGCGGACGGGACCGCCGCGACCGGCTCGGCCGGTGCTCCGGCCACCACGGGCCTCTCGGGCGCCTCCGGCGCGACGGCCGGAGTCGGCGCGGGTTCCGTGTCCCGCCTGGGCGGGGTCGGCCCGGCAGGCTGTACGGCCGCCGGAGCCGGGGGGCGCGGGGCGGTGCCGGCCTCGGGGGCTGGGCCCGCTTCGTGCGGCTCGGGCGCGACGGGCGCCGGGGCCGCGCCGGGTCCCCTGCCCAGGGCGCGCCTGCGCGCGGCGGCGGGGCCCGGGTCCGGGGGAGGTACGTCGTTCGAGGTCATGGCCTCCGCAGGCTACCGCTACCGTCCGCGCAGCCGGCGTACGAGAATGCTCGCGTCCCCGCGGGACTCCAGGTCGGCCAGGACCACGGCGACCGCCTCGCGGACGATCCGGCCGCGGTCGACGGCCAGGCCGTGCTCGCCGCGCAGCACCAGACGCGCGTGCTCCAGGTCCATCAGTTCCTCGGCGGAGACGTAGACGGTGATCTTCTCGTCGTGGCGTTCGCGTCCGCTGGGGCGGCGGTTGGCCGAGCGTCCGCGCTTGCGGGGGGCCGCAGCGGCGCCGTCCTGGCCCGGCTGGGCCTGGCGCCGGCCGGAGCGCTCCGCCCCGGCGCCCGCGGCGCCGCGGCTGCGGGACTCGCCCGCGTCGGCCGCCTCGGTGTCGGCCGCGACGTGCTCGGCGCCCTCGCCGTCACCGCCCTGCGCGGGCACCGAGTGCGGCGCGTCCTCCGCCGGGGCGGCGGCGTCGCTCTCGCCCGCCGGGGCCGGCACCCTGGCCTCGCCGCCCGGCTGGCGCCGGGGAGTGGACGCCTGGAGCGCGGTCCCCCCTGTCGTACGGAACAGTTCGTCGGCCCCCGGCAGACTCACTCGGCGTGACACCGGGCGAGCACCTCCCTGGCGAGCTGGCGGTAGGCGGCGGCACCGACGGAGTTGGAGGCGTACGTGGTGATCGGCTCACCGGCGACCGTGGTCTCCGGGAAGCGGACCGTGCGCCCGATGACCGTGTGGTAGACGTGGTCGTCGAACGCCTCGACGACACGGGCGAGCACCTCACGGCTGTGCACGGTGCGCGAGTCGTACATCGTGGCGAGGATGCCGTCCAGCTCCAGGTCGGGGTTGAGGCGCTCCTGGACCTTCTCGATCGTCTCGGTCAGCAGCGCGACACCGCGCAGCGCGAAGAACTCGCACTCCAGCGGCACGATCACCTTGTGCGCGGCCGTGAGGGCGTTGACGGTGAGCAGACCGAGCGAGGGCTGGCAGTCGATGACGATGTAGTCGTAGTCGTCCATCAGCGGCTTGAGCGCACGCTGGAGCGTGGACTCGCGCGCGACCTCGGAGACCAGCTGCACCTCGGCGGCCGACAGGTCGATGTTGCTGGGCAGCAGGTCCATGTTGGGGACCGCCGTCTTCAGCAGGACCTCGTCCGCGGACATGCCCCGCTCCATGAGCAGGTTGTAGACGGTGAGGTCCAGCTCCATGGGGTTGACGCCGAGACCCACCGACAGCGCGCCCTGCGGGTCGAAGTCCACGAGCAGCACCCGGCGTCCGTACTCCGCGAGCGCGGCACCCAGGTTGATGGTCGACGTGGTCTTGCCGACGCCGCCCTTCTGGTTGCACATCGCGATGATCTTCGCGGGTCCGTGCTCGGTCAGCGGCCCGGGGATCGGGAAGTACGGCAGCGGGCGTCCGGTCGGGCCGACGCGCTCACGGCGCTGTCGGGCCGCGTCGGGCGCGAGCGTGGCCGCGTACTCGGGATCGGGCTCGTACTCGGCGTCGGGGTCGTAGAAGTGCCCCTCGGGCAGTTCGTCGTAGTCGGCGAAGTGGTTGTGGGGCGCGCCACTTCCGTCGCCGGCCATGGCGTTCACGTGATGGCCATCCATGCTCTGGTGTCCTGGCTGGGTCACTCGCGGGAACCGGTGACCCTGGTGGGCTGCGAAGGTGCGCACAGCGACGGAGCCGACAGCCTCGAGCCCCGCGGAGCTCTGGCCCCGCACAGGCATTCCTGGTTGACCACCCCCGGGAGAAAATGTCGACTCATTCACAAGTCGTCTTACCTCCTTGGTGACCAGGAAATTTCTAGACAGGTCAGCGTGGCACCATGCCGACGGTTGGCGACTCTATGGCGTGTCGGGCGTCCGCAGCAACACAATCCGCCGGACCCGGCTCGATGTGTCGGCAATGAAACATCCCTCTGTCAAGGGCGTACGACCGTCGCACAGCAGGTTTCACCGGTGCGTGAATCGGTCGAATGGTTGCGTTCGAGGCGAGTTGGCCGTGTGCGGCGAAGTGACCATACACACATCCGGCCGGACCTTGCGGGCAAGGTCCGGCCGGGCGCGTGTCGTTGACGACACGAGTTGACGTATCGCCTTTTTCCGTCGGGTGACTTGGTCGACTCCCCGACGCGTGCGGGTCAGACGAGCAGCGACGCCAGCTCGACGTGGTCCAGGCCGTGGGCCTCGGCGACCTCCCGGTAGACGACCTTGCCGTCATGGGTGTTGAGGCCCTTGGCGAGCGCGGCGTCCCGGCGCAGCGCCTCGACCCAGCCGTTGTCGGCGAGCGAGACGATGTACGGCAGCGTGGCGTTGGTCAGCGCGTAGGTCGAGGTGTTGGGCACCGCGCCGGGCATGTTGGCGACGCAGTAGAACACCGACTCGTGGACCTTGAAGGCCGGCTCGGCGTGCGTGGTCGGGTGCGAGTCCTCGAAGCAGCCGCCCTGGTCGATCGCGATGTCGACAAGGACACTGCCGGCCTTCATCCGGGAGACCAACTCGTTGGTGACCAGCTTGGGGGCCTTGGCGCCCGGGATGAGCACCGCGCCCACCACGAGGTCGGCCTCCAGGCACGCCTTCTCCAGCTCGAAGGCGTTGGAGACGACGGTCTGGATCTTCGTGCCGAAGATCTTGTCGGCTTCCTTGAGCTTGTTGATGTCCTTGTCGAGCAGGGTCACGTGGAAGCCCAGGCCGATGGCGATCTGCGCGGCGTTCCAGCCGGAGACGCCGCCGCCGATGATGACGGCCTTGCCCGCGGGCACGCCCGGGACGCCGCCCGGCAGGACACCGCGGCCGCCGGCCGCGCGCATCAGGTGGTAGGCGCCGACCTGCGGGGCGAGGCGGCCCGCGACCTCGGACATCGGGGCGAGCAGCGGCAGGGCGCGGTTCGGCAGCTCGACGGTCTCGTAGGCGATCGCCGTGGTGCCGGACTCCAGGAGGGCGTCCGTGCACTCCTTGGAGGCGGCCAGGTGCAGGTAGGTGAAGAGGATCTGGTCCTTGCGCAGGCGGTGGTACTCCTCCGCGATGGGCTCCTTGACCTTGAGCAGCAGGTCGGCGGCGGCCCAGACCTCGTCGGCGGTCTCCAGGATCTCGGCACCGGCCGCGGTGTACTCCTCGTCAGGGATCGCGGAGCCGGTGCCCGCGTTCCGCTCGACGACGACCTGGTGTCCGTGGCGCACCAGCTCGTGCACGCCGGCCGGGGTGATGGCCACCCGGAACTCGTTGTTCTTGACCTCGCGGGGGATGCCGACCTTCACGTCGATCACGGTCCTTGACTCAGGGAATGTGGGGCAATTAAGACGTACCCCGGCACGCACGGGCATACCAGGAGACACCGCAGGGGAACGAGCGGCAGAGCCAGTCTAATGAAGGCGTTCCCGCTGTCTAGCCTTTCATTGCATCAATCTTCAGCGGATGTGCTGCGGATTTCGCAGGCATCCTGGTCCTCTTCCCGTGATGTGTGCTCCGGAAGGGCACCGGTTTCGGCCACCGGAGCCCGCCCGGCCGGCTCCGCCGGGTCCGCGAGCATGCGTTCGGCGGCCCCCCGGTGCAGCCGTGCCGCCGCCGGGTCGCCGAGCCGTTCCAGGGTGTCGCCGAGCCTGAGCTGGAGCGCGGCCTGGAGCCGTACGTCCTCGGCGCGGCGGGCCCATTCGACCGCCTCCTGGCAGGTGCGCAGGCACTCCTCGGGCCGGCCCGCGTACTCCTGGACCCGGGCCAGTTCGCTCAACGCCCGCGCGTGCGCGGGGACATCGCCCCTCCTGCGGTGCGCGGCGACCGCGGCCCGCCAGTTGCGCAGCGCCTCGCCGTAGTGGCCCGCGTAGGTGTGGGCGGCGGCGATCCGGCCGTAGAGCCGGGCGGCGTCCTCGTGCTCGCCGCGCGCCAGCCGCTGGGCCAGGGCCCGGCCGAACCAGTCGGCCGCCCGGTCGTGGTCGCCCAGCTCCTGGTGGGCGGCGCCCACGGATTCCATCGCGCGGCCGGTCGCGTACGGGTCGTTCGCCACGCGTCCGGCGTCCAGCGCGGCGCGGTAGCGGGTCAGCGCCTTCGCGGTCCGGCCGGTGCGGGCGTCCAGGTCGGCGAGGTTCAGCAGCGCGGCGGCCTGCTCCCGGGGCAGGCCCTGCCGCTCGGCGACGTCCAGGACCAGCCGGTGGATGCCGTACAGATCACCGGCCGCCGCCCGGGTGCCGAGGTGGGCGACCATGGCCCGGACCAGCTGGGCCATCAGCCGGCGGGCCAGGGTGTCCAGCTCCCCGTCGGCGACCGCGAGCCGGGCGGCGGCCAGCAGGGCGGGCCGCCGGGCCCGCAGCCACTCCTCGGCGGCCCGCGGGTCGGCGAAGCGCAGGCCGGGGGGCAGGTTCTTCAGCTTCTCGCGGGTCTCGGGGCTGTCGGTCTCGGTGACCGCCCGGCAGGACTGGAGCAGCCGCACGGTGCGTTCCAGCATCCGGGCGCGGGCGAGCTGGAGCTCGGCGGGGCGCTCCTCGCGCCCGGCCAGCTCCAGCAGCAGCGGATGCAGACAGCCGGGCACCTCGTAGCGGGGCAGCGGCGCGGGCAGGGCGCGCAGCAGGCCGAGGGCGGCGAAGCGGTCGAGCAGCCCGCGGGCACCGTCCAGGGAGGTCCCGGCCAGCGCGGAGGCGGTGTGCGGGTCGACGTCGCCGGCCGGGGCGAGGGCGAGCAGGCGCAGCAGCCGGGCGGCGGAGCGGGGCAGCTCCGCGTGGACCAGGCGCAGGACGCGGGCGAGCGCGGTGCCCTCGCCGGTGTCGGCGTGCAGCCGTTTGGCGAGGTCGGAGACGGTCTCCTCGGGATGCGCGGCGAGCCGTCCTGCGGCCAGGGTGAGCGCGGCGGGCTGGCCCTCGCAGATCTCGACGAGGCGTTCGGCGGCGAGCGGGTCGACGGTGATGCGCACCGGGTCGATGTGCTGGGTGAGCAGGTCGAGCGCGGACTTGGT
The DNA here is from genome assembly GCF_053589675.1 of Streptomyces sp. NPDC003284. Classification (NCBI taxonomy): domain Bacteria; kingdom Bacillati; phylum Actinomycetota; class Actinomycetes; order Kitasatosporales; family Streptomycetaceae; genus Streptomyces; species Streptomyces sp. NPDC003284. The sequence goes on from NZ_JBSFSI010000006.1 coordinate 393,786, forward strand.
GTCGAGCCCGCCCAGGGTGCAGGGCCGGACGTCGGCGATGCCGGTGAGCGGGCCCCGGGAGACGGCGACGAGCAGGCAGTCGGCGTTGTCCGGCAGCAGCGCGTCGACCTGTTCGGCACCGGCCGCGTCGTCCAGCAGGAGCAGGGCGCGGCGCTCGGCGAGGGCGGCGCGCAGGGCGTCGGTGAGGTCGTCCTCGGCGGCGCCGGGCGGGACGGGCAGGCCGAGCGCGGCGAGCAGTTCCCCGGCGGCGCGGGCGACCGGTACGGGGGTGCCGTCGGGCTCGGTGAGCCGGGCCCGCAGGACGCCGTCGGGGTAACGGGCGGCGACCTGGCGCACCAGTTCCCCGGCGAGCGCGGTACGGCCGGATCCGGGGCGGCCGGCGATGAGCAGCACCCGGGCGCGGGGGGCCTTGCGGCCGGAGATGGTGTCGAGTCCGGCGCGTTCGATGTCCGCGCGCAGTTCCTTCAACTCCCGCGTGCGGCCGAGGAAGTGACGGTCCATCACTGTGGGCGACCGGTTGTCGCGGGCCGGTTTCACGCCACCTGCGTCCACCGCCTGATCCGTCACGGGCCACACTCCCGTCCCACCGCACGCGCATACCCGCCGGGACTCCGGTACGGGCGTTTGAAGAGCCTAGTTCACGCTCTGCGACGTTCCGGGACGAGCACGGCGGACAGGTCGCCCGATCGGATCAGCCGATGGTCACACCGGCCTCGCCCAGGGGGCCGGGACCCGCTCAGGACGCGAACGGACGGGCCGGCCACGGTGCGAGCGCCGGACGCAGCGCGTCCAGGCCCTCGCCCTGCCGGGCCGCGACGAGCGCGAGCACGCCCACGACGAGGCAGTTGTTGTGCAGCTCCCCGGCGAGCACCCCGCGCACCAGGTCGCCGACCGGCACCCGGTCCAGCTCCATGTCCGTCTCCTCGTGCTCCGCGGCGAAGCGCTCGCCCTCGGCCTCGGACAGCTCACGGGCGAGGAAGATCCGTACCGCCTCGTCGCAGCCGCCGGGGGTGGTGTACACATCGGTCAGCACCCGCCAGTCCTCCGCCTTGACGTGCGCCTCCTCGTACAGCTCGCGCTGGGCGGCGTGCAGCGGGTTCTCGCCGGGCACGTCGAGCAGACCGGCCGGGATCTCCCACAGCCGCTGCCGCACCGGGTGGCGGTACTGCCGGATGACCAGCACCCGGTCCTGCCCGTCCAGCGCCAGGACGGCCACCGAGCCGGGGTGGACCTGGTAGTCGCGGGCGGACACGGAGCCGTCGGGCATGACCACCTCGTCGGTCCGCATCGAGGTCTTGGCCCCGGTGAACGGCGTCCGGCTGCCCCGGACCTCCCACTCCTCGGGGGTGTCCTTGATCGTCATGCCCTGTCCTCCGCGTGTGTCGGTACCTGTACGCAACCGGGGTGCCCGCTCCGCGCGCGGGCACCCCGGCCACCGTACAACCGGCGGACTACTCGGCGATCTTCCGCTCGACGGCGGCCTTCACCAGCCCGGCGAAGAGCGGGTGCGGGCGGGTCGGGCGGGAGCGCAGCTCCGGGTGGGCCTGGGTGGCGACCAGGTAGGGGTGCACCTCGCGCGGGTACTCCACGTACTCGACGAGCTTGCCGTCCGGGGAGGTGCCGGAGAAGACGATGCCCGCCTTCTTCTCCAGCTCCGCGCGGTAGGCGTTGTTCACCTCGTAGCGGTGACGGTGGCGCTCCTCGACGTACTCCTTGCCGTCGTAGGCCTCGCGCACGAGGGAGCCCTCGGCCAGCTTGGCCGGGTACATGCCCAGCCGCATGGTGCCGCCCATGTCGCCCTCACCGGCGACGATGTCCATCTGCTCGGCCATGGTGGAGATCACCGGGTGCGCGGTGGCCGGGTCGAACTCGGTGGAGTTGGCGTCCGAGATCCCGGCCGGGCCGCGGGCCGCCTCGATCACGATGCACTGGAGGCCCAGGCAGAGGCCCAGCAGCGGGATCTTGTTCTCGCGGGCGTAGCGGATCGCGCCGACCTTGCCGAGCACACCGCGGTCGCCGAAGCCGCCCGGGATGCAGATGCCGTCGACGTCCGAGAGCTGCGCCCTGGCGTCCGCGGGCGTCCGGCAGTCGTCGGAGGTGACCCACTTGATCTTCACACGGGCCTTGTTGGCGAAGCCGCCCGCGCGCAGCGCCTCGGTCACCGACAGATAGGCGTCGGGCAGGTCGATGTACTTGCCGACCAGGGCGAGGGTGATCTCGTGGTCCGGGTTGTGGACGCGGTCGAGCAGGTCGTCCCAGGTCGTCCAGTCCACGTCGCGGAAGGGCAGGTCGAGCTTGCGGACCACGTAGGCGTCCAGGCCCTCGGCGTGCACGACCTTCGGGATGTCGTAGATCGAACGGGCGTCCGGGCAGGCGACCACGGCGTCCTCGTCGACGTCGCACATCAGGGAGATCTTGCGCTTGATCGCGGTGGGGACCTCGCGGTCGCAGCGCAGCACGATGGCGTCCGGCTGGATACCGATGTTGCGCAGCGCGGCGACCGAGTGCTGGGTCGGCTTGGTCTTCAGCTCGCCGGAGGGGCCGATGTAGGGCAGCAGCGAGATGTGCACCACGAAGACGTTGTCCCGGCCGACCTCGTGGCGGACCTGGCGGACGGTCTCCAGGAACGGCAGCGACTCGATGTCGCCGACGGTGCCGCCGACCTCGGTGATGACGACGTCCACCTCGTCGGTGGCCATCCGCCGGATGCGGTGCTTGATCTCGTTGGTGATGTGCGGGATGACCTGCACGGTGTCACCCAGGTACTCGCCGCGCCGCTCCTTGGCGATGACCGTGGAGTACACCTGTCCTGTAGTGACGTTGGCGGTGCCGTCCAGGTCTCGGTCGAGGAAGCGCTCGTAGTGTCCGATGTCCAGGTCGGTCTCGGCGCCGTCGTTGGTGACGAAGACCTCACCGTGCTGGAAGGGGTTCATCGTGCCCGGGTCCACGTTCAGATACGGGTCGAGCTTCTGCATCACGACGCGCAGGCCCCGTGCCTTCAGGAGCATGCCGAGGCTGGAGGCGGTGAGGCCCTTTCCGAGCGAGGAGGCGACACCCCCGGTGACGAAGATGTGCTTGGTCGTCGTTGATTTGGGCGGCATGGCCAAGAGGGGGCTCCCGTGGTCGCGGATTGTCGTGCGGTACGGCGGTCCGGCCCGGGGAACCCGGGTTGTCCGGCTGGGGTGCCGTCGCTGCGGTTCGGGGGTTTCGCGCCCACCGGTCCACGGGCTACCAGGGTATCAGCGCCTGAGAGGGATGGCTTCCGGCCACGCTCCGCGCACGCGCCGGTACGCAGAAGGGACGGTCACGGGTCTCTCACCTTTGGCTCACCCGTTCGGCGCATGCGGGTTGTCCCGAGCGGCACACAGATCATCTACGTGCGTCGTATCCTGCTCGGACACTCGCTGCCGAGCCCGGCCGGCAACACGGCACCACCCCAGCCCGTACGCACCGGAACAACGAGAGCTCGTCAGTTCGTTGAGCAAAGGTTGTCGTTCTGCCTCACGGCCGACCGGCGGTCTGCTGCACCGCTCAACGACGCATCACAACCCCTTGACCGCACTAGCGACCGCCCCGTATGCGGGGTGACGTGGCCGTTCGACTGGAGTTGCACGTGGCCGGGCGCATCGAAGACTACGCACTCATCGGAGACATGCAGACCGCTGCCCTGGTCTGCCGGGACGGCACGGTCGACTGGCTGTGCCTGCCCCGCTTCGACTCGCACGCCATCTTCGCCGGTCTGCTGGGCAACGAGGAGCACGGCTTCTGGCGGCTCGGCCCGGCCTTCCCGGCGGGCGCCGAGCCACCCACGGCGAACCGGCGCAGCTACCGGGGCGACTCCCTGATCCTCGAATCGGAGTGGGACACCCCGCGCGGCACGGTCCGCGTGACCGATTTCATGCCCCCGCGCGACGGCGCTCCCCAGCTGATCCGCATCGTGGAGGGCGTCTCCGGCCGGGTCCCGATGCGCTCGGCGCTGCGCATGCGCTTCTCCTACGGCCGCATCGTGCCGTGGGTGCACCGCTACGAGTCCCGGACGGTGGCCGTCGCCGGACCCGACTCCGTGTGGTTCGACACACCAGCGGAGACCTACGGCGAGGCGCTGACCACGTACGCGGACTTCACGGTCGCCCCCGGTGACCGGATCGCGTTCACCATCTCCTGGCAGCCCTCGCACAAGGAGGCGCCGCCGGAGCCCGAGCCCGAGCAGTCGCTGGAGGCGACCGAGGACTTCTGGCGCGAGTGGGTCGGCCACTGCACGTACCACGGCCCCTACCGCGAGGCCGTGGTCCGCTCCCTGATCACCCTCAAGGCCCTCACCTACGCCCCCACCGGCGGCATCGTCGCCGCGCCCACCACCTCCCTGCCCGAGGACATCGGCGGCGTACGCAACTGGGACTACCGCTACACCTGGCTGCGGGACGCGGCGATCACCCTCTCCTCGCTGCTGCGCACCGGCTACCGCGAGGAGGCCCGCGCCTGGCGCGAGTGGCTGCTGCGCGCGGTCGCCGGTGACCCGGAGAACCTCCAGATCATGTACGGCATCGCCGGTGAGCGCGAGCTGGGCGAGGCGGAGCTGGACTGGCTGCCCGGCTACGAGAACTCCGCCCCGGTCCGGGTCGGCAACGGCGCCGCGCACCAGCTCCAGCTCGACGTCTACGGCGAGGTCACCGAGGCCCTCCACCTGGCCCACATGACCGGCCTCGCCCGCAACGACTACGCCTCGCTGCTCCAGCTCAAGCTGATCCGCTACCTGGAGAAGCACTGGCAGGAGCCGGACGAGGGCATCTGGGAGGTGCGCGGCCCGCGCCGCCACTTCGTGCACTCCAAGGTCATGGCCTGGGTCGCCGTGGACCGCACGATCAAGCTGATGGAGTCCGGCGACGTCGACGGCCCGCTGGAGCGCTGGAAGGACCTGCGCGACGAGATCCACCGGGACGTCTGCGAGAAGGGCTACGACAAGGAGCGCAACACCTTCACCCAGTCCTACGGCTCCCGGGAGCTGGACGCCTCCCTGCTGCTCATCCCGCAGATGGGCTTCCTGCCGCCGGACGACAAGCGGGTCATCGGCACCATCGAGGCCATCCAGCGCGAGCTGTCCACCTCGGACGGCTTCATCCTGCGCTACCCCACCGACGGCGACCACGCCGGTGTCGACGGCCTCCCCGGCGACGAGGGCGCCTTCCTCGCCTGCTCGTTCTGGATGGCCGACGACCTGGCGATGATCGGCCGCGTCGACGAGGCCCGCAAGCTCTTCGAGAAGCTGCTGGCCCTGCGCAACGACCTCGGTCTGCTGGCCGAGGAGTGGGATCCGCGCCTCCAGCGCCAGGTCGGCAACTTCCCGCAGGCCTTCAGCCACGTCCCGCTGATCGACACCGCGCTGCGCCTGACGGCGAGCGGAGCGTACGGGGGGTGACGCGCCGCGGCCGCCGGATCCTCACTCGCTCCCGTCCGCGGCCGCGCCGCTGATCCGGGCGGGAGTGCCCTCCGGGTCGAAGGGGTGGCGGAAGGTGAAGGCGTGCGGCGCCGGGGCGTGGCCGTGGAGGTGCTCCAGCCGGGACACCCCCTCCCGCCAGGTGGGGGTCACGTCGTCGGCGACCCACCAGCAGGCGTGGGTGGGGTGCGTCGCCCGCTCGAACCAGTCGCGACGCCTGTTCAGCGCCTCACGGTGCGGACCGGTGTAGACGGCGTCGAAGGCAGGTTGCAGGCCGGTCCAGAGCGACAGGGTCGCGGCCAGGGCTATGGTCTCCGGCGTACGGCCCTTGCCGTACCAGTCCGGTACGGCGAACTCCCCCCACGCACCCCAGTCCAGTTCGAAGTGGGTGCCCTGCTCGCCCTCGGGCGCTTCGGCATGGGCGAGGTATCCGGGGTGCCGGCTGATCCTCTGGTAGATGCCTCCGGCGCGGTCGTGGAAGTCGCGCGTGGGAGGTGCGGGATCGGCGAGCGGTGACTTCAGGGCGCCGAATGTGTACAGAGCAAGACGGGGCATGCTTCTCTCTCCGGTCGGGGGTTCCTGGTGCGGACCCGGTTCGGTGGCTCACGCGGGGACGACGACGCCTGCGGCGTGCCGGCTCGTGCTGCCGCGGGCGGCTCAGCCTGGAGGAGCACCCGTGCGACCGCGGGGCGGCCGCCGAGGGCCCGGTGAAGGTAACCGCTGCGGTGAGGCCCTGTCGACGTTGCGTTTTCGCCGCCCAAGTGGCCTCCGGCACAGGTCTCCGCCTGAACTGGGGCGATGGGCGCGGGACGCCGTCCGAGGACGGCACTTCCGGGGCGTACGCCTGACCGGCCGGGGCGGGAAGGCGGCCCGGCCGCCGTGGCCGCGCCGTGGTCCTGCCGTCCGCCCGGTACTGTCCCGGTGCCGTTTCCCCAGGTAGCGTCCGGTTTCATGGACCGCAGACTCGACACCGAGGGCGCCGGGATCACCGTGCAGCGCGCCCTCGAACTGCCCGGCCTCCGTAGCGGCCTCCCCGAGATCGTGGCCGGCGGCGACCGGCTGGGCCGCACCGTGCGCTGGGTGCACGCCGGGGAGGTCCCCAACATCGCCTCCCTGCTCAAGGGCGGCGAGCTGCTGCTGACCACCGGCTACGGCCTGGGCACCCGCCCCGCCGACCAGCGCGCGTTCGTCCGCACCCTCGCCGAGCGGGGCATCGCCGCCCTCGTCGTGGAGCTGGGCCCGCGCTTCGCCCGGCTGCCCGCCGCGCTCGTCGAGACGGCCCGCAGCGCCGGTCTCCCGCTGGTCCAGCTGCACCGCGAGGTGCCGTTCGTGGCGGTCACCGAGGAGATCCACACCGAGATCGTCAACGGCCACTACGCGCTGCTCCAGCGCGCCGAGGAGGTGCACCGCCGCTGCACCGAGGCGCTGCTCGGCGGTGGCGGGGTGCCGCAGGTGCTGGGCATCCTCGCCGACTTCGGCGCCAACCCGGTCTTCCTGGAGACCCCCGACGGGCGGCTGCTGTACGCGGCCGGCGCCGGGCCGGAGGGCGCCGATCCGCTCCAGGTCTGGGAAGGGCTGCGCGCCCAGCACAAGGACGCGCCGCCACCGGCCGGTTCGGTCCTGGTGGACGTGCCCGGCGGCGGCCCCGGCCCCGGCTCGGTCCGCGCCCGCCTGGTGCTGCTGCCCGTGCGCGCGCCGCTCGCCCCGGTGCACCGCATGGCCGTGGAGCGGGTGGCCGGGATCCTCGCGGTGGTGCTGATGCAGGCCCGGCAGGAGGAGGAACTGGCCGCGCGCGGACGCGGCGACTTCCTCACCGACCTCGCCGAGGGCCGCGTCAGCGCCGAGGACGCCCCCGCGCAGGCCCGCGTCCTCGGCTTCCGGCCGGGCGGCAGCCCGCTGTTGCCGGTGGTCATGCGACTGGGCGACAGCCTGGCACCGGGCGGCGGCGGGGGCGGCTGGGCGGTGCTGGCGCGGGCGGTCGCCGAGGAGCTGACCACGGTCGGCGTGCCCGCCCTGCTGGGCGTGCGGCCGGTCGAGGGCCGGGTGCTGCTGCTGGTCGGGCTGCGCTCCGAGGCGGAGCGCCCGGCGACCGCCGACCGGGTCGCGGCGGCGCTGCGGGCCGGTGCGGAGCGTGCGGGCATGCGGCGGCCGGGCGCGGCGCCGCCGGTGGTGGTCGTGGGCGTGCCGGGCGGCTGGGCGGCGGCCTCGGCGGGCCTGCGGCACGCGGCCGAGACGGCGACGGCGGCGCAGGGGCTGCCCGAGCGGCCCTGGTACGACGCCCGTCGCCTCGACATCGACCTGCTGCTGTGGCGGCTGCGCGGCCATCCGGACCTGGCCGCCTTCGTGGACCGGGCCATCGGTCCGCTCCAGGACCACGACTCGCGCTCCCGGCCGCCGTTGCTGCCCACCCTCCAGACCTATCTGGCGCACGCGGGCCGCAAGGCGGAGACGGCCCGCGAGCTGCATCTGAACCGGCAGACCCTCTACAACCGGCTGGCCCGGATCGGCGAGCTGCTGGGCACCGACCTGGACGACCCGCAGACGGTCCTGGCGCTCAGCCTGGCGCTGCGGGCCCGACGGCACGTGTCCTGAGCCGGACCCACGCGCCGGTGTGCGCCGCGCCGGGGCCTTCTCAGACCGGTCGGCCCGGTTCGGTCAACTCGTCGTAGACGCTGAGGACCTGGGCGACGGTCTCGTCCTCGGTGGGCCAGCTCGCGGCCTGCGCGGCGCCCTTCCTCCGCAGGAGTTCGCGCCGCCCGGGGTCGGCGAGCAGCCGCACCACGGCGGCGGCCAGGGTGTGCGGCTCGCCGTAGGGGACGAGTTCGGCCGCGTCGCCCACCAGGTCGGGGATCCCGCCCACGGCGGTCGCGACGAGCGGCACCCCGGCGAGCAGCGCCTCCTGGGCGAGCACGCAGCGCGGCTCCCACCTGCTGGTGACCAGCGCGAGGTCGGCGGCCGTGAGCAGCCGCCGCGCATCGTCGCGCAGCCCGATCAGCCGGACCGGCAGCTCCTCGTCCTCGATCCGCCGCTGGAGGGCGGCGCGCAGCGGTCCCTCCCCCGCGACGACCACCAGCGGCACCGGGTCGAGACGGCGCCAGGCGGCCGCGGCGTCGAGCAGGAACTCGTAGCCGCGGTGGTGCTCCAGGGAACCGACGGCCAGGAGCAACGGGCGGCCGGTGGCGCCGAGTTCGGCGCGGAGCTTGGGCGGTGTGCGGTCCGGGTCGTTCTGGCCGTCCTGGCCGTCCTCCCGGTGCGGGCCGGGCAGCGCGGTGGCGGCGAGACGGGCGTCGCGCGCACCGGCCCGGCGCGCCCGCTCCACCAGGTCGGAGGTGGTGCCGAGCACCACGGCGGCCGCCTTCACCACCCGCCGCTCCAGCAGCCGCAGGAACCGCGCCCGCGCCCCCTGCGCGTGCGCGCGGTTGTGCCAGGTGACGACGAGCGGGGTGCGCCGGCCGCGGAGCGCGAGCACCGCGCGGAAGGAGGCGTGCAGTCCGTGCGCGTGGACGAGGTGCGCCTCGGTGCAGGCGGCGCGGAGTGCCGCCACGGAACCGGGGTCGCTGCTGCGCGGCACATGCACGTGGTCGGCGCCGACACCGGTGAAGTCGTAGGCGTGGTCGGCCTCCACGGGGGCGCACACCGTGACGCGCACGCCCCGTGCGACGAGCCCCGCAGCCAGGGAACGCACATGGGCACTGCTGCCCGCGTTGCCGCCGCCGATCACCTGCACGGTGCGCAGTGGCGACTGGCCGTGCGGTGCGGTGCTGCTCACGGGGGTCACGCGGGCGGGGCTCCTGGGTCGGCGTGGTGCGGTCAACGGGAAACGTACAGAAGGTATCGGGGGCGCGGGGCCGGGCGTGCGCGCCTCCTGGGCGCACCGCGTTCTCCGTCAAGGATGCCAGGACGTACGGGTGTTCCGGATACGGCGGGCGGTCGCACGGCACGGCGCCCGGGGGCGGGTGCGCCGCTGCGGGTCATCCGCACGAGTGAGCAGGCGCCCGTGCCCCGGCGGGGGCGTGCGGCACGCGCGGGCGCCGGGACGGGCCGCCCGGCGGCTCCGTACGCGGGGCGCACGCGTGGCACACGCGTGGCGCACGCGGGAGCGACGGACCGGACGGGTCGGTGTCTCCGTCGCGGTCTCCGTCGCGGTCTCCGTCGCGCCGGGCTCACGCGGGAGTGCGCCTCCCTCAAGGGGCGCGCGCCGGATCCGCCCCCGAGTGGTCCGGGACGGCGGCGGGTGCCGTCCGGTGTCAGCGGGCGCCGGCCGCCGCGCTCACCCGGTCGCCGCAGACCGCCGCCGTGACCAGGGCGGCGGCGTGCGCGGCCAGCCCGGCGCGTCCGTTGCCCGCGACGATCGCGGTGCCCAGCAGCGCGCCCAGGGCGTGCGCCCCCGTGTCGCCGATCATCACGCGCGCGCCGAGGTCGTCGGGGAGCACCGCCGCGGCGACGCCCGCGGCGGTCGCCGACAGCTCGGCCCCGGGCCCCTCGCGCAGCAGTCCGGGCGCGGCGAGCGCCAGCACCGTCCCGGCGGCCCGGCCGGGCCGTACGTCCACGAGGTTGACGAGGTGCGCGGTCCCGGCGATCACCACCGCGGCCAGCACCTTGTCGGCCGGCCGCTCCTTGAGCCGGGCCCCGGCGGCGAGCGCGGCCCCCGAGACGCCGAGCAGTTTGACGGTGCCGCTGGTGACCTCGCCCGCGCGCAGGGCGGACAGATGGGCGCGGAAGCCGCGGCGCGGGTCACCGGCGCCCGCGACGTCGTCGTAGGCCCCGCAGAGCCCGGCGGCGGCCACGGCGAGGGCGGCGGCCGGACGCACCCGGGCCGCGCCCGCCGCCGCGGCCAGCGCGGTGGCCGGGGCCGCGTACAGCCCGACGGTCCGGCCGGCGTGGTTCTCGCGCTCCCAGCGCCCGCGGCCGCCGGGCGGCCGGGTGCGCAGCGCCCACAGGGACGCCCGGGTGAGCGCGGCCGAGGCGAGCGCGGCCGTGGCGAGAAGGGCGGCGTTCCGGCTCGCTCGTACGATCATGCGATCACTCTAGGGACCCCGTGGACGCGCCAGGAACCGCCCCTGGCCGACCACCGCCCGGCTCGCGGCCCGCTATCCGTCGGCCCGCGCCGCCGCCAGCAGTTCCTCCGCGTGGGCCCGTGCCGTCTCGGAGTCCTCCTGGCCCGCCAGCATCCGGGACAGCTCCCTGACCCGGTCCTCGCCCTCCAGCACCTTCACGCCCGAGCGGGTCACGGACCCGTCGTTCGTCTTCTCCACCAGCAGTTGCCGGTCGGCGAAGGCGGCGACCTGCGGCAGATGCGTCACCACCACGACCTGTGCGCTCCGCGCCAGCTTCGCGAGCCGCCGCCCGATCTCCACGGCCGCCTTGCCGCCGACGCCCGCGTCGACCTCGTCGAAGAGGTACGTCGGTACGGGATCGGTGCCCGCGAAGACGACCTCGACGGCCAGCATCACGCGCGACAGCTCACCGCCGGAGGCGCCCTTGGCGATCGGGCGCGGCGGGGCGCCCGGGTGCGGGGCGAGCAGCAGTTCGACCTCGTCGACGCCCCAGGGGCCGTGGGCGACCGTGCGGCCGTGCACCTCCACGCCGTCCGGGTCCTCGGTCTGCCGCAGCTCGAACGACACGCGCGCGTGCGGCATGGCCAGCGAGGCCAGCTCGGCGGTGACGGCGGCGGCGAACCGCTCGGCGGCCTCGGTGCGCGCCTCGGTCAGGTCCTGCGCGAGGCCGCCCAGTTCGGCGCGGAGCGCGTCCCGCTCGGCGGTCAGCTCGTCGATCCGCGAGTCGTCGCCCTCCAGCTCGGTCAGCCGGACGGCGCCCTGCTCGGCCCAGGCCAGCACGGCGTCGATGCCCCGCTCGAACTCGCCGTACTTGCGGGTCAGCGCGGTCAGCGCCGCGCGCCGCTCCTCGACGGCGGCCAGCCGCAGCGGATCGGCGTCCAGGTCGCCCGCGTACCCGGCCAGCTCCCCGGCGACGTCACCGAGCAGGATGCCGATCTCACCGATCCGGTCGGCGAGCGCGGCGAGCGCCGGGTCGTGCGCCCGTACGGCCTCCAGGGCGCGCTGGGCGCCCGCGACCAGGGTGGCCGCGTCGATGCCCTCGGGGTCCTCGGGATCGCCCGCGAGCGCGGCGTGCGCGAGCGTCGCGGCGGAGGCGAGCGCCTCGGCGTGGCCGAGCCGCTCGGCCTCCTCGGCCAGCTCGGCGTCCTCACCGGCGCGCGGCTCGACGGCGGCGATCTCGTCCAGGCCGAACCGGAGCATGCCGGCCTCCTGGGCGCGTTCCCGCGCGCGCGTGGTGATCTCCTCCAGCTCGCCGGAGACCGCCCGCAGCCGCCGGTACGCCTCCGCGTACTTGGCGAGCGGCACGGCGACGGCGTCGCCCGCGTACCGGTCCAGCGCCTGCCGCTGCCGGGACAGCTTCAGCAGGCCCTGCTGATCGGTCTGGCCGTGCACGGCCACCAGGTCGTCGGCCAGTTCGGCGAGCAGCCCCACCGGGACGCTGCGCCCGCCCAGATGGGCCCGGGAGCGGCCCTCGGCGGAGACGGTACGGCTGATCAGCAGCGCCCCGTCGTCCAGCTCGGCGCCCGCCTCCTCGGCCCGGACGGCCGCGGCGGCTCCGGGGGGCACGGTGACACGCCCCTCCACGACCGCCTTCCCGGCGCCGATCCGCACGAGCGCCGGGTCCGCGCGCCCGCCCAGCAGCAGTCCCAGGCTGGTGACCACCATGGTCTTGCCCGCACCCGTCTCACCCGTGACCGCGGTGAAGCCGGGCGACAGCTCGACGACAGCGTCGTCGATGACTCCGAGCGACCGTATCCGCATCTCCTCCAACACGACCCCGACCATACGAGGTTTTGCTCGCCTCGCGCGACGCGCCCCACCCGACCGGGGAGAACACGGACCGTTACCCATGGACGGCACGCTCGTTCACCAGTGCGCCCCCGCCGTGGCGGGGTGGCGGGCGCCGTGCCGCAGCACAGCTCAGCGCGGCGCCCCGCGCCACCCCGACACCGGCAGGGCGAACTTGGCCACCAGACGGTCGGTGAAGGACGCGTGGTGCAGCCGGGCCAGCCGTACCGGGACGGCGCCGCGCCGCACCTCGACGCGGGCCCCCGGGGGCAGCTCGACCGTGCGGCGCCCGTCGCACCACAGGACGCCCGGCGGCACATGCGGCAGTACCTCGACGGCCAGCACCGAGTCGGGCGAGGTCACCAGCGGCTTCGCGAACAGGGCGTGGGCGCTGATCGGCACCATCAGCAGCGCCTCGACCTCGGGCCACACCACGGGACCGCCCGCGGAGAAGGCGTACGCCGTCGAACCGGTGGGCGTGGCGCACACGATGCCGTCGCAGCCGAAGCCGGTCACCGGGCGCCCGTCGATCTCCAGGACGACCTCCAGCATCCGCTCGGCGGACACCTTCTGCACGGCCGCCTCGTTCAGTGCCCAGTCGGTGTGCACGATGTCGCCGTTGCGGTGCACGACCACGTCGACGGTCATCCGCTCCTCGACCTCGTAGGCCCGGGACACCACCCGGTCCACGACCTTGTCCAGGTCGTCGCGCTCGGCCTCGGCGAGGAAGCCGACGCTGCCGAGGTTCACGCCGAGCATCGGCACGCCCGAGGCGCGGGCGAACTCGGCCCCGCGCAGCAGCGTGCCGTCACCGCCGAGGACGATCAGCAGCTCGCAGCCGTCCAGGCACTGCGGAGTGGCCTCCGCGACCAGCCGCACCTCGTCCGGCAGCGGCAGGTCGCGCGCCTCCGCCTCCAGGACGCGTACGCCGATCCCGGCCTTCAGCAGCCCCTTGACCACCAGCTCGGCGCTGCGCACGGCGGCGGGCCGGCCGGTGTGGGCCAGCAGGAAGACGGTTCGTGCCTGGGTGTGTGTCCGAGCTAGGTCCTGTGTCAACGCGGCCCCTCCGCCACTGCACGGTCAACATCGGCCGGGTCCAGGGCGGGCGCCCCGGCACGCAGCCACAGAAAGTACTCGACGTTCCCGGACGGACCCGGCAGCGGGCTCGCGGTGACGCCCCGCACCCCGAGCCCCAGCTCCCACGCCCTCCCGGCCACGCCGCGCACGGCCTCCGCCCGCAGTTGCGGACTCCGTACGACACCCCCGCTGCCCAGCCGCTCCTTCCCCACCTCGAACTGCGGCTTGACCATCATCACCAGATCGGCGTCCGGCGTCACGCACCGCGTCAGGGCGGGCAGCACCAGGCCGAGCGGGATGAAGGACAGATCGCCCACGACGAGGCCCACGGGCTCCCCGTCGATCGCCTCCAGGGTCAGTTCCCGTACGTTCGTACGGTCCTTGACGGTGACCCGCTCGTCCTGCCGGAGCGACCAGGCGAGCTGCCCGTAGCCGACGTCCGCGGCGACGACGTGCGCGGCGCCCGCCCGCAGCAGCACATCGGTGAAACCCCCGGTGGACGCGCCGGCGTCCAGCGCCCGCCGGCCCTCGACGACGAGCCCCTGCGGGACGAACGCCGCCAGCGCGCCGGCCAGCTTGTGGCCGCCCCGGGAGACATAGCCGGGGTCGCTGTCGTCGGCGGTGACCACGATCGCGGCGGCGGTCTCCACCTGCGTGGCGGACTTGGTCGCGACGGTCCTGCCGACGGTGACCCGGCCCGCGGCGATCAGCTGGCCGGCGTGCTCGCGCGAGCGCGCGAGCTTGCGGCGGACCAGTTCCGCGTCGAGACGGCGGCGTGCGACTCCTGCCACGTTCGGTTCAGCTCCTGTGTCGGTACGGCGGTGAAGGCGCCGGCGGCGCCGGGGGGCCCTGGGGTCCCGGAGGTCCCGGGCGGGTGTCGAGCGCGGTGAGCGCGTCGCGCAGCCCCCCGTGTACATCCTCGTACACCTCCAGGTGCCCGTCGGTCCCGAGGTGGTCGGCGTCGCCGAGCCGTTCCAGGGCGGCGTCGACGTCCGCGTCGCCGGTGGGCGTGCGGGGCACGCCGAGCGGGGCGGGCGCGAAGGGTTCGCCGGTCGCGGGGTCGGCGGGCTGCTGGGCGGCGGGCTCCCGGGGGACCTCCGCTGCCGTCCGGGGCCCGGCCTCGGGCACGGAGTCGCTCATGCCCAGACGCTACCGCGAAGCCCTGGGGTACCGTCGGTCGCGATGGCCACGATCGAGGAGTGCCGTACCGCACTCGAGAAGCTCTCGGACAGCATGTCGGGCGCGCAGGGCGACGTCCGGGAGGCGGCCTCCCTGGACCGCTCGGTGAGCTGCCACATCACGGATCTCGACGTCACCTTCGCCGGCCGTCTCACCGGCGGCCGGATCGACGTGCGCGAGACCCTGCCGGGACCGCCGCGGGACAGGGCGCAGATCCGGCTCGCCATGGCGGGCGAGGACCTCCTCGCGCTGGTCGGCGGCGAGCTGAACTTCGCCACGGCCTGGGGTTCGGGCCGGGTGCGTCTTGAGGCGAGCCTGCTGGACCTGTTCCGGCTCAGGAAGCTGCTGTGACCTCGGCCCCCGGCGTCACGGAGGCGTGACGCGCGCGGGCCGCGCGGGCCGCCGGGACCACCAGCGGGGTGCCCGTCTCCGGGTCGTCGATGACCTGGCAGCGCAGCCCGAAGACCTTCTCCACCAGCTCGGCGGTGACGATCTCCTTCGGCGCGCCCTGGGCGATGACCTCGCCCTCGCGCAGCGCGATGAGATGGGTGGCGTAGCGGGCCGCGTGGTTGAGGTCGTGCAGCACGGCGACGAGGGTGCGCCCCTGCTCCTCGTGCAGCTCGGCGCAGAGGTCCAGGACGTCGATCTGGTGCTGGATGTCCAGGTACGTCGTCGGCTCGTCCAGCAGCAGCAGCGGCGTCTGCTGGGCGAGGGCCATGGCGATCCACACCCGCTGGCGCTGACCGCCCGACAGTTCGTCCACGTACCGTTCGGCGAGCGCGGTGACGCCGGTCTGCTCCATGGACTCCTGGACGACCCGCTCGTCCTCGGCCGACCACTGCCGCAGGATGCCCTGGTGCGGGTAGCGGCCGCGGCCCACCAGATCGCCGACGGTGATGCCGTCGGGCGCGATCGACGACTGGGGCAGCAGCCCGAGCGTCCGGGCGACCTGCTTGGCGGGCATCGACTGGATGACCTGGCCGTCCAGCAGCACCCGGCCGTGGCTGGGCCTGAGCATCCGCGACAGGGCGCGCAGCAGCGTGGACTTGCCGCAGGCGTTCGGGCCGACGATCACCGTGAAGGAGTTGTCGGGGATCTCGACCGACAGTTCCTCGGCGATGACGCGCTGGTCGTAGGCCAGGGTGACGTTGTCGGCGGACAGGCGGCTCACGGTGCTCCTCGGGTCGTTCACGGTGGTACTCGGGTTGCTCATATCCGGCCCTTCCGGCGCTCGGTGACCAGCAGCCACAGCAGGTAGACCCCGCCGAGCACGCCGGTGACCACGCCCACGGGCAGCTGGTCGGCGCCGAAGGCGCGCTGGGCGGCCCAGTCGGCAGTGACCAGCAGGGCGGCGCCCATGCACAGCGAGGGGACCAGGTTCGGGCCGGGCGAGCGGGTCAGGCGGCGGGCGAGCTGCGGCGCGGTCAGCGCCACGAAGGCGACCGGTCCGGCGGCGGCGGTCGCGGCGGCGGTGAGCAGGACGGCGGAGCCCATCAGCAGCAGCCGCACCCGCTCGACGCGTACGCCCAGGGCGTAGGAGACGTCGTCGCCCATCTCCAGCATGCGCAGCCCGCGCGCGTTGCCGAGGACGAGCGGGAGCAGTACGGCGCACAGCGCGAGCAGCGGCCAGACCTGGTCCCAGTCGCGGCCGTTGAGCGAGCCGGTCAGCCAGTTCACCGCGCGGGCCGCGTCGACGAAGTCCGCCTTGGTGAGGAGGTAGCCGTTGACCGCGGTGGCGACCGCGTTGACGCCGATGCCGACCAGGACGAGCCGGTAGCCGTGCACGCCCTGCTTCCAGGCCAGCAGATAGATGGCGAGCCCGGTCGCCAGGCCGCCCACGAGCGCGCCGAGGGTGACGGCGGTGGCGTTGCCGGACAGCAGCACGATCACCACCAGGGCACCGGCGGTCGAGCCCTGGGAGAGGCCGAGCACGTCGGGACTGCCGAGCGGATTGCGGGCGACCGACTGGAAGAGCGCGCCGCCCAGGCCCAGGCAGGCGCCGACCAGCAGGCCGACCAGGACACGCGGCAGCCGCAGTTCGCGGATGATGAACTCCTGGCCCGCGTCGCCCTGTCCGGCCAGGGTCTTCAGTACGTCGGAGGCGTCGATCGGGAAGTCTCCGGTGCCGATGAGCACCACGCCCGCGGCGAGCGCGGCGAGCGTCAGCAGGACGACGACGGTGAACGCCCGTACGTCCAGGCGCAGGGAGAGCCCGCCGGGCGCGCGGACAGCACGCACGGCGCGGGGCGCGCGGGCGCCAGAGGTGTGCGCGGTCCCGGTCCCGGCGGCCGTCGCCCCGGTGGCGGCCGTCCCGGGGTCCTTCGCGGTGGGGGTGGGGTGCGTCTTCACAGCTGGGCCGTCCTCCGCCGCCGGACGAGCAGGATGAACACCGGGCCGCCGATGAGCGCGGTGACCACGCCGACCTGGACCTCGGCGGGCCGGGCGACGATCCGTCCGATCACGTCCGAGCCGAGCAGCAGCACGGGCGACAGCACGGTGGCGTAGGGCAGGATCCAGCGCAGGTCGGGCCCGGTGAACGAGCGCACCACGTGCGGGACCATGAGACCGACGAAGACGATCGGGCCACAGGCGGCGGTGGCCGCCCCGCACAGCACGGTCGCGGCGAGCATCGCCAGCGCCCGGGTGCGGTGCAGACGGGCGCCGAGGGCGCGCGCGGTGTCGTCGCCCATCGACAGGGCGTTCAGCGGCCGGGCCAGCAGCAGCGCGAGCGCGGTACCGGCGACACAGAAGGGCAGCACCTGGACGACGGTCTCGTTGCCGGCGGAGGCCAGAGAGCCCACGGTCCAGAACCGCATCCGGCCCAGCGCCGCGTCGTCCGTGATCATCACGGCCTGGACATAGCCGTAGAGCGCGGCGCCGATCGCCGTACCGGCCAGCGCGAGCCGCACCGGCGTGGCGCCCCTGCTGCCGCCGAGGAACCACACCAGCGCTCCCACCGCGGCGGCGCCGAGGAAGGCGAACCACACATAGCCGCTCAGGCTGGTCACGCCGAAGTAGGTGATCGCGGTGACCACGGCGGCCGACGCGCCCGCGTTGATGCCGAGGATGCCCGGGTCGGCCAGCGGATTGCGGGTGAGCGCCTGGAGCACGGCACCGGCCAGGCCGAGCGCGGACCCGGCGAGCAGCCCGAGCAGGGTGCGCGAGAGCCGCTGGCCGACCACGACGTCGCCGTACGTCCCCGAGTCCTGGAACAGTCCGTGCCAGACCTGGGCCGGACTCAGCCCTTTGGCGCCGATCGCGATGCTCGCCAGGGCGACGAGCAGCAGCAGCGCGGCGGACGCGAGCAGCCCGGCGGCGCGCGCCCCGCGACGGCTCGGGGGTGCGGCGGCCCGCGCCGCGCGCTCTTCGGGGGGACTGTCGACCAACACCTGGTTAGGGTAACCTAACCCCTCCCCTGGCCTCGACAGTGCGTCACAGCCCCAGGCGGGCCAGCGCCTTCTCGCTCTCCAGCGCACACGCCTGCGCGCCGCCCGCCGTCCACGCCGCCGCGCACAACGCCCGCAGCCCGTCCAGCGGTTGACCCTCACCGGCCAGCTCCAGCCGGTCGGCACCCGCCGTCGCCGTCCACCCGCCGCACCGGAAACCCTCACCCGTCCGGGTGACTTCCGGCTGCCCGGTGAGCAGCCCGCGCAGATCGGCGTCGACATACGTCGGCCGGTGCTCGGGCGGGGCGGCCAGCAGCCGCGCCCCGTCGGTCACCCCGGTCAGCACGAGCAGCGAGTCCACCCCGCCGTTGAACGCGCCCTCGATGTCCGTGTCCAGCCGGTCGCCGACCACCAGCGGACGCCGCGCCCCGGTGCGCAGCACCGTCTCGCGGTGCATGGGCGGCAGCGGCTTGCCCGCCACCTGCGGCTCCGCGCCCGTGGCGATCCGGACCACCTCCACCGCCGCGCCGTTGCCCGGGGCGATGCCGCGCGCGCTCGGGATCGTCAGGTCCGTGTTGGAGGCGAACCACGGCACCCCGCGCGCGACGGCATACGCCGCCTCCGCGAACCGCCCCCACGGCATCTCGGGACCGCCGTACCCCTGGGCCACGGCCGCCGGGTCGTCGTCGGCCGAATCCACCGGCTCCAGGCCGCGTTCGCGCAGCGCCACCCGCAGCCCCTCACCCCCGATGACCAGCACCCGCGCCCCCTGCGGCAGCTGATCGGCGATCAGCCGGGCCACCGCCTGCGCCGAGGTGACGACGTCCGACGCCTCGGCCCGTATCCCCAGGTCGGTCAGGTGCGCGGCCACCGCGTCCGGGGTGCGCAGGGCGTTGTTGGTGACGTACGCCAGGTGTATGCCGCCCGCGCGGGCGGCGGCGAGCGAGTCCACCGCGTGCGCGATGGCCTCACCCCCCGCGTACACCACCCCGTCCAGGTCGAGCAGCGCCGTGTCGTACGCCTCGCTCAGCGCCCGCGCACTGCCCTCGGGACCGGTCCTGACGCCCTGACTCATTCCGCATCGCTCCTCGTGTGCCGGTTTCCCCCGATCATCCCCCATGCCACTGACACACGTACGATGCCGGGATGAACACAGCAGGTCACTCGCCGGCAACACCGCGCCGCGGCCTCGACCTCACTCCGTTCCGGGGCCTCCGCTACGACCCCGACCGGGTCGGCAGTCTGGCCGCCGTGACGTCGCCCCCCTACGACGTCGTCGTACGCCCCGACGGACTGCACCACCTCCAGTCCGCCGACCCCCACAACATCGTCCGGCTGATCCTGCCCCAGGCCGGCACGCCCGACGCCCGCAACGAACAGGCCGCCGACACCCTGCGCCGCTGGCTCGCCGAGGGCGTCCTGACCACCGACCCGGAACCCGGCCTGTACGTCTACGAGCAGCGCGACGGCGACGGCATGCTGCAACGCGGCCTGATCGGCGCGCTGCGCGTCTCGGACCCGGCGGAGGGCGTGGTGCTGCCGCACGAGGACGTGATGCCCCATGTCGTCGCCGACCGTGCCGCCCTGATGCGCGCGACCAGCGCCAACCTGGAACCGCTGCTGCTGACCTACCGCGGCAACGGCTCCACCGCCGCGACGACCGTGATCATCGAACGCACCGCCGAACGGCCCCCGCTGCTGTCCACCACCACCGAGGACGGCTTCAGCCACCGCCTGTGGGCCCTCACCGACCCCGCCGACCTGGCCGGGATCCGGGAGGACCTGGCCGCGCACCAGGCCCTGATCGCCGACGGCCACCACCGCTGGGCCACCTACCGCCGCCTGCGCGCGGAACACCCCTCGCCCAGCGCCTGGGACTACGGACTCGTCCTGCTGGTCGACACCGCCCGCTATCCGCTCCGGGTCCGAGCCATCCACCGCCTGCTGCACGGACTGCCGGTCGCCGACGCGCTGACGGCGCTCGGCGGCCACTTCCGGGTGCGGCGGCTGGACGGGACGCCCCTGGCCAAGGCGCTGGAGGTGCTGGCGGACGCGGCCTGCGCGGGCAACGCCTTCCTCCTCGCGGGCGACGGCTCCTTCCATCTGGTGGACCGCCCCGATCCCGGTCTCCTGGACCGGACGGTCCCCGCCGACCGTCCGGCGGCCTGGCGCAGGCTCGACGCGACCGTTCTGCACGCCACGCTCCTGGAGCACGTCTGGGGCATCCCCGAGGACGATCCCGCCCGTATCGCCTACATCCACGACACCGCCGCCACCGTGGCGAAGGCCGAACGCGACGGCGGGACGGCCGTCCTGCTGCACCCGGTCCGCGAGGACGTGGTGCGCGAGCTGGCCCGGCAGGGCGTCACGATGCCCCGCAAGTCGACGTCGTTCGGCCCGAAACCGGCGTCGGGACTGGTGCTGCGGGCACTGGAGCCGTGACGGCGCAGAGCCCGTGACAGACGAAGGGCGGGCCCCGGTCGGTGTCGACCGGGGCCCGCCCTCTGTCACTCTCGCCGTCACTCTCGCGGCGCAAGGACGCTCAAGGAGTTCAGTCCTTGTCGGCGCCTTCGTCGTTCTTGGCCTCGACGGCGGTCTTGGCCTCGGCGTCGTCGGCGTTCTCGGCGTCGTCGGCGTCCTCGGCGCCGCTGTGCTGCGGGGCGGCTTCGGGCTCGTCGGCCTTGTCCGTCGCGGCAGCCTTGTCCGTCGTATCGGCCGTGTCGTTCTCGCCGTCCTCGTCGAGCGCGTCGGTGAACTCCACGCCGTCCAGCTCGGCCAGGCGGTCCGACGCGTCGGTGCTGCCGTCCCGGTCGGCCTCGACGGCCTTCGCGAACCACTCGCGCGCCTCGGGCTCCCGGCCGGCGGCCAGCAGCGCGTCGGCGTAGGCGTACCGGAGCCGGGCGGTCCACGGCTGGACGGAGTTCGAGGCCAGCTCGGGGCTCTGGAGCGTCACGATGGCCGCGTCCAGCTGGTCCATGTCGCGCCGGGCACCGGCCGCGACGAGCCGCATCTCCACCTGCCCGGCCTTGTCGAGCTTGTGCACCTCGGGGGCACCGGCCATGTCCAGCGCCTTCTCCGGCCGGCCGAGCCCGCGCTCGCAGTCCGCCATGACGGGCCACAGTTCCACGTTGCCGGTCATCCGCCGCGCGGCCCGGAACTCCGCCAGCGCCTCGCTGTACTTCTGGCTCGCGTACGCGGCGAACCCGGCCGCCTCGCGCACGGCCGCGACACGCGACGCCAGCCGCAGCGCGACCCTGGAGTAGCCGTAGGCGCCCTCCGGGTCCTCGTCGATCAGCCGGGCGACCATCACCAGGTTCCTGGCGACATCCTCGGCGAGCGTCTTCGGCAGGCTCTGCAACTCCTGCCGTACGTCCTTGTCGATCTCGTCGCCGGTGACCTCCTCCGGGATCGGCAGCCGCTTGATCGGCTCCCGGTCGCGGTCGCGGTCCCGCTCGTCACGGAACCGGCCGCCGCCACGGCGGTCGTCGCGACGGTCGTCCCTGCGGTCGTCCCGCCGGTCGTCACGACGGTAGGACGGGCGGTCGCCCTCGCGGCGGAACCCACCCGGACGTCCCCCGCGGTCACCGCGATCGTCGCGGCGGAAGCCACCGGGACGGCCACCCCGGTCGTCACGGCGGTCATCCCGGCGGTCGTCACGACCGCCACGGAAGCCACCGCGGTCACCACGGTCACCGCGGTCGTCACGGCGGTCGTCCCGCCGGTCATCACGACGGTAGGCGGGGCGGTCACCGCTGTCACGGCGGAACCCACCACGGTCGTTGTCCCGCCGGTCGTCGCGACGGTCGTCCCGCCGGTAGGTGGGCCGGTCACCGCTGTCACGACGGAAGCCACCACGGTCGCCGCCGGGGCGGTCGTCCCTGCGGTCGTCGCGACGGTAGGTAGGACGGTCGCCGCCCTCGCGGCGGAAACCACCGCGGTCGCCGCTGTCCCGGCGGTCGTCACGACCGCCACGGAAGCCACCGCGGTCGCCACGGTCATCACGACGGTCGTCCCTGCGGTCATCACGACGAGCGCCGTACCCACCGCGGTCACGGTCACGGTCGTCGCGACGACCGTACCCACGGTCGTCGTCACGACGGGCGCCGTACCCGCCACGGGTGTCGTCGCGACGGTCGTCACGGCGGTCGTCCCGCCGGTCATCGCGACGGTAGGTGGGCCGGTCGCCGCTGTCACGGCGGAAGCCACCACGGTCGCCGCCGGGGCGGTCGTCCCTGCGGTCGTCGCGACGGTAGGTAGGACGGTCGCCGCCCTCACGGCGGAAACCGCCACGGTCGCCGCTGTCCCGGCGGTCGTCACGACCACCACGGAAGCCACCACGGTCGCCACGGTCATCACGACGGTCGTCCCGCCGGTCATCACGACGGTAGGTGGGCCGGTCACCGCTGTCACGACGGAACCCACCACGGTCGCCGCCGGGGCGGTCGCCGCGGTCGGGACGGTCCGAGCGGTCGTCGCGACGGCCGCCGTACCCACCGCGGTCACGGTCACGGTCGTCCCGCCGGCCGTACCCACGGTCGTCGTCACGACGACCGGTGTAGCCACCACGGTCGTCGCTGCGGCGCGGCCCGCCGCGGAAGCCGCCACGGTCACCGCGTTCGCCGCGGTCACCAACGTCCCGGCGGCGCTGATCGCGCTCCGGACGCTCGTCGGGAGAGTTGGTGGACATCGGTGACTCCTGTCTGCTGTACCGCAAAGTCATTCTCACGCAACCGGGTACCCGGCGCGCTCCAAGCTGTGTGTGATGAAAAACAAAAGGACCCCTGGTCCCAGCTGAACGCTGGTGACCAGGGGTCCTCCAAAGATTGTTCGGCGGTGTCCTACTCTCCCACAGGGTCCCCCCTGCAGTACCATCGGCGCTGTGAGGCTTAGCTTCCGGGTTCGGAATGTAACCGGGC